>CAZABH010000001.1:0-155108 GCA_964483585.1 uncultured Flavobacteriaceae bacterium
TGCGACCGGTGAGGCACATTTCCATGGCCTTGGACTTCCCGATGAACCTCGTGAGGCGCTGGGTCCCGCCAATTCCCGGCATGACACCCAGCTTGATTTCCGGCTGGCCAAACTTGGCATTATCGGCCGCCAGAATGAAGTCGCACATCATGGCAAGTTCGCACCCGCCCCCCAGCGCAAAACCTGCTACGGCAGCGATCACGGGCTTCCGGCAACGGGCCACGCGCTCGTGATGGCGCGTGATGAAGTCCTCGCCAAAGGCCTCCATGTAGGTCTTGGGCTGCATCTCCTTGATATCAGCCCCCGCCGCAAAGGCCTTCTCGGAGCCCGTGATGACGAGACAACGAACCGCGGCGTCACTCTCGGCCACACCAACGGCCTCGCTCAATTCCCGCATCAGCTGAGTATTCAACGCATTCAGCGCCTGCGGCCTGTTCAATGTGATCAGCGCGACCGCATTGCGCACTTCATACTTGATTGTCTCGTAGGTCATTCGCGCACCCGTTGTTTTGCAAAGGCGGTTTAACTCAAGTGCCAGCAAGCGAACAAGCTGCGGGGATCAATGCCGCAGCACTCAGCGTTGGCAGCCGGCGCAGAAAAAGGTTGAGCGGGCAGCCTGGACGATCCGCTTGATGTTCCGCCCGCAGCGCCCGCAGGCCAGCCCCTCCCGGTCGTAGACGAAGAACCGATGCTGGAAATAGCCGAGCTCACCACTCGCCTGCTTGAAGTCACGCAAGCTCGATCCGCCAGCCTCGATGGCCTCCTCGAGCACAGACTTGATTTCCCTCACGAGAGGCACGAGCGAAGACATCTTGAGGGTGGATGCAAGCCGCCGAGGCGAAACACCAGCACGATGCAGCGCCTCACACACATAAATATTGCCAAGTCCGGCGACCACTCTCTGATCAAGAAGGGCAGATTTGATGGGCGTCCTCTTCCCTTTCAGTCGTGCCGCAAGAACCTCGGGTCCAAAAGCCTCGCCAAGAGGCTCTGGCCCGACCATGGCCAACAGCCTGTGCAACGCCACCTCAGTCTCCTTCACCAGGTCCATCGAGCCGAACCGGCGATGGTCGGTGTAAACGATCCGCACGCCATGATCCGTCAGGAACTCGATATGATCGTGCTTTCCCGGGGCCCCTCCGGAGTAGACGAAGTGCCCAAGGCCCTCACCCTCGATCTGGAACCGGCCAGACATGCCAAGGTGGACCAGAAGCACCTCGCCTCGATCGAGATGCACCAGAATGTATTTCGCTCGTCTGGAGAGCCGCTCGACGCGCCGCCCCGTTAACCGTTCGGCAAAGTTATTGGGCAAAGGAAAGCGTAGATCCGCCCGCCGCGCGATTACCCGCGTCAGCACGCGACCTTCGAGGACGGGCACAAGGCCGCGTCGAACCGTCTCAACCTCAGGCAACTCGGGCATGGGACGCAGTGTAGCGTGGAAGCGCATGAAAAGAGAGACTACAGTGTGACCCACGAGCCATGACAGACACAGGACCAAAGGCCAGCTTCGGGTTCCGCGATGTGCCGGAGGCAGATAAGCCGCGCCTTGTCGGAGAGATCTTCTCCAGCGTTGCCTCCCGCTACGACGTCATGAACGACTTGATGTCGATGGGCATTCATCGCATCTGGAAAGACGCGCTGATCGATTGGCTTGCCCCCAGGCCCGCCATGCATTTACTCGATGTCGCAGGCGGAACCGGGGATATCGCCTTTCGGTTCCTCGACCGCCTTGGGGCACGCGCCACGTCGGCCCACGCCACGGTCTGCGACATCAACGAAGAAATGCTGACAGTCGGGCGCCAGCGATGCAACCAGCGCCAGCTGGGCGAACGCATGACCTTCACCTGCGGCGACGCGGAGAAACTGCCTTTCCCCGATGCAAGTTTCGACGCCTACACGATCGCATTCGGCATCAGGAACGTAACCCATATCAACGACGCCCTGAAAGAGGCGCGCCGCGTCCTCAGGCCGCGCGGCCATTTCCTGTGCCTCGAGTTTTCGAAAGTCGACAACCCTCTGCTGGGGCAGCTTTACGATTTCTGGTCCTTCAATGTCATTCCCGCCATTGGCCACGCCGTGACACAGGACCGCGCAGCTTACGAGTACCTTGTAGAATCGATCCGCCGCTTTCCGACCCGCCAAGACTTCGCCACCATGATCGACGCGGCAGGGTTCAGGCAGACGAAATGGCGCGAACTGACAGCCGGCGTCGTGACGATCCATTCTGCCTGGGTGGAATAGGATGCGCGGCATCTTAAAGAAATTGGGCCGCCTCGCGCGGGGTGCACGCGTTCTCGCGTGGCATGGCGTACTGCCCCCTCAGGAATGGCTCCCGCTGACACCCCCACCTCTACGGCTGCTGTCTCGCCTGTTGCCGAAGGGCAAGGCCGCGAGATCAGGTCGCAGCGGCCAACGCCTTGCAAGAGCGCTGACAGAACTGGGGCCGTCATTCATCAAGGCGGGCCAGTTCCTCGCCACGCGTCCCGACGTTATCGGCCCGGCCATCGCCGCCGATCTGGAAGAACTGCAGGACCGCCTCCCCCCCTTCCCGCTGGCTAAGGCGCAGGCAATCCTTGTCACCGAGCTTGGACCCGACAAAGCCGCACGCATTGGCACACTGGCCCAGCCCGTTGCCGCGGCTTCCATCGCGCAAGTTCACAAGGTAGCGCTGACGCCTTCACCCGCAGGCGCAGCACCAAGGATGTTGGCCCTCAAGATCCTGCGCCCAGATGTTGAGTCCGAATTTGCCCGAGACCTGTCCGCGTTCGCCTGGGCTGCCGCTTGGCTCGAAACCCTGGACGCCGAGGCCCGCCGCCTGAAACCACGCGCTTTGGTCGAGACCTTGGCCCGCTCGGTCACCCTCGAGCTGGACCTGCGCCTGGAAGCCGCCGCAGCCACCGAGATAGCAGCAAACGCGGTAGCCGACCTTGAACTGAGGATCCCAGCCGTCGATTGGGATTTTACGTCCAAGCGCGTGCTGGCAACCGAATGGATTGACGGCACTCCCCTGAGGGATCGAGAGGCCCTGATCGCGCGTGGCCACGACCTCAAGCGCCTCGCAACCAACCTCATTCAGTCCTTTCTGCGCCATGCGCTGCGAGACGGATTCTTCCACGCCGACATGCATCCTGGAAACCTGTTCGTCGACGAGCACGGCAAGCTGGTCATCGTCGATTTCGGAATCATGGGCCGCCTCGATCCAAACCTGCGCCGCTTCATGGCAGAGACCCTGGCAGGCTTCCTCGCGCGGGATTACCGGCGCGTTGCTCGCATTCATCTTGAGATCGGTTTCGTGCCGGCAAACCACGCGGTGGAGGATTTTGCGCAAGCCCTGCGCGCGATCGGCGAACCCATCTTCGGCCGCCCCGCCTCCAACATGTCTATGGCACGCCTGCTTGCCCAGCTATTCGAGGTTACACGCCTTTTCGATATGCCCATGCAGCCCCAATTGGTCATGCTGCAGAAGACAATGGTGGTGGTGGAAGGCGTTGCCCGCCAACTCGATCCCGATCACTCGATCTGGGACGCCTCCCGCCCAGTCATCGAGCGCTGGATGATCGACAGTATAGGACCAGAGGCGCGCCTCAAGGACGCCTCGGAAGGCATCGCAAGCCTCGGCCGCGCCCTTTCTTCAATACCCGAGGCAATGCAGGGAGCGGCACGTATCGCAGCGACACTTCAAGATCAGGGGATCCGCCTTCACCCTGAATCCGCAAGGGCCATTGGGGAGGCAAGTCGGAAAAGAGGGATTTGGAACGCGCCCCTCACGGGTATCGCCCTGCTCGCGCTTGCATTCTGGGTTTGGAACCTTATCTAGCCATCAGAACCAACTTCGGCGACACGTCAAACATGTGTATTATTTTTACATTTGATGGCGTATAAAGGCAGAGATAGATCCGCCCCAACGTGAATAGGACCGCTGCAGTGCTCACCGGCAAGCGCATATTGCTGATCATCGGCGGCGGCATCGCGGCCTACAAAAGTCTTGAGGTCATTCGCCTCCTGCGTCGTCAGGGCGCGTCCGTCAGGTGCATATTGACACCCGCAGGAAGTCGCTTTGTGACCCCGCTGTCCGTCGCAGGCCTTTCGGGCGAGCGCGTTTTTGAAGACCTCTTCAGCCTCACGGACGAAGCCGAAATGGGGCACATTCGCCTTTCGCGCGACGCTGATCTGCTTGTGGTTGCGCCCGCAACCGCGGACCTAATCGCACGCATGGCTCAGGGTCGGGCCGACGATCTTGCAGCCACCGCCCTATTGGCAACTGACAAGCCCGTCCTGCTTGCCCCAGCCATGAACGTGCGCATGTGGCACCACCCGGCGACACAGGAAAACCTGGCCAAGGTCCTGGCCCGTGGGGCTCACATGGTCGGCCCTGTCGAGGGCAGCATGGCCTGCGGCGAATACGGTATCGGCCGCCTCGCCGAACCACCCGAGATCGTTGGCGCCATCGTAGCCGCACTGACACCGGACCAACCCCTCGCAGGCCATCATGCCATCGTGACCGCAGGCCCAACACAGGAAGCCATCGATCCAATCCGCTTCATCTCGAACCGGTCCTCCGGGAAACAGGGCTACGCGATCGCCGAAGCCCTGGCACAGGCTGGTGCCAGGACCACACTCGTGACAGGCCCGACGGCTCTTGTACCACCCCCCGGCGTGAACACCGTCAACGTCGAGACCGCGGTTGAGATGCTGGCAGCATGCGACCAAGCACTGCCAGCAGACATCGCCATCTTCACGGCAGCTGTCGCCGACTGGCGAGTGGAAGGCTCAACCGCTCAGAAGATCAAGAAGCAGCAAGGCGCCGCACCACCAAACCTGCACCTGGTCGAAAACCCGGACATTTTGCACGCGATAGCAACGCGCAACACAGACAGGCCCCGTCTGGTAATCGGTTTTGCAGCCGAGACCGAGAACGTGCTCGCGCATGCGCGCTCAAAGCTTGATCGCAAGTCCTGCGACTGGATCGTGGCCAACGACGTGTCGCCATCGCAGGGCGTACTTGGCGGCGACAGCAACACGGTACACATCGTGACCCGGAATGGCGAGGAAACTTGGCCAACGATGAGCAAATCAGAGGTAGCCCGCAGGCTCGTGGCACGCATTGCATCCCAGATCGGAGAAAGGCCGCAATGACGTCCGCGCAAGTGATCATCTCGTTACATCAGGTGGCGGGTGCAGCAGACATTCATCCACCCACACGCGCGACATCGGGCGCTGCGGGCTATGATCTTCATGCCTCCGAGGACGTTACCCTGGAGCCTGGCCGCTTCTGCACAGTCCCGACCGGGCATGCCATTGCGATACCCGAGGGCTTTGAAGGTCAAGTCCGCCCTCGCTCAGGGCTAGCCGCCAAGCACGGTGTCACCGTGCTGAACGCGCCCGGCACTATCGATGCCGACTACCGCGGCGAAGTGAAGGTGATCCTGATAAACCTGGGAACAGAGCCATTTTCCATTAAGCGCAACGACCGCATCGCGCAACTCGTCATAGCGCCAGTCACATCAATCGTTTTTGAACCCGTCGCCGACCTGCCGGAAACGGCGCGCGGCTCAGGCGGCTTTGGCTCAACTGGAATGCGAACCAAGGACGAAAGGTAAGCTCATGCTCCGTTTATCTCGCAAGGCCATCCTCGCCCTCGAAGCCGTTGTCGACATTGCTTGCAATGCCAGACCAGAACCGGTGCAGTCGCGTGAGATTATGCGCCGCCAAGGCGTGCCCGATCGCTACCTCGAACAGGTTATGCAAGCCCTTGTGCGTCAAGGCGTTCTAAAAGGCGTGCGCGGACCGCGCGGTGGTTATCGGCTGGCCAAGGAGCGCAGGCGCATCACCGCAGGAGAAATCGTTCGCATCGTCGCCGAACTCGAGGTCGCGGATGAGCCCCCTCTCGCTGGCGCATCGCCTATGGGCGAAAAGGTGGTCCGCCCGGCCATCGAAGCCATCCACCTGGATCTGTTGCGCCAGCTAGATGCAATCTCAATCGAGGATCTGTGCCTGCGCGCCGAGGCGGAAGGCATAGCCGAACCCGCCGCTCCACGTGTCGATTTCGCAATCTAAAGCTGCCGCCAGAAGGACCTAGACCATGATAACCGAAGGCGCCGGTCGCGGCCGGATCTATGACTCCATAATCGACACGATTGGCAACACGCCACTGGTCCGCATTCACCGCATCTCGCGCGAGGCTAATGCGCGCGCTGAAATCCTGTTGAAGCTCGAATTCTTCAACCCTCTCTCAAGCGTCAAAGATCGCATCGGCGTCTCGATGATTGACGACCTCGAACGCCAGGGCCGGATTCGGCCAGGCACAACCCTGATCGAGCCTACCTCGGGAAACACGGGCATTGCCCTGGCATTTGTTGCTGCTGCAAAGGGCTACCCGCTCATTCTGGTTATGCCGGAGTCGATGTCCACCGAGCGACGCAAGATGCTGTTGTTGCTGGGAGCAAGACTGGAACTCACTCCGGCGGCCCAAGGCATGCGTGGCGCGGTCGCCCGCGCGCAGGAATTGGCTCAGGAGATTCCCAACGCGGTCATACCCCAGCAATTCGAGAACCCCGCAAATCCCTCGATCCATGCTCGCACCACGGCCGAGGAAATCTGGAACGACACACAAGGCAAGGTCGATGTTGTCATCTCCGGCGTCGGAACTGGTGGAACCATCACGGGCATCGGCAATGCCCTCAAGCAGCGCAAGCCATCACTCCGCATGATCGCGGTCGAGCCCGAGGACAGCGCTGTCCTCTCTGGCCGTCAGCCTGGCCCACACAAGATCCAGGGCATTGGTGCGGGCTTCGTACCTGCCATCCTCGACCGCTCAGTCATCGACGAGATCATAACGATCGGCAATGAAACGGCGTTTGCAACTGCGAGAAAAGTAGCAAGGCTCGAGGGGATCCCGGTAGGCATTTCTTCAGGCGCCGCTGTAGCGGCCGCCCTTGAGGTCGCCGCTCGCGCCGACATGGTCGGGAAGACGATCGTCGCCATTATTCCGTCGTTCGCCGAACGCTATCTGTCGACAGCGCTCTTCGACGGCCTTTAATCGGGGTGTCGGGACTGAACGATCAACGGATCAGTTGACCCGCTCATCGGGGTGCACGCCCCAAAGACGCCAGCGCTCGACATAACCCTCATAGCCCCGCGAGGCAACGGAGCACCAGCGCCCCTCGCACGACACCAGCCGCGCGACAAGTCCTGGTGCTGCATAGGCCAGCGTCTCGGCATCTTCGCGCGGTTCGCTCAAGAGGGGGACATTCAAGGTGCCAGTCACCAAAACATTGCGTCGCCCATCAAGCAATGCGGCCATCACCCACCCCTTGGAACCGTCGACATCCTTGATCTGCCGCCACCCCTCGGTCTCGGCAATGATTTCGACCGGCGTTCCGGGCTTGACATAGGTCCAGAGAATATCCCGGTTCAGATAAGGACCCTGCCGTACATTGACCCGCCCCGCCTTGATGGTCACCCAGCGCGGGACAGGTAAGCCCGTCGCCCCCATCGGTGGCGGCACCTTGGGCGACGTCACAGGAGAAAGGGCTGCCTGCAGTTGGGTGCCCGCAACGCCGTGCGGCGCCAATTCACGCGCATCAGCCTGCACCAGTATCGAAAAACAGGCAAAAGCGGTCACAAGACCAATCAGGACCCGTCGCAAAGTTACCCTCGTTCCCGGTCGGTCTTGGAGCCGCCGGTTCTTCTGGTTGGACTGCTGTTTTGATGAGCAATATCAGGGTCAATTCGCTTAATTTTGGGTTATCGACCGCACATTGGATCCGGGCCATTTTTATCTATGAACAGGAATGTTCCCCTGCTACAGAGAAACTGCCACCCCGTACCGAAACCGACCCATGCCCAACAAGAAACCGCTGGTCATAGTAACGCGCAGGCTGCCGGACGCCATTGAGACCCGGATGCGGGAACTGTTCGACGCCAGATTGAATGTCGAGGATCTGGCAATGACGCGCGAACAATTGATCGACGCCGTACAACGCGCTGATGTCATTGTTCCAACTGTGACCGATCGCCTTGATGCGCGCATCCTGTCACGTGCGGGAGAGCGCCTGCGGTTGATCGCGAACTTCGGGGCAGGTGTCGACAATATTGACCTGGAAACCGCGCGCGCCCGCGGCATCACGGTAACCAACACGCCAGGAGTCCTGACCGAGGACACAGCCGACATCACCATGGCCCTGATCTTGGCCGTGCCCCGCCGCATCGTGGAGGGATCGACCATCATCTCCAGGGGCGAGTTCAAGGGCTGGTCGCCAACCTGGATGCTGGGCCAGCGACTGACGGGCAAACGCCTCGGCATCATTGGCATGGGCCGCATTGGTCAGGCCGTAGCCAGGCGCGCCAAGGCCTTTGGCCTTCAAATCCACTACCACAATCGAAAGGCCGTCGCGAAGGCGATCGAGGACGAACTAGAGGCGACATACTGGGACAGCCTCGACCAGATGCTGGCCCGCATGGATATCGTCTCGGTGAACTGTCCCCACACGCCGGCAACCTACCACCTCCTCTCTGCAAGACGCCTGAAGCTTATGAAGTCGTCTGCCTTCATCGTGAACACCGCGCGTGGCGAAGTCATCGATGAGAACGCGCTCGCGCGCATGCTCGAGGCCAACGAGATCGCCGGTGCAGGCCTGGATGTATTCGAGCACGAACCCGCGGTGAACCCAAAACTGCTCAAGCTGCGAAACGTCGTGCTCCTTCCGCACATGGGATCGGCAACGCTGGAAGGCCGCATCGACATGGGCGAGAAGGTCATCATCAACATCAAGACCTTCGCCGACGGTCACAAGCCGCCTGACCGCGTGCTTGCGGCGATGTTGTGAGCACGCGCCCGCTCCTGCGCGTGAACCCGAAACAGGCCGCCCGCTTGAAGAGCGGCGTCCCTTGGGTCTACTCGAACGAAATCGTGATGGACCGTGCGACAAAGACCTTGGCACCCGGCACGCTGGTCGACGTCACGGGTGAGCAGGGAAATTCGTTCGGAACTGCGACGTTCAACCCGCACAGCTTGATTGCAGCGCGCATTCTCTCGCCAGACCGGACGGCAGCGATCGACAAGGGGTTCTTCGCTCAGCGTTTCGAAACGGCGCGTCGACTGCGCGATGCGCTCGTTTCAACACCTTTCTATCGCCTCATCCACGCCGAAGCAGACGGGTGCCCGGGCCTCGTGATCGACCGCTTCGATGACGTCTTTGTGGCGCAGTCCGGAACGGCTGGGATGGACAGCCTCGAGACACACTGGCTCGCAGCATTGACGGAGATGTTCGCACCCCGCGCCATCTTCATCAAGAACGACGCCCCGGCGCGAACCCACGAGGGACTCGCAGACGATGTGCGTTGCGCCTTCGGCGATGAGACAGCGTACGCGACTGTCGAAGAGGGAGGCGTCATTCACAGCTTCGCGCCCACCGCCGCCCAGAAGACAGGCTGGTACTTCGACCAGCGGGAAAACCGGGAATTCCTTGTACGCCTGTCAACTGACAGACGCGTTCTGGATGCCTTCTCCTATATCGGCGCATTGGCACTGGCTGCAGCACGGCGTGGCGCAAAGACAGCACTGATGCTCGACTCCTCGGCCCCCGCTCTCGAACAGGCAATGATGACAGCGCGCAAGAACCAGCTCCCCGACACCATCGAGGCCCGTCGCTGCGACGCCATGCTTGAACTCGAAACCATGGGACCGCGAGGCGAACGCTTCGACATTGTCTCTTGTGACCCTCCGCCCTTTGTACGCGCCCGCAAGGACCTTGAGGCCGGCGCGCGCGGCTATCGGAAAGTCGCTCGCCTGTGTGCGGAACTTGTGTCACCCGGCGGCCTGCTGTGCATAGCCTCCTGCAGCCACGCCATTTCTGCCGAGCGCTTCCAGCAGGAGTGCGCCATTGGTATTCATCGCACCGGCCGGCAAGCACGCCTCATTCGCGTAAGCGGTGCAGGCCCAGACCATCCGGTTCATCCGATGCTTCCAGAAACCGCGTACCTGAAATCGTTGGTCTATTATCTGGATTGAAGACCGGGATGAGAGTGAGAACTGCCACCTGTCTCCTGATCACGCTGCATCTCGCAGCTTGCACATCTCTGGGAGAACCGGGAACCATATCTGGCCAACTCGACGCAGCGGTATCCCCGCCAGGGCCTGCTGTCACCGAAGGCATCGAACTTTACATGCGACAGCGAGCCGATGTGGCGAACGTCGGCTTTCGCCTGCGCCGGGTGGCAGCCCCGGAATGCCAGCTACAGGGACGTGCCCGCGCCGACATCGGCCTCGTCGTCTGGTCCAGGGCCAACTTCCCGCATCCGGACGACCGAAGGCGGCTCGCCGATACGTTTGGCCTGACCGACGCAGTAACAGTCGCCCTTTCGATCACGCCAGGACCCGCCGACAAGGCAGGGCTCAAGCCAGGCGATGTCCTTATGCGCATCAACGGCGAGGATCTTCCATCCGGCCCCGGAGCAACAGCCCGGTTCATCACCCTGTCAACGGCCGCAGCCGCAAACGGGCCGATCAGGCTTGAACTTGCTGACGGCACAACCCGCAAGGTCGACCCCGAAACTGTCTGCGCCAGTCCGACACTGCTGATCCGCAGCCCCGACATGAACGCCGCGACAGACGGCAATGCAATAGCAATCACAACAGCCTTATACGCAACACTGCGCTCCAGCGACGAACTGGCCATCATCCTGGGCCACGAGCTGGCTCATGACCTGTTGGGGCACACACGATCTGGATCGAATGCAGACCCCGCCCGCGAGATCGAGGCTGACCGCAAGGGGCTTGAGCTTGCTGCACGCGCAGGCTTTGACATCGCTGCCGCTGCTGCATTGTGGTCCAGACTGAGCAAGTCCGGGATGACCGACGGCTTAAGCCAGACCCACCCCTCAGGCACCGAGCGCGAAGCAGCCATCCGAAAAGCTGTCAGGGACATCCGGGAGTCCAATCGCTGATCAACCACTGTTCCGCGCGGAAATGACAAACCCACCCGAACACGTCAGCCTTCGATGAAGCCACCCACCTGCCTGTTCCAGAGCTGCGCATAAGGACCGTTACGCGCAATCAGCTCGGCATGACTGCCATCCTCGACGATGCGCCCATGCTCCAGATAGACAATCCGGTCCATGCCCACGATGGTCGACAACCGGTGTGCGATGGCAATTACCGTTCGACCCTTCATCAACTCGAACAAGGCCTCCTGGATCAGATGCTCGCTTTCCGTGTCCAGGGACGAAGTCGCCTCGTCAAGAACCAGGATCTTCGCATCCTTGATCAGGGCGCGCGCAATTGCTACGCGCTGGCGCTCGCCTCCTGAAAGCTTGATGCCCTGCTCACCCACGATCGTGTCGTAGCCAGCCTCACGCCCGGTGATGAAATCATGGGCATGCGCGTCCTTCGCCGCCGAAATGACAAGCGAGTCGTCCGCATCGGGCCGCGAGTAGCGGATATTGTCACGCACGGGCCGGTGAAACACCCCAGGCATCTGCTGCACCTCGGCGATCGCCTCATTGACCGAGTCCCAGGTCACTGCCGAGACATCTTGCCCATCAATCAGGACGCGTCCAGACTGAGGCTCGAACTGCCGCCGCATGAGCTTGACCAAAGTCGACTTGCCGGCACCTGATTTGCCAACCAGGCCGACACGCTCACCAGCCTTGATCGCAAGCGTCAACCCCTGGAAAACAGGATGACCATCCGCATGGGCAAAAGTGACGTTGTCGAACAGGATTTCTCCACGCGCCACCACAAGCGGACTAGCCCCCGGCTTGTCTACGATCTCATGCGGCTGGGTGACAAGCTCGAGCGCCTCCGCAAGGGTCCCCAGCTGCTCGAAGAAATCCAGCATGCGATAGGACAGCTCCTGCACGGAGTTGGCAATCATTGAGCCAAGAAAGAAGATCATGGTGAAAGCGCCAATGCTGATCTCCCCCGACAGGGCATCGCTCATGGACACGACCACAAGCCCTAGCAGCAGGACAAGCATGGCGGTCGACATGAACAGGCGCATGACAATCAGGAACCAGCGCAGCGATTGCGAGGCATTCATCTCGTCAGCCAGGTAACCCGACAGAAAGCGGCGCTCGTGCGCTCCGCGCGCAAAGGCCCTGACCAGGTCCGCATTCGAAATCGCGTCGATCAGCTTTCCAGTCGACGTCGAGACCTCGTCGGAGAAAGATTTCGAAAGTTCGACACAGCGACGGGCAAGGAACGTCACCATCACAAGATAGATCGCAGCCCACGCAAAAAGCAGCACCGCATACATCGTGCTCTGCATCGCCAGTAAAACGCCCCCCACCGTGAGAAGCACCACGATGCGCACGCACTCGAACGCAACAATGTTCAGAAGCGAGACCGTTGCCTGCCCTGCCTGCTTGATCTTCTGCCCAAGCTTGCCCGCGAAATTTTCCTGGAAGTAGCGCGGGCTGTGTCCCAGAAGGTAAGCAAACAGATATTTCTGAGCCAGCGCCCGCATTCGAGGGCTCATGTAAATATCGATGGCCTCAGCGCTGCGCACGACCACCGCAGGCGCGTACCAGACAAATCCGAACAGCGCCACATACGACGCGACCACAGCCCAGTCACCGGTCCCGGCCTGCACCGCACCGGTCAGCGCATTGATCATGCGCCCAAGAACATAGGGGCTCATGGCTTGGATCGCTGTCGCGACCGCCACGCAGGCAACAAATGCAATGACATGCCACCTGTAGTGCCGCGCGACCAGGAAGCGAAGAAACCCGAACGGCGACCCCGGGACGCGCTCGGCGTGCATGACCTCGGCAAGTGGTTCGTCCGCTGGCTCTTGGGTCAGAAGCCACGCGGCAAAGCGGCTTCCATGGCGTCGGTCCTGACGCGGCTCGGGCATCTGTCTGTTCCAGATTTAAGAAATTGGGCGCGACAGTTATCGCCTCCGGACCCAAAAGGCGAGATCCCAGCCCTGACAATCTGCGATGTCCCGGGCAGGTCAAGGCAGGGCAAGCTCAGCCTCGCCCGCACACAACGCACACCGGATCCGGCGGCAGCCTCACTGTGCGCACCGTAGCTCCCAGTCCATCGTACAGCAACAAATGGCCTGCAAGGCTCACGCCAATTTCGAGGATTTCCTTAATTGCCTCAAGAGCCTGCATCGACCCGATGACCCCGGTCAGCGCCCCCACGACGCCAGCCCCCGTGCAGGTTTCAGCGCCCTCGGGGACCTCCGGAACAAGACATCGATAGCAGGGATAGACGCGTCGCCCCCCGGGCCGCAGGTGGGCCTTGTAGACCGCCAGCTGCCCATCGAACTGACCGACTGCGCCAGAGACAAGCGTGCGCCCAACCCGATAGCATGTGTCGTTGACGAGGAAGCGCGTTGCAAAGTTGTCCGACCCATCAATCACAAGGTCATGTGAGGCAATCAAATCCGCGACATTATCCGCATCAAGCCTGACAGAATATGCCTCGACATGTACATGCGGATTGATCGCGCTGGCACGCTCGACGGCACTCTCTGTTTTCAAACGCCCGACATCCTGCGTGCGATGGGCAATCTGCCTCTGCAGGTTCGACAGCGAAACCTGGTCAGGATCTACGATCCCGATGGTCCCAACGCCCGCCGCCGCAAGATAAAGAATGGCAGGGCTTCCAAGCCCGCCAGCACCCACGACGAGAACGCGGGCCTTGGAGAGCCGCGCCTGCCCAGCGCCCCCAATCTCGCGCAGAATCAAGTGGCGCGCATAGCGCTCAATTTCATCGTCCGAAAGGCTCATGAACCCATTATATCAGGACGCCGTCGCGCAGCATCAGGCAAAGTCGCCCGCAAGCTCCTTCCGTGTGGCGCCTTGCAGCATGGCGATATGGCCATAATTCGTATGCGCGAAGCCCAGCATGACCGGCACGGACACATCGCGGAACCGTGCAATCTGTGCCGGGGTCAGGCTGAAACGGATGAAGTGCACGGACGACGTCTTCCCGTCAGGCGCCGTCCTCTCTGTCTCCTGTTCGAAGCCTGCCTTGACCCGCTCACCACCAACATCGAGAAAGATGGTCTCTTCAACATGTGTCAGCTGGCGCAGGATGATCGCGCGCTGCCGCTCGTCTTCGATCTCGAACATGACCGTGGCCACAAGTTCATTGCCCTGCGGAATAAGAGGATTATAGGCCCTGAGTTCATCCTCGACCTGCTCCGCCCCGCCCTTCTCGATATAGAGCATTTCCTGGACTTGCTGCAGCATGGTCTCGAAACACTCAAAATAGAAAGTCGCATGCGGCCCGACCTCGACCCGGCGCAGCTTCTTGCGGGGCAGAATAGCCTTGCGGCGCTCCGATCGCTGCGCGGCATAAGCCTGGGTGTCGATGATGTCTGCTGTTGTAATCTTCTTGAGCTCAAGCGGCATGATACTACTCCACAAGTCCATAGGCCTTGGCCATGAGTTCAACTGGATGTGTCGCATCCGAGACGACCTTGCTTGCATCCTGTCCCTGCATGATCTGCTTCAGGTGCTTGGCAGCAAGTGGACAATCCGACACGACATGCGCATTTCCCTGCCCGGCAGCTGATCGTGCCGCAGGGCGCCCCACCTTGACGGCAAGGTCATGCGTTGGCTTCAGGACACCAAAGGTCCCGCCGTGACCCGAGCATCGCTCGACCACGTCGACCTTCGTCTCCGGCAGCAACTTGAGCATCTCGGCCGCCTTGGGCCCCATGTTTTGCGCCCGCGCATGACAGGCCAGATGAACGCTGACACCGCCATCGACAGGTTTGGCACCGGCAGGAAGACCATGCTTCTTCGCAATATCCACCACATACTCGTCGATATCGAACGTGGCCTTGGCCAGCCGGGCAACATTCTCGTTCTTTGGTACGATCAGAGGCCATTCGAACTTGAACATCAACCCGCAGCTCGCTGTGAGCGTGATGATGTCATAGCCCTTGTCGATATAGGACACGAGCGCTGCTGAAACCTTTTCCGCCTGTGCCGCCACACGCTCCAGATTCGCCTGCTCCAGAAAAGGCATGCCACAACAGCCCGGATACTCGACGATGGCTTCCACACCCAGGTGGTTGAGCAACTTGCGAGCAGCCATGCCAGTGATGGGTCGGTTGTAGTTGACGAAGCAGGTCGCGAACAGAAGCGCCTTTCGCTTGCCAAAGGCAGGCGCAGCCTCATTGGCAAAACCGGGATCTGCACGGTCCTGCATCAAGAATGTACGCGAATTGAACTTGGGCAACTCCGCACGCGCATCGATGCCTGCGACAGTCTCGGCAAGTTTGCGCGTGGTCTGGTTTTTGACGTTGGACCCCCAATTGGCGACAGGCGCAACCACAGTGGCCATCGTTCCATTTCGGTCCATCTCGGCAAGCTGACGCGCAACGAAATGGGTCTTTCCCTTGGCGGCTTCAGCTGCACGGTAGCGCAGCATCAGATGGGGAAAGTCGAGATTGAACTCGTGTGGAGGAACATACGGGCACTTCGTCATGAAGCACATGTCGCACAGCGTGCAGGCATCCACGACCTGGCCGAAATCCTCCGACTTCACGCCGTCCATCTCCTCGGTCGGCGAATTGTCTACGAGGTCGAACAGGCGCGGGAACGAGTCGCAAAGGTTGAAGCAACGCCGACAGCCATGACAGATGTCGAAGACGCGACGCATCTCCTCATCAAGCTTCTTCTCATCGAGGAAATCGGGATCCTGCCAGTTCAGCGGATGCCGCACAGGTGCCTGCAGACTGCCTTCTCTCATGATGGTACCCCCGGGCACGAAAGCACCCGCCCGCTTGTGGCTGCTGTATGTGAAAAAGGGGAAACATGGCCACTAGGCCACGCTTCCCCAGAGCTGTTAGCCCAGGTTATCGAGGGCCTTCTGGAAACGCCCGGCATGGCTCTTTTCAGCCTTGGCAAGGGTTTCGAACCAGTCGGCAATCTCGTCAAAACCTTCCTGCCGTGCCGTCTTGGCCATGCCCGGGTACATGTCCGTGTATTCGTGTGTTTCGCCGGCAATCGAGGCCTTGAGGTTGTCCGCTGTCGAGCCAATCTTCAGGCCCGTCGCCGGATCACCAACAGCCTCAAGAAACTCAAGATGACCATGAGCATGGCCAGTCTCACCCTCGGCCGTCGAACGGAAGACGGTAGCCACGTCGTTGTAACCTTCAACATCGGCCTTTTGCGCGAAATACAAATAGCGGCGATTGGCCTGGCTTTCACCAGCAAAGGCAGCCTTCAGGTTCTCAAGGGTCTTGGAGTCTGCAAGCTTCGTCACGGTCCTCTCCTCTTCAGGTCATCAAACAAGTGCACGGATCTAAGATGGTAAACATTAAGGCGACAGGGGATAAAGTCAATAAGTTGGAATTGTTCTAATTTCGACGCCGAGGCCTCAGGCGCACGACAATGTCGACACGCTGGATCTCTCTACCTGCAGGCGGGCAAGGCAACCCCTCGATGCGGACACCCTCGCCGGAAATATCGACAAGGAGACCGTCGGCCTCGCTGTAGAAATGATAGTGCTCGGCAGTATTGGTATCGAAGTGAACCCTATCGCCATCGACAATCACGGGGCGCAAGAGACCTGCGCGCGTGAACTGGTGCAAAGTGTTGTAGACTGTAGCCAGCGACAACCGCTCCCCTGCCCCCATCACCTCGGCATGCAGATCCTCGGCAGTCACGTGTCGGTGACCCGCGGAGAACAGAAGTCTTGCCAACGTCAGCCTCTGGCGTGTTGGACGCAGGTGCGCTTCACGCAACCGAGCCGCAATGCTGCCAGGGCAACCACTTCGCTCAACGCGTGAGCGGCCCTTGGCTCTGACGGACTTTGATCCTGTGGACCGCACGCCTGACACCCCGCTCACTCACCATCCGAGGTTGAAACACTGCAAGCCAGCCCTTAGTGTCCGCTAACAAGCAAACAGCCATGCAAGGGCTTGGCGCACGGTTTTGAAGTTATCTCGACCGCGCTCAAGCATCTCTGGATGGTTAACGCCAAAAGTCAAGCGCACGCTCACAAAAGGCCCGGAAAATCCAGATGGAAACCGCAGAAACAAACCCGGCGAAGGCCTATTCAAGCTTCCAGCGCGAAGACCTTCTCAAATGCGCCCATGGCACGCTGTTCGGCCCTGGCTTCCCGAGATTACCTCTCCCACCGATGCTGATGTTCGACCGCATCACCCGGATCTCCGAGAAGGGCGGCGCAAACGACAAGGGCTACATAGAGGCCGAGTTCGATATCTCTCCGGATCACTGGTTCTTCAAGTGCCACTTCGAGTCAGATCCCGTCATGCCAGGCTGTCTCGGTCTGGATGCGCTGTGGCAGCTCGTCGGCTTCTACCTCGGATGGGCCGGAGGAAAAGGCAAGGGCCGTGCACTTGGTGTGGGAGAAGTGAAGTTTACCGGCATGGTCTTGCCCACCGCCAAGCTTGTGACCTACGCGATCAATTTCAGGCGTGTCATGAAGGGCAAGCTTGTGATGGGAATTGCGGACGGCACCATGATGGTGGATGGAAAGACAATCTACGAAGCCAAGGACCTGCGCGTCGGCGTCTTCCAGGACGAGGCCGTACCAGCCTGAAACTGCAATGAAGGGACACGACTGACATGAGACGCGTCGCTGTAACGGGCATGGGCATCGTATGCTCGATCGGCAACACGACACAGGAGGTGCTCGCCTCCCTTCGTGAAGCAAGGTCGGGCATCGTCGCCGCAGAGGACTACCAGAAGATGGGGTTCCGCAGCCAGGTCCACGGCAGCCTGAAGGTCGACCTCGAGACCGCCGTCGACCGCCGGGCCCGCCGCTTCATGGGCGATGGCGCTGCTTACGCATGGATGGCGATGAGCCAGGCGATTGCAGACGCAGGCCTCGAACCGCACCATGTCTCGAACGAACGCACTGGCTTGATCGTAGGATCCGGCGGCCCCTCGACCAAGGCCATCGTGGCAGCAGCAGACACCGCCCGCAGCGAGCCCGTGAAGGGACCCAAGAAGGTCGGCCCCTTTGCTGTTCCCAAGGCAATGTCATCGACCTGCTCGGCCAATCTCTCGACCTGGTTCAAGACGAAGGGCGTGAACTATTCGATCTCATCAGCCTGCTCCACCTCCGCCAACTGCATCGGCAACGCCTACGAAATGATCCAGTGGGGCAAGCAGGACATCATGTTCGCCGGCGGCGGCGAGGAGCTCGACTGGACCCTGTCCGTCCTGTTCGACGCCATGGGCGCCATGTCCTCGAAGTACAATGACACGCCCGCAACCGCGAGCCGCGCCTACGACAAGAACCGCGACGGCTTCGTGATCTCGGGCGGCGGCGGCATACTCGTTCTCGAGGAATGGAACCATGCCAAAGCACGCGGCGCCAAGATCTACGCCGAGATCGTGGGCTATGGCGCAACAGCCGATGGCGCCGACATGGTAGCCCCTTCAGGTGAAGGTGCTGTCCGCTGCATGCGAATGGCCATCCAGAATGTGAAAGCGCCGATCGACTACATCAACCCGCACGCCACCTCCACGCCGGTCGGCGACATCCCGGAGATCAAGGCCATCCACGAGGTCTTCGGCCAGAAGACGCCCCCCATCAGCGCGACGAAGTCGCTGACAGGCCACAGCCAGGGCGCAGCCGGCGTGCACGAGGCGATCTATTCGCTGCTCATGCTCAACAACGACTTCATCTGCGAAAGCGCCAACATCCAGGAAATCGATCCCGAAGTGGCCAGCGCCAACATCATCCGCCGCCGCATCGACAACGCCGGCCTCAACACGGTCATGTCGAACTCCTTCGGCTTCGGCGGCACCAACGCGACCCTCGTCTTCCAGAGACCGAACTGACCCCCATGACACTCAAGACCAACCTCATGGCCGGCAAGCGCGGCCTCATCATGGGCGTCGCCAACGACCACTCCATCGCCTGGGGGATCGCCAAGTCGCTCCACGAGCACGGCGCCGAGCTGGCCTTCACCTACCAGGGAGAGGCTTTCGGCAAGCGCGTGAAGCCGCTCGTTGAAACCGTCGGCGCGAAAATCATCCTCGAGGCGGACGTCGAGAACGACCAGTCGCTCGACAACGTCTTTTCGACCCTCGGCCGCGAGTGGGGCAGCCTCGACTTTGTCGTGCATGCGATCGCCTTCTCCGACCGCAACGAGTTGAAGGGCCGCTACGTCGACACATCGCGCGCAAACTTCCGTCGCTCGATGGAGATCTCGTGCTTCTCCTTCACCGACATCGCCCGCCGCGCGGCCCCGCTCATGACGCAGGGCGGCTCGCTGATCACCCTCACCTACGCCGGTTCGCAGCGCGTAATGCCCAGCTACAACATCATGGGAGTGGCAAAAGCGGCACTCGAGGCCTCGGTGCGCTACCTCGCAGCCGACCTCGGCCCCCAGGGCATCCGCGTCAACGCGCTCTCGCCGGGCCCCATGCGCACGCTGGCAGGCGCTGCCGTCGGCGACGCACGCAACGTCTTCAAGTGGTACAAGCAGTACTCGCCCCTTCGTAAGACGGTGGAACTCCAGCACGTTGGCGGCGCCGCACTCTATTTCCTGAGTGACCTGTCGGCCGGCGTCACCGGCGAGATCCACTACATCGACGCAGGCTTCAACGTAACCGGCATGCCCGGCGCCCCCGAGATCAAGGCCCTCTTCGCAGGCGACCAGAGCGAGTAACCCACCACGCGTCATGGCCGGGCTTGACCCGGCCAGCCAGCACAAATCCTCATTCCTGTCCCGACAGGATCGCTCCAAGCGCATCCATGCTCTCAAAGACCCGTGCCGCGCCCACCTCAAACAAGTCGCGGGCCTGTTCCGGATGACAATGCGGACCACCCGTAAAGCCCCAGACGGTCATGCCGGCGGCAACACCAGCCTTCACGCCATTGACGCTGTCCTCGATGACGACACAGCGTGATCCGGCCACTCCCAACCGCCCTGCGGCCAACAGGAACAGGTCGGGAGCAGGCTTCCCGCGCTCGACATCGTCTCCAGAAAAGACATGACCGTCGAACACGTCCCAAAGACCAAGCCCCCTGACCTTCCCGAGAAGCTCCAGCTTTGGGCTGGAAGACGCAACCGCCTTGGCACCCCGGAACGCGCGGGCAGCATCGGAAGCGCCCGCTATGGGCCTGATGTCGGACAGGATGCGCCGTGTGATCTCAGCACTCAGCTGATCCATGAAACCAGAGGGAAGTGGCCCACCCTTCTGCGCCTTGTGGATCTCATTCAGGGCATCACCCCAGCCCTTGACTGTGAGACCCTGCAACCGCGCTCTGTGTTCATGGCCATCAAAAAAAAGCCCGATGCGCTGCAACGCATCGAGCTCAACTTCATGTGCGATCGTTTCTGAATCAATGAGGACGCCGTCACAATCAAAGATGACAGCGTCCATCAAATGATCATCCCTCGCCCTTGTCGCCAGCTTCCTGCGGGATCTCCTTGCCGGTGGTCTGATCGACAACCTTCATCGAGAGCCGCACCTTGCCGCGATCATCGAAGCCCAGAAGCTTCACGAACACCTTGTCGCCTTCCTTGACGACATCGGTCGTCTTGCCAACCTTGCGAGGCGCCAGATGCGAGATATGGACAAGACCGTCGCGTGCGCCGAAGAAATTGACGAATGCGCCAAAATCCATCGTTTTGACGACGGTTCCCTCATAGATCTCGCCAACCTCCGGCTCTGCGACGATCGACTTGATCCACTTGAGCGCCGCGCGGATCGACTCGCCATTCGCCGAGGCCACCTTCACGGTACCATCGTCCTGGATGTCGATCTTCGCACCCGTCTTCTCGACGATCTCGCGGATGACCTTTCCGCCCGATCCGATGACTTCACGAATCTTGTCAGTCGGGATCTTGATCACCTCGATCCGCGGCGCATGCTCGCCAAGCTCTGTCCTTGCACCTGTGAGGGCCTTCGCCATCTCATCGAGGATATGCAAACGCCCATCCTTCGCCTGGCCAAGCGCGACCTTCATGATCTCCTCGGTAATACCGGTAATCTTGATGTCCATCTGAAGCGAGGTCACGCCGTTGGCAGTCCCCGCCACCTTGAAGTCCATGTCACCAAGATGATCCTCATCACCGAGGATGTCCGACAGCACGGCAAATCGGCTGCCCTCCTTGATGAGGCCCATGGCAATGCCGGCGCATGGAGCCTTGAGCGGGACGCCCGCATCCATCATGGCAAGCGAAGTGCCGCACACGGTGGCCATAGATGAAGAGCCATTCGATTCCGTGATCTCCGAGACCGCGCGGATCGTGTACGGGAAGCTGTCCTTGGCAGGCAGCAGCGGGTTGATAGCCCGCCAGGCAAGTTTTCCATGGCCGATTTCGCGGCGCCCAGGGCTCCCCATCCGGCCAGTCTCGCCGACCGAGTACGGAGGAAAATTGTAATGCAGCATGAAGTGCTGCTTGTACGTCCCCTCCAGCGAGTCGACATATTGCTCGTCCTCGCCCGTGCCCAGCGTCGTGACAACCAGAGCCTGGGTCTCACCGCGTGTGAACAGAGCCGAACCATGCGTACGCGGCAGCACCCCGACCTCTGAAACGATCGGCCGAACGGTCTTGGTGTCACGACCATCAATACGCCTTCCCGTATCCAGGATGTCATTGCGTACGATAGCGCCCTCAAGCTCCTTGAATTGGCCACTGACAGTCAGCGGCTGGTCCGGCTTGCCCTCACCCGTGAACTCGGCCATCACGCGCTTCTTCACCGCGTCGATCTTCGAGTACCGCACCTGCTTCTGGCGTTCGCCATAGGCCGCCCGCAAGTCAGCCTCAGCGAACGCCTTGATCTTCGCAAACAAGGCGCTGTGATCTGGTGGCGTAAAATCGCGCGGATCCTTGGCAGCCTTCTCGGCAAGTCGGATGATACCGTTGATGACGGCCTGAAACGAGCGATGCCCGAACATCACGGCACCAAGCATGACATCTTCCGGCAATTCCTTGGCTTCGGACTCGACCATCAACACGGCATCGGTCGTACCAGCAACAACCAGATCGAGAACGGAATCAGGCATCTTCTCGATGGGCGTGTTCAGCACATACTCACCGTTGATGTATCCAACGCGCGCAGCACCAACAGGACCCTGGAATGGCACGCCCGAAAGCGTTAGCGCCGCCGAGACGGCAACCATGGCAAGGATATCGGGATCATTCTCCAGGTCATGGCTTAGCACCGTGACAATGACTTGCGTGTCACAGCGATATCCATCGACGAAAAGCGGGCGGATCGGACGATCGATCAACCGCGAGATCAGGGTTTCACGCTCTGTCGGACGCCCCTCGCGCTTGAAATAGCCGCCGGGGATACGACCGGCCGCAAAGGCCTTCTCTTGGTAATTGACGGTCAGCGGCAGGAAGTCGATGCCTTCCTTGGGCGACTTTGAGGAAACGACGGTTGCAAGCACGCTGGTCTCACCCAGGGTCGCAAGCACCGCGCCATCGGCCTGCCGCGCAATGCGGCCCGTTTCGAGGACAAGCGTCTTGCCGCCCCACTCGATGTGTTCTCTATGAATGTCGAACATTCTGTTTCATTCCTGAGTTTGCGGCCCGCCGGATTGCGGACAGCCTTCTCTGCTCTTCTTCTGCAGGGAAATGGGTTTGTGAAAGATTGTGTAGTGAAACGGCGCAACCTGACTTCCCGGGTGCGCAAGCCTACAGCGCGCTGTCCCGGTAAGGTCTGGGCATGGGCGGGGCAAGCGCCCCGTCCCCAAGATAACTTCATTCGGATTTACCGGCGCAGGCCAAGTTTTGCGATGATCGCATCATATCGGGCCTTCTCGGTCTTCTTGAGATAATCCAGAAGCCGACGACGCTGCGAAACCATCTTGAGCAGGCCACGACGCGAGTGGTTGTCTTTCACGTGGCTCTTGAAGTGCTCAGTCAGGTTTGAAATCCGCTCGGAAAGCACCGCCACCTGCACTTCAGGTGAACCAGTGTCGCCAGGCTTCGTGGCATACTGCTTGACGATTTCCAGCTTGCGCTCTGCAGTCAACGACATCGATGTGTTCCCTCAATGTGAAAAGTTGAATACGCGTATCGGCTTCACCTCTCCAGCCTCGAAGACGGCAATCGCGACCGGATCGCCGGAACGGGTTCGACAATAGACGGGCGGCAGCTCGTGTGCGCTGCTGTCATCGCCAACCCCTTCGGTCATGAAGAGACGACCGCGCGCCAGGATCCCCCGACCCAGCCGAAGCTGGGAGGCCTCCTGGTCTGTGACGGCCAGTGCCGGGATGTCGTCCAGCACGGTCGCAAGCGGGCAGAGGCCACGCATGGTGGAGCGGTCTTTAGCAGATTCCTCCAGTTTTTCCAGCGTTATCGCATCCTTCAACTCGAAGGGCCCCACGCGAGTACGGGTTAACGTCGCAACATGGGCAAAACAGCCAAGTATGCGCCCGATGTCACGAGCAAAGGCGCGAACATAGGTCCCTTTGCCGCAGGTCATGCTGAACACAGTGTGGTCGCGGTCAGGCATGACTTCGATTTCAAGGCGGAAGATATCGGTCTCCCGAGCCGCGAGCGCCACAGCCTTCCCATGCCGCGCCAAATCATAAGCGCGCTGACCTTCGACCCGAATGGCCGAAAACGCTGGTGGCACTTGCAGGACGCGCCCCAAAAACGCGGGAAGCTGGGCAAGGATCTCGTCGGCATTGGGCCTGAGATCGCTCTCCCGCACCACTGGCCCTTCGCGATCATCCGTAGTCGTCTCTTGCCCCCAACGCACCGTGAAGCGGTAGGATTTTCGGGCATCGACGAGATAAGGAACGGTCTTGGTCGCCTCGCCGAAGGCAAGCGGCAGGACACCGTCAGCCAGGGGATCAAGCGTTCCGGCGTGTCCCGCCTTCACGGCATTGAGCAGGCGCCGCGCCATGGCGAGGGCCTTAGTCGACGTAATTCCGGTTGGCTTGTTCAGGACAAGCCAGCCGTGAACTGGTTCACCCTTGCGCTTCGCCATCGTCATCGTCTTCGTGGCGGGAAACGCTATCGGTTGGGCGCAGGTCGCGGGCAACACGCTCCGATCGAAGCAAAGCCTCAATATGATGCGCCTCGTCGAACGAACGATCCGCGACAAAAGAAAGGCTCGGCGCATGGCGCAACTGCAGCGTCTTTGCCACCTGCGCACGCAAATAGGGGGCGGTGCGATTCAGGGCCTCAAGCACCGGATCGAGCTGAGCTCCGCCCAGCGGCATTGCAAAGGCTGTCGCGTTTTTGAGATCTGGACTGATACGAACTTCCGAAACGGTCACCGAAATACCGGCAAGCCCCGGATCCCGCAGTTCACCGCGCATCAGGATTTCAGCAAGGATGTGCCGGATCTCTTCTGCAACGCGCAGCTGCCTCTGGCTGCGGCCCTGTCCCTGCGCCTGTTTCGATGATTTGCGGGCCATGTTCAGCAAGCTTCTACTGAATGAGAGGCAGCCTCGGTCAAGACTGCGTTGAGACCAAACCGCCTGCCCTGCAGCCCGGATGGAGCACACCGGACTGCATCATCGCAGGCCCCGGGATATATCACAGGGTCCGCTTGACGGTCTCCACCTCGAAGCACTCGATCTGGTCGCCTTTCTGGATGTCCTGGTAGTTCTCGAAAGCCATGCCGCATTCCTGGCCAACAACCACTTCCTTCACCTCGTCCTTGAACCGCTTCAGAGTTGACAGGGTGCCTTCGTGGATCACGACATTGTCACGGAGCAGCCGGACCTTGTTGCCGCGTAGCACCTTGCCTTCCGTCACGCGACAGCCAGCCACCTTACCAATCTTGGTGATATTGAAGACCTCGAGGATTTCGGCATACCCAAGGAAGTTCTCGCGCAATGTCGGCGACAACAGGCCAGACATCGCAGCCCTGATATCATCGATGATGTTGTAGATGATGGAATAGTAGCGGATTTCGACCCCATCGCGCTTGGCCATGTCACGGGCCTCGGCGGTGGCACGAACATTGAACGCAATGATCGGCGCACCGGACGCTCGCGCCAGGATGATATCGCTCTGCGTGACACCACCGACGCCAGCATGCAGCACCTGCGCCTTCACTTCCGACGTGGATAACTGCGACAGTGCCGCCGAAATCGCCTCGACTGAACCCTGCACATCGGACTTCACGACCAATGGCAGGATTTTCGCCTCACCCTGCCCCCTTGCAGCGAGAACCTGATCGAGCGATGCACGACCACTGGCGCGCGATCGTATTTCTTTCTTCTTGCGAGCCCGGAAATCGGCGATCTCGCGGGCGCGGCCCTCACTGTCCACCACAGCAAAATCATCGCCAGCTTCCGGAGGCGCCGAAAGGCCGAGGATCTCGACGGGCTCGGACGGACCAGCACTTTGCACCTGGCCACCGCGCTCGTTGACAAGAGCGCGCACACGGCCCCACTCAGCGCCAGCCACAACGATATCACCAACCTTGATGGTTCCGCGCTGCACCAGAACAGTCGCAACCGGCCCCCGCCCCTTGTCGAGCTTGGCCTCCACGATCGCACCAGACGCCGAGCGGTTCGGGTTGGCTTTAAGATCTAGAACCTCGGCCTGCAGGAGAATCGCCTCCTCCAGCTTGTCCAAATTGATCTTCTTGGTTGCGGATACTTCAACCGAGAGCGTGTCGCCCCCCATAGCTTCAAGAACGATTTCGTGACTTAGCAACTCGTTGCGAACGCGATCAGGCTGGCATCCGGGCTTGTCGATCTTGTTGATGGCAACAATGATTGGAACCTTTGCGGCCTTCGCGTGATTTATGGCTTCGATGGTCTGGGGCATGACCCCGTCATCTGCAGCAACCACCAGAACCACGATATCCGTGACTTTGGCTCCGCGGGCACGCATGGCAGTGAAGGCTGCATGGCCCGGGGTGTCGAGAAAAGTGATCTTCTGCTTCGAAGGCAGCGTGACCTGATAAGCTCCAATGTGCTGCGTAATACCACCAGCCTCACCAGCCGCAACGTCGGTTTGCCTCAAAGCATCAAGCAAAGATGTTTTTCCATGGTCGACATGGCCCATGATCGTCACCACTGGGGCGCGCGCCACAAGGGACTCATCACTATCCTCTTCGCCAGCAAGCCCCTCGAGCACATCGGACTCTGCAACACGCTTGACGGTGTGGCCAAACTCTTCTGCGATCAGTTGCGCGGTGTCGGCGTCAAGGGAAGTATTGATCGTGACCATCTGACCCTGCTTCATCAGGGACTTGATGATGTCGACCGCACGTGTCGCCATGCGGTTCGCCAGTTCCTGCACAGTGATCGACTCAGGAATGACAACATCCCTGACGATCTTCTGCGGCGCATCCCCGCCACCTTTGATACCGAGCTGTGCACGCTGGGCGCGCTGCACGTGCCTCTTATAGGCGGCGATGGAACGAACACGCTCCTGCTCGTCCAAAGCCGTGACGACTGAAAGTTTTCCTGTCCGACGCTCGTCTCCGCCCTTGCGAGGCGCAGAAACAGGCTTCGGGGGCGCCCCCTTTGCGCCAGCCCTGCGACGACCATCATCATCATCCTGCGGCGGTCGACGAACAGCACCCGATGGCCCGACCGGAGATGCGCCCGGCCCTCTTCCACCCCCAGGAGGAAATGGGGCACCACGACCACCACCCGCTGGCGCTCCGCCTTGGGGCCGGGGACCGGCGCCCGGACCAGCCGGACGCGAACCTAGAGCTCCGACAGGACGCCCCGGTCGCGGTTGAGGCGCTGCAGCGACGCGCCCGATCGGTTTGACGCTCGAGGATGCAGCAACTTCCTCTTCAGGTTCCGCACGGCGGCGGGCATCTTCCTCGGCAACGCGACGACTGTCTTCCTCTGCCTTTCGCTTGGCCGCAACCTCACGCTCGGCTACGAGCCGCTCTTCCTCTTCAGCACGACGCTTCGCTTCTTCCTGCGCACGCCGACGCTCTTCCTCTTCGGCAATCCGGGCGTCCTTGAGAGCGCGGAGCCTCGCTTCCTTTTCTTCTTCGGTAAGCGTGCGCAGCACCATTCCGCCCTGTTTGGGCTGGATAGGTGCCGGCTTCGCCGGCTTTGCACCTTGAGCTGCCTGAGCTGGAGCATCAACCTTTGCGGGCTCGGCGACTGTCGGCCGCAGTGCCTTTCCCGAATCCGACTTGCCCCCGGGCCGAACCACGGTAGGACGCTTGACCTCGACAACGACAGCCTTCGAGCGGCCATGGCTGAAAGCCTGACGAACAACGCCCGTTTCTGGACGCTTCACAGACAAGGTTTTGGGCGCACCAGAGGCGTGAAGTGTCTTATCGCCGTCTGGAGTCTTGTTGTCAGTCATGCGCGCCTTTCAATCCCTTCTGTCAACTATCTGAAAATATCACGTTCAAACGTCATAGCTCTCGCGGTGCGAAGCCACGTCCCACTCGGCTGGACACAACACGCGGAAGCCGCCAAGCCTCTCTGCCTCGGACAAAAACCGGTCAGCAAGCGGACCCTGGCTCACACAGGCGTGTACCACATTTTCTCGTCCCAGCGCCACGCCGATTTCCTGATCAGTCAGGCAGCCCACAATACGTATTTCCCGGTTTCGCCTTGCAAGAGAGATAAGCTTCCCCCTATCCGCCCCACCGGAATTCGACGCCTCGACCAATGCGGCGATACGCCCCGCCTGGTTGCGCAGCAGCGGCTCGACCTTGGCAAACCCCATGGTCAGCACTCCCGCACGCCGCGCAAGGCCCAGCAAGGCCCCAAGGCGCGCGACGAGTAACCCCTCTACATGGCTCGCCAGCTCAAACGTGACAAAGACCTTTTTACGAGCCACTTTCGAAAACAGGTCACGTTCGACCGCCCGCTGAACGAGATCACGCTGAGCCGCAATCCAGCAGCCGCGGCCAGGTAACTTGTGGTCCACGTCGGGGACGATCTGCCCCTCTGGCCCAACGACGAAACGGATCATGCGCACCGGTGACAACACCTCGCCGGACACGATGCAGCGACGCAGGGAGCCTTCGGCCCCCTCGTCGTCAGCTTCGCGCTTGCGCTGTGTCAGCCCGCCACCTACCACTAGCCCTCGACCTCCAGGTCGGCTTCTGAATCAGGCTGGGCCGCAGGAGCCTCAACCCAACCCGCGGCAATGCGCGCGGCCATGATGATGGCATTGGCTTCTTCAGCACCCACGCCGAGCGGCTCGAGCATGCCATCGAAATGCTTGCGCTCACCATTCACCGTCTCGTTCCAGCCAACCAGGTCATCGGTGGCACAACCAGCGAGATCCTCGAGGGACTTCACACCGCCCTCACCCAGCGCAGCAGCCATGGCTGGCGTGACACCCTCCACTTGAAGTACGCCGTCCTCGACGCCCAACTCCCGACGCTTGCGATCGAAGGCCTCATTCTGGCGCTCAAGATACTCCAGCGCACGACGCTGCAACTCGTTCGCAGTGTCCTCTCCAATCCCCTGGATCTCGGCAAGCTCCTCCGTGATCACATAGGCAAGATCTTCAACTTGCGAGAAATTCTCCGAGGCAAGCAACTGGGCCAACGTCTCGTCCACGTCGAGCGCATTCATGAACAGCTCGGTCCGCTTCCTGAACTGCTCCTGCCGCCGCTCGGACTCCTCGGCTTCGGTCAGAATGTCGATCTGCCAGCCCGTCAGTTGTGAGGCCAGCCTGACATTCTGCCCACGCCGCCCTATGGCAAGAGAGAGCTGATCATCACCCACCACGACCTCGATACGATGCGCGTCGTCATCAAGGACCACCTTGGACACTTCTGCCGGCGCAAGTGCATTGACGACGAAATTGGCGGCGTCCTGCGACCATGGGATAATGTCGATCTTTTCGCCTTGCAATTCCTGCACGACAGCCTGGACACGACTGCCACGCATCCCGACGCAGGCGCCAACAGGGTCGATGGACGAGTCTTTGGAAATAACGGCGATCTTTGCACGCGACCCGGGATCTCGTGCAACCGAACGGATCTCGACAATCCCGTCATAAATCTCGGGAACCTCCTGCGCGAACAACTTCGCCATGAACTGCGTGTGCGTACGAGACAGGAAGATCTGCGGGCCGCGAGCCTCCCGACGGACGTCGTAGATATAGGCGCGAATTCGGTCACCGGTCCGGAAAGTCTCGCGCGGCAGCAACTCGTCACGCCGGACAAAGGCCTCTCCGCGGCCAAGGTCCACGACAACATTGCCGTACTCCACGCGCTTGACCGTGCCGTGCACGATCTCGCCAACACGATCCTTGTACTCCTCGTACTGCTTCTCGCGCTCGGCGTCGCGCACCTTCTGGAAGATCACCTGCTTGGCCGCCTGCGCCGCAATGCGCCCGAAGTCGATCGGCGGCAATTGCTCAAGGATCACGTCACCGGTCTCAGCAGCAGGATTCCGGATCAGTGCTTCATCCAGAGTGATCTCGGTCGCTTCGTTTTCGACCCTTTCGACCACGGACCGGGCACGATGCAGCCGGGTCTCGCCGGTCTTCGCATCGATCTCGGCCCGAATTTCGTTGTCTTGCCCGTATCTGGCTTTGGCAGCCTTCTGGATAGCCTCTTCCATGGCCGCGATCACGATCTGCTTGTCGATGGACTTCTCACGTGCGACCGCCTCCGCGATCTGCAGCAGCTCGAGCCTGTTTGCACTGACAGCCATGTTTATCACCTTGGTTACGCCGGCTTCCCGGCCTGTTTTCTTCTCTTCAGGTCATCCTCGATCAGCGCATCGGTCAAGACCAGCTTGGCCTCTCCGATCAAGGTATAGGGTATTGCAACTTCGTTCTTCACGCGCTGCGGACCAACCTCAGTCTCGATCAGAACATCTTCACCGCGCAGCCCGCGCAGAACACCACGCATCCGTTTGCGTCCATCGAGCGGCGAGACCAGATCAAGACGCGCTTCGTGTCCGCGATACGCTTCGAAGTCGCGTCGACGGGTGAGCGGCCGGTCAATGCCCGGAGACGAGACCTCGAGCACATACTCCCCTTCAATTGGATCGTCTTGTTCGAAGGCAGCCGAAATCGCCTCGCTGAGCCTGGCACAATGCTCGATGGGCATCGTGCCATCCGGCAACTCCGCCATCACTTGCAATGTGGGCCGCACGGCTCCCGTCAACCGAACGCGCACGATGGCATACCCCAGCGTCTCCGCGATCGGGGCGATCAGGCTCTCAAGGTCTTTCGCGCGACGACTCATGCGTCCTTCCATGCGCCAGACAAAAGCCTCTCGCGCCGTGCTGTCCTTGCGGTCAGCCAGCGAACAAGCTCATCTTGTCCGGAAAACGAGTTGGTTCTACAGGAGCCCTGACACCAATCCAAGGCAATTCGTTCTCAGGTCCTGAAAAATCTGAGGTAAACGCAGGGACGCCCAGCTGCCAAAGCCTTCTGCTCGTAACGGGTTGAAACCCAGTCGAGAGGCCGATCGCGCCAATCGGCCGCAGTTTCGGCATGCCACTTGAATTGATGGTCCGCCATCAAATGCATGAGAACCCAATGCGCATAATCAGGGTGATCGGTCGCCACCCTCAACTCACCACCTCGCCCGAGAACACGGGCGATAACCTCAAGCGAACCAGGCTGGATGAAGCGGCGCTTATGGTGCCGGAACTTTGGCCACGGATCAGGGAAAAGCACAAAGACCCGCGACAGGCAGGCATCTGGCAGTCTCCGCAGAACGCTCAGCGCGTCATCCATATGAACACGGACATTGGACACACCGCGGGCACGCACCTGCGCAAGCAACTTTGCGACACCATTTTCGAAGGGCTCGCATCCAATAAAACCGGTCGCGGGGTTCAGCCGCGCCTGCTCCACAAGATGCTCACCCCCACCAAACCCCACCTCGAAGGCAAAGTCTCGAGCCCCTGGGAATAGCACCCTGAGTTCAAGAGGCCCTTCTGGAAGGCAGTGATGAGCGCCGAAGTCAGCAAGAAGCGACTGCTGATAGGAACTCAGCGGTCGTCCTTTTCGACGCCCATGAAGAGGACTGCGCCGTTGCCCCGTTTCGTCCGTCAGGCGAACGCGCTCTTCAATTGGGCCACGAGGTCAGTCCGCTCCCAGGAGAAACCGCCATCTGCTTCAGCAGCGCGACCGAAATGACCATAAGCCGACGTGCGTGCATAAATCGGACGGTTCAATTTCAGGTGCTCGCGAATACCGCGCGGCTTCAGGCTGACCATCTCTGGCAATACTTTTTCGAGCTTCGCTTCGTCCACGCGCCCTGATCCATGCAGGTCGACATAGAAAGACATCGGATCAGCCACGCCGATTGCATAGGAAATCTGGATAGTGCAGCGATCGGAAAGTCCGGCCGCCACGACATTCTTTGCAAGATATCGCGCAACATAGGCAGCCGACCGGTCGACCTTTGTGGGATCTTTGCCAGAAAACGCACCACCACCATGCGGCGCAGCACCACCATAGGTGTCGACGATGATCTTGCGGCCCGTGAGGCCGGTATCACCATCAGGGCCACCAATCACGAAGCGACCGGTGGGGTTCACGAAAAGACCATCATCGGAGCACATCCAGCCTTGCGGCATCGTCGCCTCGATATAGGGCTTTACGATCGCACGAATATCCTTTTGGTCGAGACCATCAATATGCTGGGTCGAGACAACGATCTTCGTGGCACGAACGGGCTTTCCATTCTCGTACTGCAGTGTGACCTGGCTTTTCGCATCCGGCAGCAACTCCTTAGCCTTTCCAGAGCGACGCGCGTCCGACAGCGCCTTGAGAATGCGATGCGAATAGTGAATGGGCGCCGGCATGAGCTCGTCCGTCTCGCGGCAGGCATAGCCAAACATGATCCCCTGATCGCCAGCCCCTTCATCCTTGTTTCCAGCCGCATCGACGCCTTGCGCGATGTCGGCCGATTGGGCATGCACCAGACACTCGATCCGCGCCTTGCGCCAGTCGAAGCCTTCCTGGTCATAGCCAATGTCCTTGATGGCCATCCGCGCCGTTTCGATCATTTGCTCATGACCGACCGCCTCGGGACCACGCACCTCACCAGCCAGGACAACACGGTTGGTCGTCGCAAGCGTCTCAAGCGCCACGCGCGCCTCGGGCATGTGCTGAAGAAACAGGTCAACGATGGAGTCAGAGATCCGGTCACAAACCTTGTCGGGATGCCCCTCGGATACAGACTCGCTCGTGAACAGGTAATTTTTGCGCGATGACATTGCTTTGCTGCCCGAAAATGGAAAAGCCGCGCTGATCGCGAACGCGAAAAGCGCGGCTTTCTCTCAGGCTTGGCCTGTTACGTCAAGCGCGTTGCGCTTCCCGCAGCTCGAGCACGCGGAAATCCGGGAAGGCGGCTTCTTCGTCGCCTGTCAGGGACTTCACCAGATCCAGCATGCGCTTACGCACGCGCGGATCAGTAATTTTCGTGAAAGCACGCACCAGCTGGAAACCCTCCGCGCTCGAGAGGAATTCCATCATGTACGGACCGGCCTCGATATCCACACCCGGGTTCTGACCGTTCACGCGACGCACACCCTGCTCTGCAGAGATGTCATCGAAGAAATAGGACACGGGCACGCCGAGAATGGTGGCGATGTCGTAGAGGCGGCTCGCGCCGATACGATTGGCGCCTTTCTCATATTTCTGGACCTGCTGGAATGTCAGGCCCAGCAATTCACCGAGCTTTTCCTGGCTCATGCCGATAAGCATGCGACGAAGGCGCACGCGGCTACCAACATGGGCGTCAACGGAGGATGGTTGTTTCTTGGCCAAGGGGGGGACTCCTTTGTACGACTGACCAGACGCCCGCCCGAGGCCACCAGCAGCCCTGACAGAACGTCAATGAATGAACGTCGTTATCGGCAGCCACCTATGACTGGTGGCCTTGCCCCCGCTATGGTTGAGCTCCGGCGAACGCAACGCCGAAAAAGGATTCATGGAGGTCATGCCCGACGCGCCCCACGCATCGGTCCTGAAAACCAAGCGACCCCCAGTAGTCATCCCGGTCTCAATACACGTCACATAAGGCCATGCTTCGATAACGGTCAACTGACTTTAAGAGGTAGACGACGAAAAACAGCCGCTGCGCAGGAAAAAACAATCAGCAACAGGAAAAAAATCGCGTCTCCGGCGAAGGCATAAAGCGTCGGCTCAATCGCTCCGGGCAAAGGCGCGTCAACAACACCGGCCCGACCGAGGCCAAGCGAGGCAGTGATTCGCCCATAGGGATCGATGATAGCCGATATGCCGGTGTTGGCGGCACGCGCAACAGGCAACCCCTCTTCCACGGCGCGAACGCGGGCAATATCGAGATGCTGAAGCGGACCGGCCCAAGGTCCAAACCAGGAGTCATCGGTCATGTTCACAAGCCACTGCGGACGCGCATCGCTCTGAACCACAGCAGCCGGAAAGATGATCTCGTAACAGATAAGAACGCCAAAGTCGGGCACACCTCGAACGCGCAGCGTGCGAACACCCTCACCTTGCGAGAAACCTCCATGCATGCCCGTCAGCTGCGTGATCCCAAGTGGCTGCAGCAAACCAAACAGGGGCAGATACTCGCCAAAGGGAACAAGGTGCGACTTGTCATAGGTCGCCTGCACCCGGCCCTGACCATCGATCACAACCATGCTGTTGAAGTAGCGGTTTGGCTCTCCGCGCTCCACGCGCTGCGTCCCGGTCAGCAAAACGGCGCCATCAGGAAGCAGGGCAGCAATGGCCTCGAGGGCGCCCTCCGTCGAAAGCATCATGAAAGGGGGGGCTGCCTCCGGCCAGACAACAACGGCCTGATCCGGTAGTCCAGGTTCAGCGGTAAGCCGCACCAGACGTTCCCAGTTGCGAATGGTAAACTCAGGCTTCCACTTTTCATGTTGCGGCACATTTGGCTGCACGAGGCGCAGTCTGACACTGTCCGATACTGGAACGGGTTTTTCAGGAAGACGCCAAAGGCCAAAGGCAAAAAGCCCGACCACGACCGCAGCACCGCTCAAGGCAAAAACCCTTCTGCGCTCCAGGCGAGAGCCGTCGGCATGAACGAGGATGGCTGGTGCTACCGCGGCGGCAAGTGTGAGCAGACTCAGTCCGTAAACGCCATAAATCGAGACCGTCTGCACCATGAGGTCCGACCCGGTCCAGACATATCCTGGAAGGTTCCAGGGCAATCCCGTCAGCACATGGCCACGCAGCCACTCCGTAAGCGCAAGAAGCACCGCAAGCCACAGGACACGCCCTGGACCCGCTATGGGAGTAAACCTAGCGCATAGGGTCGCCAGCCCCCAGAAAATCGCAAGACCTGCCGGGAAAAGCGGAATGACGAACGGTAGCATCCAAGCGTGGCGGTCAGTATCCACCACGAACGGGTAACCGATCCAGTGCATGCCCACCAGGAACTGGCCGAAACCGAACGCCCAACCGACACCGAAAGCCTCAAGCGCACGTCCCGAGCGCGCGGAGTCCACGACCCACGCCAGAACAGGCATGGCAACGAACCAGAACGCCCACAGATGCAACGGTGCAAAACTCAGTGCCGATAGAGCACCGGCAGCCAGCGCCAGCAGCAGGCGCCTGCACCCATGCAGCCCCTGGACCTTCACGGCGAAGGCCTCCAAACGCTCGACCGTTCGGACCAAGCTAGCCATCAGCCTCGGCTGGCACGCGGGCATTTACTGCACTTCGATCAACGGCTGGCGCGGGTTCATTCGGGCGTGTCACACGAACGCGCAAACGCCGAAGGCGACGCGGATCCGCCTCCAGCACTTCGAATTCAACGCCCGCTGGATGTTTCACGATCTCGCCGCGCTGCGGCACTCTGCTGACAAGCGAGAACACGAGCCCCGCAAGTGTATCGATCTCCTCGGCTACATCCTCATCGGCAAGCCGGAACCCGACGAGCTTTTCGACCTCTTCAAGATCAGTCCTTGCACTCGCATCGAACTCGCCAGGCCCTCGAGGAGTAAAGGTCTGGACATCGTCGGTGTCGTGCTCATCCTCGATATCACCAACGATCTGCTCGACAATATCTTCAATCGAGACCAGGCCATCGGTACCACCATACTCGTCAATGACAAGGGCCAGGTGAACGCGCGAAGACTGCATCTTCACCAGAAGGTTCACGACAGGCATGGATGGTGGCACGAACAGGACATCACGACGGATGTCCTGGATTGTCTTGGGATGCACAACACCTTCGCCTTCAGGCACCGCCAAGCCGATAAGGTCCTTGATATGGACCATACCGACCGGGTGATCCAGCGACTCCCGGTACACAGGAAGCCTCGAGTGCTGGGCATCGCTGAAGATGCGCGCCAGAGCATCCAGCGACATGCTGGCTTCCACACCGATGATATCGGCCCGGGGTACCATTATGTCCGCGACGGTCAGTTCCCCGAACTGGAGAATATTGAGCATCATGGATCGCTCTTCGCGTGCAAGCGGTCGATCCTCAGCGTCGCTTTGCTCGATGACTTCCTCGAGGCTCTCCCGCAGCTTCGCAGACTCGTCCTTGCCCCTGAGAAGACGGTTCAGAACCGCCACGATGGCCGTAGGCCACGAGGTCGATCGCGATTGTTCAGGCGACTTGCCGGCAGTCGAAGGCCCGTCAGATGGGTCAGGCACGGCCATGCCCCTTGGACATTGGCAGATAGGGATTTGGAATACGCATGGATGCAAGGATGGCGATTTCCGTGGCTTCCATCAAGCGGGCCTCTACCGTTCGCTTATGATCATGCCCAAGCAAATGCAGAAATCCGTGCAAAATCATATGCTTGGCGTGATTTATGAAAGTTTTTCCCTGCCCCCGGGACTCCACTTCTATGGTCTCGAAGGCCAGCGCAATGCCGCCAAACGGAGCCTCGTCGTCGGGAAACGACAACACGTTTGTGGGCTTGTTCTTGCTTCGAAACTGCCTGTTCAGGTTCTTCAGCCTCTTGTCATCTGCAAGTACAACGACAAATTGCCCTTCAGGCCGACGCCCGAGCAACGTCTCATGGCGGACCAGAGCTCTGGCCAACGCGCGTATGGCGGCCGCATAACCGGGCCATGCATCCTTCCAGGCCGCAGTCTCGACAATGATCTCGATCGCTGTGGTGGCGCGCGTCATCAACCCTGCGGACCCTTGACGCCCCTGGAGCCGCTCTTGAGACGATCATGTGCTGCATAAGCCCGAACAATGCGACGAACCAGCGGATGACGAACCACGTCCTCTTCCTGCAGCTCCACTGTCGCTACACCTTCAACACCATCAAGGACATGCCGCGCCTCGGCAAGACCCGACATTTGCGCCGCAGGAAGGTCAGTCTGGGTTGGATCGCCTGTGACGGCCATGCGCGAACCCTCGCCAAGCCGCGTCAGGAACATCTTCATCTGCTGCGGTGTGGTGTTCTGGGCCTCATCGAGAATGACGTAACAATGCGACAGCGTGCGACCACGCATAAACGCCAGCGGCGCAACCTCGATCACGCCCTCATCGAGACGGCGCTGGATCTGGTCCCCGGGCAACATGTCATGCAGGGCGTCATAAAGAGGACGCAGATAGGGATCCACTTTCTCCTTCATGTCCCCGGGCAGAAATCCGAGCCGCTCTCCAGCCTCGACAGCGGGTCGCGACAGGATCAGGCGATCGACGACGCCGCGGACCAGCAACGTCACACCGGCAGCAACCGCAAGATACGTCTTGCCGCTTCCGGCCGGCCCTAACCCAAAGACGAGATCATGATGGGTCAGCGCCTCGATGTATCTGGCCTGCCCCGGCGTGCGGGCAGAGATGACGCGCTTCGGGGTGGCAAACACACCAGACTTGGCGGCAACGGAATCTGACCCAAGGCCAAGATTGATGGCACGCTCGACGTCGCTCATCGAGACTTCTCTACCTGCGCGCGCATACGCATAGAGATCTCGCAGCGCCTGCGCCGCGTGCGCGCGCGAGGTCGCAGGCCCCTGCAGCACAAGCCGATTGCCCCGATGAACGATTGAAATTTCGAGCCGGCGCTCCACTTCGGACAAATGCTGATTATGAGGTCCAAGCATACGCGCAAGCACCGAGTTGTCATCAAACTCGACTTGCGTCGCCTGGCCTGCTGGCTGCTGTCGTTTGGATCTCGATGTCAAAGCCTTCCAGCCTGCCTCTTCACACTGTCTCCCGCCAACACACCCTTGAGGCTGTTTGGTAGGGCCGCCACGATCTCAACAGTCACGAAATCACCAATACGCGCGGTGGGCGCCTCGACATTGACGCTCTGCAGATACGGACTGCGGCCAATCATCTGCCCGGGATATCGGCCAGGCTTCTCCAGAAGGATATCGAACACCCTCCCCACGCAGCACTCGAAAAACCGGCGCATCTGCAGAACGAGCTCGGCTTGCAGAACCTCGAGGCGCCGCACTTTCACGTCATCAGGCACCTGCTTGCGTTCGGCCGAGGCGGGAGTTCCGGGCCGCGGGGAATACTTGAAGGAAAAAGATTGTGCGAAACCGACCTGACGAATGAGATCCATGGTCTGCTCAAAATCCGCATCCGTTTCTCCCGGGTAGCCAACAATGAAGTCAGACGAAAGCGCAATGTCGGGGCGCACCGACCGGATCCGGCGCACAAGGTCGATATAGGCTTCGCGGGTATGGCCCCGGTTCATGGCGTCAAGAATGCGATCAGAACCCGATTGCACCGGCAAATGAAGGAAAGGCATCAGCTTTGGATTGTCGCCATGCGCTCGAATGAGAGCGTCGTCCATGTCGCGCGGATGGCTGGTGGTATAGCGGATACGATCCAGTCCATCGATGCGCGACAGGACGTGCACGAGCTGACCGAGGCCAACCTCGCCCCCATGCCCGTCGTCACCGTGGTAGGCATTCACGTTTTGGCCCAGCAGCGTGATCTCACGCACACCCTTGCCAACAAGGCCTCGCGCCTCGACCTCGATATGCCTGAGGGGACGCGAGAATTCGGCGCCGCGCGTATAGGGCACCACACAAAACGTGCAGAATTTGTCACATCCCTCTTGTATGGTGAGGAACGCGCACGGCCCATCCACGCTGCGCGCCTCAGGCAGCGCATCGAACTTGTCGACTACCGGGAATTCGGTATCGACCACGCGAACGCGGGCGCGAGCTCTGGCGACAAGCTCTGGCAGTCGATGATAAACCTGAGGCCCAACCACGATATCGATCACAGGGGCCTGCCGAAGCATCTCCTCCCCCTCGGCTTGCGCCACGCAACCGGCGACAGCCACAATCATCTGCCGACCTTCGCCCGTACGCGCGCTCTTCAGCGCCCGCAAGCGTCCCAGTTCCGAGTAGACCTTGTCGGAGGCCTTCTCGCGAATGTGACACGTATTCAAGATGACCAGATCAGCGTCATCGGGCGCTTCTGCGCGCACGAAACCATGCGGAGCCATGACATCCGCCATTCGGGCGGAGTCATACTCGTTCATCTGGCACCCGTAGGTCTTGATGAAAATCTTCTGCGACACGGCTATCCGGCTGTCTTCATTGACGGCTTGGAAAACGGCGGGTCTTATGGGTGAAACGCCGTCTGAACTCAAGCTTAATCGAATTCCCGGCCGTGATGATCCTGGATCGGAGGAATGTCGATGGGTTCATCCTCGTAGGCGGGCCCAACCGCCCCCGGCCGACCGGACAAGGCATGGGTAACACCGGCAGCCACCAGGCGCTCACATTCCGCGGCAAGTTCCTTTCGCGAGGGAAACTGATCTACCGTCAGCGGCGGATGATAATGAACCATGACATCGATCGGCCCAAGGCAGAAGGCCTGCCATAGGTGGGGTACCAGCTCCATGTCCCCATACCAGGCAAAAAAGGGCCGGAACTCTCGTCCCATGGGCATGCCATGCAGGCGGGTATAGGCAATCGACACAGGCTGCACCAGCACCCGCCGACGCTGCCCGCCGGCATCAACCACCATGGAATTGGCCGAACCCAGAAGCGCGCTCTTGAAGCCGAGAACACGATTTCCATCATTTGAGGTCCCCTCGGGGAACAGCACGATGGTACCACCAGCCTCCAGACGCTCGCGAATGGCATCACGCTGCTCGCCAGCCTTGCTCCGCCGTTCGCGCTCGACGAAGACTGTGCGGACGAGACGTGACAATGTCCCGAAATAAGGCCACTGCCCCACCTCTGCCTTTGCCACGAAGCAGACTGGAGTCACCGCCGCCAGCACGGGCATGTCCAGATAGGACGTATGATTGCAGGCCAGCAGAACGCCCTTCTCCCGGCAAGGGCGACCGAAGGTCTCTACGCGAATGCCGATTAGCCCGCACAGACCGCGAGCAAACGCAACCGGAAGCGTGTCAGCAACGGAGGACTTGAAGCGCAACGCCAACCACTGCACCGGCACGAAGGCAGCGGTCAGCGCGATGAACCCGACGGCAATTCCAAAACCGCGCAGCGTCTGCATCAGGAACATGGGAACACCCTACTTCCGGAACTTCGGCTTGGCATCAACGATGGGCGCATTCAGCGGAACGCCATAAAGCTCAAGCCTGTGGTCGACCAGCCGATAGCCAAGCTTCTCGGCGACGATACGCTGGAGTTCCTCGATTTGGTCGTCATGGAACTCGATTACGCGCCCGCTCTGCACATCGATGAGATGATCATGGTGCTCATCTGGAACTTCTTCATACCGCGAGCGCCCGTCGCGAAAGTCATGGCGCTCAAGGATCCCGGCCTCCTCGAGAAGCCTGACGGTTCGATAGACGGTTGCAATGCTGATATGCGGATCAATTGCTGCGGCCCGTCGGTGCAGCTCCTCGGCATCCGGATGATCCTGCGCCTCCGAAAGAACACGCGCAATGACACGGCGCTGCCCAGTCATGCGCAGCCCCTTCTCGATGCAGAGCTTTTCAATGCGATCCATATCTCACTAGCTCTCCGACACTTTTCCCACTGCTTAGTACGGTTCCGCCGAAGCGTCTACTCGACGAGCCGCTTCTTGAGAACCAGCGCATCGCCTCCACCAACGCCCGCAATCGCGCTGCGGTAATAAGCCTTTCTGCGACCAACTTCAAAAAAACCGGCATCGGCATAAAGAGAGCGCGCCGCAACATTCTCTTCCGAAACCTCGAGAAAATAGCTTGCAACACCAAGCTTACGCAGTCGCTCGCAGGCGTGCTGCAGCAGAACGCGTCCCAAACCGGATCGTCGCCACGCAGGATCCACACAGATTGTAAGGATTTCCGCCTCGGCTTCAATGACCTGGTTGAGGGTGAAGCCGACCACGCATGCATCGTTTACCGTTACCTTGAAGCCACTTACATGTGGCCGCCCAAGCAGGTTTGCGATGGACTGCTCACCCCAGTAATCCGAGAAACACGACGCGTGCACAGCAGCCAGGACAGGCGCATCGCAGGCTTGCGCATCACTAAACGTAAAAGCAGTCTTCATACTGGCAGGCGGGCATCGGGCGCCCGCAGATACGTCGGAAAAAGGGGATGGAGCGAGCTGCTAGCAGTGATCCCGATTTGAGCCAGCGCAACAACGTCGACATCTGCAACATCGATCCCCGCATGTATGGAACCAGGTACGCAGACCATGTGTCGACCGCTACCAAAGAGTGCCAAACTTGAGTTGTCAGGAAAAGACAAAACGCGCCCAGCATCGCTGGCGAGAAAAAGACCAGGCTTCAGCAGGTGGGAACCGTCCACATCCCTCGCATGGGCATAGACCTCATCGCGCTTCGCGTCGAGAACGACGCCAACGCGCACGCCAGGGTGCAAGGCCTGCGCCTGGACAGCAAGGCACTCAAGCGTTGATACGCCCAGAACCTCAGCGCCGGTCGCAATGCGCAACCCCTTCGCAAACGCAATGCCCACGCGAACGCCAGTAAAGGCCCCGGGACCTGTTGTTACCACCACACGCCCGAGCCCGCCGAACTCCGCTTCGCAGGATGAAAAGAGCTCTGCAACCATGGGTGGCAGGACTTCCGCCTGCTGCCCGGCTGCATCCGAGATACGGCGCGCCCCGAGCAAACGACCATCGCCAGAAAGCAACGCCGCCGACACAGGCCCGAAACTCGTGTCAATCGCCAGGAGCAAACGCTCGATCATGCAATACGGCAAGCCTCATCGAATGACAGGCGGGGCGAACGGGGAAATACACCACTGGGATCACCATGGCCAATACAGCAGATGAAATTAGACTTGATCTTGGTGCCGGCAAAAAAGGACTTGTCGACACCCTCGTTGTCGAAGCCGGACATCGGACCACAATCGAGCCCCAAAGCTCGCGCAGCCATCATGAGGTATGCACCCTGCAGCGAGCTGTTCCTGAAGGCTGTGGCCTCTATGAGTTTCTCGTTGCCGACAAACCAGCTACGCGCATCGGCATGCGGGAACAGCTGAGGCAGCTTCTCATGGAAGTCCAGATCGTACCCGATGATGGCCGTAACAGGTGCCGTCATGACCTTGGGGACATTATTCGGCAGAAGAAATGGCTTCAGCTTCTCGCGTCCCGTGTCAGAGGTGATGAAGACAAAGCGCGCAGGCGAACTATTCGCGCTTGTAGGCGCCATGCGCATGAGATCGTACATCGCCTGGATCATCGTCTCTGAAACTGGCCTGTCCAGCCACTTGTTTTGGGTTCGCGCCAAGCGGAAAAGCTGGTCGAGCGCCTCGTCTTGAATTGCCTGCCTCACAGGATCCTCCAGTTAACTTGGATAAACTTTCAAGGAACGCGTTCGCATCAGGCGGTGACAGCCTCGACCGCATTCACCTCGGGAATATAGTGGCGAAGCATGTTTTCTATGCCGTTCTTCAAAGTCGCCGTGGACGACGGACACCCCGCACACGATCCACGCATGTTCAGAAATACCGTGCCTGTACTGCCTTCAAATCCACGGAACACGATGTCGCCACCATCGCGGGCAACAGCTGGCCGCACCCGTGTCTCCAGAAGCTCCTTGATCTGGAGGACGATCTCTTCGTCTTTCGGATCGTAATCTTCGCTCCAGGATGCGGCCTCTACCTCCCCATCGAGAACAGGGAGCCCCTTTGTGAAGTGCTCCATGATGGCCCCGAGGATGAGCGGCTTCAGCACACCCCATTCGACCATACCCCTTGTCACCGTCACAAAATCAGCGCCAAGCATGACCCCGTTAACACCCGCGATTGCGAAAAGACGGGATGCAAGCGGTGACCGCTGCGCCGCCTGGGCATCCGCAAAATCGGCAACCCCATCCCCAAGAACGACCCGTCCCGGCAGGAACTTCATGGTGGCGGGGTTGGGCGTAGACTCGGTTTGAATGAACACGTCTGGACCTCATTTGGATCTGGAACATCGCACACATAGTTTGCGTGATCGCCGGGAACAACATTTCTCTCGAATTTCGGCTTTATTGGAGAGTTTTCAGGCAAGGTCGTCGATATCCTGGTCGCCGAGCCCGCCCGGAACAATGGTCACCGGGATCGGATACGAAAGCTGTGCCTGCTGGGCTACAAGCGACACGAGGGGACCTGGCCCATCTCGGCCGGTGCTTGAGGCAAGCACCAGCACCATGATGTCCGGATCTTCCCTGAGCAAAGCAATGACGACATCACCCGACTTCCCCTCCCGCACGATGACCTCGGGATAAAGACCCGTAAGTTCATTGACGGTCCTTGCCGCCTCATAGAGCAGACGCTCGGCCTCGGCGAGCGCCTCTTCGCGCATCGCATCTTCCACCGACCTCCAGTGCTGGAAGTCACCCGGCGTGATCACGTTAAGCAAGCACACAAGACCACCAGTATGTTGCGCCCGACGGGCTGCATAACGAAGAGCTTGACGGTGCTCCGGAGATCGATCGACAACCACCAGAAACTTCCGCCGCCGAGCACCCTGCACGCGGTCCAAAACCTTGTTCTCAACCATGAACCCTGCTCATCAGCTGCAGGAACAATTTATCATCAACGACCAATACCAACAATGCGCCGTACGTCTTGCATGATTGGATTGGAAATGGCACGCGCCTGCTCCGCCCCCTCACGCAAAAGCCTGTCAAGCTCTGCCTGGTCACCAAGCAGTCGCCGCATTTCCTCCGCGACAGGCGATAGCTTCGAAACCACAAGGTCCGACAGCGCGTTTTTCAGGGTCGAGAACTGCGCTCCGCGAAACTCGTCGACGACAGCCTGCTTGGGCTTGTCGAGGAAGGCTGCGTAGATCGAAATCAGGTTGTCAGCCTCGGGACGCGCATCTAGCTCAGCCTCGGACTCCGGAAGTGGATGCGGGTCCGTCTTCGCCTTTCGGAACTTCAGTGCAATCGTGTCGGCATCATCTGTCAGATTGATGCGGGAATAGTCGGACGGATCGGACTTGGACATCTTCGCCTTACCGTCACGCAGGCTCATCACACGCGTCGCCGGCCCCGTGATGATTGGCTCTGGCATCGGAAAGAATCCTGGCTGTCCGAAGTCATTGTTGAACTTCTGTGCAATGTCACGGGCAAGCTCGACGTGTTGCTTCTGGTCATCACCAACAGGAACATGCGTAGCCTTGTACCCAAGTATGTCGGCGGCCATGAGCACCGGATATGTGTAGAGCCCGACACTCATCGCCTCGCGATTTTTGCCGGCTTTGTCCTTGAACTGCGTCATGCGGTTAAGCCAACCCACACGGGCGACACAGTTGAAAATCCATGCCAGTTCGGCATGGTCACTGTTGGCCGACTGCGCGAAGATAACTGAGCGTTTCGGGTCGACACCACTCGCGATATAGGCCGCAGCGACCTCTCGGGTCGATTTCGCCAATTGCTCCGGGCTGAAATCCATCGTCATCGCGTGAAGATCGACGATGCAGTAAACGCAACGGTACGAGGACTGCAGACGCAGCCAATTGCGAATGGCCCCGAGATAGTTCCCGAGATGGAGATTACCTGTCGGTTGCATGCCCGAGAATACAAGGGCGGAATGATCGGCGCTCATCTTGGAATTCCATAGAAGGAAACGTCAGAGCGCCTTATGGCCAATCCGCAAGCGCACGGCAAGCGACACGAAGGCTTTCAGGTCTCAACGACACTTTTTGATCGACGAACGACACGAACGCCGCCATCCCCAAGCGCCTCAAGTACGCGATCCCGAATATCCTGAATACGCTGGGGGTGGGTAACCTTGAGACCATAGACATCCTTGACATAGAAGACGTCAACAGCGCGTTCGCCGAACGTCGTGATCTGAGCCGAGTGGATCGACAGGCGAGCGACGAAAAGCGCCCGGGTAAGGTCATGCAGCAGCCCGGGCCTATCCCGTCCATTGACCTCGATGACCGTATGCGAATCCGACGCCGCATTGTCGATCAGAACCTGCGGTTCGACACGAAAAGCCTCATCGCGCTTTCGAATCCTTTGTGCGTCTATGACTGATCTCGGAACGATCTCTCCGGCAAGAACGCGCGCCATCGTCTGCCGAATCCGATCGATGGCCCGAGCCTCTTCGATGGGCTGCCCATTCGCATCTTGAACCGAGAACAGGTCAATGGCCATCCCGTCGCTCGTCGTGAATATCTTGGCATCAAGGATGTTCGTCCCGCTCATGGCGAACGCTCCTGCTATCCGTGAGAAAAGTCCAGGATGGTCCTCTGTATAGATCGACAGCTCAGTCACCGCCCGTCGCGCATCAACCCGGGACGCAAGGCTGAATTTCTCTCCACGCTGATCTGCATCACGCATCTGAGACGCAAGCCGCTCATGCGCATCAGTATCAAGCGAGAGCCAGAACGCATCATAGTGCCGGGCAATTGCCCCCTCACGATCGGCTGCCGACCAACGTTGCAGCCGCCCGGCAAGGGCTTCACGCGCCATCTTCACCAGTTGAGGTCTCGCTGTCGCGCTGAACCCGCCCAGCATCTGTGCCTCTGCTTCATGATAAAGCTGCCGAAGCAATTGCCCCTTCCAGCCATTCCAGACGCCTGGCCCCACCGCCCTGATATCCGCGACCGTCAGGCAGAGCAACAACCTCAGGCGCTCAGGTGACTGAACGACATCGACAAAATCACGAATGGTCTTGGGATCCGAGAGATCACGCTTCTGCGCAACATCACTCATGACGAGATGGTTCCGCACAAGCCACGCCACTGTCTCAGTCTCTGCAGCGCCCATGCCAAGGCGCGGGCAGAGCGACTTGGCAACATCCTCGCCAACTTCTGAATGGTCGCCTTCACGACCCTTGGCAATATCATGGAGAAGTACCGACATGTAGAGCACTTCGCGCGAGAGCACCTTGTGAATGATCTCGTTTGCAAGCGGATGCTCTTCCTTGTACTCGCCTCTCTCTATTCTGGCGAGATGTCCGATCGCCCGGATCAAATGCTCATCGACCGTGTAGTGATGGTACATATTGAACTGCATCTTGGCGACGATGCGACCAAAATCCGGAACGAAGGCCCCAAACACACCCGCCTCATTCATCTGTCGCAACGCACGCTCGGGATCCTTGCGCGAGCATAGGAGTTCAAGAAATAGTCGGTTGGCTTCAGGATCGGCCCGCAGAGAGTCATTCACCAGGTGAAGGTTGCGCGTGACATGACGCAGCGCATCAGGGTGAATGTCCACGCCCTGCTGGTTCGCAATATGGAACAGCCGTATCATGTTGCAGGGATGGTCCTTGAGCGTCTCTGAACCTTCGATACTGACGCGGTTCTGTTCAACAAAGAAGCCATCCGCACCTGCGCGCCGCCGCCCAATTCCTGGGATCATGCGCCCGAAGGACGGCCAGGACTTCTTGTTTTGGGCTTCAAGGGCAGCACAGAAGATGCGCGTAAGATCACCAACGGTCTTCGCTGTAAGGAAGTACTTTTGCATGAAGCGTTCGACGCCGCGCTCTCCGCCAGCATCACTGAAACCCAGCCGCCGGGCGATCTCAACCTGAGCATCGAATGTCAGCCGCTCCTCCGCCCGCCCGGACACGATATGCAGATGGCATCGTACAAGCCAAAGAAAGGACTCTGCTTGTTCGAAAGCGTGCAGCTCGTCGAGGCTCAGAAATCCAACCTTGACAAGCTCAGACACGTCTTCGACCCGATACAGATACTTCGCAATCCAGTAAAGGGTGTGCAGGTCGCGCAACCCCCCCTTCCCGTCCTTGACGTTGGGTTCGACCAGATAACGGCTCTCACCCGTCATGGCGTGACGCCGTTGTCGCTCTGAAAGCTTGGCCTCGATGAACTCGTTTTGCCCGACAGACACCACCTCGGACCAAAAGCGCAACTTGAGCGTCTCGAACAAGGGCTGGAACCCGCAGACAAACCGCGCCTCAAGCACAGCCGTACGGATCGTGTGGTCCGCCTTGGAAAGCCTTATGCACTCATCGATCGAGCGTGTCGCATGCCCAACCTTCAGCCCGAGGTCCCACAGCAGATAAAGCATGAATTCAACGACGCTCTCGCCCCAGGCCGTCTGTTTGAAAGGCATGATGAAAAGAAGATCGATATCTGATCCAGGCGCCAGCGCTCCCCGCCCATAGCCACCAACCGCCACCACCGCAACGCGCTCGGATTCCGTTGGATTTTGTGCGTAGAACGCATGCTTCACGGTGAAGTCATAGAGCGTGTGCACGAGATCATCGATATCCCGGGCCAAGGCCTTGGCTTCGACTAAACCCGTTCCGCCAGTCTCTAGACCGTGGTTCAAGCGACGGCGAGCGACAGCAAGAGCGTCCTTGAACAAAGGAAGCGCTGCGCGCCTCAGGCGCATGACATCTGCCCCCTGCTCTTGGGCCACAGCCGTGAGCCGCGTACGCAGGTCATCCTTCACATGCATCAAGTCCACCCACGACATCCGGCAACGAACGTCAGCCTACCTGATCGGCCAACCTCTTCAACTCATAAACAAGATCAAGTGCCGCCTTGGGTGTCAGCTCATCAACGTTCACGGCGCGCAATCGCTCCTCAGCAACACTGGGAGGGCGCACGGATACTGACTGGCTGGCCGCAGCGAACAGTGGCAGATCGTCCAGCACCGTCTTTGCTCGCCGGCCGGTATCACCTTGCTCGAGAGCTTTGAGAACTTGCTGGGCGCGGAACAGCACGTCCTCGGGCAACCCTGCAAGCTTGGCGACCTGAATGCCATAGGAACGATCAGCCGCGCCTTGAAGTACCTCATGAAGGAAAATGATCCCGCCCTTCCATTCACGAACCCGCACGGTCACATTGGCAATACCCGGCAGACGTGACGCCAACGAGGTAAGCTCGTGATAATGCGTCGCAAACAATGCACGCGAGCGGTTGAGCTGGTTCAGCCTCTCGACCGTGGCCCACGCGATGGACAACCCGTCATAAGTCGCCGTTCCACGCCCGATCTCATCGAGAATGACAAGAGATCGTTCCGTCGCCTGATTGAGGATAGCCGCTGTCTCAACCATCTCGACCATGAAGGTGGAGCGCCCTCGCGCCAAGTCATCGGCAGCCCCGACCCTGCTGAACAGACGATCGACAATCCCGATCCGTGCCGAGCCTGCAGGCACATAAGACCCGGCTTGCGCCAGAATGGCGATGAGAGCGTTTTGCCGGAGGAAGGTGGACTTGCCAGCCATGTTGGGGCCAGTGACAAGCCAAAGTCGACCGGGTCCGTCAGGTGACAGGTCGCATCCATTCGCGACGAACCCCATTGCCTGGCGCGCGAGCGCAGCCTCGACCACGGGATGTCGGCCCCGCTCGATCGCAAAGTCAAGCCCTTCACTGACCGTCGGCCGCATATAGCCCAGGTCAGCTGCGAGCACAGCGAAGGCGGAAAGCACGTCAAGCCGGGCGACAGCCTGCGCGACATCGCTGAGAGCTGCGGAAATCGATTGGATGTCGCCGACCAATTGCGAGAACATCTCCACCTCAAGCGCGAGGGTCTTTTCCGCAGCATCTGCAATCCGGCTTGCAAGCTCTGAGAGTTCGGAATTCGTGTAGCGCTGAGCCTGAGCAGTCGTCTGCCTGTGAACAAAGCTGCGCCCAGCTTCCGAATTTTTCAGCCTCTCCGCATTCACTGCCGTGATCTCGATATGATAGCCAAGCACATTATTGTGCCGGACCTTCAGCGACGCGATCCCTGTCTCCGATTTCAACCGGGTCTCCAAGTCCACAATGACCCGTCGCGTATCGTCTCTCATTGCACGAAGTGCATCGAGTTCAGGATAAATGCCAGTTGCGATGAAACCGCCATCTCGAACTTGAAGAGGTAAGTCGCCTCCCAGGGTCTCTTTCAGCCGATCATATATATGCTGGGTCTGGAGGCGCACACTTTCAAGTCGCGCCACGAGCTCGGACAAGATGGCCGGAACCGGGACAAGCTGCCAGTCGCCCACACCCAGAACATCCGGTATTGTGAAAGCTTGCCCCAGGGCATCGCGGACAACACCGAGGTCCCGCGGACCTCCACGCCCCAAAAACAAACGCGCAAGAGCCCGAGCCATGTCTGGCAGGCGTCGCAGCACACTGCGTAAACGCTCACGAACATCCTCGCCGGACAGGAAAAACCCAACACCATCGAGCCGAGCGTTGATGAGGGTCACATCCGTCAGGGGCGACTGCAACCATTCCGCAATCTCCCTTCCGCCAGCAGCGGTCAGCGTTCTGTCAATGGTTGCCAGAAGGCTGCCCTCATACGCACCCGAGAGCGTTTCCCCGATCTCGAGGTTGCGCCGCGTCGCCGCGTCCATCAGCATCATCCCCGTCTGCAACTGTTGCTGCGGCGGGCGCAGCGATGGCAGCCTGCCCTTCTGAGTAAGCTCGAGATAGGCCAGCACCGCACCAGCCGCGGCAACTTCGGCACGGCTAAAATTCCCGTAACCCTCCAGGGCTGCCACACCAAACTGACGCTTGAGAAGTCTCTCCCCTGCATCAGGATCGACCTTGAGCCGCGAAACGAGCGTAAGACGATCCCCGAATTCCAGCCTGACCGAAGCAAACGCAGGATCGTCTCCGGCAGCATCCGATACCAGGATCTCAGCCGGCGAAATGCGGGACACAAGCCCAGGCAGCATCTTCTCATCAGCCTGCGAGGTCATGAAGGATCCATCGGTAATATCCACCCAAGCCACCGCATAGGCTCCCGCCGACCTTGCAATCGCGGCGAGGTAATTGTGCCGGCGTGCCGACAGCAATTGATCCTCTGTAAGCGTTCCAGGAGTGACCACCCGCACGACCTCCCGGGCAACCACGGCCTTGGATCCCCGCTTTCGGGCCTCCGCCGGGTCCTCGGTCTGCTCGCAGATGGCGACCTTGAAATTCTTCCGGATAAGCGTGAGTAGATAGCTCTCCGAGGAGTGTACAGGCACGCCGCACATTGGAATGTCGGCATCTTGATGCTTGCCACGCTTCGTGAGCGCAATGTCCAGCGCTGCCGCAGCTTGCACGGCATCGTCGAAGAACAATTCGTAGAAGTCCCCCATCCGATAGAAGAGCAGATAGTCCCGATGGGCATCCTTGATAGCGAGATACTGCGCCATCATGGGGGTGGTAGCCGCGAGCGTCGCGGCAGGCTCAGGCGTACCGAGCGGATTGGCCACAGCGCTCATGGGGTTCTGCCGCCTGTACAGGACAGTCGCCCGGCGCTATTCAACCTAGGAGTAGCCAGGCAAGTCTGGGGAAAAGGCCCGTGGCCTGCCGTTGAGGACCGATGTGGACACATGTCTAAGAAACGACCGTTTACTGACCAGGAAGCACTTCTCTTTCACGCCCTGCCCAAGCCTGGCAAGATTGAAATTAAGCCCTCCAAGCCGATGGCCACACAGAGGGACCTGAGCCTCGCCTATTCCCCGGGCGTCGCAGTGCCAGTTCGTGCAATCGCGGAAGATCCATCCACAGTTTATGACTACACAGCCCGCGGCAACCTTGTAGCCGTGATCTCGAACGGCACAGCGATCCTGGGCCTGGGCGATCTCGGCCCGTTGGCTTCTAAACCCGTGATGGAAGGCAAAGCCGTATTGTTCAAGCGCTTTGCTGACGTGGACTCGATCGATCTCGAAGTGGACACGCAGGACATCGACGCCTTCGTCAACTGCGTTCGCTATCTCGGTCCGACATTTGGCGGGATAAATCTCGAAGACATCAAGGCTCCCGACTGCTTTGTAATCGAGCAGCGACTGCGCGAATTGATGAACATCCCTGTCTTTCACGACGATCAGCACGGCACCGCAATCATTACCGCGGCCGGTCTGATAAATGCGCTTCATCTGACGGGACGCGATATCCGCTCGACAAGGCTGGTCGTGAACGGTGCAGGCGCTGCTGGCATTGCCTGCCTCGAGTTGATCAAGGCGATGGGCATGCCCCACGAAAACGCAATCCTCTGCGACACAAAGGGCCCGATCTACCGCGGCCGCGTAGACGGCATGAACCAGTGGAAGTCAGCTCATGCGGTCGACACAGCTGCACGCTCGCTGGCCGAAGCATTGGAAGGCGCTGATGTTTTCCTCGGCCTTTCGGTGAAGGGCGCCATGACGGCTGACATGGTCCGAAGCATGGCATCCAAACCTATTATTTTTGCATGCGCAAACCCCGACCCTGAGATCACGCCCGAAGAGGTCGCCGCAGTCAGGAACGACGCAATCGTTGCCACAGGCAGATCTGACTACCCCAACCAGGTCAACAACGTCCTGGGCTTTCCCTACATCTTCAGAGGCGCCCTTGACGTGAGGGCGCGAACAATCAACGAGCCCATGAAGATCGCCGCAGCCATGGCGCTGGCGGAACTTGCGCGCGAAGACGTGCCCGACGAGGTAGCAGCCGCATACCACACATCGCGACCCAAATTTGGCCCGGACTACATCATACCGGTCCCGTTCGATCCACGCCTGATCTCCACTGTACCCGTAGCCGTTGCGCGCGCAGCAATGGACAGCGGCGTTGCACAAAAGCCGATCGCCGACATTGATCGCTACGCAAACGAGCTGGCATCGCGGCTGGACCCAGTGGCATCGATTGTGCAGCGCGTGGTCGCGCGTGTCCGCATGGATCCAAAACGCATAGTGTTCGCAGAGGGCGAGGAAGAAGCTGTCATTCGGGCAGCTCTCGCCTACCAGAACTCAGGCCTGGGCAAGGCAACCCTGGTTGGCAACCCGGAACGCATCAAGGAAACAGCCCGGCAGGCAGGCCTCGAAGATATCGAGGAGCTTCAGATCGTCTTTGGCAGGGAAAGCCCCCGCACCACGCAATACGCCCAGGCTTTGTACGAACGAACACAGCGACAGGGTGCGCTGTTCCGCGACTGCGCCAGACAGGTGACCTATGATCGCAATGTCTTCGCAGCATCGATGGTGCTTGCCGGTCATGCCGATGCGATGGTGACGGGCGTGACGCGCCACTACTCCGTAGCCCTAGGTGACGTGAGACACGTCATCGACCCAAAGCCTGGTGAACGCGTTGTCGGCGTCTCCATCATTCTGGACCGCGGCAGGACCGTCTTTGTGGGCGACACCAACGTCCATGAGATGCCAACAGCAGAGGAACTTGCTGACATCACGGTCCAGACTGCCGCAGTGGCCAGGCGCTTTGGTTATGAACCCCGCGTTGCCCTGCTGGCCTATTCAACATTTGGCCAGCCGTGGGGCGAACGATCCCAGCGCGTGCGTGAAGCAGTGGAACTGCTGGATCGACGAGGCGTAGACTTTGAGTATGACGGCGAGATGAATGCGGACGTCGCTCTGGATATGGAGCGCATGGCCCGATATCCCTTCTGCAGGCTCAAGGGACCCGCCAATGTTCTCATCATGCCTGCAATCCACTCTGCCTCGATTTCCACGACCATGACAGAAGTGATTGGCGGAGCTACGGTGATTGGCCCCCTTCTGGTCGGCTTGTCAAAGTCGGTGCAGATCGCCCCGTTGGGGGCAAGGATGAGTGATATCGTCAACATGGCCGCGCTCGCGGCTTACAATATATCGAATTGACCATGATCGACATCCACCTGATACCCTGCCTGAAGGACAACTATGCCTACCTGATTCACGATAGACAGACAGACGCTGTGGCTGCCGTTGATCCCTCTGAGGCCAGCCCCGTCATCGCCGCACTGACCGCGCGTGGACTATCGCTGACGCACATATTGAACACGCATCACCACTTCGACCACACGGGTGGGAACCTCGAACTTAAATCCAGGACCGGCGCAAAGGTCATTGGACCAAAAGCCGACTGTGACCGCATACCTGGAATCGATGTCATGGTCTCGGAGGGCGACCTGGTGGCAGTCGGCACTGCGATCGCGCGTATTTTCGACGTACCTGCACACACGCGCGGTCATATCGCTTTCTGGTTCGAAAGTGCGAAGGCCGTATTTACCGGCGACACGATGTTCGCCATGGGATGTGGACGTCTGTTCGAGGGCACACCTGCCCAGATGTGGGACAGCCTGTCGAAGCTTGCGCGACTTCCCGGCGATACGCGGGTCTACTGCGGACACGAGTATACGCAGGCAAACGGGCGATTCGCCCTGACGTTGGAGCCTGAGAACACAGACCTGATGCGTCGCATGGAAGACGTGGACCTGCGACGTAGGCAAGGCTTGCCAACCATTCCCTCGACGATCGACCTCGAGCTCCGGACAAACCCATTCCTCAGGCCAACATCGACCCATCTGCGTCGCACGCTGTGTCTCCAGGACGCGGACACGGTGGAGGTGTTTGCGGAAATCCGGCGACGCAAGGACGCTTTTTGACGGAACAGAAGCCCATGCAAGCCAACGCGATCATTCAAAGACTTGGGCTACTGCCGCACCCCGAGGGTGGTCACTTTCTCGAGACGTTCAGGGATAACGAAAAGATCAACGGCCGAGCCCGCTCGACAGCCATCCTGTACCTTCTGAAGGCTGGCGAAACGTCACGCTGGCACCGCATAGACGCCGTAGAGACATGGCATTGGTACTCAGGTGCCCCGCTCGAGCTTCACTTGTCACCAGATGGCCGCAGCAGACAGAGCTTGATCTTGGGCAACCTACTCGCGGAAGGTCAGTCACCACAGATCATCGTTCCGTCACGTTGCTGGCAGATGGCACGGTCACGAGGGGACTACACACTGGTCGGGTGCACGGTCGCGCCGGGATTTGAGTTCAATGGATTTGAATTGGCCGATGACGGGTGGGAGCCCGGCCCCTAGAGCCGCCCGAACTGTGCCAATTGCCGTTGGATGACGTCCGAGGATGGCCGCCCCCCTAGCCCCATGCTCGGCGTGAACGTGACAACGAGCATGTCCCCTTGTCGGTATGGAATAGCCACAGGCCCCGTCACAAAGCGAATGCGTTTCAAGCTCACGCCAGCCGCATCACGACCTGGACCGGACCGGATCCAGTTGAGCAATGCCGTTCCGGCATTGCGGATGGAATCAAACAGAAGGCTGCGAACGATGGGATCACGTGCGGCGAGATCCCAGTCAGCCTCCAGAAAGACCATGCGCCCAGTCTCGGCGCGCGCCTGCGCCATGATCCGCGAGGCATAATCCCGGACCATTGCAATTGCAGGGGCATTCGACCGAAGCGGCTGCACTGGTCGCCGATCCGGAGCCACAGGAACACCGCGCGGGTGCTCTTGCGTAAACAGGGTAAGGCCACCAAGGGCGGAAATCCGAATGACGACAAACTGATCCTCGCGGATAAGCAAGCGATCGCCACCTGCCGCAGGCGCCCAGCGCAGCAGGAGGATTTCCTCGCTCCCGTCAAAACGAAGCTTCGGCGCCTCCCCCGTCAGATCCAGAACAAAGCCAACCCGCGTGAACTCCGAGCTGTAATGCGCAAGGGCGGGAAGGTCCCGCTCGAAGGCGCGGGACTCCGTGGGTCCCAGAACCGCCAGAAGGAGGGTCAGGACGAGACTGAAGCGCAACCAGGACCGCAAATCCGGCTCCAAACATACGACGCTGTGTCAGGCTTGCGCCCCCAATGGCTGCCCGCACCTATGCCCCTTGATCGACTGATTCTGGGCGGCAATCGTGGCAACAATGTGGTTGTCGCCGAAAAGACCGACCACATGACTTACGTAGCGGTAACCAGAGCGGACCGGGAGGGCCGAGGGCTGTGAACAGGCCAGGCCCCATCCGGCACTCAATCAGTACATGTGCTGGCCACCATTGATCGACATGGTGGAGCCAGTGACGAAACCAGCCTCGTCGGCGACCAGGAACAACACGCCGCGAGCGATTTCCTCGGCCTTGCCAAGGCGACCGACGGGTATCTTCGCCACGATCTTCTCAAGGACGTTGGCTGGCACTGCCGCAACCATGTCAGTGTCGACATAGCCAGGCGCAATGGCATTCACCGTGATACCCTTGGGAGCTCCCTCCTGTGCCAGCGCCTTTGTGAAACCGTGGATGCCCGACTTGGCAGCCGCGTAGTTCACCTGTCCATACTGTCCAGCCTGGCCGTTGATCGAACCGATATTCACGATCCGACCAAATCCGCGCTCGAGCATGCTGTCCCAGACAGCCTTGCACATGTTGAAGCAGCCCCCAAGATTGGTATCCAGAACCTCTTCCCATTGCTGCCGGCTCTGCTTCTTCAGCGTTGCGTCTCTGGTAATGCCCGCATTGTTTACAACCACATCGACAGGACCCAGCTTCGCCACCACCGCAGAAACACCTTGGATGCACTGTTCATAGTCGGCAACATCCCACTTGAACACATCTATCCCGTGCTTGTCTGCGAACGCCCTCGCACGCGCATCATTCCCCGCATAATTCGCCGCCACAGTGTAGCCAGCACGTTTCAGTCCGACCGAAATCGCCTCACCAATTCCGCGCGTCCCGCCCGTCACGATTGCAACTCTCGACATCTATGTCTCCTCGATCAGGTATGATTATCGTTCGACGCACATGGCGATGCCCATGCCGCCACCGATACACAGCGTGGCAAGGCCCTTGCGCGCATTTCGCTTCTGCATTTCATGCAACAAGGTCACCAACACACGCCCGCCGGATGCGCCGATGGGGTGGCCGATGGCGATGGCACCGCCATTGACGTTCACCTTGGCGGGATCCCAAGCCATGTCCTTGTTGACTGCACAGGCCTGCGCTGCAAACGCCTCATTGGCCTCGACAAGGTCGAGATCGGAAACACCCCATCCCGCCTTCTTCAGCGCAAGGCGGGATGCGGGTATGGGACCCGTCCCCATGACCTTGGGATCGACTCCTGCCTGCGCCCAGGACCGGATCAGAGCGAGGGGCTTCAATCCACGCCTGACTGCATCTTTGGCAGACATGAGCAAGACTACCGCAGCACCATCGTTGATGCCGCTGGCATTGGCTGCCGTGACAGTTCCACCATCCCGGAGGAAGGCCGGACGAAGATCCTTGATGGACGCATAGGTGACGCCGTCACGAATGTACTCATCAGTGTCTACGAGCCGCTCGCCCTTCCTTTCCTTTACGCTGACTGGCACGATCTCGTCCTTGAAACGACCGGCCTTACGCGCCGCTTCAGCCTTGTTCTGCGAGGCGACGGCAAACTCATCCTGCTGCTCTCGCGTAATCTGCCACGCCTTTGCTACATTCTCGGCCGTATTACCCATGTGATAGCCATTGAACACGTCTATCAACCCGTCCTTGATCATCGTGTCGACGAACTCAAGTGCGCCCATCTTCTGACCTGACCGCAAATAAGCCGCATGCGGCGCCATCGACATCGACTCCTGTCCACCGGCGATCACAACCTGCGAATCACCATTCACAATAGCCTGATGTCCAAGCGCCACAGCCCTGAGGCCTGACCCACAAAGCTGGTTCACGCCCCATGCTGGCACTTCAACAGGAATGCCCGCATGGATCGCTGCCTGTCGAGCCGGGTTCTGGCCCTGCGCCGCCGTGAGGATCTGGCCGAGGATGACCTCGCTGACCTCGCCAGGCTCGAGGTTGGCCCGTCTCAGCACCTCGCAAATGACAGTTTTGCCAAGCTCATGCGCCGGGACATTTGCGAAAGATCCATTGAAAGAACCAACCGGCGTTCGTGCAGCTGCAACAATGGCAACCTCTGACATGAAGCTCACTCCTATTGATCGATGGAAGCAGTTTGGAGATTAACGTTGAGGATGACATGGTGCAGACAAAAGGCGCAACCATTTAGGGCAGATTTGAGCCATTTTCAGACCTCGGCGCATGAAACGGGAGACGACAGGCGCATCCGCAATAGGAATGGAACACAACTTAGCCTAGAATGCAGTGCAACAAGCTGGCATTGCATGCAATGCGGCAAGTCATAATTTCGGGATGCAAAGCCCATGACAACGCCAAACAACGAACCAATCACGATCAAGAAATACGCAAACCGCCGCCTCTACAACACGGCGACGTCGAGTTACGTGACGCTTGATCACCTCGCCGACATGGTGAAGCGCGGCCAGGAATTCAATGTGCATGACGCCAAGACTGGTGAAGACATCACAAGGGCGGTTCTCACCCAGATCATCTTCGAGGAGGAAGGCAAAGGCGGCCAGCAACTCCTGCCCATCCAGTTCTTGCGCCAGCTGATACGCTTCTATGGTGACAGCATGCAGGCCCTCCTCCCGGGCTACCTGAACCTCAGCATGGATTCTTTCTCGAAGAACCACGAGCGCATGCGCGAGCAACTCGCTTCGACCTTTGGTGGAAAGCACGTACTGAAGGATTTCGAGGGACTGGCACGCCAGAACATGGCCATGTTCGAACGTACATTGCGAATGTTCACGCCATTCGGCGCAATCATGGCCAATCGGCCAAATGATCGGGACCCGGGCACGAGCCCGGAAGGATCAGCGGAGCAAGGCTCTCCGGCATCTGCCGATCAGGAAATTGCAGATCTGAAAGAACAACTCGACACACTGCGTCGCCAGCTCGACGAGCTCGCAAGTCGCAGATGAGAACGCACCTCATTCCAAGCTGAAGCGCGGAGAAGACGTGAAACTTCTGGCAATAGCCCTCATGGCGCAAGTAGTGCTGCTCATGGTAAGCGTGACCAGCGTTATGGCTGCAAACAGCAAGGATGTGGCGCGCGCACGCGATACAAGCGGCATCCCGGAATGCAATCGTTGTGATCTCTCAGGCGCCAACCTTGAGAATGGGTTTTTCCAGCTGGCCGTTCTCCTCGAAGCAAACCTGTCGGGAGCGCGCCTTGACGGTGCCAATCTGGCTGGCGCGCAACTCAACGGCGCGAACCTGAACAAGGCATCGTTGCGTTACGCGAACCTCTCTGGCGCACGATTGGAAGGTGCGGACCTGCGAGGAGCGGACCTCAGCAATGCATGGCTCAACTGGACCTGGCTGGTTGGCGCCAACATGGAAGGCGCAAACCTCACGAACGCCATCTTTGTGGGAACACAGATCCAGAACACCGACCTTTCAGGAACGATAGGCCTCACCGCAGAACAGGTAGCGAGAGCCTGCTCAACATCTCAAACGCGCCTGCCCAAGGGCTTGCGCGTAGCTTACTGCAGGAATTGACAAACTGTCCCCGCAGGGCTCAGGGCCCGCCGTCGTCACGCAGTGCCCATTGGACGCCAACAAATGCACCCTTCACGATCGGCAGCAGCCAGAGTGTCACGACAACAAGTCCGGCGATCAATACACCTGTGACAAACGCAAGCGGCAGAGTGCGAACCGCCTCCAGCAGGAGAATGGGCGCAAGCAAGAGGTGGCCGACGATAAGTATGGTGAAATAGGCTGGACCATCATCGGATTTATATCGCCCAAGGGCGTGGCCACAGTGGGTGCAGGTGGGCACGACCTTCAGATAGGACGAATAAAGCTTGGCATCACCGCAAGATGGGCATTTTCCAGAAAGGCCACGACGAAACCCCCTCCACAAGTCGCGTTCATCTCCATCACGATGCATGTCGAGCCCGGCTCCACGTTTGCCACGACAGGCAGAATACGCGCCCTCGCACCGCCCGCCGACATACGCGTTGTCGCAGCAGGGTCGCCTCAGCGGTCCTTCTGCACCCAAGGCTCGGCAACGCTGGGGGCCCCGAAATGGATGCCCTGAAAGTAGTCCACCCCGAAGGTTCTCAGGATTTCGCTTTCGCGCTCACTGCCAACCCACTCCGCGACGGTAGCAAGTTTGAAATTGCGGGCGAGGTTCACCAACGTACTGACAAAGATCTGATTGTCATGGCTCTCGGCCAACCCTTTCACGAAGGAACCATCCACCTTGACCATATCGACCTTGAGGGACTGCAAATTTCGGAAAGAGGTATAGCCAGCGCCAAAGTCATCGATCGCAACTTGAGCACCCAGCGAACGGATACGACTGACAAATCTCATGCTCTCCTCAATATCGATAAGAGCGGCTGTTTCAGTCAGTTCGACAATCAACCGGGGCGCGACATCCCGGTGAGATTCGATATATGACACGAATGCCTCAAGCGAGGGACGGTCCGAGGCCGTCATACCGGAAACATTCAGCGTCAGGCGCGCATCAAGGCTGCGATGCAACGCATCAATGGTCAACTCAAGCACACGACGGTCAAGGCGCCGCACGAGGCCAAGTTGCTCGGCAACGGCAATGAAGTCACCAGCGGCAATGACCTGCCCTTCCGGCCTAACGATGCGCACAAGGCACTCATGCATTGCAGTTGCCCCTGTCTGGGCATCCACGATGGGCTGATAGGCCAGAAGCACCCTGCCTTCGTCCAGCGCCGTCACGATCTGGTCGCCGATAAGCACGGCGCGCTTGCGCAATGAGTCCCGCTGGGGTGAATGAGCGTAGGACGCATAATTATCGCGACCATAGAGCTTGGCACGATCCAAGGCCTCTTCGGCGCGAGACATGGCTTCCTGGCTGTTTCTGGCATCAAGGGGCAGAGAGACGGCGCCAACCGACACACTGACGCTAACCGCGCCATTACGGGTAGGAATGACCTTGGCACGCGCGACATCCCTGAACTGCGCCGCACGGACACTCATGTCTGCAGGTTTGCAACCCTCGACCAGGATACCGAACTTGTTACCCGCAGTCCTGCCGATCGCACAACCAGGACCCGCGGCTTCTGCGAGACGCCTGCCGATGGCGACGATGACTTCGTCGGCCATGTCAAAACCATAGGTCTCGTTGATGACCGCGAGATCATCGATTGCGACAACAAAATAGGCGCAGGACTTTCTCTCGGACACAGGCCTCAGCTCGAGAACCTGAGCGAGGCAATCTCGAAGTCGCATGCGATTGAGGTGCCCCGTCATCTCGTCATATCGGGCAGCCCAGCTATAGCGAGCCTCGCGCAGTTTACGTTCGGTTATGTCGCGCAGCGCACCGACAACTCGTCCGACGCCGCCATCCCGTCCGGGTACGCAGATCCCGCAATCTTCAACCCATAGAGGATCACCATTGGTGAGCATCGGGTACTCGAGGCGAAACGGCTTCCCGTCCAGAGGAGTTTCCATCGCGAGCCTCAGCCTGAGCTCAGCGGCCTCGCTGTCGATCAGCGCGTGGAAGCCCTGCGCGGTGACGAAATCCTCAGCACAACCTAGTCCAAGGGCCTTGCTCGGGTCCGAGGTCCACGAAATCTGGTTATCATCCGGCGTCCACTCGTAGACGAGGTCGCCCGTCGCCGAGAGCGCGAGCCGCATGCGCTCTACTTCTCGCAACTCGCTTAATCGATTGACTGCAGATGCAGCTTTGGATCGGCCGAACAACACCAATACGCCCCCACTCCAATACTCTCAGGCGGCGGGCAGTTCGCCTCATCTCGCAAGCACGCCAAAGATATCCATCAACCGTTTAAGAAAGCCGGAACACGGCACCCGCTGCGATCCATGCCATCGCATCGAGAGTGGGATTAAGCTTAATGTTTCGTGCGCGACGTGGCATGCGCCGTGCGAAGACCTAAGCCACATGGCAATAATCAGACCAATATGTCCCATTTCGGCGCGCCTGACTTCAAAGGCAGGACGTCGAATAGCGCCGGTTGCTCCAACGTCCCGCATGGCGGGCCGGGGAGCGCGGTCTTCGCCTGGGAAGGAGCAACCGGCGCAATACCATGCACAAGCCAAAACCACTCAGGACACCGAGAGCCAAGCCACCTTCAAGGCGACCTTCGTTTCCCAAGTACTCGGCCAGCAGGTCACTCAGCGCCGCCCATCGCATGAGCAGGCAGCTTCACATTACGAAACCGCTGAGCGAATTGACGCCATGAAATGGCAATGGCTATCAACGCGGCTTTGATCGGATGCTTTCGATCTCTTCAAGCACTGCACGAAGCTGAACCTCGAGCCGATCCACTCTGGACTGCAGCTCTGTTACGGTCGCCTCAACCGATGGATGACCCTGCGGTACTGGCGTCGAAACACCTGCTCGCTCGGCAATGATACGTGCGGGCACCCCTAGCAGCTGCGCGAGCAAGGCCACATCACGAGCTGACAGTTCACGCTGATCCTTCCAGAGTTCCTCCACCTGCTCGTCCCCCAGGGTAAGCAGCCTGGCGACATCGGCACGTGTGGCACCAACCCGGGCAAGCTGGGCGTCGAACCATCCCTGATCAAAAAAAAGAGCCACCGGGGCACCCTTTCCACTTGGGCTGAATATACGCCAGGCACCCCGGACGCACAGACACAATGATCTCCTTGTGACAGCCCCGTGCCAAGGGTGTACTGAAAATCACCGGGACGCCCATCCCGCAAAGCTTCATGGTTACGATCGCCACAAGTAAACATCGCGGACCCGAAGAGCCCTTTCGTCGACAACCTGGTCGGCCAACTGGCCAAGCCAATGTCGACGTTGGCACACGCGTTCTGCTACATATGCTCGCCTGCAAAATCCAAGATTGCAACCATGACCGAGATACAGGACGCCCCGACAAGAACGCACTTGCGAAACCTCTGGTATTTCGCCGTGCATACCCACACCTTGAAGCCAGGTGGTCTGAAAGCCAAGCAGATCTTGGGCGAACCGGTTCTTCTGGGACGAACCACGTCCGGGGAAGCGTTCGCGCTACGTGACCTGTGCCCGCATCGCGGCGTACCCCTGTCGAAGGGGCGCATGGTCGACAACACGGTGGAGTGTCCCTATCACGGCTGGCGCTTTGGACCATCCGGACAGTGCAAGCTTATTCCGTCACTCGTAGGCCAGGAGGGCGTGGATCCGGCACGCATCCACGTTCATCGCTATCACATCCACGAGCAGAACGGTCTGATTTGGATCTTCATGCCGGAAGACGAAAAGACAGGCGCACCTTCAGGGACGCCTCCCGAATTGCCGATATCCCTCGAGGCCCGTCCGACGCTGATCGAAGCCCAACTCTTCCCCTGCCCGATCGACCATGCAGTCGTGGGCCTCATGGATCCAGCCCATGGCCCATTTGTGCACCGCGCTTGGTGGTGGCGATCGCAGAAATCCTCGTACGCGAAGGAGAAAAAGTACGAGCCATCTACCTTGGGCTTCACCATGGTCGCGCATCCGCCATCAAGCAACTCAACGCTCTACAAGCTGTTGGGCGGCGAGAGGACGACCGAGATCTCCTTCCAGCTCCCGGGCATACGCATCGAGAGCATCAAGGCCGGGTCTTCGCAGATCGTCGGCCTGACAACCTGCACGCCACTGAATGCGAACCAGACCGAGGTGACCCAGACCTTCTTCTGGAATTTGTCATGGATCGCGCCCTTCAAGCCTTTGGCGCAACGTGTTGCGAAGACGTTCCTCGGTCAGGACAGGAAAATAGTGACCGATCAGATGGAGGGATTGAAATACAATCCGCGGATGATGCTCATCCAGGACGCAGACACACCAGCCATATGGTATTTTCGGCTGAAAAAGGAATGGACTGACGCACTGGCCCAAGGCAGGGCATTTACCAATCCAGTGAAAGCCTCAACCTTGCGCTGGCGAAGCTGACCGTCACGGCATCGGACTTGCGAAGTCCTGCTCTGAGCCCCCGGTCTGTCCCGGAATGGCAAACGCTATGTGCAGGTCTTTCCATGTCCGAGCCCAAGGTCGGTGAGTATCTATTTGCTGCACGCTTGCTGGCAACAGAGGCCAAGTCCCGCAGGCCAGAGGCTCCCAGCTGGTTCACATCTGTTTTCGGAATTGCCGTCCTGACATCATTCCTCTTTTTCTTGCTGATGTAAAAATGGCGTGTCGGTCACCCGGCACGCCAATCCATGTCACCAAGCAATGGACCCCTTAGTGCGTGCCAGCAATGCCGCCTGACGCACCAAAGTCACGCTTGGCTGCCACGATTGTGATCGTGAAACCTGCAACCACGTCCAGAACGGTCATCATGGTGAGCAGGAAGAAGACCGAGTTCGAAAAACCCTTGAGGGCGATGAACTCGATGATGCAAACCACGCAAAGCAGCATCGACAATCCGTGATTGATGATGGACATCGCATCAGTACGTGTCGCTTTCACAATCTCTACGAACAGAAGCAGAAGGCTGAGTCCCATGAAAACGTCAGCAAACGAGACGCCCCAGGAATCCCCCGAGAACATGTTCACGCTGAAGATCGGAACTACCATCCACGCATCCGGCTGGTCTCCCGCGATCCCGGTGAGAACCACGAAATTGTAGATGATCAAGGGAAAGATCAGCAGCGGAAATATGTTGAGTATGGTGATGGTTCTGCCCATGAAATCCTCGCTTCGCGGTTTGGGTCCTGCTTATGAACCGGAACTCTATCAGCCGAACCGGAACGGGCCAAGTTGAAGCAATGATAAGGGCTATTTTGTGGCGGGGGGCGTCGTGCCACCCGAGCGTGAACGTTCAGCGAAAATGAGGTACAGGTTACGTACGTATACAATCAGACCAAGAGCTTGACCGGATATAAACACCGGATCCCGCTTGTAGACTGCATAGGTCAGCAGGATTGTGCCGCCAAGGACACTGAGCCACCAAAAAGCGACCGGGACCACGCTGCGCCCCGCCTGCTCACTTGCCCACCACTGCACGAGCATGCGGGACATGAAAACGGCCTGCCCGCCGAAACCGATCAGGATCCAGACATTCTCCCATGTAAGCCAGTCGAACATCTCTGCCTAAAGCTCCTCTACCGACCCGGGTTGGCGCGCACGTCGCAGCAGCCAGCGAACGCCAACCAGATCGGACAAGGAGACAAGCAAGCGATCGAGTGTTCCGTACTTCGATATCCCGTGGGATCGCGGTCGATGACGAACATCGGCGTGAGTGACCCGATAGCCCTCGCGGAGCATCATGGCTGGAAGGAAACGATGGATGTGATCGAAATAGGGGAGCAGCAGAAACGCATCCCTTGAAAACAGCTTGAGCCCGCAACCCGTATCACGCGTGCCATCATTCAGGAGCCATTGCCGAACCCCATTCCCTACGCGAGAGGAAATGCGCTTGATCCAATTGTCTTGTCGCTTCAGGCGCTGCCCAGCAACAAGCCCCAGCACACCGCCCTGGCCAACCTCGCGAGCCCACACGTCCAGCAACAGCGGAATGTCAGCAGGATCATTTTGCCCATCACCATCAAGCGTGGCGACGAGCCGGCCTCGAGCGGAGATCACGCCTGTGCGAACGGCTCGGCTCTGTCCTGAATTGCGACCATGTTTCAGGACACGCAGTTCCGGCACCCGATCACGGGCCGCGAGAAGGGCTTCAGCCGTTCCGTCTCGGCTGGCATCGTCAACGAAGAGCACTTCAAAACTTGTTTTCCCGCGCAGAGCCGAACAGATTTCCATCAGCAGCGGAACCGCGTTCTCTACCTCATCCTTGACGGGCACAACGACGGACAGTTCAGGCAAGGCAACCACGAAGCATCTCCAATCACCGGGCGATCTCTGGGCTCGCAGACTTGTTAACCGGCGCGCGGAGAGGCGGGCTCATTTTCACTCAGGCCCGGAAAATCGGCTTATACAAGTGACGGCGTCTGCATTCCAGAGGTTAACGCAAAAGCCGTCCTATTGAAGAGCCCCTCTTGATCGGAAAATCGATCTTGTAGAGCCTGAGGCTGGGACACCAGGCCCCGCTTGAGAATTGCACAGAGGCTGGGCATTGTACGCGCCGCAACCTCAATGGTTAACTCCCTCCATGCAAAATCGCCGGTCAGCCGCAGCCTATGACAGCACCAGCCTGTGGTCCCTGATGCTCGCCCACCCGAGAGCGATACTCGTTGCGCTCTGCCTCCTGATGTATCTGCCGGGCCTGACAACATTGCCGCCGCTTGACCGGGATGAGTCGCGCTTCACACAAGCGACCAAACAGATGATCGAGACTGGTGACTTCATAGAGATCCGTTTTCAGGAGGAACCAAGAAATAAGAAACCGGTCGGCATTCACTGGATGCAAGCCATCACAGCTGGCTGGCTTACTGCCGAACCGCACAACGCGATCTGGGCCTACAGGTTGCCATCCGTCATGGCCGGCATTCTTGCGACACTCTTTGTGTTTGGCTTGGGCAGAAGGCTTTTCGATGAAGAAGTCGCCCTGATCGCCTCTGGCATATTTGCATCCTCATTGATGCTGATAGGAGAGGCCCACATAGCCAAGACGGATGCAGTTCTGTTGGCCTGTGTTGTAGGCGCTCAGTATTTGATTGCCCAATTCTTCATGGCCGCGCGCCAAGGCGCGGAGCGACCCAAGTTGCGGTATTCTGCGTTGCTGGGATTGGCAATGGGACTGGGCATCCTGGTCAAGGGACCCATGATCCTTTTATTCACGGGGCTCTCGGTCTTCGCTTTATCATTTTGGGAGCGCAGATGGGCGTGGATCATGTCGATGCGCCCCATGTTCGGCCTTGGTATAATCATACTGATCAACGTGCCATGGCTGGTCGCTATAGGATTGGTCACCAACGGCCAGTACTTCATGGACGCCATAGGCCTTGATTTCCTGGGCAAGGTGTCTGGTTCGGCCGAAGGCCATTGGGGGCCTCCCGGATACTACTTGATATCGATATTGATTGGGTTCTGGCCTGGCTGGCTTTTTCTGACACCCGCGATCATTTATGCGCTGTCGAGGCTGCAGGAAGGCGCCGTTCGCTTCCTTCTGACCTGGGTCGTCCCGGCCTGGATCGTGCTGGAACTGCTCCCGACGAAACTCCCCCACTACCCGCTCCCGCTCTACCCGGCGCTGGCTCTGCTTTGCGGAGCAGCCGTAATGGCCGGTGTCCGCGAAAGCAGGGGCTTCATTGACAACATCTGGGTCAAGATTGGGACCCTGCTGTGGGTAATGGTATCCATCGCACTGGCCGGAGCGCTGGTTATGTTCCTGCCAGGCACCTATGGGACCGGCAGCGACATCGTTCTTTGGATCCTCGCTGTCCCAATCGTCGCCGCTGCTTGTACTGCTGTTTACTTCTTGCTGCGCGGAGAAGGCGAAAACGCGTCAATTGCGGCGATAGCAGCCGGGGCGCTTTTTGCCATCGTTGCCATGATGGCCGTGGTGCCTGGACTGCAGCAGTTTCTCGTAAGCACGCGGTCAGCAGAACTAATAGCCCGCACAGGAGCGGCACCCGCGGCTGTCACTGTAGTTGGCTACCACGAGCCGAGCCTCGTGTTCCTTGTCGGCACAAGGATAAAGCTGGCCGCATCAGGAGCAGAGGCGGCCGATTTCCTGACCAAGACCCCGGAATCGGTCGCGCTTGTCGAAGATGCCCACGTGGCAGACTTCTTACAGCACCTGCAGAATAACAATTTCAGCGCAGACGCAATTGATAGCGTCTCGGGTATCAATTACTCGAAAGGCGGACGAAGGGTAACGCTTACATTGTACAAGCTGGGGAAGACTGGACCGTGATGTCCGCGGCCATCGCTTGGACCAGAAGTCACCCCATTGCACTCCTCGCAGGCTTTGTCGCTGTCCTGACCTTGGGCCGCATCATCGCCCTTGCGCTAACGCCACTCAACTTGGGCCCGGACGAAGCGCAATACTGGTCATGGAGCCTTTATCCTTCCGCAGGCTACTTCTCCAAACCACCCTTTATTGCGTGGCTCATCGGCGCATCGACTGCCATGTGCGGAACATCGGAGTTCTGCATCAGACTACCCTCCCCGCTCCTGCATGCCGCAACCGGCTTCGTGCTCTTCCTTGCGGCAAGACGTCTATATGACCAGCGCGTGGCCTTCTGGTCTGCAGTGTCCTACTGGCTGATGCCCGGAACCAGCTTCTCGTCCTTGCTCATAACCACGGACGTGGCTTTGCTTTTCTTCTGGGCCCTAGCTCTTTGGGCAATCGCAGAAATGCGCAACTCCCGCAGCACAGCTTGGGCCGCACTTCTAGGCGCGAGCATCGGCCTTGGCCTGCTGTCGAAATACGCAATGATCTATTTCGTTCTGGGACTGGGCATCGCGCTGCTCTGGGCACGCGACACGCGCCAACTCATGAAGGATGCAAGACTTATGCTTGCTGGCCTGATTGCCCTTTTGATCCTCGTGCCGAACGTCATCTGGAACATGACCAACGGGCTTGCGACGGTCCGGCATACAGCCGCAAACGCCAACTGGAATGCCGAGAACCTGTTCAATGTTTCGAACGCCCTCGGCTTCGTCGGCGCACAGGCAGGCATTATCGGCCCGGTTGCTGCGGGCGTGTTGATCTGGGGCGCCGTGATGGCATTCCGCAAGTGGGGTCTTTCGACTGAAGACCGGCTACTCCTGTCGTTCTCTGCCCCTATCATCCTCATAGTCACGTTTCAGGCATTCATATCCAGAGCCCATGCGAACTGGGCGGCCCCTGCGTTCATTGCCCTGTCCATACTCATTTGTGCATGGGCACTGAGGAGCACCTCGCGCTGGCCACTCGCCAGCAACGCATTCGTAAATGGCGCAATAGCTGTTCTTCTGTGCGGATTGGCGGCGAGTCCGACCTTGGTATCTTTTCTTGGTCAGGACAACGCTGCCAAGAGACTGAGGGGTTGGCCAGAGGCGGGGGGAACGATCATGACAATTGCGTCATCTGCGCCCTTCACGGCAATCCTCAGCGATGACCGCGAGGACATTGCATCCCTCACATACTATACCCGCGACCGTAAGTTACCCCTGCGGATGTGGCCCAGCGCAAGCCCGGGCAATGAGTACGAAGCCCGCCACGCGCTTACGCCGGATATCGCATCCTATGTGTTGCTGGTCACACGCAGACCGGATGCAAGCAACATCACCAGCGCCTTCACCTCGACAGAGCGCATAGGCACGATCGAGACCCGCCTCGATGCGAAGCGAACGCGCATCTTCTACCTCTATGCACTGACCGGACCGGTGACTGCGGCAACTTTTCCATCTTTTTTCGATCGTCCGTCTACAGATTAAATACAATCCGCCACAAATCATCGTTTCGCACATCCAAGGGCAAACAGAACCCTCCAAGCGAACAGCCAAAGTGTTTCGCGAAAGCCGGAATCAGATCAGCTGTACATAATCGGAGTGAAATCAATATCTGATCCGAGTATCTCTTCTCTTGAAACAACGATTACGGAGATTCGGGAAAAAAAGAATTGCAAGATTGATCTCGTCGAATGCATGTCAATACGCGATTACTTCATAAGATCCCGCACTCAATACAGAAGCGTTTACGGATTCGACAGGCGCTAATCCCACGTTTACTCACGTGTTGTATTTGACGGACAGCGAATCGTGCTGCATGATTCACAAGTTGGGGAAAGCGCGAGGCTGCGCGTGAACGATTTGGGGAAACAGTCGACCAACACGAGGGGCTCAAGACCTGTCGATGACAGTGCACACCTTTGTTAAGGGCGCCAACACAGCGGCGCATCTGAGGTCACCGGCGAAGCAGAAGAGGATGGAGCAGCCAACGGGATCCGGCAGCGATGCTGGGCCCCAGCCAGCGCTCGACCTTCCAACCCTCGGCACGCAACCCGGCAAACCTGCCGAAGCTCAACTGCAGCAGCCCCGGAAGGCGAACCGCTTCCCGGTCAGCGCTACCGCACGCGACTTCTACAAGCGTAACTTTCCCGGCACGACGCCGGATGACTGGAACGACTGGCGCTGGCAGGCCCGCACGCGGATCCGCACCCTTGAGCAACTCGAACGGATGTTCAGCCTTTCACAGGACGAAAGGTCGGCAGCCCTTCGCCACAAGGGGTCGCTCCCAGTTGGCATCACACCCTATTATGCAAGCCTCATGGCGCACGCCGATGCCTCCGAGCCTCTGCGGCGCACCCACATCATGGTCAACGACGAATACGTGCGCCTGCCCGGCGAGGAAGACGATCCTCTGGGCGAGGATCACGACACGGTCGTCCCGGGGCTCGTCCATCGCTATCCGGACCGCGTGCTGTTCCTGACAACCGGCTTTTGCTCGACCTATTGCCGCTACTGCACCCGCTCACGGATGGTTGGCAATCCGGGTGGCGAATATCAGTTCTCTACCTCGCAATGGGAAAAGGCTCTGACCTACCTGGAAGAGCACACCGAAGTCCGAGACGTCCTCCTGTCCGGCGGCGACCCCCTCTCCATAGGCGATGACAAACTCGACTGGCTGCTGACCCGTCTGCGTCGCATCAAGCACATAGAATTCGTGCGTATCGGCACCAAGATCCCGGCCGTTCTGCCCATGCGGATCACGCGCGACCTCGTCAAGATGCTCCGAAAGCATCACCCGCTCTGGATGAGCATACACTTCACCCACCCCACGGAAATAACGCCAGAAACCCGCGAAGCAACAGCCAGACTGGCCGATGCAGGTATCCCGCTCGGCTCCCAGACAGTACTCTTGAAGGATATCAACGACGACGCTGGAACCATGAAGTCGCTGATGCACAGCCTTCTGACCATGCGCGTCAAGCCGTACTATCTGTACCAGTGCGATCCGATAAAGGGGTCCGGCCACTTCCGGACCCCCGTGCACAAGGGCATCGAGATTATGGAGGCGCTGCGCGGCCACACGACCGGTTACGCCTGCCCGATGTTCGTCGTGGATGCACCAGGCGGCGGCGGCAAGATCTTGCTGGCACCTGATGCAATCGCAGGCCGTGATGGTGATGACCTGCTGCTGCGCAATTTTGAGGGGCGGATATTCCGTTATCCAGATCCCGGCGGCAAACTAGGTCATGGAAGAACAACAATAGCTGTAGAGTGATGGTACCACCGAAAATACTGATCCTGATTCCAGAGCTGAAGGAGATCGAGCCAGACGACAACATGGCCACGATCTCAACGGCGCGGGAACTTCAGAAACATTACGATCAGCTCGGTTACCCGCACGAAATGCTGCACTTCGAGTATGACCCATCGGAGTTCAGGGCCGCTGTGCGGGAGATGGCACCGGACTGCATCTTCAACCTCGTTGAATCTGTATCCGGGGGCAGTCGCCTGATTCATGTTCCGCCGATCTATATCGAGGAGATGAACCTCCCCTACACAGGCAGCCCATCGCACGGCCTGGAGTTGTCCAACGACAAAGTACTTGCCAAGAAGATCCTGAACTGGCTCCACGTACCTACACCTGCATGGGGCAGCATGCGCTCGCTAAGGGATGAGGGCACAAGTGGCACATGGATTGTGAAGGCCCGTCACGAGCACGCATCTTTCGGGATCACGCAGCGAAATGTGACCCAGAGCACAGCCCAGGCAATAGAGGTGGCGCAACAGCTGACCGCAGAACACAAGATTCCTTGGATGATCGAAGAGTTCGTGTCCGGCCGGGAATTCAACGTCTCGATGATCGAGACACCCGAGGGTCCGCGCGCCCTGCCCGTCGCCGAGATCGTTTTCGAGAACTACGGTCCGGACCTCTACAACATCGTCGATTACAACGCGAAATGGAACGAGCAAAGCTTCGAGTATCGGAACACCGTTCGTCGTTACGACTTTCCGGATGCCGATGCCGCGCTGCTGGGAAAACTTCAGGAGCTTGCGCTTGAAACCTGGTACGGCTTCGACCTCAGGGGTTGGGCACGGGTAGACTTCAGGGTGGATGCCGCGAACAACCCCTACGTCGTCGACGTCAACGCAAATCCGGACCTGTCGCTGGACGCGGGCTTCATGGCAGCAGCCAACCGCGCAGGCATCACGCCCCAAGAGGCCATTCGCATGATCACCGACGCAGCATTCGAGGCCGAGTGACGGAGTTTCGATTAGTCCTGCGTCCGGCAGATATTGACGATGTCAGGCGCCTCGTTCAGGAAACCGGTGTCTTCTCCGCAACGGAAATACGGTGGGCTGGCGAAGTGATCGAGGCCGCCCTGAAGGACCCGGCGGGCGCGGGCTACTTCACTCTTATGGCGGATGGAGACGTTGGTCTCGAAGGGTTCTCCTGCTACGGACCCATCGACGGCACGCAGAACAGGTTCGACCTCTATTGGATTGCTGTCTCGCCAGCAGCACAGGGCAAGGGACTGGGTGGAAAACTCCTGTCGGCAAGCATGGCGGACGCACGCAGCCGCGGCGCGACGCACATGTTCATAGACACATCCACACGCCCCGACTACGCAGCCGCACGCGCGCTCTATGTCGCCCAGGGCTTCGAATTGCAGGGAACCCTGGTCGACTTCTACAGCGACGGGGATGGCAAGGCCATATTCGGAAAGCGGCTCTGACCACCACCGGTATCCAACCCCGCTACCTGTCAGATCGACCGGTCACGGACCGCCGCCTGCCGCCCAAGTTGCCGCTCGCGCCAGACGATGAAAAGGCCCGAACCCACCACAATCAGGGCACCCCCAAAGACCTCAACAGCCGGCACCTCGCGAAAGAAGAGCCAGCCAAGCAAGACAGCCCAGATCATCGCCGCGTAATCAAAATTGGCCAGCGTCGATGCCGTGGCATGACGATAGCTGGTTGTCATCAGCAACTGGCCAATGCCGCCCAGGACCCCGATCAGAACCAGCAGCACAAACTGCTCCCCCGTCGGTGTGACCCATGCAAACAGCAAGGTAAGGCCACTGATGACCGCGCATATGAGCTGAAAATGGAAGGCGATGGTCAGTGGCGCCTCCGATTGGCTCATGCTGCGAATGAATATCATCGTGAAAGCAACCAGCACCGCATTGGCCATCGCAAGCAGCACGCCCCATCCGGAAGCCACTTGCCCCGACAGGTGCGGCATCAACATGACGAGCACGCCGGCAAAACCGACGGCCACCGCACTCCATCGATAGGCACCAACCCGCTCTCCCAGAACTGTCGCGGCAAGCACCACAACGATCAGGGGAGAAGCAAAACCGATCGCCGTAAGGTCGGCAACGGGCAGAAAAGTCAGCGCCCCGAACCAGGTGAACATGGCGAGCACCCCGGTTGCAGCCCGACGCGCATGCAACATGGGATGCCGGGTCTTCAGCGATCCCAGGGAGATCCGACGATAAATCATCCACCCGATCAGCGGCACGAAAGCAAAGGAAGCACGAAAAAACACAACCTCGCCAACCGGAATGTCATCCCCCAGCGAACGGCCGATGATCGCCATCAGCGTAAAGGCAAGTGTCGCCAGAACCTTCAGCAGGATCCCAAGCAGGGGCCGCGCCTCCGGCATTGCCGGCGTTGATTGCGCGTCGCTCAGAGCCACTTTCTCCATCTGAACAGAAGATAGGGAACAACGGCAGACAAGGCGATGGACACAAGTGCCAGCGGATAGCCAAAGCCCAGCTCCAGTTCGGGCATGAACTTGAAGTTCATGCCCCAGATGCTTGCCAGAAGGGTCGGCGGCAGAAACACCGTCGCAAACACCGATAGGATTCGGATGATGCGGCTCTGCTCGATATTCACCACGCCAAGGACAGCGTCGAGCAGGAAAGTGATCTTGTTCGAAAGATAGGTCGTGTGGTCACTGAGCGAGTTGATGTCCCGCGTCATCACCTTGATACGCCCCTTGATCTCCTTGGATTGCCGCTGATCCATGGCCTGCGAAAGGAACGCCAGCAGACGGCCCAAGGACAATAGGCTCTCGCGCGCTTTGGAAGTCAGGTCGTTCTTCGCCCCCAAGCGAAGCAGGATCGACCGATAGTCTTTGGACGCATCATTGGCGTTGCTCGAAAAGACCTGCTTCGAAATGGCATCCACCTCCGAAGCGATCTTCTCGAGGACATCAGCCGTGCGGTCAATGATGGCCTCCAGCAGGCCAGCAAGGACAACCTCGCCATTGAGCCAGGCATGGGCTTGCCGCTCCGCCCTGTTTGCAAACGTATTGAAAGGCTGCGGCTCGGAGAAACGCACCGTCAGCAGGCGATCGCCCGCGAGGATGAAGCTGGCAGCCTGACACTGCGGATCAAGCGTCTCTGTCCCGGAGAGAATGAGCGCCGTCATGAACACGGCACCATCCTCCAGATAGAGATGACTTGAGATCTCGATCTCATCGAGGTCCTCGCGCGTCGGGGCCTCAACCCCAAGAAAGGCCCTGATCGCCTCCCGCTCCTGGTAACTGGGGTCCAGGACATCAACCCAAACCGAGTCCGGGGGAATCACGATGGGATCATCGGACTCACCAGAGCAGGTCAGGTTGCGGCGAAGGCAGTGCTCCCGAAGGCCAAATGAACGAAGCATGGGCAACCTCAGGCATGCAGGGTTGGAAAACGAAGGGGGTTCTTATAACCACGCAAGGCGGCGCAGTGCCAATGCCGGAAAACTGCGGCATGTTTGGCAGCCCCCCCGAAGAAGCGTTGCAGCCACCGCACAACGGACAACGAAACGCAGCGATCACACATTGCGTTTACAGATCGAAAAGGCTTTAGAAGCAAAACCAGCAGGGGACCACCCGGCCCGCATTCAAGGTCGGACCCGCGGCGGACAGCAAGCAAGGACTGGAGCAAACCATGGAACTGGGTGATCTTTTCAGCTTCGACAAGAAGGTAGCACCTTCAATCATCAAGCCAATCTACTGGATCGGCATGATCCTGATCATCTTCGTGAATATCATCTACTTCTTCTTCGGCTTCGGTCGGCTGTTTACAATCGGATTCTTCACAGGCATCTGGGAAATGCTGGCCGCAATCATATCGGTGGCTTTCGGCGTGTTGGGGCTGCGCATAGGCGCAGAACTCTGTCTCGCGATCTTCGAGATTCACGAGAAGACGACGTCCTCCTCCGGCAACTAGAAACCGTCCCGAGCCTGCCCCGCCGCTCTGCTCTCGGGTGCGGTCCCCTGCGGCGAACTCCGCCCGCCTTCGTCGATCGACGCGTCGAATGGCGCCGCGCCGCGCTTGTGAAAATAGATCCCACGTGCCAGCGCGTGGAAGGCAGGCACGCCAATGGCCGCATTCCACACCCAGTTCGGGGGCGCGAGGTCAAGCAGACGTCGCAGCAGCATCTTGCCCTTGAACCGGGGTGCCGTTCGAGCAAGCGCCTCAGCCGGATGATCGCCACCGGCAAGAATCCAATCCGACGCCAACTGCGCACATCGACGTCCCAGCCTGAGGGTTTGTACGATCCCCCCGCCCGTCAGGGGCGACACATGACCAGCAGCATCACCGATCACCATGACCCGTCCGCTGTGCGTGCGTGCTAGGGTCGCACCCGACGGAATGAGACCACTGCGCCGCCCCACCGAGCGCTGCAATCGAAGGCCCATGCGGGTACGCAGAACCTCCATAAAAGCCACGATGTCGGGCCGCACTCCGCCGGAAGCAGCGAGTCCCACTTGAAGCATACTGATCCCGGGCACCACCCATCCAATATAGCCCGGCGCAAGTGTGCTGTTCAGAAAGCAATGCAAGAAGCGCGGATCGACGCCCGGCTCCGGTTCGAACTCATGTTCGATGCCGCAAAGAAAACGAGAGTTCCTCGCCAATCCAAAATGACGGGCGACCGCCGAAGCCGCCCCGTCCGCGCCGATCAGAAGGCGTCCCTTCAGACCCAGGTCCGGCATTTCGACAAAGCGGCCTGTGTCGGTGCCAGATCGAAACGAGTGTCCGAAGGTGACATCCGCACCCGCACGCACGGCCTCACTCGCCATCCAGCGCAAAAGCTCAGGAGTGTTCGTAGCAAGAAAGTAATATCCCGGAACGTGTAGGTCCACCGAACGTCCGTTCGGAGCATGGAGCCGAACCTCGCGGATCATGCGTGTATACCGGCCCGGAATGTCTGTCTCCTCAACAGCTTCCTTGACCAGAAGGCCGGTGGTCCGCACCCCCAGCCCTGGATCGGATTTTCGCTCTACAACGGCGACTCGCAAACCGCGCATGGCCGCCGTCCGGGCACAGGCAAGCCCAGCAAAACTCGCTCCGACAATGACAAGATCGTATTCGCGCACATCAAGACCCCATGGCTCTGCGCGATTTTAGAGCCGATGGTGCGTCAGGTGTGTTCAAACGCACCAGCCTGTAGCGGTGCTCACATCGGACCCGCCATGAAACCGCCCGCCACGAGCTAGGGCCTTGCGTTCTTTACCAGATCGTTGACCACGGATGGATCAGCCAGGGTCGTTGTGTCACCAAGATTGGAGACATCGCCTTCGGCAATCTTGCGCAGGATGCGCCGCATGATCTTGCCAGAGCGCGTCTTCGGCAACCCGGGGGCCCACTGGATCACGTCCGGCTTTGCGATCGCACCGATCTCCTTGCCAACCCAAAGCACCAGTTCCTTGCGCAACTCTTCCGTCGCCGCGACCCCGGCCTTCAGCGTGACATAGGCATAGATGCCCTGCCCCTTGATGTCGTGCGGATAGCCGACGACCGCCGCCTCGGCTACCTGCGTATGGGAAACAAGCGCAGACTCGACCTCCGCCGTACCAAGCCGGTGCCCCGACACGTTGATCACATCATCGACCCGCCCCGTGATCCAGTAATAGCCATCGCCATCCCGCCGGCAGCCATCCCCGGTGAAATACTTCCCGGGATAGGTCCTGAAATACGTATCGACGAACCGCTGGTGGTCGCCATAAACCGTGCGCATCTGCCCCGGCCATGAATCTGCAAGCACCAGGTTACCGGAAGTCTCGCCTTCAAGTACCCGACCTTCCGGATCCACCACTTGCGGCACGATCCCGAAGAAGGGACGCGTCGCCGACCCGGGCTTGAGCGGCGTCGCACCGGGCAACGGCGTGATCAGGATCCCGCCCGTCTCCGTCTGCCACCACGTATCCACGATCGGACAGCGACCGTCGCCAACCACGCGGTGATACCACAGCCAGGCCTCCGGATTGATCGGTTCGCCCACCGATCCGAGCAGGCGCAGCGACGCCCGGCTTGTCCTCTTCACAGGCGCCTCGCCATCGCGCATCAGCGCCCGGATAGCCGTCGGCGCCGTATAGAAGATGTTGACCTTGTGCTTGTCGATCACCTCCCAGAACCGCGACACGGTGGGATAGTTGGGAACACCCTCGAACATCAGCGTCGTGGCACCGTTCGAAAGTGGTCCATAGACGATGTAGCTGTGCCCCGTGACCCAACCCACGTCAGCAGTGCACCAGTAGACGTCACCGTCATGGTAATCGAACACGTAGTGATGCGTGATCGAGGCATAGACCATGTAGCCACCTGTCGTGTGCAGCACGCCCTTTGGCTTTCCGGTCGAACCCGATGTGTAGAGAATGAACATCGGGTCTTCCGCGTTCATCTCCTCCGGCTTGCACGTGGCAGGGACCGTCGTAGCAAGTTCGTGGTACCAATGGTCTCGTCCCGCCTTCATGTCGACCAGGCCGCCAGTTCGCTTCACGACGATGACCGACTTCACGTTCGGGCACTGCTTGAGCGCCTCGTCGGTATTAGCCTTAAGCGGAATATGCTTGCCGCCGCGCAATCCCTCATCCGCGGTGATCACGAAATCCGAGGCACAGTCGAGCACGCGCCCTGCAATGCTGTCCGGCGAGAAACCGCCAAAAACAACCGAGTGCACCGCGCCGATGCGCGTGCAGGCCAGCATCGCATAGGCGGCCTCCGGGATCATCGGCATGTAGATCGTGACCCGATCGCCCTTCTTGACACCCTGCCCCTTCAGCACATTCGCGAAGCGGCAAACTTCTTCGTACAACTGCTTGTAAGTGATGTGCTTGGAATCCGCGGGGTCATCTCCCTCCCAGATGATCGCGGTCTGGTCGCCACGCGTCGCAAGATGCCGGTCGATGCAGTTGACGCTGGCATTCAGCGTCCCGTCTTCATACCAGCGAATATGCAGGTCGGACGCGGCATACGAGACATCCTTTACCTTGGTATAGGGCCGGATCCAGTCGATCCGCTTTCCATGTTCACGCCAGAACGCGACAGGATCTGCGATCGACGATTGGTACATCTCGAGGTACTTCACGTTGTCGACATAAGCCCGCTGGGCCCAAGGATCCGTCACTGAAATCACTGGCTCGGACATCTGGAAAAACTCCTGCGCAAGGAAGATGGGTATTGTGCGGCTCTACTCGCCGAGGACTTCGTCGGTATGGGCTCCGATGGCCGGCGGATCGAGCCGGATCGAACACGGTGTCTTCGAGAAATTCAGCCCCGGCCGCATCGCGACATAGCGACCCTCGCCTGCGATCTCGCGCTCCTCGAAGAAGCCGACGGCCTTGAAGTGAGGATCATCGAACAGGGTCGTCATTTCATTCGCGCGCATCGCCGGAATGTGATGCTCGGCACACAGCGCCATCCATGCCTCTGTCGTGTGGGCCAACGCAGCATCGCGCATCATGTCGTAATAGGCATTCACGCGCGCCTTGCCATCGGCTGCAGAGAGAAAGCGTTCGCTATTGTAGGCATCCGGAATGCCGCCAAGCTCGAGGAACTTGACCGACCCCTCGCGGCTGGCCGGAAGCACCACCAGATACCCGTCCTTCGTCTTGTAGGGGCGGCGGTGCGGGGTGATCGTGGTGGGATGCCCGAACTTGCCGGGTAGATCCGGATAGGTCTTGCCCCAGAGATGCTCGGCCTGGATGAACCCCGTGAAGGTTTCCAGCATCGGAACCTCCACGAACTGGCCCTCGCCGGTGCGCGCCTTGTGCTGAAGGGCAGCCAGTGTCGCAATCACGGCAAACAAGCCGCAGGTCTTGTCGGCGATCACCGACGGCAACGGCCGCAACGACGGATCCCCATCATAAAGCGGCAGCAGGTCGCACGCCCCGGAGGCCGCCTGGATGAGGTCATCGAACGCCTGCCTGCCATTATACGGCCCGCCCGACCCATAGCCGACCGCCTCGACATAGACGATATCAGGCTTGATACCGGCAACATCGGCATAACTGAACCCGAGCCGCCGCATAGCCTCGGGACGCATGTTGTGGATGAAGACATCGCCCGACCGCACCAGCTTTGTCAGTGCGCGCTTGCCCGCCTCGCTTTTGAGGTCGATGGCAACCGACCGCTTGTTGCGGTTCAGCGCGACGAACAAGGGGCCCATGGTCTGCGACTTGGGCGCCTTGCCCTGTCCCCGCTGCCTGTCGCCAGAAGGCTCTTCGACCTTGATGACATCCGCGCCAAGATCCCCCAGCGTCTGCGTGGCATAGGGCCCAAGCACGTACTGCGTAAGGTCAATGATCCGGATCCCTTGCAGGGGGCCGGGTCGGGCCTCGCTTTTCGCCGTCATGGCTTCGCTCTTTTCTTGAATGGCGGGACAGGCTAACCCTACCCGCGTTTCCAAGCGGAATTCTAGGGGCTCCCATGCAGCTTCATCAATCATCCTGGCCGGAAATCGAGGAATACCTGAAAACCTCGACGGGCATCATCGTGCCCATAGGGTCCACCGAACAGCACGGCCCCAATGGCCTGCTCGGCACCGATGCGATCTGCCCCGAGGTGATTGCAAGATTGGCGGGCGAAGAGAGCGGCATCCTCGTCGGCCCCACCTTCAATGTCGGCTCGGCGCAACATCACCTGGGTTTTCCCGGAACGATAACGCTGCGCCCATCGACCATGATCGCAGCCATGTCAGACTGGGCAGCCTCACTGATGCGCCACGGCTTCGACCGCATCTACTGGTTCAATGGTCATGGAGGCAACGTGGCCCCTGCAAACGCTGCATTCTCCGAAATCTATTCCGAGTTCTCATTTGGCCGCGCCAGCTCCAATCAACGGCCCGTCAGGCTCTTCCTGCGCAACTGGTGGGAACTGCCAGGCGTAGGCGATCTCTGCCGCGAGATATTCCCCGTTGGAGAAGGAAGCCATGCAACGGCCTCGGAAGTATCCGTGACCTACTACGCCTACCCGGATGCACAGAAGAAGGTCGAGATGCATCCTAGGATCGCACCGACAGGCTCGATCCGTGATGCCGATGACTACCGCCGGCAATTCCCTGACGGCCGCATCGGGTCGGATCCCAGCCAGGCCTCCCCGGAGAAGGGCGAGCGCATCGTGAAGGCGGCGGTTAAGGCACTGGTCAGCGACTTCCAGTCCTTCATGAAGGCCGCCTAGTCCAGGACGAAGATCGTCCCCGCGCGCACCGCAAGTTTTACGGTGCGCAGGTATTGGCCCGCACACGGACCTGCCACGCAAAAACCGTCAGCCGACCTGAACCGCGCTCCATGCGTGGAGCAGACGAGGAAGCCTGCGCGGTCGAGGAAACGATCGGGAAAAGTCTCGAGGGGCGTCCCGCGGTGCGGGCATGAATTCAGATAACCAGACACCGTGCCACCAGACGCAACCACGATGATGTCGCGCCGCCCCGCCCCCTCTCCGACCACGAAACTGCGCGCCGCGCCATCGGCAACGTCATCGCTGGCACACAGGGCCGCAGCACCTTCGGGCAGGTCGGCAGCTGTCATCAACGAACCTTGACACCGCCCAAGTGGCAGATCCTTTGCCATTCCTCGGCCGTAACCGGTTGCACGGAAAGACGCGTATTATTGACGAGGACCATCTTCGCAAGCAGCGGATCGGACTTCGCCATGACCAGCGTCACCGGCGTCTTCAGGGTGTCGCGCGCGACAACGTCGACCACCGACCAGTCGCCAGCCTCTGCCGTAGGATCGGGATAGGCCTCGCGCACGATTTCAACAGTGCCGACAACGGCGCGCTGGATGTTCGAGTGATAGAAAAACCCGCAGTCGCCCTTCTTCATCGCACGCAGGTAATTGCGCGCCTGGAAATTGCGCACGCCGCTCCACGGCTCACCCTTTTCACCGCGTTCAATCTGCTGCTCCCATGACCACGTGTCGGGCTCTGACTTGAGTAGCCAGTAGGACCGGCTCATGACGCGATGGCTCCGATCGAACAACGCCACAGACGAATATCGACCGATGCAAATAAGCCCCCGAGTGCATAGGGATCTGCTGCCGCAAAGGCCTGTGCCGCAGCAAGGCTCTCGGCTTCAAGCACGATCAGGCTACCCGTCATGGACTGCCCGTCATCAGACAGGAACGGCCCGGCCAGTCGCACGGCCAGCTTGTTGGCTTCGATATAGGCAAGATGGCGCGGCCGGATCTCCATCCGCAGCGCGCCTGCATTCGGCTTGTCGATGCACGTTAGAACAAAAAGCATGCGCCTCTAATGCTCGCTCTTGAGCGGCCTCGATAGCAGGGCCTGGATTGCGGTGTCGACATCGATTTGACCAGTGACAATCTCATTCACCGCCTCCGCGATAGGCATTTGAATGCCAAGCGACCGCGCGCGCCGCACAAGCGCGGGTGCCGTGGCCGCACCCTCGGCGAGAGGGGCACGGCCAGTCACGGGCATCCCCCTTGCCAGCTGAACACCCAGTGCAAAGTTCCGCGACTGCGGACTCGACGCGGTCAAAACCAGGTCGCCAAAGCCACTGAGCCCCGTCATCGTCTCTAGCTGAGCACCAATGGCAACGCCGAACCGCGCCATCTCGGCAAATCCGCGTGTCATGACCGCGGCACGCGCACTTTCGCCAAGTTCGCGCCCGGCGACCACACCACAAGCGATCGCGAGAACATTTTTGAGGGCTCCGCCAACACCGACACCCACAACATCCGTGGAGGCATACGGGCGGAAATGTGCTGTTCTCAAGGCCTCACAAAAAGCAGCCGCGATATGTCGCGCTTCGAATGCAATGGTCACAGCACAGGGCAAACCACGCACGACTTCATCCGCGAAGCCCGGCCCCGAAAGCAGTCCAAACACGGTCTCGGGCCAGACCAGTCGCGCGGCCTCGTGCATCAGCAGCCCCGTGCCAGCTTCCATACCCTTGGCGCAAATGGCAACGGGCCCCGCGAAAGGACCAACAGCATCAAGAGCCGACCCCAACGACTGTGCCGGACACGCGAGCAGCAAAGCATCGCAGCCGGCAAGCCTGCCAGGATCAGTGACGCACGTGATCCCAGGCGCTAGCTTGCGACCGGGTAGAAACCGTTCGTTGATACGGTTGGAATTGATCTGATCCGCAAGACCCTGACTGTTCGCCCACAGCGTAACCCGGCATCCGGCCAGAGCAGCTGTTTGGGCCAAGGCCGTGCCCCACGCCCCCGCCCCGGCGACGCCGATATGGCTAATTTGTTCATAATCCACGTGCGTGCAAGCCCATGCCTGAATGATTTATTGAACATTCACGCCAGACCGCTAAACTGCACACCGACATGTTGTGCAAAGACACAGTCCGCGGAAACATCCTGGAGGCCGCCAAGAAGCGGTTCCTCCACTATGGTTACGCCAAAACCACGATGGCAGAAATTGCCTCGGATTGCAGCATGTCGCCAGGCAACCTCTACCGCTATTTTCCGGGCAAGCTCGACATCGCAGAGGCCATCTGCACTCAAGCCGGCGAATACGCAATTTCAAGGTTGCGAGAGGCCATGCGCCGCCCAGGTCGCTCGGCGAAAGATCGGCTTCGCGATTTTCTGTTCGCTGACATGAAGCTCACCTACGACCAACTCGAATACGACAAACAAGTGTTTGAGATGGCCCGCGTCGTATCGCAGGAAAGACCTCAGTTTGCCAATCGCATTCTGGCGTTGAACAGGGCCCTCCTGTCCGAAATCCTGTCGGCCGGAAACGCGTCCTCGGAATTCTTCATCGAAGACGTGGTCTTCACCGCCGAGATGCTCCAGTCAGCAACGATGAAGTTCCGCTACCCGCAGCTTCATTCAAAGCTCCCATACGAGAAGCTTGAGCGCGAACTGGACGGCGTGCTGAACCTGCTTCTGAACGGCCTCGACGACGGTGGCGCAGGTAAGGAAGTCTCGAATAAAGGCCAGAAACAGACACCAACTCCCGATGACTTGGTCAGCATTTGATGTCACGCTCGAAAATCATGCGACAAGTTGTCCATTTTTTGAAAACGCTGAACGAAAACGATTTCATTCATTGATCTAAAGTCAGCGTTGCTCTATATATCTCCCATCGACGGCAGCCGTACAGCGGCGCCGCAAGGATCGGAGAAACACCATGACCAACAGCGGCAACACAGTCTCGGACATCACAGCTATCATCGCGGTCTTCGCCCTAAGCGCCTACGCATTTCTGCTTGTGGCAAACGCGGCCAACCTGCTCTGAAACGAACCGCATTGAGTGAAAAAGGCGGCGCCTCCCTTGAGGGTGAGCTGCCTTTTTTCATGTGAAATCAGACAATTGGCAGCCACCGCAAAGAAACCCTGCGCCGCTCGTTAACATACCCTGACTATGACCAAAGACAGGCGGCGCCACGGGCCGAACCAGCACCACTGAGACACGAAAAAATATGATGGATCAATAGATTATGGATAAAAGATAGAGTTTAGAATTAGGAGAGTTTCAGGCCTTGGCCCCAGCTTTCGCTGCCAAGCTATCCAGCGGCCACCGCGCCCGAGCTGGCGCAGCGAGATCATCCTGAAGACCCAACGAGAACCTCTCGATCCCCGCCCAAGCCACCATCGCCCCGTTATCGGTACACAAGGAAGGGGGAGGCACAACAAGATCCACACTTTGCCGCAGAGCGAGCGATCTCAAAGCTTGGCTGAGCGCTGAATTCGCTGCGACGCCACCCGCGACCACAAGAGTTTTCACACCTTCTTCGCGTACTTCAGGACCAATAAGCGCGGCTTCGGTTCGATCAACCAGCGCTTCGATGGCAGCTCGCTGAAAACTGGCAGCAAGGTCGGCCACCGCCTCATCGGATAACTCGGTCACTTCCACATGGCGGCGAACCGCAGACTTCAGTCCGGAAAAAGAGAAATCATATCCACGCGTACCAGCCATGGGACGCGGCAGCCGGAACCGCCCAGCATCGCCCGATTTTGCAGCCCGTTCCACAGCAGGCCCTCCTGGAAATCCGAGCCCGAGCAGCTTGGCTGTCTTGTCGAAAGCCTCACCCACCGCATCATCGATCGTGGTACCCAGGCGCCGAAACTTTCCCACCCCGCTGCAGATCAACAGCTGACAGTGCCCCCCGGACACGAGCAACAGCAGATATGGATAGGCAATCCCGGCGACCAGCCGCGCCGTTAGCGCATGTGCCTCAAGGTGATTGAGAGCCACCAGAGGAACCCCTGCCCCGAGCGCCATAGCCTTGGCAGTTGTAAGTCCCACGGCAACCCCGCCAACGAGTCCAGGCCCCGCCGTCACCGCGATGGCGTCGAGCTGCGAAACCTTTAGCCCAGCACCTTCAAGCGCCCCTTCAACCACGCGGTCAATGATCTCTGCATGCGCGCGCGCTGCAATCTCCGGAACGACGCCACCATAGGGACGATGCGCATCAAATTGGCTGGCAACCACATTGGACAGGATATGACCTGGCCCCGGCAACGCCCCGCGGACCACCGACGCAGCCGTTTCGTCGCAGCTTGTTTCAATGCCCAATACCGTCAACACGACCGAGCAAACCGTTCCATCGCTTGGAAATTCTGGCGAACCCGCACAATCATCTATAGCTTGCGCGCCAACGGACAACCTCTATCACTCGAACTTGCAAGCGTGCAAACACCCATTCGCATAGGAACCCGAGGCTCACCCCTCGCCCTCGCACAGACAAGGCTAGTCATTGACGCGCTGGCGTCAGCCCTCGGTTGGCAGCCCGACGAGGTCGCAGCCAAGACACGCATTGTGACAATCAAGACCAGCGGCGACCGCATCCAGGACAGGCCACTCGCTGATGTCGGCGGAAAGGGTCTCTTCGCCAAGGAACTCGAGGAAGCGCTCCTGCGCGAGGAAATCGATTGCGCCGTCCACTCACTGAAGGACATGCCTACGCTTTTGCCTGAAGGCCTGGTGCTGGAGTGCATGCTTCAGAGGGAAGATCCAAGCGACGCCTTGATCTGCAAGACGGCCGCAACGATTGACGCACTGCCACCAAGGGCGCGATTTGCCACCGGCTCAGTCAGGCGACAGGCCCTGGCCTTGAACAGGCGTCCAGACCTGCAGATACTTCCCTTGAGAGGAAACGTCGATACGCGGCTTGCCCGCGTTCTGTGCGACGAGGCGGACGCAACCCTTCTGGCGACAGCAGGCCTCAAGCGCCTGCGAAAGCCTGCAAATCACTTCCATGTCCTCGCGCCGACAGATTTTCTTCCAGCCGTAGCTCAAGGAGCAATTGGAATAGAGGTGCGAACATCAAGCCACGCCCTTCGCGAAATTCTCGAGCAAATCAACCACCCCCAGACGCGTATTGCCGTGTCACTGGAGCGCGAGTTCCTCTCGGTACTGGACGGCTCTTGCAAGACACCGATCGCAGGCTACGCAAGGCTGTCAAGCGACGGACGCATGCACTTCGATGGCATTGCCCTGTCACCCGACGGCAAGATCCGTTTTGACGTTGCCAGGACCGATACAGTCTCAAGCCTCCCGCAAGCCACAGCGCTGGGCCGCTCTGCAGGCGAGGAGTTGCTGGCCCGAGCCGGCAAACCCTTCTTTCAGGTCTGACCGATGCGCGTCCTGCTCACGCGGCCAATCGATGATGCAAAAGACACCGCGGCCGCCCTGCAGGCAATGGGCCACGAGCCGCTGATCGAGCCGTTGCTGCACATCAAGATCAATGAAGGCCCAGCTCTCGAGACAAAGCCCTACCGTCTGCTGGTCATCACCAGCATGAATGGTGTTCGGGCAGCTCGGCAACGCATCACAGACCGGAGTATAGAGATCCTTGCAGTTGGCGATACGACTGCACGCGAGGCCCGCCGCAGCGGCTTTGATAACGTCAGCATAGCCGATGGCGGCGGCACCCAGGGCATCCTCTCCGCGCTCGCACGCATGGACAGATCAGACAGCCGCCCGCTTCTTCATGTCTCCGGCGTCGACGCAGCAAGCGATTTGCAGTCCGCAGTGCAGGACCTGGGGCTCAGGCTCGAGCGAGTGCAACTCTATAAGGCGCAAGCGGCTCAGGGCTTCTCTGCCGCCACCACCAAGGCCATCGCCGAACAATCCATCGACGTGGCGATGTTCTTTTCACCCAGGACAGCCTCGATTTTCTGCGATCTAGCGACGCGGGCTGGGCTTGAGAGCAGCCTCGCAGGCGTCTGGGCCTGCGCAATCAGCAACAACACGTCCAGATCATTGTCGCCAATCACCTTCCGTAAGGTTTTAGTGGCAGAAGATGCATCAGCCCAATCCATGCTCGACCTGCTACTGCGCCTGTGACAGACAAATCGACCTCTGGACTTGGACACAGGAAACATCAAAACACCTTGCATCCTTAGACCGGGGTCACCGCATCCATGAACCAGTTGCCCTCACATGTCGACAAGCAGGCCGCCGCACCAAAACAGGACCGGCGTTCGCGTCAGGGGCTGATCGAAGATTGGCGGGATGCTTTGGGCATTCTGCTGCTGCTCTTCGTTGCAGCGGCGCTAGGCGCGATATTGTCCCGATTGTGGCCTGAAAGCGAAGTGGACGGTCAGCCAGCCATGACAGAGTTGGACACACGACTGTCGACCCTGGAGGCAAAGCTCGCCAACCTCACGACAACCCAGGACTTGGCGGAAGCAAGGAAAAGCATAGAAGCACTCGAAACACGGCTTGCCGGACTCGAGTCACAGTTCGCCGCGGTCGGGACACCAGGAACCGTCCAGACAGCCGAAGGGGCACCGCCCGGTCCAACATCCTCGCCCCTCACCCTTCTCTCGACGGCCATGCGTCTCGACGAGACATTGTCTCGACTGTCGGAGCTCGAGACCCGAACCAACAATCTGCCGTCCGGACTGGCAACCGCAAGCAAATCGCTTGAGACACTGTCTGCGACCACCGCCCGATTGACGGCGCGCATGGATGACGTTGCTGCACGGGTCGAGAGAATTGAGGCTGCAGACATCCTCGACTTGGCAAGACGTGCATCCTTCTCCGCAGCTATTGCCAATCTTGCCCGCGCGACCCAGGGCTCATCCCCATTCAAGGCGGAATTCGACATCATCGCAGCAATGCTGCCGGACGAACCTGGCCTTGCACGGCTGGCCCCCTATGCGCGCACGGGCCTTCCCACCACAGGAACTTTACTTTCGGGGTTCAGCAAGACGGCTGCTGACGCGCTCGACGCCGAACGCGAGGGCCAGGAGAAAGACAGCATATCACGGCTCTGGAGGAATTTTTCAGGCCTCGTGAGCTGGCGCACAACGTCCGGAGACGGCGGATCCTCCACCGAGCGGCATCTGGCACGCGCGGAGAAGCTCCTGAAAGCCGGTGATCTGGAAGCTGCAATCAAGCAACTCTCGATGATCAAGGGTACAGCTGCAAAATCCATGGAAGCATGGTTGCAACACGCAAGGGCCCGCGTGCAAGTCGAAACCTTGCTGGCAAGGCTCAACACGAAGGCTATAGACGCCATCACACCGGCCCCCACGTCGGAGCCAAACCCTGGCGCTGTGCCAGCATCACGCTGAGGACATGAGACATGATCAGGGCTCTCTGGCTGTTCCTTCTCATTACAGTCATCGCGTTTGGTGCAAGCCTCATCGCCGAAATCCCGGGAACAGTAACAATCAGAAGTCCCGACCAAGAGGTCAGGCTTTCAATACCAGTCGCAATCGCCGGCGTGATTTTGTTATCGATCATCACGATAACGATCTACCGCATCATTACGGCGTTCGTGGACGCACCAGCAGAGTTCTTCCGTTGGCGCGCCCTGGGTCGGCGCACCCGCGGGATGGCGGCCGTCACCAAGGGCCTTGTGGCAGTCGCCGCTGGCGATAACGAAGAGGCCCGCAAGCAGAGTCGCAAGGCATTGTCTCTGGTTGGTGAACCACCTCTTGCACTCTTGCTCGCAGCCCAAGCCGCACAGATGGAAGGAGACGATGAAGCAGCACAGCGATACTTCACGCAGATGTTGCAATCCCAAGACACCGAGTTTCTGGGTCTTCGTGGCTTGTATTTGTCCGCCATGCGACATCAGGACCTGAAACAGGCACTGCTGATTGCCGAGCGCGCGCGCCTTCTGCGCCCCAAGACACGGTGGGCACTCTCTGCACTCTTCGAGCTGAACGTCAGCCAACGCCGCTGGACGGAAGCCGCATCTGCCGTTGACCTTCAACTCAAGGCCCGCCAGATCGACCCATCGATCGGCAAACGACGCAAAGCCATCCTGGCAACTGCCGCTGCATGGGATGCAAAAATCAGAACAGAGGGAGAGGCAGCAACACGTCTTGCGGAAGAAGCTCTGGCTCTGGTCCCCGGCTTCGGCCCCGCAGCCGTCGTAGCTGCGGAAGGCGCGGCCGCACAGGGAAAACTTTGGCGCGCAGCAAGTATAGTCGAGACCGCATGGTCGCGCGGACCCAATCCGGATCTGGCAAGGGTCTATGCCGGAATGCGGCCGGAGGAAAATACGCAAGCCCGGGCGAAACGGTTGGCGAGCCTCGCTGGCATGAACCCGCATCACCCGGAAAGCCGCATCCTCGCCGCTGCCTCATCCATGTCGCAAGGACGTTTCGAGGAGGCCCGGGAACACTTGCGACCGCTTGCCGAACATGCCGCTACCGTTCGGGTTTGCATGCTCATGTCGGAAGTCGAGCGAGGCCTGGGTGGCGAAAGCATGATCGCAAGGGATTGGGCAACGCGCGCGCTCAAGGCGCCGCACGATGCAATGTGGTCATGCGAAGCCTGCCTGAGAACCCAGAATGAGTGGTCAGCGACATGCCATGCATGCGGCGGTTTCGACACGCTGGCGTGGCAGAGTTGCAGCAATCTCGTCGACGAAAAAACCGTCAACGACAGCATTGCAACCTACACCGCGGCGACTGGTAACGGAGCCCCGCTCTATCGCCATACGGTAAAGAGCCAGCCAGAGCACGGGCACCCGCCTGTCACCGGAAAAGCGGAATATTCTCCCATGGCCCGGGACGATGCTATGATGCCACCCTCGCCCCGTGCTCCCGACGACCCGGGCCCGGAAGCCGAGGACTACACACGCGGCGATGACGACAGGAAGCGAAAGGGAAGCGCTCTATGGTAGGACGATTTTTCCGAGGAATTCTGGTTCTCGCAGCCATACTGATTTTTGCCGTGATAGGCTTGCTCGTCGTCTTCTCGGACCCTGACGTGAGGGATCTTGAAGCGCGGGAAAAATATGCAAATCCCCCATCCCAGTTCATCACCCTTCCCTCTGGGGCGACAGTCCACTACCGCGACCAGGGTCAGCGGAATGCGCCAACCCTCGTTCTGCTGCATGGCTCCAATGCCTCGCTCCATACCTGGGAGCCATGGGTAAATCAGATGGGCGATCAATTCCGCATCATCAGCCTGGATCTGCCAGGACATGGCCTGACAGGCGCCATACCATCTGACGACTACAGCCAGGAGGCAATGACGAGCTTCGTGAACGAGTTCACGACCGTCATGAACATCGAGCGTTTCGCCCTTGCCGGCAATTCGATGGGAGGCGCTGTAGCAGCCCGTTTCGCAATCCGTCACCCTGAACGACTGACAGCTCTTGTACTTGTAAATGCAGCAGGAATGCCGACACGCACGGCGCGGGATCCGGGTCTTGGGTTCACCATTGCACGCCTGCCCGTGATCCAGAACGTGATGCTGTACGTGTCCCCGCGCAGCCTGTTCGAGGAGGGGCTCAAGAAAGCCTTCTCGGACGATGCCCTCGTGACCACGGAGATGGTCGATCGGTACTGGATCCTCAACCGCAAGACGGGCAACCGGGCAGCAACGCTGAAGCGCTTCCAGACACCGTTTGACAATGTGGTTCAGGAAAATGCCAACAAGATAACCACGCCGACACTGATCCTCTGGGGCGACCAGGACTCACTGACCCCGCCAGACATCGGACAGGCTTACAATGCAGCCATCAGGGGCTCACGCCTGGTCGTGTTCAGGAACACCGGGCATGTGCCGATGGAGGAAGTCCCCGAGCAGAGCGCGCGCGTGGTCAGGGAATTCCTCGCACCGCAATCTATCGGTTTGCCACCATCGCAATAGCCCGCGCATAGGCCTCCACGTTTCGCTCAAGCGCAACGGGATCGATCTTGTCGAGCGTATCGTTGTCGGTGTGGTGCAAGTCGAAATAGTCCGTCCCATCCTGGTCGATATCGTGGATGGGCACGCCCACTTTCTGCAACGGTGCGATGTCGACCCCGCCAGACGTCTCGAGACGTCCGCGCTCGATACCCAAGGGGGCAAGCCTTGCAAACACGGTCTCGTGGAATGGCAGATCTGGAGCCGGAACATTCGTATTGAAGCGCCACGGCATGCCGACGCCGAAATCGGCCTCTGCAGCCATCACATGCCGCTTGACCTCTTCGGGTCTGCGTCTCAGGTAATCCTCGCCGCCCCACCCACCGAACTCTTCCGCCCCGTAAAGAACGACACGAATGGTACGTTTGGGCCTCATGTCCGGCCCTGCCGCCCGCAAGGCAGACGCAAGCGCCATCGCGACGCCCGCACCATCATCAATGGCGCCGGTGCCCTTGTCCCATGAGTCTATATGGGCGCTCATCAGAACGATTTCCTCAGGTTTCTCATAACCCGGAATGTCACCGATCACGTTTCCTGAAGGCGCTTTGGGGTGGTGTGTCGCCTTGATGTCCATGCGAACGACGACATGTTTCTTGCCGCCCAACAGGCGCTCCAGCTGGTCCGCATCCGGCCCCGACAGCGAAGCCGCCGGAATTTTCGAAACGCCATCCTCGTAACGCATATTTCCCGTATGGGCAAAACGGTGGCTCGATGTTCCAGCAGACCTGATAAGCAAGCCCACAGCACCGCGACGCGCCGCCTCGACAGCCCCCCGCGCCCGCTTCCGAACAGCAGGGCCATAGCCAGACCCGTCGCGCTTGCGCTCCATTCGGTCGGCGACGAAAACGATCTTTCCGCGATAGCTGCCAACAGGCGCCTTGAGCAGGGCATCGAAGCTCTCCACCAGCGCGACAGGTGCCCTCAGGCCCCCACGTGGCGTTGATACCGATCCGCCCAGCGCCGAGGCCACCAGACGTTGTGGCGAAGGCGCGATCAATTCAACGGACTCGTGCTGCCGCCGCCAACCATCGAACGTGAAGTTCTCTTCTCGAACATTCTTGAACCCAAGCGCCTGCATTTCGCGGACCGCCCAGGCTCGGGCCTCAGCTTCCTTTTCCGTACCCGCCAGACGCGCGCCCACCTCGGTGGTCAGCGAAGAGACCAGACGATACGCAAGACCGTCGTCGGCCTCGGACACCGGCCCGGTTACAACGGTTGTGCAACCTGCAAGCGCCACGCTTCCAGCAAGAAGAAGGGACAGGCCCCTGAAAACAGTCATGAAAACCTCGATCCGCAAACGGGTGAACACAGGCAGGATACAGTCGAGAGATCGAACCTGTGCCTGCCACCGCGGTCAAGAGACGATGCAGCCTCGATTGCCCAAACCAACGCCAAGTATTAAAAGGTTAATAATACCAGCGCCACGGCAACCACGTGACCCCAAAAAAAGCCGTTCGCAACGATTGCTTGGCAAATTTCTGCAATTGCTTGCGCGGGAGCGGAGACGTATGTTCCGCCCCTCTTTGGTCAGCCGCCTTAGCTCAGCCGGTAGAGCATCGCATTCGTAATGCGGGGGTCGCGTGTTCGAGTCACGCAGGCGGCACCATCTTCCCAGAGATAAACTGCGTTACGCGCCGACAGACCGGCCGCGCGTCTGAAAAACCGCAACACACGCCGCGACAAGCGCGATTACGCCGCCAACGATATCAGCACCCAGATCCGCCACAAGCAGCGCGATACCGGACAAGGCGCACAATATGCGAACGGTACGGCCAGCCGGCCCGACAAGCCATCCTCCAAAAGCGACAGATAGCATCCCTACACCCAGCGCTGCCGTCAGCGTCGTCCAGATGATTGTCTGCCAGTCACCGAACATCAGCAGCGCCATGCCCGACGGCGACAGGCAGAAGACAAACGGGACCAGGAACGCCGGAAGGCAATACTTCCAGGCCTGAACCATTGTCGAGAACGCATCCCCGCGCGTGACGGCTGCAGCGGCGAAAGGTGCAAGTGCCGTGGGCGGAGAAACGTCGGCAAGAACCGCATAATAGAACAGGAACATGTGTGCCGCTGGCTCGGGCACACCAACATCGCGAAGCGCCGGCACAAGCATGACAGCGGCGATGATATACGACGCGGTCACGGGCACAGCCGCGCCCAGAAGCCACATGGCAACCGCCGCAAACATCACCGTGAAGAACGCGCTGCCACCACCGAACTCGACGATGAGCCCGGAAATGTTGAGCCCAAGCCCCGTCAATGTGATTACAGACACGATCAGCCCCGCGCAAGCACACGTCACCGCGATGCTCACAACATTGCGCGCGCCCTCGATCAGAGCATCGAACATCGCGCGTGTTGACGCCGGAGCAGGTCGGCCCTCCAGAAAGGAGCCCGACAGCTGGCAGGCAGAGTAAAGAAGGCTGGCCGCAATACCCAGAAACACAGCCTCCGACGCCCGAAAGCCCGACAAGGCCAGACAGATGGCAATAAGTGCCCCAGTGATCGCCCCGTCGAGCGTTCCAAGCCGGCTGTCCGCGCGCAGGAAGCTGAGCGCGAAACCAAGCGCAATCGACCAGAACACCGCCATGAAGGCGCTCATGCCAATCGCCAGGAACACGGCAATCGCTCCAAGCGAAACGAAGTGATAGCCCTGAGCCAGCGTCAACTGCCAAACAGACGCATCGCTTGTCCTGGTTGCCGATACGCCAAGACGTCGCGCATCCGCCTCAACCATGAACCAGCAAGACAGATAGTAAAGCAGTGTCGGGATGATGGCCATCACGAGGACGTCGAGATAGCTGATCTCCAGATACTGCGCGATGAGGAACGCGGCAGCACCAAGCGTGGGCGGCGACAGCAGCGCACCGATCCCTGCCGCAGACAGCAGACCTCCGGCAACATTGGCAGGGTAGCCCGACTGCCGCAGCATCGGCCAGGCAAGCGTCGACAGGGTGACGGTGGTCGCAACCCCGCTGCCAGACACCGTCCCAAGCAGGAAACCGGAAGCCACTGTAGCGCGCCCTGGTGCAGACACGCTGGGTCGCTTGCCGAAAAGTGCAAACGCCCAATTAATGAAGAACCCTCCAGCCCCGCTGCGCGCGAGAACGGCGCCATAGATCGTGAAGAGCACGATGAAGGTAGAGGCGACATCCAGCGGAGCAGAAAAAACACCCTCGAGCGTCAGGTAATTTTGCCCAATGATCCGCGCCAGCGAGTAACCCCGATGATCGAGCGGTTCCGGCATGAGTGGACCAAACATGGCATAGGCAAGGAAACCGACAGTGATCAGCGGCAACACCCACCCTGTGGTTCGGCGGGTTGCCTCGAGCACGCAGACGATCAATGCACCACCTAGCCACTGCTCGATTTCCAGAGGCCGTGTCGCGCGCGTCTTGACCGCATCAACATGTGTGATCAGATAGACAAGAGCCGCAACAGTTACGCCAATCAGGATCCAGTCCACCAGCCAAACTTTGTCCCGATGCGTGGACCGCACGCCAACAGGGTACAAGAGAAACGAAAGCACCACGACCAGCATGAGAAACAGGGCGCGGAAAGTGGTCGTACCGATGGAGTACTGGGTCCAGTAAAGTGCAAGGCCCGCAAGAATAAGCAGCAAGCCGCTGGCGATCCAGCTGGTAACGCCGCTGAGCACCCGTTGCGGTTGCTCTTCGGAAGTCAGGGCTGCTGTCCCGGTCGCACTCACTGAGTGGCGCCACGCGCCTTGTAGAATGCAAGGGCTGCGGGGTGGAACGGAATGGCCGTTGGCATGGATGCCCGCTTGAGCGATAGCTCCTTGGCGTCCGGATGGATCCTCTGAACGTCGGCAAGATTGTCGAAAATGCCTCCAAGGATCTTGGTCACCGTATCCACTTTCATATCAGCACGCACAAGCAGCAGGTTGGACACCCCAAGCCCGGAAATGTCACCGTCGACATTTGCATAGACGCCCTTGCGCAAGATGAAGCTTCGGTAAAGCCCCGGATACCGCGCCTTCAGTTTGGGCAGAAGCTGCGCCGTCGGCACAAACGCCGCCTTGACCCGCCCGGTTGTGACAAGATCCGACACGGCAGACGTGGGCAGCCCGCCAATCCAGAAGAAGGCGTCGATCTTGCCATCGTTCAGGGCCGACGCCGACTCTGCGACGCTCAGGTTTTCGCGCCTCACGTCCTTTGTTGGCGATAAACCGGCTGCCGCAAGAATGCGATCGGCAATCGCCTCGGTGCTGGACCCGGCTGAACCGACAGAAATACGCAGCCCCTTGAGCTTCGTCACATCCGTGACCTTCAGGTCTGCACGCGCCAGGACATGAACGAAGCTGTCATAGAGAACTGCTATGGCGACAACGTCCTGCGGCCCGGTATCGACATAAGCGCCCGAGCCGTTGCGTCCATCGACAGCGGAGTCGACCGTTGAGAACCCGATATCTGCGTCTCCAGCTGCAATCAGCTTGATGTTGTCGACCGACCCCCCGGTTACCTCGGCAGTGACCTGCATGCCGGGCACCTTCTGTGTAAGCACCCGGGCAAGTCCCCCGCCATAGGGGAAGAACACACCACCAGTCCCCCCGGTGGCAATGGAAAGGCGCAGCTTCGAGGCCGCAAGCGCTCCACCCGACACAAGCAGGACGATGGCAAGCGAAAGAAGAAGACGCTTCATGAGCATGAGACCCTGAAAATCAAGCTGATTTTGCCCGCACTTTGCGCTCATATCAAATCCGAAGCGGGACACGAAGCACCCATGATCAGGATTACGGACAAAATCAGCATCGACGATGGGGAACTGCACGAAACCTTCGTGCGCGCATCGGGGCCAGGCGGCCAGAATGTGAACAAGCTGTCTACGGCAGTTGAACTTCGCTTCGACGCCCGCTTTTCACCCAACCTGCCGACAGACGTCTCGATCCGCCTCCAGAAACTGGCCGGAAACCGGCTGACAAAGGATGGGGTCATCGTCATCGAGGCGCAACGTCACCGCACCCAGGAACGCAATCGCGCCGACGCGCTCGAAAAGCTGATCGCGCTCATCCGCGAAGCAACACATGTCCCCAAGCCCCGCAAGGCAACCCGCCCCTCACGGGCGGCCAGGGCCGAGCGCGTTGACAAAAAGAAGCAGCGTGGTCAGGTCAAGCGTTTGCGGACATCGAGGCCCGATCACGATTGAAATGGTCCGACAGGATGGTGGCAACACTCGCTGTTACACGCTCTCCCGTCTGGATATGCAGGAACTCGTTTGGCCCATGCGCGTTCGAATGCGGTCCCAGCACGCCCGTGATCACAAACTGGGTTTGCGGAAACTTCTCGCCCAGCATGCCCATGAAGGGGATCGTGCCTCCTTCACCCATGTATACGACCGGCTTGCCGAAAGCCTGCAGAGATGCGCGCGCGACAGACGCCTCAAGCCACGGCGCCAGCGGCGGAGCGTTCCATCCCGTTCCACCCCGGTCGAATGACACCGAAACCTCCGCACCATAGGGCGGATGGCGGGTGAGAATGCGTTCAACAGCTTGGATCGCATCGTCGGCATTCAGGGTCGGTGGCCAGCGAAACGAGAGCTTCAGCGTCGTGTAGGGCAGAAGAACGTTTCCAGCATTGGCCGATGGTGTCAGCCCATCGCCACCGATAATGGCCAGCTGTGGCCTCCATGTCCGGTTCAGGACCAGCTCGGTCAAGTCATCGCCCATTGGCAACGTTCCACCGGCGAAAGGCATCTTCGAATAGACTTCCGGCCCCAGCACCTTGGCAGCAGCCTGAGCCTGCGCGATGCGCTGCGGCGGGATCTGCACATAGAGTTCGTCGGGCAGGATCCGCCCGCTCGCTTCATCCTCGATACGCGAAAGTAGCTGTCGCGCAATCCTGAAACTTGACGGCACAATCCCCGACGCATCACCCGAGTGCACACCCTCGGTAAGCACGCGCACTGTAAGCGTGCCTACACCATTGCCCCGCAGCGACGTGGTCAGCCACAGCTGATCATAATTCCCGCACCCTGAATCAAGGCAGATGACAAGCGAGGGCTTCCCGATGCGCTGCGCGAGATGATCGATATAGAATGGCAAGTCATAACTGCCGGATTCCTCGCAAGCCTCGATAAGGATCACGCAGCGCGCATGCGGCACCTTCTGGTCACGAAGCGCAAGCAGTGCCGCCAGGGACCCGTACATCGCATAACCATCGTCAGCTCCTCCCCGCCCGTAAAGCTTCCCATCCTTTATGACCGGCGTCCAAGGACCGAAGCCATCCCACCAGCCCGTCATCTCGGGTTGTTTGTCGAGGTGACCATAAAGCAGCACCGTATCGTCGCTTGATCCGGGGACCTCGATCAGGATCACGGGCGTACGACCCTCCAGCCGCACGACCTCCAGCGTCGACCCCGGCAGCGCATCCAGGCGCTTGCGGGCCCACGTCTCCATCAGGCGGACAGCATCCTCCATGTATCCGTGCTTTGCCCAATCCGGATCATAAGCCGGCGACTTGTTCGGAATCCGGATGTAGTCGACCAGCGAGGGAATGATCGCGTCATTCCAGTTCTGGTGGACGTGGGTATGCAGTCGCTGGATATCGAACATGGTAGAATGACCCCATGATTGGGAGGAACACGCAGCCTTTCGGCAAGCCATGGTTTAGAACACGGCCCGAAAGTGTAAAAGCTGTTTCTGGCAGTTGCGCCTGCAGGTGCCAGCATGTTCATTTCGGCTGACCGACTGGAGCACCCCATGACGATCCGGCAAGACCATCTGATCCAGCACCCGAAAAGACTGCCCGCCCCTGCATTGAGGCGAATCTGCAATCCGCTCGATTTAGGCTTCGACACGACAGAGAAGACACCCCTGTTCGAGGGACTGGTAGGACAGGAGCGCGCGCTCGAGGCGTTGGATATGGGTGCGCGCATGGACAAGCCCGGCTTCAACCTCTTCATTCTTGGCGAGCGCGGCACCGCACGCCATGGCATCGTGCGCTCACTCGTCGAAAAACTGGCAGCCAGCATGTCACCGCCAGACGACTGGATCTATGTTGCGAATTGGGAGCAACCCGACCGACCGCGCGCAATCCCCCTGCCGGCCGGACGCGGTCAGGGCTTCAAGGCGTCACTCGACGCTGCCCTTGAGGAGCTCATTGCACTCGTGCCAGCCATCTTCGAAAGCACCGAGTACCAGGCCAAGCGCAGAACAGCACTTGAAAGCGTCAACGCCCAGCAGGAGCAGGCGTTCGAAGGCCTCGCCGCCAAGGCACGAGGTGAGGGCATCGCATTGCTGCGCACATCCTCAGGCTTCACCTTCGCCCCCATCGCAGACAACACGGTCATGCCACCCGAGGCATTCAATGCTCTCCCCGACGATCAGCGCCACACCATCATCCACAAGATCGAAACCCTCCAGGGTCAACTCGCTGAGCTAATCGAGAAAATACCGGCTTGGGAGCGCGAGCGGCGGCAGAAGCAGCAGACGCTTGACCACGAATACGCCCGCCGCGTTGTTGGCGAGGTCCTCACCGATGTCGAAAGCACCGTTCAGGACATCCCCGCGCTGCGCGAGCACCTCAAGGTCCTCAACGAGGAGCTCGTACGCCACTTCGGACTGTTCAAGTTCATGTCGATGGCAAAGCAGGATGAAGGCCCGCTTCCGGTCGAAACCGGAATCCCCGACGACCCGAAGCTGAAACGATTCCGTGTGAACCTCCTCGTCGGCGACGGATCAAAGCAATGTGCCCCCGTCATCACCGAAGACAATCCCTCCATCGGCAACCTCATAGGTCGCATCGAACAACAGGCGCAGATGGGCGCGCTTTTCACAGACTTCTCGCTCATCCGCCCAGGCAGCCTGCACCTTGCGAACGGAGGCTTTCTCCTGATCGATGCCCGCAGGCTTCTGCTCGAGCCCTACGCATGGGAAATGCTCAAGCGCAGCCTGCGCGCACGGAGTGTTTCCATAGAGTCACCAACTGACCGCATGTCGATCATGGCAACCCAGACCCTCAGGCCTGACCCTGTCCCCTTGAACGTCAAGGTCGTCCTCTTCGGCGATCGCTCGCTCTACTACATGCTGTTCGCAGCCGATCCGGACTTCTCCGACCTTTTCAAGATTGCCGTAGAGTTCGAGGATACTGTGGACTGGACCACGCAAACCACTCGTTCCTATGCCCATCTCATAGGCTCGATAGCTCGACGCGAAGGGTTGCGACCTCTGTCGGCACCAGCCGTTGCCCTGATCATTGAACAGTCATCCCGCGAAGCAGAAGATGCACGCAAGCTCTCCCTGCGCGTGGGTGACCTTGCTGACTACCTGCGCGAAGCCGACTTTTGGGCAGGCGAGTCAGGAAACGCAGTCGTGGAAGCTTCAGATGTAAAACGTGCGCTCACAGCATGGAGACAGCGCCACGACCGGGCACAGTTGCAGTATCTCGAGATGATCCAGCGGAACATCATGCTCGTGGACACCGGCACCAGCAAAGTTGGGCAGATCAATGGGCTAAGCGTTCTTTCGATGGGAGGCTACGCCTTCGGCCGCCCCGTCAGGATTACAGCCAACGTTCGCGTAGGCTCGGGAGAAGTGGTCGACGTGGAGCGGGAGGTAGAACTCGGGGGCCCGCTGCACTCCAAGGGTGTCCTGATTATTGGCTCATATATCTCATCGCGTTACGCGCGCGAGTCTCTCCCCTCGCTGCATGCAAGCATAGTGTTCGAGCAGTCATACGCGGGCATAGATGGCGATAGCGCCTCGTCCGCCGAACTCTATGCCATACTGTCAGCTCTCTCAGGCATACCCATCCACCAAGGCTTAGCCGTGACCGGTTCAGTCAACCAGCGAGGCGAAATTCAGGCCATCGGCGGCGTCAACGAGAAGATCGAGGGCTTCTTCAGCCTTTGTAAAGGCCGCGGTCTCGATGGAACACATGGCGTTCTCATTCCCAAGGCGAACGAACAGCATCTGATGCTGGATCCACAGATACGCGACGCATGCGAAAAAGGCTTGTTCCACGTCTTCTCGGTGGAGACGATCGACCAGGGAATCGAAATTTTGACCGGCGTCCCTGCAGGCGTAAGAGGGTCAGCGGGTCACTTCCCCGACGGGACGCTCAACAGGTCGGTCGAAGAGCGTTTGCAAGCCTTCGCCGAAACGCGGCGGCGCTATGGACAGACGCACACCTAGCTGTCGATTACCGATCGACTGATAGCATCGATGCGCGAGGCGCCAACCAGAGCCATGCTGGTTCGCAGTTCGCGTTTCATAGTTTCAAGCACAGCCGTGACCCCAGATTCGCCCTGCGCCGCCGCGCCATAGACCCATGCACGGCCGATAAGACAAGCCCGCGCACCCAGAGCCAGTGCACGCGTGACGTCCTGGCCCGACCGAATCCCTCCATCCATGAGAACGGTAGTTCTGTCACCAACGGCGTCTGCAATGTGTGGCAACACCGAGATCGTCGACCGCGCTGCATCCAGCTGGCGTCCACCATGGTTCGACACCACGATCCCGTCAGCACCTGTGGCAACGGCCTCGCGCGCGTCATCAGGATCCAGCACGCCCTTCAGGATCAGCGGCCCCTTCCATAAGCTTCGAACCCACTCGAGATCCTTCCAAGTCACGCTGGGATCCAGAGCCGTCGTCGTCCATTGCAGCAGCGCGCCCAGCGAATGCGCATCCTTCACGACACCTGCCAGATTCCCGAATGTCAGCGGTCGTCCCTTGAGCGCAACGTCAACAAGCCAACCAGGCTTCGACAGAAAATTGGCTGCCATTCTGAGGCGGGAAACAAGCGGCAGCTGCACCCCCATGCCATTTCGGATATCCCGGTACCGTGTGCCTAGCACCGGCAGATCAACGGTGAAAACCAGAGCACCACATCCTGCATCCTGTGCACGCGATATGATCTCCTTAACCACGCCACGGTCCCGCATCATGTAAAGCTGGAACCAGAAGGGCCGTCGCGTCGCTCGACGGACCTCTTCGATCGGGCAAATGCCGACAGTCGAAAGCGTGAACGGAACCCCTGCCTTTTCGGCCGCGCGCGCAGCCTGCACTTCCGCGCGACGGGCCATCATGCCGGCAAAACCGACTGGCGCTAGAACGATAGGCAGCGACAGGGCCTGTCCGAACAGGGACACGCTGGTGTCAAGCGCGGAGACATCCCGCATGACCTTTTGCTTGAGCGCAATCCCCTGCAAGTCACGGCGGTTTGCAGCCAGCGTCGCCTCTTCAAACGCCCCCCCATCGACATAGTCGAACATGAGCCGTGGCAATTTGCGGCGGGCGATTTCGCGGTAGTCGGAAACGGAAGCAGGCGCGAGCATGGACGATAACCTCGATGATTAAATTCAGAGCTATAAAGAATAGCGCTCGGTCATCTGCGCAACCGTGCCGTGGAAGTCATGGACCGTTTCATCAATGATCTGCTTCACCGACTTGACGCTGTCGATGCGCCCCGCCACCTGCCCGGTGAGGGCGATGGAAGCCTCCATGTCGCCGCCGAAGTACAGGTCCTTCGCCCGCGCAAACTCGGCAGTCACCGGCGGCCCCGAATAGGACGGCCCGAGCTCCCGCTCCAAACGAGCAGTCTTCGCGGTGCGTAAAGCCCGCAAAGCGGGGCGCGAAAACTTATTCAGGAAAACGGTACTCGTATCCTCCGCATCAACAATGGCCTGCTTCCAGTTTGCATGCACAGGAGACTCCGCCGCTGACACCATGCGGGTCCCCATCTGCACACCCTCCGCTCCCAGCGCGAATGCCGCTGCCATTGTCCGGCCACAGGTAATTCCACCCGCGGCAATGATTGGGACGTCAACCTTCTCCCGAACAAGTGGCAACAACACCATCGAAGCGACAGGTTGCGGGTTCTTGAACCCTCCGCCCTCGCCCCCTTCCACGATAAGCCCGTCGACCCCTGCCTCGACAGCCTTGAGTGCAGCCTTCAGCGTCGGGACAACATGGAAAACAGTCAGGCCCAACGCCTTCAGCTCGCGGCAAAACTTTCCAGGGTCCCCAGCCGATGTAGAGACAAAGCGGATACCTTGCTGCGCGACAGCCTCGTCAACAAACCTGACAATGTTCGGATCACGGACAAAAGCCAACGCGATATTGACACCAAAGGGATTGGACGTGAGATCACGCATGCGCTTGATCTCGTTCCGGATCGCATCAAGTTCCCCCGATGAGGTTTCGATGATCCCAAGCCCTCCCGCATTCGAAACGGCAGAGGCAAGCTGTGCCCTTGCTATCCAACCCATGGGTGCCTGCACGATGGGATAGCGCACGCCCAGCATCCGCGTCAGTCTGTTTTCGATCTTCATGGTCCCTTCCCCTTATGGACTGTCCAAGTTGATACAAATCGCCGTCAGCGGGGTCGCAAGCTTCGACTGACATTGACGCTGATCACACGTCGCGCATCACGCAGAAGAACCAGCTCTACCTTAGTGCCCTTCTCAGCGCTGACTGAACGTTCGAGAAAGTAATGAGGCACCGCCTTGGGGTAGGTCCCATCGACGGCGATGAGACGATCGCCACGTTTCACGCCCGCAACGGCCGCGGGACTACCCTTGATCACAGATATGACTTCGGGAGATCCATCAGCCTCGTTCAATTCAACACCCACATCGTTCGATTCATAGGGAGGCGAAACGTCGGACTGCGCGACCCAAGGCAGAGAGAAAACGAACAAAATGATGACATAGTATCGCATCGGGGTTTCGCCGCGCCTTGTTTGGTAAACCCAGCCTAGCAATCACCACCTGACCCGACAACGTGCTATTGAAGCGCCAGCATTCTCATCGCGATGGTGGATCATCATGCACGTTCGGACATTCTTGGCGCTCTGTTCTGCCCTGACCCTCGCCGCCTGCGGCGAAGCACCGAAGAAGCAGGCGGCAACCGAAGACCGCCTGGTCACTCAGCCATGCACCAGCCCGGAACAGGCAGGCACAAAGGCCGCAAAAATCACCCGCGAACTCGTCGAAAGACGCAAGAAATCGCTGATCACCGACGAAGAATACGCCCGCTTCAACAGTATGATGAGCGCTGCGTTCCAAGCCTGGGCCGAGACCCAGGACCTGAAAGCCTACTGCGCCAAATTGGAAAAGGTGGCAACCGCAGCCGGCCTGAACGCATCCACTGAGGCAACGCCGGTTCAGGGCCGATAGCCGGCTCCGCGCATCCCCGTTCCCCTGAGCGGAGCCGCAAGATTTGCGAACTCGCACAGAACACGACGGGTGTCGCGGGGATCGATGATTTCTTCGATTCCAAACTTCTCTGCAGTCCTGAACGGCGAGCGGACCTTGTTCAGCCGCTCCTCGATCTCGACACGCAGAGCCACGGGATCTGCCGCCGCCTCCAGCTCGCGGCGATAGGCAGCCTCGATACCACCCTCCAGAGGCAGGGACCCCCAATCGCCGGAAGGCCACGCATAGCGGAAAGGCAGGCGCGAAGCGTTATGCATTGCAGCTCCCGCCACACCAAAAGCCTTGCGGATGAGGATCGTGCACCAGGGCCCTTGCGCCTGGTAAATAGCGGCAAGCGCACGCGCACCGTGCCTGATCGTTGCTGCTTTTTCGGCCTCAAGCCCTATTCGGAACCCGGGAACATCAACCAGGTGAACGACTGGAAGATGGAAGGTCTCTGCAAGATCAATGAAGCGAACGACCTTCTGGCTAGATTCGGCCGTCCAAGCCCCCCCATAAACATATGGATCACTAGCAAGCAGTGCCACTGGCCAACCATCCAGCCTCGCCAGGCCACAGATCGACGATCGCCCGTGTTGGCGACCAATTTCGAAGAAGGATCCACTGTCGACCACAGAATCGATGATCGCTCGCATTTTGTAGACCTGACGCCGGGACTGCGGCACGATCCGTATCAGCTTCTCGTCACGTCGATTACAATCGTCGAGGCAAGCTGCCCGCGGCGGCAGCTCGTGAACGGATGACGGCAGATAGGACAGAAACTGCCGCGCACGCGCGAACCCCTCATCCTCGGTTGCAACCTCGTCATCAACGGCACCGTTGGTAGCATGGATCCAGCTCCCGCCGAGTTCCTCCTTTGTCAGATCCTCGCCAATCTGCTTCACGACCGGAGGACCGGCCGTGAACATCTGAGCGGTCCCTCTGACGATCATGGAATAGTGACTTGTAACCACCCGCGCAGCGCCCAACCCAGCCACAGATCCAAGCGCGAGCGACACAACTGGCACAGTTTGGAGATTGGCAATGACAAGATCCCAGGCAGGATTAGCCGGAACATAGGTGAAGCCGGTTTGCTCGTACGTCTTGACGGAGCCACCGCCGCCCGATCCGTCAACGAGTCTGATCATGGGAAGCCGTAGCTCGAGCGCCATTTGTTCGGCGACTTCCTGTTTACGCTTTCCTGCAAAATCCGCCGAGCCACCCCGCACAGTGAAGTCATCGCCAGCAACGACAACGGGCCGCCCTTCGATCGATGCGCGACCAAAGAGGAACGGCACAGGTGAAAAGCTCTCTAAATGCCCATCCGGCCCATGAACGGCAGTGCCGGCTATCGAACCAATCTCGCGGAAGCTCCCTGGATCGATCAGGCGATCAATACGCTCTCGAACCGTCAGCTTTCCAAGCGCCTTGTGCCGCTCCACGCGCTCCGCACCGCCCATCTGCTGGGCGACTGTCTTTCGTTGGTTCAGTTCCTGGATACTTTCTTCCCAGCTCATGCGCGCGCTCCTCAACACCCCGCTCCAGCCGGGACCTCAGTACGGGGCCAGCCTTTAGCGACAAGTGAAAGGCTGCACATCTGGCACCCCTTTGTCCATGCCAGGAACGGCAGGAGTCCTTAGGCCGAAGATGAGAGCCCACGCTGGCGATCCTCGATCTGTTGCCGTATGGCGGCCTGCTCCACTCGACCGATGGGGAATGACCAAACCAGCATCAAAGCGCCGGATTTGAGCACGACCGGCACCACGGCATAGAGCATCACCAGAAGCGTGATCGAATCCTGGCTGTTGGCGCTGCGCCCATCCGCTCCGAAAGCGCTGGCGTTGAACCCCTGGAACTCAAGCAAAGGAAACGCGAGCGCAGCCAAGGCAAAAGAAAGTTTGGTGACAACACCCCAGATCGCGAAGAAAAGGCCGGCCCGGTTCTGGCCTGTGTTGAGCGTATCCAGATCGATGACATCCGCCTGTATGGCACTCGGGATGGCGAAGTCAGCTCCTGCCGCAATGCCGGTCAGAACGGTGATCACAAGGAATGGATAGATTTCCCCGGGATGAACCACAAACGGGGTCATGGAGAAGACGACCGAGGCAATGATCATTGAGGCACACCAGGTACGATGCTTGCCGAGAGCGCGCGAAACCACAAGCCATACTGGTATCGCCAGCATCGCACTGAGAAAATAAGCCAGCAATAAAGGTCCATACATGTCCTGCAGCCCGAGGACATGACCGACGAACAGGATGAATAAGGTAGCCGGAAGGCTGTTTGCGAAAGAATTTACAAGATAGGCCACCAACAGCCGGACAAACGGCTTGTTCGAAAACACGTCCCTGAGCTGGAAGGCTGGCCGCTTGCCATGCGCGGGGGCATGCCGCGTATCTGGGACATGCATTAACGCGATCGCCACCGTCACGATAATTGCTGCGACAATCGTGTAACCAACCGCATTCATGTGCAACCGCGGATCTACGATTCCATAGGCTGTCATCGCCGCAGGAATGGAAACGACAACAAGTGTCCCTGCGAGGCCGAAACCCTCTCGCACGCCAACGACGAGCGTACGGGTGTTGTAATCGGTCGAAAGCTCAGCGCCCCAAGCCGAATAAGGAAGAAGAAGCATGGTCCATGCCAGCGTAAGACCAGCCATTCCCGCCGCAAACCAGACGATGTCCGCCTCCCCCGGCGGCACAAACAGCATCAGGACGGTGAATATCGTGAAAGGAACAGCTGAAGCGATCCAGACGCGACGGCGTCCGAACCCGGATCGTGTCCTGTCCGACAGAAAGCCGATAACCGGGTCCGTAACGGCGTCTAGCAGGCGACACGCGACCACGACATAGCCAACCAGCTGAAGAGACAGACCCATGTTCTGCGAGTAGAATACAGGAAGCAGAACGTAGGGCGGCAGCAACAGCATGGCAAAGGCAAAGGCTGGAAGGCCATATGCCGTCACCGTCCATCTGGACAGAACCGAAGCGTTTGACGACATTGCACTGATCCGCTGTTGTCGAGAGGTTGCCCCACATGTCACGAGTAGCAGTAATCGGCTCCGGAATCTCCGGCCTCTCCGCCGCCTACTTCCTCAAGCGCAAACATGATATCAAGCTCTTCGAGCGAGAACAGAGGTTGGGAGGACACTCAAGGACAATTACGGTCACGCACGGCGACCGGATCATCCCAGTGGACACCGGCTTTATTGTGTTTAACGAGCGAAACTACCCCAACCTGACCGCCCTCTTCTCGGAACTGCGCGTGCCTGTGAAGGACAGCGACATGACCTACGCCATGTCAGTCGGCGATGGTGAGTTCGAGTGGGGCGCCCAGGATCTCAACACGATCTTCGGCCAGCGCAGCAACCTGTTTCGTCCGTCTTTCTACCGCCTTTTCAGAGAAGTCATGCGTTTCAACCAGGCCGCCGAGCATGCCGTAGCGGCCAACCCGTCAATCTCCCTCGGAGACCTTATCGCTTCGATGGGTCTAAGCGACAGATTCAAACAACTCTACCTTCTGCCGATGTCTGGAGCCATCTGGAGTTCCCCACCCAGGCAAATGCTCGCATTCCCGGCACGTGTTTTTGTGGACTTTTTCCGGAACCACGGACTTCTTGCCATGAGCGGGCAGCCACAGTGGCGCACCGTTGATGGAGGGTCTCAGGAGTACGTCTCACGCATCTCCAGAGCGCTCGGCGACAGCTTCAGCACCAACTGCGCGGCTGTCTCCGTCAGGCGACTCCCGGACGGCGTCGAGGTCACGGACGGCTCAGCAAACAAGACTACTTTTGATCAGGTTGTTTTCGCCTGTCACTCGGATGAAGCGCTGGCACTGCTCACTGATGCCACACAATCCGAGTCAAAAGCCCTGTCCGCAATCCGATATCAACGCAACGACGCCATCCTGCACCGAGACCCGCGCTTCATGCCGCGCCGCAGACGCTGCTGGGCCAGTTGGAACTATAAATCCGACGGAAAAGGCAATGAACCTGCAGTCTCGGTGACATACTGGATGAACCGACTACAGGGAATCGACCCCGCATACCCACTATTCGTGACCCTGAACCCTCAATTACCAGTCGCGGAAGATGACATCTTTGACCGGCACGTTTTTCATCATCCCGTATTCGATTCAGCAGCGATCTGTGCCCAGGACGACTTGCGCAAGCTGCAGGGCCAGAACCGCACCTGGTACTGCGGTGCTTACATGCGCCACGGTTTCCACGAGGACGGTTTGCTCAGCGCATTGCAGGTTGTAGACAAGCTCGGATGCGCCCCCAGCTGGGCGGTGCTGGGCTGAGCCCCTAGCCCAGCCGCAGCAAGTCCTCGCGAATTCCGGGCTCCGAACTGCGCGGCGACAACCAGATGCCGAAGAACGCTCCGGCGAACTCTTCCGCTTCCATCTGGCCAGTCCCCTGCCCGTTCAGGAAGAACTGCACCGGCCGTCCCGGAATGTGGAGAGCGGAAATCCTGTCGCCAGATTTCACCGCCGGAAGCACCCGTGCTAGCGGAACCGCGAACTGGGCAAGTTCGCGATCGCTCAGGCCAGGGGCAACCTTCTTCATTTCAGACAGTGTTCTTTCGACGATCTCCTCCGACGAGAACGACATATTGTAGCGGATTGTAAGCGCAAAGGTTGTATCCATCGACCACGCTGGCGCATCGGTCCAGAGATAGACATCATAAGCCTTGAGGAACAGCCAGGTCAGCGACGACCGCCCATAGGGTTCGCTGGATTGGAACACCCCCTGGAATTCCGAGGGTTTTGCCGCCGCCGGGAAACTGCTGAACATCAGGGCGGCGATCACGGAGAAAACAACCATCATCTTACGCATTGGCGAGCTCCACTTGGACAACGTTGGTGCGATCGACAGCAAATGCGGCCGCGCAAATGCCGAAATAGAATTGCCAGTTGCGAAGGAATTGCTCGCCATGACCAAGAGAGCGGATCTTGTCCTCTGCCGACTGGAACCGGCTCGACCACGCCCTCAGTGTCCTGGCATAGTCGTGGCCGAATGCGTGAACGCTTATGGTCTTCAGCCCCGCGCGCTCGGCGTGCTGCGTGACTTGTGACAGCGAAGGCAACATACCCCCTGGAAACACATACTGTCGGATGAAATCGCTACGGGTTCTGTAGCCCGCAAAAAGATCATCTCGGATTGTGATGATCTGGAGGACAGCGCGGCCGCCCCGCTTGAGACGCTCTGACAGTACACCGAAATAGCGCGGCCAGTATTTTTCACCCACCGCTTCGAACATTTCGATGGAAACAAGGGCGTCGTATGTACCTTTGGTCCTGCGATAGTCCTCGAGACGAACCTCTGCTCGACCAGCAAGCCTTTGCGTCGCGAAGTCATGCTGCGCCGGTGACACGGTAATCCCGGTTACATCGTGATTGGCACCGCAGGCCATCTCCGCAAACCCGCCCCAACCGCAGCCTACCTCAAGGATACGTGCACGTGACGGGCCTATTCGCTCTAGAATACGCGCATATTTATTTCGCTGCGCATCTGCGAGGCTGTCATCCCCCAGGCGAAACAAGGCCGAGGAATACGTCATGGTTTCGTCGAGCCAAAGCGAATAGAACTCGTTGCCGACATCGTAATGCGCCTTGATATTGCGGCTGCTGCCGGCCTCACTGTTTCGACGCAAAACCGTATTCAGCAGAACGAACCCCAATCGGTTCCAGACATTCCCGTGCGCGTAACCGTCGAGGCGATCGAGATTGATCAGGAAAAGGGAGATCAGGCGCTCCACGCTGTCCGTTTCCCAGGCACCTGCAATGAAATCCTCCCCAAGTCCGATATCACCCCGCGCGATAACCCGTTCGATGACCCCCCAGTCGTGGATCTTGAATGTCGCAGCCGGTCCATCGACGGGTCCCGCCACAACAAATCTTTCGCCCGAAGGGTCGATGAAGGTCAGCGTCCCGGCTTCGAGGCCTTTGAGGGCCTCGTGCCAACGTTTCTGCACGATTGAACGGGGTATGAGGCCCATATTGAAACTCCTGAGGGCGTAACGGCCGATCAGGCGCGTTGGATTAATCAGCGGCCTGTCGCAGCGAAAACCGATCGCATACGCGAACCCTGAGTACAACGAGGAAAAGCCTTGGAAAAGCCTCGAAAATGGAGCGGGCGAGGCGATTCGAACGCCCGACCCTAACCTTGGCAAGGTTATGCTCTACCCCTGAGCTACGCCCGCGCTCCCAGACCCCGGCTTTCGCGCGGTGTCCCTATCGAGGCCGTGGGTTATGACTGAAACACCCGTGCCTTGCAACACGATTCTCGTCCGAAACACCCTAATTTCGGCCCCAACCGCCTTTGTCACGGGCAGCAGGCTGTGCCCCTTCCGGCCGTGTGCCCCGCTCCTGACGCGCACCACAGCACGCAGGCGAACTTTCCGCGCGTGATGCTGGGCGCTATAAGCCAGCCGGAGAACACCAAAGGAGCGGTTGGCAATTCGCCGTTTCGACCCCATCTTGGGGTGAAAGCAAGAGAACCCAGGTCATGTCGACGATAATCGGAAATACAGGTACGCCCGCCACCCCAGCGCCAGATGGCCTGATCAAGGAGACGTCTGAACGCACCTTCGTCGCCGACGTTCTTGAGGCTTCTCGCGAGGTACCGGTCCTCGTTGACTTTTGGGCGCCGTGGTGCGGCCCGTGTCGGCAACTGACCCCCATTCTCGAGAAGGTGGTTCGAGAGGCAAAGGGTGCTGTGAAGCTGGTCAAGATAAACATCGACGAAAACAAGCGTATTGCCGCACAGATGCGCATCCAGTCGATCCCCGCCGTTTACGCGTTCCGAAATGGTCAGCCCGTAGACGGCTTCGTGGGCGCGATGAAGGAATCCGAGATCAAGGACTTCATCAAACGACTTGCTGGCGACACGGGCCCCTCGGCAGCAGACGAGCTTATCGCAATTGCAGCGGAAGCCTTCGACGCAGGCGACCTTGGCACAGCAGCCCAAGCCTACGCACGCATCCTCGGCGAAGAACCGCAAAACCCGGCAGCGCTAGGCGGCATAGCTAAGTGCTACCTCGCCAGCGGCGACATCGACCGGGCGCGCCAGACACTGCAACTCGTCCCACCCGAACACCAGAACCATGAGGCCGTTGTCGCGGTAGCGGCACAGATCAAGCTCCGCGACCAGGCTCCGGCCGACGATAGTCTTGCGGAACTGAAAGCCAGGGTTGACGCCAGCCCGGGCAATCTTCAGGCCCGCTTCGACCTCGCAAGCGCACTCGCTGGTGCAGGAAACTCGGAGGCAGCAATCGACGAATATCTCGAAGTTCTGCGCCGTGACCGCAACTGGAATGACGGAGCAGCCCGCCAGCAACTTCTGACGCTTTTCGAAGCACTCGGGTCTGGCGATCCCATTGTGAAGTCAGGTCGACGAAAACTCTCGAACCTTTTGTTTTCCTGATATGCCCGTCTCAGGCGCCCTGCCGGAAATCATACCGGTGTTCCCGCTCGAGGGAGCCCTGCTTCTTCCCGCCGGCAGGCTTCCATTGCGCGTCTTCGAACCGCGATACCTCGAGATGATCGATGATGCTCTGGGAACCTCACGGATGGTCGGCATGATCCAGCCCCTGGCCTCGCAGGGCGCTCGACCGAAACTTTATTCGGTGGGTTGCGTAGGCAAGTTGACCTCCTGGAGCGAAACCTCGGAAGGCAGATACGCGATCGTGCTGTCTGGCCTCTGCAGGTTCAGGATCCTGGAAGAAGTCGACGCACCACGCCTCTACAGGATGGTCAAAGCGGATTACGCGCCTTACGTTTCAGACCTTGAAGAACAGGATGATGAACAGGCCTTTGACAGAAGACGCCTCGAGGATGGACTGAAACGCTTCCTTGGGAAGCATCAGCTTGAAAGCCTCTGGCCGACAATAGAAGAACTGCCAGGCACTCTGCTCGTCAATTCGCTCTCGATGGTTTGCCCCTTAACCCCAGCTGAAAAACAGGCACTTCTCGAGTCACCAACAACAGCAGAACGGGCGAGGCTCTTGATGACACTGGTAGAAATGAATGCAGCAGGAGCTGCAGACCCGGAAGGGACACTGCAGTGACAGGGGACCCCGCTCCAAAAAAGCCAAACCGCCCCATCGATCCGCGGCTTCTGGAAATTCTTGTATGCCCGGTCACCAAGGCGACACTGCGGTATGACGCCGAGAACCAGGAACTTGTCTCCATGTCAGCGCGCCTCGCCTACCCTATTCGTGACGGCATCCCTGTGATGCTTGTCGACGAAGCGCGCGAACTCAGGGACGGAGAGCTGCGTTGAGCTTTCGGGATCCTTGGCCCCACGCACTGACCTACAACAGAAGCAAACGCAGTCTTCGCGTAGAATTCGACGACGGCACCGTGTTCCATTTGCCTGCGGAATACCTGCGAGTCGAAAGCCCGAGCGCAGAGGTTCAAGGCCACGGATCGGGATCCAAACTATTGGTCTCCGGCAAACGAGCGGTATCGATAACTGCAATGGAGCCCGTGGGTCAGTACGCCGTGCGAATAATCTTTGATGACGGCCATGATACAGGCCTCTTCTCGTGGCGTTATCTGCACCAATTGGGTAACGAGCAGAACATGCGCTGGAACGATTACGAGAACCGGCTTCAATCAGCCGGCTTAGGCCGCGACGCCTGATGCTGTCACGCGCACTCGCCGAATATTGGCATATCCTGCTTCTGGCAGCCGCCATGGTGTCATGGCGGCTTTGGGGACATCATGTATCGACCACCCTCAGGAAGATGGATCAGAGGAAACGCAGCGCTGAACTACAGGCCATGTACGATCGCGCCAACCCGAATTCTCACTTCAGGCAGTCGGTGGAGCAGATAAATGAGGACACGCCGCCCGTCTTACCTAACGCGGCAGATCCCGGAACATTTACCTGGTCTGGCATGAGCTTCCAGTCGCGAACCGAGGCAGAAGCCGCGCGCTGGCTTCATGTGTTGTCCGAGGCCCGGGACTTCTACCGGGACCTTGACCGCGAACTCGGCAACCGCATCGGTCGCAACAGGAACTCCGACACGATAGACGGCGGCAGACGGTGAGGAAATACCAACCTCACAGAGGTTCGCCGCGCAGCAGGCGCGGCATATGAAAGGCCTCTCCACTAGCCTGACGCATGAATATGGATTTGAGGGGGGTAAGACTGTCCACCAGGTCAAGACCGAGACGGCGCAGTCCACGCAGAATGAGTGAGTCGTTTGCAAAAAGCCGATGGAGCGCATCCATCGACAAGGCTGAAATCGCATTGTCAACACGACGCCATGCGGCATAGTTCTGGAGATTATCTCGCATGCCAGGGTCAAGCCCGAGGCGTCGCGCTTCGACGATCGATTCGGCGATAGCCGCCACATCCCGAAGGCCGAGATTGAGCCCCTGCCCGGCCAGGGGATGAACGGCATGGGCCGCATCCCCGACCAAGGCGACACGATTCTGGACATAGCTGTCAGCGAGACACAGCGAAAGCGGATAAGACCAGCGCGGCCCTGCGAGCCGTGCCGGCCCCAGATGATCACCGAATCGGCGCAGGACCTCCGACGCGAAAGCTTCGGTTGGCAGCGCCATCACAAGCCGAGCGACATCCTCTTTCTCGCTCCAGACAATCGAAGACCGGTTTCCTTTCATGGGAAGGATGGCAAAGGGTCCCCCTTCCAGGAAGAGTTGCCGTGCCACGCCACCATGAGGCAGGTCATGATCAACCGTCGCAACGATCCCGGCTTGCTCATAGCTCCATCCACGCGTGGTGATGCCACACAGTTCCCGCACGCGCGAGTCTCGGCCATCAGCTGCAACGCAGAGACGCGCGACAACGGTGCTTCCGTCGTCAGCCCGCACCGTAATGGACCGGCTTGCCGGTTCCAGCGAAGTTACGCGAGCAGGCGCCATGACACGCAAGGCGTCTAAATGCTTGACCGACGCCTCAAGGGCCCTCCGAAAGTGCCGGTTCTCGACCATATGCGCCAATGGAGCAGTGCCGATGTCACGATGATCGAAGTGCAGCATCGCAGACGACGCTCCACTCTGCACGGTTCCATCACCGACAACGATATCGAGAACAGGCTCGGCATGAACCTCGAGCCCCTTCCAGACGGACAAAGCTTCGAGCATCCGCCGGGACGCTGGCGCCAGGGAACTCACCCGCCCATCGAAGTTGTCCACGCGCAGCGCCGAAGGATCAGCAGCCTCTATGACAACGGTTTCAACGCCCGAGCGCGCGAGTGCAATCCCCAGCGTAAGGCCGATCATGCCCCCGCCGGCAATAACAACATCGCATGTCGCTTTGCAGATCATGCAGCAATCTTATAGGCACTCGCCCGCCTCCAACCAATCAAAGACGGGTGCGACGAAGAGGTTAACTGCCCAAATTGTCGGCAACCTGTCCATCTGCATGCCGCCAGAACAAGCAATACAGGCCGCATGAATCGCGGGAACATGCGCGCATCGAAACCTCTAGGCAAGGCACAGGACGATGAAGCTGATCACTGCGGTAATTAAGCCCTTCAAGCTGGACGAGGTGCGCGAGGCCCTGGTCGCCATGGGCGTGGAAGGTCTGACTGTCACCGAAGCGAAGGGTTTCGGACGCCAGAAAGGGCATCGAGAGATATACCGCGGCGCTGAATACGCCGTGAGTTTCGTCCCAAAACTCAAGATCGAGGTCGCTGTCAGGTCCGACCAGGCCGACGCAGTCATTCAATGCATCACCAGTCACGCCCGCACCGGCCAGATCGGTGATGGAAAGATTTTCGTCACGCCCGTCGAGCATGTCGTCCGTATCCGAACGGGCGAGACCGACGCGAACGCACTCTAGCTTGAAATAAAGGGAACACTGACCATGAACTGGACTCGAAAGCTTGAGGCAGCAATTGCCTCGTCCTTCATTACGGCCATGTGCATCAAAACCGCACTCGCCGATGTCGCGCCACCACCAACGCCAGAAGCGGCAGAGGCCACAGCCCCCGCGTTGCCGGCTCACGCAGCCGCGCTCGCGCTGGACTCAGGTGACACTGCCTGGATGCTGACAGCAACAGCTCTCGTCTTGATGATGACCATACCTGGCCTTGCCCTATTCTATGGCGGGATGGTGCGAAAGAAGAACATCCTCGCAACCGCAGCACAAAGCTTCGCAGTCGCAGCCCTTGTAACCGTGCTCTGGGCTATCGTTGGCTACTCGCTCGCGTTCACGAATGGTGGCGACAGCCAGCATCTGATCGGAGGAACAGATAGGATTCTGCTCGCAGGAATGGGGAACGAGGTTGCTCACAGTCTGGCCACTTCCATACCTGAATCGGTCTTCATGACCTTTCAGATGACGTTTGCGATCATAACCCCGGCTCTGATCTGCGGAGCTTTCGCTGACCGCATGAAATTTTCCTCCATGATGGTCTTCATGGGAGTTTGGGTCCTCCTTGTCTATTGTCCGGTGGCTCACTGGATCTGGGGCGGCGGCTTTTTGGGCGGCAAGGGTGTTCTCGACTTCGCTGGCGGAACGGTCGTTCACCTGAACGCTGGCATCGCCGGTCTCGTCTGCGCGATCGTTCTGGGCAAGCGCATCGGCTACGGACAGGAAAACATGGCACCGCACAACCTGCTCTATGCGCTGATCGGCGCATCACTGCTGTGGGTTGGCTGGTTTGGTTTTAACGCAGGCTCTGCAGTCGCAGCGAACGCCCTCGCGGGAATTGCCATGGCCAATACCCAGATCGCCACTGCCGCAGCCGCTTTATCATGGATGATCGTTGAATGGATTATCCAGAAAAAGCCCAGCGTACTTGGCATGCTCTCGGGTGCCGTCGCTGGCCTTGTGGCAATTACGCCTGCCGCTGGCTTCGTCGAGCCCTCCGGCGCAATCGTGATAGGACTCATTTCAGGAGCCGTCTGTTACGCCGGCGCGGTATGGTTGAAGCATAAACTGGGATATGACGACTCTCTTGATGCGTTTGGCGTGCACGGAATTGGCGGCGCAGTGGGCGCACTGCTTACTGGTGTCTTCGCTGTCTCATCCATCAACAGTCTCGGAAGCGGAGCCATTGATGGCAATCCGGGACAGATCGTAACACAACTTGAAGGGTTGCTCTTCGCTGGGCTGTACTGCGCAGTTGTGACCTTCGTCATCCTCAAGGTAATCGACGCAACGATGGGATTACGCGTTTCCGCAGAGGATGAACGCGAAGGGCTGGATCTCACGCAACACGGCGAGAGAATTCACTGACGCTGCGGCGCGAGAGGCACTTTGGCGAAAGCCAGGGTGCCTCTATATTTGCAAATCGCGAGAAAGTTGCGATTTGCAAATGTCACATACCCCACAACAGACACAATCGCCATTCACGAGACTGAGCAGCTTGCTCGAGGGGATCCCGCCAGGCCTCCCCCCGATCAACATGCATGTCGGTGAACCCCAACACCAAATCCCCGACTTCGTGGGCCCCACACTGGCAGCTCACCTGCAGCAGTTCGGAAAATACCCACCAATTATGGGTCCGGATAACCTGCGCATCACGATTGCCAGCTGGCTTAAGCGCCGCTTTCAACTGACGGGTGATCTCGACCATCAGTCTATGATCCTCCCACTGGTTGGAACACGTGAAGGCCTCTTCAGCGCGGCCTTTGTCGCCACGGAACGAAAACGGGTCGCAGGTCGCCCCGCCATTCTCATCCCCAACCCGTTCTATCAGTGCTACGCAGCAGCAGCGTCATCCGCAGGCGCAGATCCAGTACTTGTGAACGCAACCAGTGACACCGGTTTCCTGCCTGATTTCGCAAGCCTACCACCCGACTTGCTTGCACGAACCGCTGCAATCTACATGTGCTCACCTTCCAATCCCGAGGGCGCAGCAGCAAATCCGGAATACTGGCGAACACTCTTCGCGATGGCAGACCAGTATGACTTCACGGTATTCGCGGACGAATGCTACTCTGAGATCTATTTTAACAAACCACCCGTTGGCGCCCTTTCCATACGCGAAGAAACCTCCCGAACCTTCGAGAGGCTTGTGGTCTTTCACTCTCTGTCCAAGCGCTCGAGCCTCGCCGGCCTCAGATCCGGGTTCGTTGCCGGTGACGCGCGCTTCATGTCTCAGTTCAGGGAATTCAGGAACGTCGTCGGTCCACAACTCCCGCTCCCCATAGCCGCGGTGTCGCAGATTGCGTGGGCAGACGAGAGGCACGTGGATGAAAACAGAACCATGTACAGAGACAAATTCGCGATCGCACGCGCGCGCTTGTCCAACCGGTTGGCGTTTCGCATGCCGGATGGTGGTTTCTTCTTGTGGCTCGACGTGGGCGACGGCGCAGAGACCGCAAAACGCCTGTGGCGTGACGCCGGAGTGAAAGTTCTGCCGGGAGAGTACCTTTCAAGGGACACGCCATCAGGAAACCCAGGAAAATGCTTCATTCGCGTTGCACTGGTTAACGACTTTGCAACGACAGATGAGGCACTTGATAGACTTGCAAAAACTCTTTGAAGGCGTGTTGGGCGAAAGCATCGACCAGACACATCGAGGTACGAATACAAATGGGTCAATTTAATCCTGCCTCCAGGGCGTTCGCATCCTTTGAACGGATCCCACTTCTGCCGGAGCAATGGACTGGATGGAGGAATGCCTTGGCGATCATGGCGCGCAGGCTTTCTATCCGCTTGCTGGGCGTCTCACTCATGATCTTCGCAATGGGATGCGCCATCGCCCTCCTGACCCACGACGCAAACGACCCAAGCTGGAACAACGCCAGTGCCGAGCAAATTCAAAACGCCCTCGGTGCTTGGGGTGCAACGACGGCCGACATTCTGTTCCAGTCGATAGGGATCACCAGCGTCATAGCAATTGTGCCCCCCCTGCTGTGGGGAATATGGCTTGTCGATGGTCGGGTTCGTCTCAGGCTGCCATCAAGAATGGTCTGCTGGTTTCTCTCCATCGTGGCACTTGCCACCAGCGCAGGCCTTCTCCCTGCCCAGCTTTTTGCCGACCAGCCGGCTGCAACCGGAGGGGCAATCGGAGATGCCCTCTTCAAGACAATCTCATCATCGATTGCCTCGATAGGACTTCCGACCCCCGAGATCCTCACAGGAATGTTCGCAGGTGTCTCGGGCTCCATGCTCATGGCATGGGCCATCGGACTGAACCCCTTCAAGGTCACGATGCCCGCACTTCCACTCCAGGCAGGAATCGAAGCGCTATCGGGCGTCCTGGTGAGGCTGAGGGATCGTATGGCTTCACACCTTCAGGGCTATGGCGGGTCGGAACGTGTCGAGCCGAGGATCGCCATCCTATCCGATCCTGAACCTTCCGAAGACATCGACGATGAACTTCCGGTCATATCACAGCCATCCCGCGAACTGCGCGTCACCCGCATGAACCCTGCCCGGCAGGCAGCTCTTGAGCAGCGCACCGCCGCAGCAAGCGTCCGATTTTCATCGAAATCCGAGTATGAACTTCCATCGCTCACCCTGCTCAAGCAAAACAAGGGTGGCCAGGGCGTGAAGGAATCCGATGAGACGCTTGAGCAGAACGCGCGCATGCTCGAAAGTGTGCTCGCCGACTTCGGTGTGCGCGGCCAGATCATCCAGGTTCTGCCCGGTCCTGTGGTCACGCTTTACGAGTTCGAACCCGCCGCCGGCGTGAAGGGCAGCAGGGTCATCTCGCTTGCCGACGATATTGCTCGCTCCATGAGTGCAGTCTCCGCCCGTGTGGCCGTTGTACCAGGCAAGAACGTAATCGGCATTGAGTTGCCAACACAGCGCCGCGAGAAGGTACTTCTTCGGGATCTGCTCTCAACCGCAGAATATGAGAGCGACGCCGTAGACCTCGTACTTGCTCTGGGCAAGAACATCGGTGGCGAGCCCGTGGTCACCGACCTTGCCCGTATGCCCCATCTTCTGATTGCCGGAACAACCGGATCAGGCAAGTCTGTGGCGATCAACACGATGATCCTCTCATTGCTCTATCGGCTGTCGCCCGATCAGTGCAAGTTGCTCATGATCGACCCGAAGGTTCTGGAGCTGTCCGCCTACGATGGAATCCCCCACCTGCTCGCACCCGTCGTGACGGATCCAAAAAAGGCAATCGTTGCGCTCAAATGGACTGTCCGCGAGATGGAGGACAGATACCGCCGAATGCAGAAGCTGGGCGCCAAGAACATCAAGGGTTATAACGAACGCGTCGCAAGAGCCAAGGCGAAGGGCGAAACCCTGAAGCGAACGGTTCAGACGGGCTTCGACAGCCAGACCGGCGAGCCACTCTACGAAGAGGAAACGCTGCCCCTCGACCACATGCCCTACATTGTGGTTATCATCGACGAAATGGCCGATCTGATGATGGTCGCGGGCAAGGACATCGAAGCAGCCGTCCAGCGCCTTGCGCAGATGGCACGTGCATCAGGCATACACATTATCACGGCAACCCAACGGCCATCGGTGGACGTCATCACGGGAACGATCAAGGCGAACTTCCCGACACGCATTTCCTTCCAGGTGACATCCAAGATCGATAGTCGCACTATCCTCGGCGAACAAGGCGCCGAACAGCTATTGGGACAGGGTGACATGCTATTGATGGAGGGTGGCGGGCGCATCCGACGTGTCCACGGTCCATTTGTGTCCGACGACGAAGTCGAAGCAGTCGTAAACCACCTCAAGGCACAGGGCGAACCCTCCTACCTCGACGCGATCACCGAGGAACCTGAGGAGTCAGAGCCAGCCAACCTGTTCGATGGCGAGGGTGAAGGCAGCGGCGATGATCTCTACGATCAGGCCGTCGCCATTATCGCTCGCGATCGGAAAGTATCGACTTCCTACATTCAGAGACGCCTGCAGATCGGCTACAACCGCGCAGCACGCATCATCGAGAAGATGGAAGAAGAAGGTGTCATCTCCTCACCCAATCACGCAGGCAAGCGAGAGATCCTGGTGGGCGATCACTCCGGAGCTGGCTGAGCGAGCGCCTCTCACCTCGAGCCGGACGCGTTCGGTGCCTGCGAGGCATCGAACGCCTTCTCAAGGCCGCGGATCAAATCCGAGGGCCAGCCAACATCGGATGATGCAGACAGTCCCAAGACCACAACGACATCCGCAAATTCCCGGCTCGCCCGACTGAACATCTCACGCGACTGCGGCACGCGACGCTCGGCTGACGCAAAGACGATATCCTCGGGATGAGCAGCTTCATGCGCCCAATCTCGAATGGCGCGCAGGCTGCGGATATAGTCATTGATCTCTCGCGAGATCGCAGCGGTCAAAGCATATCCGAACAGGCCCGTCATGGCAGGAACAGCCCTGAAGCTATGGTCCAGCACGTCGGCGGCCCTGACCCGGGACGGCCCCTCCGGAGAATTGAGGAACCGCGAGAGCGCATCCCCAAACTCCATGTGAAGCAGCATCAGTTCCTGACCAAGGTTCTGCCGCGCAGGACGCCAGCGCGAGTTCTGACGCATATCGATGACAAATGGTACCAGCACCGAAAGAATGATGGCTCCGATCACGAAGCCGCCCACCTCGACGATGGCGTTGAGGACGAAATCCTCCCTGAAGCCCCAGGGACCACCAGGATCAAGCACAAGGTCTTTCAAGGAACCGGTCATTGATCTCTCCCGCACCGCGATCATGTCCTGCAATTAATGCAGAAACTGCAGCAAACGCCTTATGGACGCGCCGGGCAAGCAGCGTTTATCCTTCCTTTTGACAAACTTCAGGCTTAGGAAGCCGCCAGCAAGAACAAGCGTGGCACAAAGGCAAATGCTTAGAACAATACTGTTTTCAGCCCTGTTCGCGTTTGCGGGAGCCGCCGCAGCCGCCCCCCTGAAGCCGCAGGACGTGGCCGACCTCGACAAGGTCTCGGCCTATCTGAATGGCATAACCTCTCTGAAATCGAGTTTCGTGCAGGTGGGCCCGAACGGCGAATTGGACCAAGGGGTCCTCTACGCGAGGAAGCCAGGCAGATTGCGCTTCGAGTACGCCCCGCCCAGCCCCTATCTCATCGTTTCTGACGGCGCCACGATCGCTGTCGCCAACAACAAGCTGAAAACCGTTGACCGCTACCCCCTTGTCGACAATCCGTTAAACATAATTTTGCGCGAGAACATGAATCTGAGCCGCGATCCACGGATCACGTCAGTGGATCGCCAGGCTGGAACCCTTCGCGTCACCGCGACAGAAAAGTCAGGCGCCCTGAAGGGCCAAGTCACCCTCATATTCCGCTATCCATCCATTGAAATCGCGCAGTGGATCATTACCGATGCGCAAGGCTTGCAGACTATCATCGCGCTGAAAGGGCCACAGACAGAGATATCGCTGTCACCGGAATTATTCGTCCTGCGCGATGTCGACCGTTTTGGCCGGAAAGATGATTAATTCCGCCCTTGCTTGCTGAGACCGGCGGGGCGGTGCTAGCGAAAGCCGATGACCCGCAGAACCCGCCCTATCGTTGCAATCCCGTGCGACCATCGCATGATTGGACCCCACCCCTTTCACGCGGTTGGAGAAAAATATGTTCTCGCCGTCCGCGACGGTGCAGGCGCAACGCCATTGCTCGTTCCGGTTCTCGACAACCCCATCGCAGTCAATGAAATTCTGGACACGGTGGACGGGATCCTCCTGACGGGCTCACCGTCAAATGTTGATCCGGGTCTGTACGGCGGTCAAAGCAGCCGTGATGGAGTCCTGCACGATCGACGTCGCGATACGACAACTATTCCCCTTATCAGAAACGCCATCACCCAGGCTAAGCCCCTTCTGGCAATCTGCCGGGGCTTCCAAGAAATGAACGTCGCCTTTGGCGGATCCCTTCACCAGCATCTGGAGGAGGTTCCGGGCAGGCTGGATCACAGGGAAGACAAGTCCGCGCCCCTCGATACGCAATATGCGCATGCCCATGATATTCAGATCGAGCCCAGTGGCTTACTGGCAAAGCTCGCGGGCGCAACCCGTCTGAAAGTGAATTCGCTGCATGGGCAAGGCATCGATCGCCTAGGAACAGGAATTGTGATCGAAGCATCCGCGCCAGATTCAACCGTGGAAGCTATTCGACCTTCCAGCGCACAAAACTTTGCCCTCGGGGTGCAGTGGCACCCGGAATGGAGATTCTGGGAGGACCCACTCTCTCTTGCCATTCTGCAGGCGTTTGGCAGCGCATTACGCGATTGAAGGGATGATCGGGGGACCAAATGGCACGTAATCGGACCGACTTGAAGGAATGGCTCAAGGAGCGCCGCATAACCGAGGTCGAATTGCTCATCCCCGACATGGCTGGAATTGCACGCGGCAAGATATTGCCAACCAGCAAGTTCCTGTCTGGTCTCGACAACGACACTCTTCGCTTGCCGGAGAGCGTCTTTGGCCAGATGGTCACCGGCGCGGATGCCGAGACTGAGGCCCTGACCTACCAGGCACCGGACATGATCCTGGTCCCGGACGCAGATACGATTTGCGTGGTGCCTTGGTACCGGGAACCAACAGCGCAGGTCATCTGCGACTGCACCGACAGGAACGGCAAGCCAAGCGCACGCGCCCCAAGGCAGATACTCAAGGAAATATTGCAGAAATTCAGGGACAAGGGTTGGCGACCTGTTGTTGCGCCTGAACTCGAATTCTACCTCGCCCAGAAGAACATTGACCCTGACTACCCACTGTTGCCGCCGGCGGGAAAGTCCGGCAGGCCCCAGACGGGCAGACAAGCCTATGCGATTGATGCCGTCAACGAATTCGACCCGATGTTCGAGGACGTCTATGACTACTGCGAGGCGCAGGAAATCGGTATCGACAGCCTGATTCACGAGGAAGGCGTCGCCCAGTGCGAGATCAATTTCTATCACGGTGATCCGCTACAGCTGGCCGACCAGACATTCCTCTTCAAGCGCACGGTCCGCCAGGCGGCCCTGGGTCATGATATCTACGCAACCTTCATGGCAAAGCCTTACGAACAGGAACCCGGCAGTGCCATGCATATCCATCAAAGCGTGGTCGACCACAAAACCGGAAAGAACCTCTTTGCAAACAAGAACGGCAAGGACACACGGCTCTTTCTCGCCTATATAGCAGGGCTGCAAAAATACCTTCCAGCCTCTATGCCCCTCATTGCACCCTACGTGAATTCATACAGACGCCTGGTGCGTTACCTCTCGGCACCCGTCAATACGCACTGGGGTCACGAGAACAGGACCGTCGGCCTGCGCGTGCCGGAGTCCGAGCAGAAAAACCGCCGCATAGAGAACAGGGTACCGGGCGCCGACGCCAATCCATACCTGGCATTAGCAGCGACCCTGGCATGCGGCTACCTGGGTATGGTGCAGAACCTGATGCCGACGAAGCCGATGGAAGGTAATGCTTACGAGTCGATGAAATACCAGCTGCCCCGCCACCTGCTTGACGCGATACAGCGGTTTCGCAACTCGTCTGATCTTCGTGAGATCCTGGGCCCGGCTTTCGTCGACCTCTACTCGGACGTGAAGGCCTCCGAGCACGATGCCTATCAGCAGGTGATCAGTCCCTGGGAACGCCAGCATTTGCTGTTGAACGTCTAGGCCGATTTGCGGAAGGCGCCGCATCTCGCGAGTTGCTTGATGCGTCTACGCGCCCGGCGACGCTTCGCCACATAACGCCGTCCGTGCCAGCCAAGCAACATGCCACCGGCAAGCGCCACGGAATGCGTATCCTCGCCCACCCTGCTTTGTGAAATCAGGGTCCGCAACTGTTGCCGGGCAACCAGGATGTCATTCATCTCGCCCAGGATCTCCTGCAGTCCGCTCACGATCTTGATGAGCCGGCGCCTCGCCTTGCCGTCCTCCACACTTTCGAAAAATTCAAGCGTATACCGAAGCTTCTTAAGACGGATCCGCAGGTCATGCAAAGCTTCTGGCTTCAGTTTTCCCGCCCCTCTCACGGCCTTTCTGCACAGCCTCGTCCGTCGAGCCAGCTGCTTGAAGCTGAAGCGCCTGACATCAGCCTCCATGGCACGGTGCGAGTCGCGCACAGAAAGCCAGGGCCGCAGCTGCGTCGTCGCAGCGAGCTCCAGGACAAAAGCCCTGAAGTTTTCCGAAGAAAGACACTCGACAGCAGACTGAAGTGTCTGCTCCCGCGCCAGCTCGAGATGCCGCGCCAGTCCGACGAAATCACCTTCCCGACCAAGCTTCCGCGCGACAGGCAACGTCAGATCCGAAAGCAGGATTTCAGCATCGCGAGAAGCGCCCAAGACGTCGGCGATGTCCTTTGAGGAATGGATCAGGCCGGCCAGGACCTCACGCTGCTCCTGCGTAAGCAGAGAGAACGCCACCCGCAACCTTCGAAGCGCAACTCGCATCTGATGAATACCTTCGGGATGCCGGCCCACGATGACAGCGTCCATGTTGTTCAGCAGATGGCGAAGACAGCTCCCCATGATGCACGCAACAGCATCATCGGCCGAATGCGACCCCCTCAGATTGACGCGCGTTGAGCGACAGGGCTCGAGCATGTATCCCGACGCAAGCCGGAAACCTCTCTCAGGTTTCGATAGAAACGAAAGAGTAAGCGGCAGACCCTGCGTCAGAGATCGTGCAACAGACAGAAGATCGCCCATGCTGCCACGGACCAGTTCGAACTCGACTTCGCTTATCGGCAGCGTTCGACGCTGATCGTCAGCGAGCCTGATCTCGCCTGAATCAATAGCGGCTTCCACCTCGACGTTGCGTGATGGACTGAGCAGCACCCGGGTGCGGCGTGTATCGACCTCGAAAATCGGCTCGAGTGACTGACCGGACAACAAATGGGTGACACGCCAGCGTGCCCGGCTATCAGGTATGGCTCCCAGATCAGGCCGGATCCCTGAAACCTCGGACTTGTACTCCGGGCGCGTCACCAATTCGCCTGACCCGATCTTTTTGAGTGTCTGGTAATGCGCATTTCCCTCGCCCCGCACCCGAAGAACATAACCCGCCTCGCGCAAGGCATGACCGGGCGTATCAAAATAAACAGCCCGCCGCGCGACCGTAGACGCACCACGATGGCCCGCAAGCTCAAGGAACAACGCCGACTGCCGCAGACGTGTCAGCGCTGCCTGATCCCCCACAAACTTGAGTTCTGTTTCCTGATGCATCGGCCAGCCACCCAAACCGCTCAATGTCCGCGATCCTCGACACTCGCAGGCCGATACGCAAACGTCATCTAATCGTCATGAAAATGTCACGAACACAGGATCTTGCGTTCACCGGCGGTGTACACCTCCAACAACCAGTGCCTGTGGAAAACAAATAGGTCACAGCCGGACGGGAATACCACACGCCCGCATACGAACCTTGGCCTGCGCAATGGAAATTTCTCCGAAGTGGAAAATCGATGCGGCTAGCACGGCACTCGCGTGGCCATCACGAATGCCGTCGACCAGATGGTCGACATGACCGACCCCGCCGCTGGCGACAACCGGAACGCTGACGGCATCCGCAATACGCCGCGTCAACGCGATGTCATAGCCTTCCCGGGTCCCGTCACGATCCATCGATGTCAACAGGATCTCCCCTGCCCCCAAGCTCACGACCTCGCGCGCATAGGACAAGGCGTCCAGCCCTGTTGCTCTGCGTCCCCCGTGCGTGAAAACTTCATGGCGCGCGCCCCCGACCTGACGTGCATCGATTGCAACGACAACAAGTTGCGATCCAAACTTCTCGGCAGCCTGCCTGACGATGTCACGATTCCGAACGGCCTCGGTGTTGATGGAAACCTTGTCAGCACCAGCCAGCAGCAAGGCCCTCATATCGTCGAGGCTACGCACGCCACCACCCACCGTCAGCGGCATGAAACAGGCATCCGCCGTGCGCCTGATGACATCAAGCATGGTGCCACGCTCTTCATGACTGGCCGTGATGTCAAGAAAGCAGAGTTCATCGGCACCTGCAGCATCATAAGCCTGCGCCGCCTCCACGGGATCTCCCGCATCTCGCAGTGCCTCGAACTGCACACCCTTCACCACACGCCCTTCCTTGACATCAAGGCAAGGGATCACACGAGTTTTCAGCACGGCCCGCCCCCACCCGTCAGCGCAAGAGCCTCGGCAGCATTCAACCGGCCATCGTAGAGCGCTCTGCCGCAGATCGCGCCGATAATGTTCTGGTGAGAAAGCGCCTGCAATTGGCGCAGGTCATCAAGAGACCCCACCCCACCACTCGCAATGACAGGCACCTTCGTGGCACTCGCAACAAGCGCCGTTTCACGAAGATTGAGCCCAAGCCCGGTCCCATCACGCGCAATATCAGTGTAGATGATCGCCGCAACACCTGCATCCTCGAGCCGTCGTGCAAGGTCGACGGCACCAACACCCGTCCCCTCACCCCAGCCCTGAATGGCAACGCGTCCTTCGCGCGCATCAATCCCAACCACCACACGCCCAGGAAAGTTCCTCGCCGCCTCCCGCAGCAACCGTTCATTGGTGATCGCCACGGTACCCAGAATGACGCGATGCACGCCGACCTCAAGCCAATGTTCGATTGCTTGAAGCGACCGGATACCGCCACCCAGCTGCACGGGCAGCCGGCACGCTTTCATGATGCCCCGAATGGCCTCGGTGTTCACGCTGCTCCCGGAAACCGCACCATCGAGGTCGACCACATGGATCCATGAAAACCCTTGAGCAGCAAAAGTCGCCGCCTGCGCGGCTGGATCATCATTGAAAACGGTAGCGCTCTGCATCTCGCCACGCAGAAGGCGAACGCACTTGCCCTGCTTGAGATCGATCGCCGGAAACAGGATCATGGTCGCCAACGGATGAAATTGCCAAGCAATGCAAGACCGAGTACCTGGCTCTTCTCGGGATGGAACTGCGTTCCAAAAATATTGTCACGGCCTATCGCCGCACAGATCGCTTCGCCATGCTCGGTCCACGCGATTGCATCCTGGTCGCTGGCACACCGAAAACGGTAACTGTGCACGAAATAGGCATGTGGCCTCTCCATCTGGGCAAGATGCCCCAGCACCGGATGCGATCGAGCCACCACAACCTCATTCCAGCCCATGTGGGGTACCTTGTATTGCGGCTGCTTGGCAGCAATTGACACCACGTCTCCATGAACCCAGCCCAGGCCTTCACTGCGCCCATGTTCAAAACCTTCGTCGGCAAGGAGCTGCATGCCCACGCAGATACCAAGGAAAGGCCGACCCCGGCGAATGACCGCCTCGCAAAGGGCATCTTTCATTCCGGCTGTTTTGTTGAGGCCAGTCATGCAATCCGCAAAGGCACCAACACCAGGCAGCACAACACGTGTTGCCTCAAGGACCCTCTCCGGATCACTGCTAACCACCACCTGACAATCAAGCTTTTCGTCCAGTATTGCCCGCTGAAAAGCCTTCTCAACCGAACGCAAATTGCCCGACCCATAATCGATGATCACAACGGTCTCGCTCACTCGGACCTCCTGCAACCTTATAGACCAAGCGTTCCCTTGGTGCTGGGAATGGCGCCACCCAGCCGCGGGTCCGGCTCAAGTGCATCCCGAAGCGCGCGCGCACAAGCCTTAAAGCAGCTCTCGGCGATATGATGATTGTTCTCGCCATGGATATTCTCGATATGCAGCGTCAGCCCTGCGCTCTGAGACAAGGCCTGGAACCACTCCTTGAACAGTTCCGTATCCATTTCGCCAAGCTTCGCCCGACTAAACGACACCTTCCATATGAAATAAGGGCGCCCTGACACATCGACGGCACAACGTGTCAGCGTCTCATCCATCGGAATGAGCGCCGATCCGAACCGCCGGATACCTCGGGGCTCGCCAAGGGCCTTGGCCAGCGCTTGGCCAATCACAATGGCTGTATCTTCCGTCGTATGGTGAAAATCGACATGGGTGTCGCCTGTCGCATGCACCTTCAAGTCGATGCAGGAGTGCCTCGAAAAGCTCTCAAGCATGTGGTCGAGAAACCCGATCCCCGTGCTGATGTCGAATTTGCCCGAACCGTCAAGATCGAGGCTAACGGAAATTTCCGTCTCGCGCGTCTTGCGTTCGACCGATGCTTTGCGCATGTAACATTCACCTCTGGGGACACCAGCCCTTGGTCTCTTTTGTCCAGACAAAGCCCTAACAATGCACGAAGGGAGACGCAATGCCGACGAATGACGTTACGGAGGGCAACGGCCTCTGGCGGCGAACCACGATCCTTTCGATACGCAAGAATGGCCGTGTCGTGGTTGCCGGCGACGGCCAGGTCAGCCTTGGCCCGACGGTGATGAAGGCAAACGCCCGCAAAGTCCGGCGCCTGTCAGGTGGTCGCGTCATAGCAGGCTTTGCCGGTGCAACAGCCGACGCCTTCACCCTATTCGAGAGATTGGAAGCAAAGCTGGAAACCTACCCGGGAAACCTCACGCGTGCAGCCGTGGAACTGGCCAAGGACTGGCGGACGGACCGCTACCTCCGCCGGCTCGAGGCGATGCTTGCAGTCGCCGACGCCAATGTAAGTCTCATTCTGTCGGGCACGGGGGATGTGGTCGAGCCAGAGGACGGTCTGATAGGCATCGGTTCAGGAGGTAACTTCGCTTTGGCAGCAGCCCGTGCGCTCTACCCAATGAATCTCGAAGCCGAGGACATTGCGCGCCGCTCAATGAAGATAGCTGCCGATCTCTGCGTCTACACCAATCACGAACTCACCCTTGAAACCTTATAGAAAATCATGAGCGCCCTGACACCCCGTGAAATCGTAACCGAACTGGATCGTCACATCGTAGGCCAGGCCGCTGCCAAGCGGGCCGTAGCCATCGCCCTGCGCAATCGATGGCGCAGGCAACAGCTTCCCGCCGGACTGAAGGAAGAGGTTTTGCCGAAGAACATCCTCATGATCGGGCCTACGGGCGTGGGCAAGACCGAGATCTCCCGCCGCCTAGCGAGACTTGCAGACGCCCCTTTCCTGAAGATCGAAGCCACCAAATTTACCGAAGTAGGATATGTCGGACGTGATGTAGAGCAAATCATCCGCGACCTGCTCGAAATTGGCATTGCCTCGGTTCGCGCGCGTCGTCACAGGGATGTAAAGGCGCGAGCGGAAACGGCCGCCGAAGACAGGGTACTCGACGCACTTGTAGGAACGAGCGCGTCGGAGTCCACACGCCAGGCCTTTCGCACAAGGCTGCGCAATGGTGACCTCGATGACCGGGAAATCGAAATCCAGCTGAATGAGAGCGGAAGCCTGCCGACCTTTGACATCCCGGGAATGCCAGGTGGCCAGATGGGTATGATCAATCTGAACGACATGCTGGGCAAGGCTCTCGGCGCGCGCCAGAAAGCGCGTCGGATGAAAGTCTCCGAAGCACACGCCCCCCTCGTCGCCGAAGAGTCGGACAGACTGATTGACAGCGAGGCCCTCGTGCAGGAAGCCATTCGCACGGTGGAGAATGACGGGATCGTGTTTGTGGACGAGATCGACAAGATCTGCGCACGCGAGGGCACACAACGCGGCGGTGGCGATGTGAGCCGCGAGGGCGTCCAGCGCGACCTGCTTCCTCTTATCGAGGGCACAACCGTGACCACCAGACATGGTCCAGTCAAGACGGACCACATCCTCTTCATTGCATCAGGCGCCTTTCACATTGCCAAGCCGTCCGACCTGCTCCCCGAGTTGCAGGGACGCCTTCCTATCAGGGTTGAATTGCAGGCACTGACGCGAGACGATTTCCGGCGCATACTGACTGAACCGCAGGCCAGCCTCATCACGCAGTACAAGGCCCTAATGGCCACCGAAGGCGTGGAACTGGAATTCACCGATGACGGGATCGATGCCCTCGCCGATGCCGCCGCAGAGGTGAACGCCAGCGTCGAGAACATAGGCGCGCGTAGGTTGCAAACCGTGATGGAGCGCGTTCTGGAAGAGGTAAGCTTCCATGCGCCAGACAGCCGCGATGCACGCATAACGATAGACCGCACTTTCGTGCAGAGGGAAATTGGCTCATTGGCCAAGAATGCAGACCTCTCGCGCTTCATACTCTGAAGCGAAAATCCGGTCGCACACATCCTGCAGGAGAGCGCGCGAGGCGATCAAAAACACACTCTAAAGTGTTGAGAACACTCGCTTTCCCGATTCTTTCAGGCTAGCCTTTGTCACTGGACAGTACGAGCGGTCCCCCCATCCCCGGGGTTTCCGCGTCTACTGGAATTGGGAACGCGAGTGAGCAAGCGCAACCTCTTCGTAAGCTTTGCCGAAAGTGATGGCGGCCATTCCTATCTCGCGATGCGCGCGATGCTGGACGCAAACAGCATCGGCCATCTGTTGTTCAGGACCACGGTAGCAGACGTCCTGGACACGGTTATTGCGGGACAGGCCAATGTTGCTGTTGTCCCTTTCTACAATTCGATCACCCAATGGGAAGGTGCGACCTTGAAAGCACTGGCTTCGGGCCAGTTCGAGGTTCATGCCCAGATGTGCATGCCCATCAGCTACGTATTGGCCGCTCACAAGCAATACATGAACGAGTTCGTCGAGCGCTACAGGGCACTCTCGCCACGCGATGAAGGCAAGTCCGAGCTTTCGCCTGAACGCGCCAAGAAGATCTACACGCGGTTCCTGACCCGCATCTTCGTCAATGCTCAAGCGGAAGAGCAATATCGCGGACGGCTGATCCGTCCCGATATGGCGCAGGCAACTCTCGAGCACACGCGAAATCCACTGCGCGTTCTCGAAGAGATATCTCGTAATGAACTTGTAAAGGATCTGCAGTGGGGAGCCCCGCGTCACGGCCAGCCGCAACGAGAACAGGGATTTGGCGGCACCCCCTTCTTCGTTGAACTCGCCGCCACCAGGCCCGGCACGATCTCCGAACTGAATGTGCCGGCAGTGTTGATTGCCTCAGGCCTTCTTGACGGTCGCCAGGATAATGATGGCTGGGATCGTCACGGTTCGGTTGGAGAAATCATCTCGCTGCTAAAGAATCTGCTCGAGCTTCTGGACGTCTATTCTTTCGGCGCGCCGGACATGCCGGAGAACAAAACGAAGTACCTGCTGTTGTCAAAGAAGGGCACCAGACTGCCTACCGGCGCTCTCCTCCCTCTTCCAGAACAGTCCCAGTCGCGTACCATGGTCCTTGTGCGGACAAACCACCGCGCATCAAGTTCTGCCCAATGGCGCCGCCCCCTCGAGCGTATCGAGAAGCGCACGGAGAAAACAGACTACGTCTTTGACCGTGCTCCCATACCGGTCGAGGGTACAGGACACCCCGTATTCCTGTTCGAGGGCGGCAAGACCAGGCCAACAGGCCTCGCCGCTGGATGGCATCCACCCACATGGCTTGCCGGAAAGCCAGGTCCAAGCACACTACAGGAAAAAATCGAGAAGAAGCCGGAACCGAAGCCTGGCAAAGGGTCGGCTGACGACCACGCCCTGGTCTACCTCGGAGAGTACAAATCCTGGTGTGCACCGCACTCGAGCCACACCGAAGGCTGTTCCTGCGCAAACACACCAATGGCAAGCAACATTGCAAACAGGGACATGTTTGGCTCGGCGGGGATAGCCGCCATTATCGCAGGCCTCGCCATCATGGCCCTGATTGCACTGGGTTATTTCGTCTGGCATTTCGTCATGAAGCCAAACCAGGACCCGCAAGCGTCCTATCAACCTCAGATGACCCAACCTTCGCCCACCCATGAGATGGCGCCACCGGCAAATGTCGGCTTGATCACTCCAGACAAGCGCCCCAATCCCTATCCTGGTCTCGAGCAGCCAGCGCCCGCCATTCCACCCTTTCCGCCATCTCGAACATCATCACGTTCTGACCCAGACGAGGTTGCCTCCACCGAGACCACCGGTCCCCTTCTACAGAGTATGGACCCAGATAATATGTTGCCGGTAACAGGCCCCGCTGCCTCCCAGCAAAAACCGGTCATGCTGCACGTCGCCTTCAGCGAAACGAAGGCAAACTTGACCAGAGAGAGCTTCAATGCCCTCGCATCTGCAGCGGCCCAGTCATTGCAGTCCAACCGTGAGGTCAACATAAGGTTGTTTGCCGTCGGGCTGCGCGAGGCAGACGCCTCTCTCTGGCGCCGACGCCTAAACGCCGTGAAGGACGAACTGGTGCGCTTGGGCGTGCCGGTGGCACGCATTAGGTCGGAAGGAACCGGGCCGTTTGTCGTTCGCATCCAGCAGGTACGCGCACAGGGGCCATCACGGCAACGCGGATTTCAGGACCAGTCATATGACAGCAGATCTCTCGATGACCCCTTCTCGATCGATTGAGCCAGGGCGCATCAACGGAAAATCGAAATCCCTCTAGCGCAACCGGTTCTGGCGTAGATACACGTAGATCGCCCCGCTCCCGCCATGCCGCACATGCGCCTCGGCATGGCCACTGACATGCTTCTTCAACTCACCCTCGCCGAGCCAGCGCGGCACCAAGGCTCGCAAAACACCGCGCGAGGCATCATGCATCCACACCGGATGGTGCTCATCACGTCGCGACGATGACGTTCCCTTTCCAGTGATGATCAGAACACAGCGCAGCCCATGCTCGCGCGCACGGTGAATAAAGCTGACAAGGCGGGCATGCGCCTGAACTTGGGTCTGTCCGTGCAGGTCGAGTCGAGCCTCTGGATCAACCTTGCCATCCTTCAGACGGCGCAGGGTCCCACCATCAAGCCCTGACGCCATGACAGGCTTCGACACCACAGCAACGCTAGCCTTGGTAACAGATTTTGCCGGCCCGTTAGCCGCAGTCATCACTGCAGGGCGTAGCGACGTAATTGCACCGGAAGTCATCAGTCCAAGAAGCCTGCGTCGCCGCTTGACAGGCAACACCTCACGCATGGCCTGCTGCCAGAGCAGTATCTCTCCATCTGTGGGATCACGACGTTTCATTAACTTGCGTCACTTCAGACGCTGAGCAAGCGGTTTGGGCAGCAGAACAAACAATCGTCCCCTGTGAGCCATCCGGCCCGCCACGCTTTCAGCATTGGACCCGGTACCCCAGTAGATATCGCCGCGGACGGGCCCGCGAATAGCACCGCCGGTATCCTGAGCGATAAACAAATGCCGCAGATCGACATCTGGCTCTGCTTCCTTGTTATTGGGCGCTTTGCCATCTACCCACATCGGCACGCCCAAGGCGTGGAACCTGAGATCGACCGCAAGGCTGGCCTCCGCAGTCAAGGGCACACCCTGCGCACCATTTGCTCCCTTGGACGGATCGCCGATGGGCTGCGCCTTGAAGAAGACATAGGACGCATTCTCATTCATCAGGGCATCCGCCTGCTCGGGATGACCTTCAAGCCACGCGCGAATGCTCTGCATCGACAACGCGTCTCTGGAAATCTCCCCGCGGTCGACAAGAATGCGCCCCACGGCCGTGTACGGATGACCATTTTGGCCATCATAGGCCGCACGGATGACGTCTCCATTTTCCAGCTTGATACGTCCTGATCCCTGGATCTGCAGGAAGAAGGCCGCAACCGGGTCGTCAACAAACACAAGCGGCTGCAATCCGATGCCTTGCGCCACGATCTCACGCCGTTCTGCATAAGGCACCAAACGTCCACCGGTCACCCGACCGGCAACGCGCTCACCGCGCAAATTCTGTTTGAACTGACCAAGATCAACCTCGACGAGATCCAGTGGTCGCGTGTGGAGCGGTGTGCGAAATCGCTCACTCCGGGTTCGACTGCCATTGAGTTCAGGCTCATAGTACCCAGTGAAAAGACCCTGCGCCTCATCACCGTTGAACACTTGAACCGGCACAAACCAGGCCTCGTAGAAAGCCCTGACCTCTTGTCCGGTCTGAGGTGTGAACTCGAGAGCCGCCCGGCAGGCCCCAGCCCAGTCTTCCACGTTTCCATAAGCGGCGTTTCCACCCATCCCCACCCCCGGTGCTCGTCCATTGATCGCACGACACGAGGCCTGGAACGCGGAATGGACAGCCGGTGAAGAGAAGTTTTGCCACCCATCAAGCGAGCCAAACGAAGATGGCTTAAAGACAAGCCTTGGTTCAGGTGACTGACCGGGGCGATCAGTCTTGTCCGACTGGGGTACGCAGGCCGCGATCGACAGCACGACGACCGCTGCGGAAACGAAGCGAAGCATGTTCATGCTGCGAGCATATGCTACGCAGCTCCGGCAGTGGCAACCAACTTCCAGTTCGGATCTGCCGATCGCGTATCGCGAGCGAACGTCCAGACGTCCGTGACTTCGCGCACGACACCAGCCGCACCATCCACCACCGCACCAGCTGCGTCTCGCGTTACTGAAATGAGTTCCGAAACAAACTTGATGGTTATCTCGGACACGCGACCGCGGAGCGCCGCATCTTCAAGACTGGCGGACTTCAGACCCACAAACGCGAATTCGATGCTATGACCTGCTCTTTCCCGAGCCTCAATCGCACCTTCGAAGCTATCTCGCACATCATCGGCGAGCAGAGGCCTCAGAATATCCCTGTCACCATCAGCATAGGCCTTCACGATAATTTCATGAGCAGACTTCGCTCCGGAAACGAATGCATCTGCATCAAAGCCGGGGTCTTCTGACCGGATGGCGTTAAGGCCAGAAGCCAAGGACGACGCTGGATCTATAGAGTTCATGACGCTGTGCCGTGGGCGCGCCGCAGACACATCGCGGGCGCGCGGCAAGGGAACGACCTTTTCGTCTGAAGACGCTGACCCAGCCCGACGCTGATCAGCATTTTCGCGCCGGGTGACCTGGTCCATGGGTCGCTGCTCATTCCCCGTCCTGCGGCCCAGGACAGAGTAGATGCGATAACCAATGAAAGCGGCTATTCCCGCCAGAAAAAGGATTTCGATTTCTGCTGCGCCCATTACATCCGTCCGATACCGCCGCGCCCGGCAGAAATGCCAAGGTCGCCGCAAAAACCATTCCCCTGGCGCAAGCTTACAACGCCAAGCTTACCAGGGTCCACACAATAGCCCGAAGTTCCTCTTGAACCCGTTCGTACAGACGGCAAATTTTCGATGAACCGCACTATTGCTTGTCTCCCGACCAAGAACCGTGTTAGCCACCCGCGAAATAAATTGCCCGGATTTTCCGGATTTCAAGGACACCCAAGCGATGAGTGACAGTCAGATTAACGGCAACGGACAAGCCTCGGATCTTCAGGGTGCGGCAGCCAACCCAGCCCAGATCCAGGTGCTCGCGCAATACGTTAAGGATTTGTCATTCGAGAACCCTGGTGCGCCGCTTACCCTTCAAGGCCAGCGCCCCGCGCTCGAGGTTGGTGTCGACGTGCAGGCGCGCGGGGTCGGTGAAGACCAATACGAGGTCCGCATTCGAATTCGAGCTGATGCAAAATCCTCAAACCAGACCGTCTTCGTCTGCGAAGTGGACTACGCCGGCGTATTCATGCTCAAGAACATCCCTCAGGAGAACATTCAGCCCGTTCTGCTGATTGAATGTCCGCGGCAACTCTTCCCCTTCGCCCGCCGGGTCATGGCGGACGTAACCCGTGACGGTGGTTTCCCGCCATTGATGCTGGACCCGATCGATTTTCTGACGCTGTACCGCACCCAGATGGCACAGCAGAAGGCTCAGACCGCTTAAAGCACGGCCTGGATCATCAAGCCTTATATTTCCAGATGGCGTGCTCGCCCAGACGCTCGACCAGAGCGTCATGTCGGGCACGCTCTTCTTCAGTCAACCGAGCAGCGAGCGCGTTCGGCCTAAGATTGGCAGCCTGTCGTTTGCCCAAGACAGCAGCAGACGGCACCGTTTTCGCAAGCAGCTCCAGCCCAGGCTGCTTCCCGCCCATCAGCTCCAGGTAAACCTGCGCCAGCAGCTCCACGTCGAGCATGGCGCCATGTCCCCTGCTCTTTCGCTCATCAAGGCTGATGCCGAACCGGCGGCACAACGCATCAAGCGACGCCGGAGACCCCGGAAACTTCTTGCGCGCAATCAGGACGGTATCGACAGCACGGGTTATGGGCAGGAGCGGCCGTCTGGCCTTCCCCAATTCCGAATTCAGGAACTTGAGATCGAACTCCGCATTGTGGATGACCAAGGGACTATCGCCGATGAACCCGAGGAATTCTTCGACAACGTCCGGAAACAACGGTTTGTCTCGCAGGAATTCCGTAGACAGATTGGTTATGCGTTGCGCTTCCTCTGGCACCTCACGTTGTGGGTTGAGATACGTGTGATATCGCGCGCCGGTTGGCGTTCGGTTGTGCAACTCAAGACAACCAATTTCGATGACACGATGCCCCTGCGAAGGCTCAAGTCCCGTGGTTTCCGTATCCAGAACGATTTCACGCATGCCTACGTCACCCAGATCTCTCCGCGCCGACCCCGCAGCTGCGATATGATGTCCTGAACCTGCTGCTCCGCGTACTCAAAACCCAGCGAGGTATCAATCACGAAATCCGCCTTTTCCCGCTTGATCTCGTCGGGAATCTGCTTCGCGCGAATGGCTTCAAATTTTTCAGCTGTCATACCCGATCGTTGCAGGACACGCTCGCGCTGCACATTCTCTGGCGCCGTGACAACTACGATTACATCCACGCGCTTCGGTCCGCCGCTTTCCAATAGCAATGGAATGTCAAGAACAACCATGTTCTCGCCGCGCTTCGCACAACCCTGCAAGAAGGCAGCCTGCGCCTGCGCCACCAGCGGATGCACAATTTTCTCAAGTCGACGCAGCGCTTCCGCGTTGCCAAGGACAAGGCGCGAAAGGCGATCCCTGTCGATACGACCATCAACATTCGCTGCAGGAAACGCCGCCGTTACAGGTTCGACACCAGCACCACCCTTTTCATAGAGGGCGTGCACAAGAGCGTCAGCATCACAAACAGGCACTCCATGCCTGACAAACATCTGGGCTGTTGTGCTTTTACCCATGCCGATGGATCCTGTAAGCCCGATGATCAGCATATCAACGCGCTTCTAGAATACCGACAAGACGGGCCCGCAAGTCAGCGCTGACAGACGGCTTGATCCCGAACCAGGCTTCGAACCCTGGAATAGCCTGATAAAGCAACATACCCAACCCATCCACCGTCTTCAGCCCCCTCTGTCGTGCATCCCGCAACAACTGTGTCTCCAGCGGCCGGTAAACGATATCTGCAACAACTGCGTCGTCGGACAAGGCATCTAGCGCGATATTGACCACTGCCTCCCCCACCATGCCGAGTTTGGTCGTATTCACAAGCAAACCACAGTTCTCCAATTGTCTGGCGATATCGCCCCAGTCGGCAGGAACAACCCTGGGTCCGAAAAATACTGCAAGCGCATCTGCTTTCCCGCGGGTCCGGTTTGCGACAACAACCTCTTGAACCCCCTGCAAGAGAAGGCCATGGATGACTGCCCTCGCAGCCCCTCCCGCACCCAGCACGACAACCCGTCGATCAGCCAGATTCTTTACCCCTTCCGCATCCAGTGAAGCAATGAAACCAAAGACATCCGTATTCACTGCATGAATGCGGCCGTCCCTCACGATCAGTGTATTCGCAGCCCCGCAAGCCCGCGCTGTCTCATCCACGGTCTCGACAAGCTGAAGCACGGTCTCCTTGTGAGGAAGGGTAACGTTGGCACCCCTGAACCCCATTTTAGGTAACGCTGTCACCACAGATGCAAGATCATCATGTTGGACAGGCAAGGGAACATAAGCAGCGTCGATCCTCATCTGCTCGATCCAATAACCATGCAGTGCTGGTGACAAAGAATGCCCAACAGGCCATCCAATAACACCAGACAGTTTTGCCTGTCCCGTCAGCATCATGTTCTTGCCAAGCCTTGAATCCGCAAAAACTCCAGCAGCGGCAACAAGGGCATCCCCTGCACCGTGAAAAGATCACCATCGATCCGCGAGAATAGCTGCACCCCTCGGCCTTCGACATGATACGCGCCAACGCTCCCAATGACATCGGGTCCGGCAACCCTCAGATAGTCTTCAAGAAAAGCATCCGTAAAGCCGCGCATGTACATCCTTGCTTCGCCAACATGTCGCCAGACCACGCTCCCTCCCCTGGCAACACAAACGGCAGCATGGAGCGAATGCATTTGCCCGCGCAGTCTCACCAGATGCTCGCGTACTTCCATCAAGCTTCCCGGTTTCTCGAAGATCTGATCCCCAAGTGATAGCACTTGGTCAGACCCAATGACCCAGCAGGTAGGTACTCGTGTCGACACTCTGAGTGCCTTGAGCTCCGCAAGACAATCAGCGATGTTCCGTCCACCCTGACCATCACCCGCAAGCGTCTCGATGATCGCACTTTCATCGATCGCGGCAGGCTGGACCTCGAAATCGATACCTGCCGCGGCCAGCATCCGCTGCCGAGCCTTGCTTTTCGACGCAAGAACAAGCCCAGTCATGATGGTGAGTGCCCAGTGCGCGAATGCAACGCCAGCACAGCTGCAGCAGTCTCCTCGATCGACCGGCGCGTCACATCGATGACGGGCCACCCTTTCTCCGCAAACAGCTTGCGTGCCACGACCAGTTCCGCTCGTATAGCCTCGAGATCGACATAGTCCGTCTCCGTTGTCTCATGCAGCGACAACAAGCGGTTGCGCCTTATGTGCAGCAGGCGCTCCGGATTGACGATCAACCCTACAATCAGCGGATGCGTGATCTCATGCAGCTCGGCTGGCAGGCCCACACCAGCAACAATGGGGATGTTGGCTGCCCTGATGCCCCTGTTGGCCAAATAGATGCATGTCGGCGTCTTCGATGTCCTGCTGACACCAACCAGAACAACATCGGCCTGGTTCAAGGTAGCCAGACTTTGGCCATCATCATGCGCCATTGAAAAATTCAGAGCTTCAATACGGGCAAAATAGCGTGCGTCCAGATCATGCTGGGCGCCGATCCGGTGACTCTCCTCCACACCAAGATAACTCGCAAGATTGGACATAACCGGATCGAGAACAGCAACCGACGGCATCCCCAAATCGCGACAGCGTGTTTCAAGAATGGAACGCAGCTCATCATTCACGATGGTATGGAGCACCAGGCCCGGCGCCGCCGCAAGTTCGACAAGGGCGCGCTCCAGCTGCTTTCGATTCCGGACCAGCGGATAGAAATGTTCAAGCGGTCTGCCCATATCGAACTGGGCACACGCAGCCTTCGCGACAGCGTTGAGGGTTTCACCGGTGGAGTCCGACACCAGGTGCAGATGAAAATAGATGGCAACGCCGCTGTTTTTCCTCTCACTCACCTGGGGAACATTCTGTAGATGGCCGAGGCACAACCCGGGGCATCGTCGAGGGAAATTCCTGCACGCCCCCCTTCTCCACCCCGGTGAGCGTTTCTATCCAAAGCATGTCCACGGCCAACCACGACCCTCTGGGTCTTTTCCCGAGCTTTTCCATTCCTTCGAATTACCCGATCCATCCACATGGCAAGACAGTCACAGAAGTAAATGAATCCTTGATATCGGTATTCTTTTCCCCAACCATGGATAGACGAACCCCATGGGTACCACTCTGGGGACATCCAGCGGACAGCCAATCTATCCCAAGTGTCCACACGCCCAACATCTTCCTACTAAATTCCTAATAAATATAAATGATATTATGAAATTAGAGATCCTCTCGTGACCAGGCCCTCAGAGAAACCCATCCTGGCGGTCCTTTCCGGACAAGCCGTGACCCCGGCTCCGATCTGGCTGATGCGCCAGGCCGGGCGTTATCTGCCCGAGTATCGGGAACTGCGGGCAAAAGCTGGCGACTTCATGAAACTTTGCTTCACGCCCGAACTCGCGGCTGAGGTGACCCTCCAGCCTATCCGTCGCTTCGGCTTTGATGCAGCCATCCTGTTCTCCGACATCCTCGTGATCCCCCACGCGCTCGGACAGCGGCTCTGGTTTGCCGAAGGTGAAGGGCCAAGGCTCGAACGTATGACCGCGTCTGACTTTGCACGCATGACGCCCGACACCGTGGAAAATGCCCTCGCCCCCATCACCGAGACTGTAGCGCGCGTGCGAGCTGCCTTGCCACCTCACGTCACCCTCATCGGTTTCGCTGGTGCACCATGGACTGTGGCAAGCTACATGGTGGCTGGTGGCAGCTCATCCGATAGCGAGGACCTCCGACGGTTCGCTGCAACAAATCCCGAGGATCTCGATCGCCTGATCGACACAGTGGTCGAGGCCACAGCGTCCTACCTCGTGGCCCAGGTCAAGGCCGGCGCCGAGGCGCTGCAGCTTTTCGAGAGCTGGGCCTCCACCCTGCCCGCGGATCTCGTCGATCGCTGCTCGATCTCACCCATCAGGCGCATCATCGAGCGGGTCAGGCAGGACTGCCCGAAGGTGCCCTTCATCGTGTTTCCCCGCGGAGCGGGCACGCATTTGCCTCGCTACACCCTGTCGACCGGCGCCAATGCTCTGGGCATCGATTACCAGACGGACCTTCGATCAATTCGAAAACATGTCCCCGCAACCATGGCCCTTCAGGGTAACCTCGACCCGATGACGCTGGCAGTCGGTGGCAGCACAATGGAAGCATCGATCGCCTCGATTATCGACGCGACGAAGGCCCACCCCCACATCTTCAACCTTGGTCATGGCATCCGGCAGGACACGCCATTGGACAACGTAAGCCGCATGATCGAACAGCTGAGGAGCCATCAATGAGGATCGCTGTCGTCCTGTTCAATCTTGGGGGACCTGGTTCTCTCGACGAGGTCAAGCCCTTCCTGTTCAACCTGTTCAACGACCCGGCGATCATCCGCCTGCCTGGCCCTCTCCGCTGGCTGGTAGCAAAAATAATCTCCTCACGCAGGGCGCCAGTGGCGCGTGAAATATATCGAAAGCTGGGTGGAAGCTCGCCAATCCTGGGTCAAACCTACAACCAGGCCTCGGCACTTCAGTCTGTCTTGCAGCATGTCGATCATCAGGTCGAAGTCTTCGTCGCCATGCGCTACTCATCTCCACGGGCGGCCGATGTGGTAGATCAGGTCCGCAGGTTCAGGCCCGAGAAAATCGTTCTTCTCCCGCTCTACCCACAATTCTCGACAACCACTTCCAGGTCATCCATCCGCGAGTGGCACGAGCAAGCCAGGAAAAGAAATCTCGAGGCGCCGACAGTAACATTATGCTGCTATGCGACCGACAGTGGGTTCGTGCAGGCCTATGCGGAACTCATCCGCGATACCATGAAGTCGATGCCTGTGGGCCTGAAGTACCGGTTGCTTTTCTCTGCCCACGGATTGCCGGAGAACGTCGTGAAGGGCGGAGACCCGTATCAGGCACAGATCGAGCAGAGTGCAGCAGCCATTGCGGCCGCCCTCGCTGAACCCGGGCTCGACTGGCGCGTCAGCTACCAGAGCCGCGTCGGTCCACTGAAGTGGATCGGACCCTCGACAGAAGAAGAAATCGAGCGCGCTGGACACGAAGGCAAGGGATTGATGATTGTCCCTATCGCCTTCGTATCCGAGCATTCCGAAACGCTTGTGGAATTGGATATGGAGTATGCTGAAAAGGCCACCGAGGACGGAGTCCCCCACTACGCCCGCGTACCAGCAGTAGGAACACATCCCGCCTTCATCGCTGGCCTCGCATCACTGGTGAAGGCCAGTCTGGACCGCACCGGCACGACCACCGCCACCGGACAGCGAGCCTGCCCCGGGACATGCAGCCAGTGTGCACTGCAGGAAAAGGCTGCATGAGTGAGTGGCTCGAACCTTTCTATCTCTGGCTGAAGGCCTTTCATATCATCGCAGTAATCGCATGGATGGCGGGGATGCTTTATCTGCCGCGCTTGTTCGTCTATCACTGCGAAACCGTCCCCGGAACACCAGAATACGACCGCTTCGTGCTGATGGAGCGCAAATTGATGCGCATCATCATCAACCCGTCGATGATTGCCGTCTGGGTCTTGGGCCTGCTTCTGGTCGAGACGCTGCAAGCGTGGACCGCCGGATGGTTTCATGCCAAGCTGACACTGGTTATCGCCCTCTCAGCCATGCATGGCATGCTGTCCCGCTGGCGACGGGAATTCGAGTGCAAGACGAACGCCAGATCGCAGCGCTTTTATCGCATAGCCAACGAGGTCCCGGCGGTCTTGATGATGCTCATTGTGATCCTGGTTGTCATAAAACCCTTTTAGTTTAAGGGGATTGGGTCGTTTGCGCGCAGAACAGCGCGAACAACAAAAACACTCTTCCATTGACGGCTAGGAATGCGGTATACGCTACTCGTTCTCCGAAATCGTCCGGAACGTCAGCCAAAAGCCGAGGCTTTGCGCGCAGACACCGGTCTGGATCATGTCCAGCATCGCCGGTCGAGTAGATAACCCTCCTTCCCTTCCGGATCCCGGCGCAGCCAGCAAGCGCCTTCAAGGGACCAACAACCCGGAAACATTCAGCCTGACGTTCCAATGACCAGAGAGACTACGAATATGTCGCTTCAAGACGTGATGAAGCTCCAGGACCTCAAGTCCCGGTCCCCCGCCGCTCTCCTCGAACTTGCCGAGGAACTGAAGATCGAGAACGCGAGCGCGATGCGCAAGCAGGACATGATGTTCGCGATCCTCAAGCAGCTCGCCGAGCAGGAAGTGGAAATCACCGGATCGGGCGTGGTCGAGGTCCTCTCGGACGGCTTCGGCTTCCTGAGGGCGCCGGAATCGAATTACCTCCCCGGTCCGGACGACATCTACGTCAGCCCCGCACAGATCAGGCGATTTGCCCTGCGTACGGGCGACACGGTCGAAGGTCCCATCCGCAGCCCCAAGGATGGCGAGCGATACTTCGCGCTCCTAAAGGTCAACACGGTCAATTTCGAAGACCCGGACAAGCAACGTCACAAGGTCCATTTCGATAACCTGACCCCGCTCTACCCCGATGAGCGGCTGAAGATGGAAATCCCCGATCCCACGCTGAAGGATCGATCGGCCCGCGTGATCGACATCGTGGCACCGCTCGGCAAGGGCCAGCGCGCGCTCATTGTCGCTCCGCCGCGTACCGGCAAGACAGTACTGCTGCAGAACATCGCAAGGTCGATCTCGGCCAATCATCCGGAATGTTTTCTGATTGTTTTGCTTATCGACGAGCGTCCAGAAGAAGTCACCGACATGCAGCGCACCGTGAAGGGCGAGGTCATTTCCTCTACCTTCGACGAGCCGGCATCCCGGCACGTCCAGGTCGCTGAAATGGTGATTGAAAAGGCCAAACGCCTTGTCGAGCATAAGCGTGATGTCGTGATCCTTCTCGACTCCATCACCCGCCTGGGGCGCGCCTACAACACGGTCGTCCCCTCCTCTGGCAAGGTTCTGACCGGCGGCGTCGACGCCAACGCACTCCAGCGCCCCAAGCGTTTCTTCGGCGCCGCACGCAATATCGAAGAAGGCGGTTCGCTCACTATCATCGCCACCGCGCTGATCGACACCGGCAGCCGCATGGACGAAGTGATCTTCGAAGAGTTCAAGGGAACCGGTAACTCCGAAATCATCCTCGATCGCAAGGTCGCCGACAAACGCGTCTTCCCGGCCATCGACATTCTCAAGTCCGGCACGCGAAAGGAAGAACTCCTGATCGAGAAGAGCACGCTGCAGAAGATGTATGTCCTCCGCCGCATACTCAACCCGATGGGTGCAACCGATGCCATCGAGTTCCTGCTCGACAAGCTCAAGAGCACCAAGCAAAACTCGGATTTCTTCGACGCCATGAACACCTGACGCCGGCCTTCGCATCGCTACCAACCGATGCCCGGCATTCAGGGTAAGGCAAGACGTGACGAGACCCCTCGATTTGGCTAGCATGGCCGACAGGTTGCAGTTGTACCTGCAGCAGACCGGGAGGGGGCCGTCGGATGCGCGTCATATTTGTGTTGATGCTCGCATGTCTGTGCATCGTTCAATCTGCCAACGCAGCTGACGAAGAATTGTCGGCGTCGCGGAAAGCCTGGCTTGAGGGCGTCTGGAGCGGCCTGCCCACAAATGTCAGCGCAGACAAGCTGTGCTCGCGCATTGCCCCGCCCGCAGGCGCAAGCACACTCTCGATCGAGTTTGAAAGAACCGGCGGCGTCCTCTTCTACAGTGACGGTGAGGCTCCGCTGCGTGAGACCATTACTGAGGCAAAAGAGGTCAATGGGGTCGTCGTATTGACCGCCGGAGAGAATGTCTTCCGGTTCAGGCCCGACAGTGACCGCATCATGTCGCGCGTCCGGTCTTCGGCATCATTGGGTGGCGACCTCGATTTCATGGTGTTCAAGCGCTGCGCGGCACCTGTCGATCGTTCGTCCTTTGACATCGACATCGACGCGCTGAAATTCCTCTCCTCAGACCTGCCGGGCGACGAGGCATTTTTCATCGACGAACGCATTGCCCCGAAGAAAGGGGATCGCTGCAGCGTGAAGGAAACGCAGTACCTTTTTTTCGCCTTGGTGGGTCCAACCCAATTTCGTCTCAGCCGATGGAATAGTTTCGCTGTGGCAGACAAGCTTGCGTCAAGGAAGCCGGTCAAGCTTCCCCTCGATCCGATAGCAGACTGGCACGTGGAGTCGATCCATGTCGAAGGAGACAAATTCGTCGTGCGCCTGAAAGACTTCGAGGATGACGACGCTTTGCCCGAGACGATCCATGTCGAACGGCGTCCGGATGGAATTTCCATCCCGCAATGGAAGCGGTCCTATGTACGCTGCACAGGGTTCCAGTCGCGTTCGTGATGAAACAAGAAGCCTGAAAGGATCAGCGCGCCGTCAAACCCCCATCGACGACCACTTCAGTGCCCGTCATGAAGGCCGCATCGTCGGATGCAAGAAAGACAACAGCATTTGCGATGTCGGCCGGCAGGCCAAGACGGCCAACCGGGTGCAGTGCGACGGCATTCGAGCGGACCTCGTTTTCGCTCCCTCCGCCCGTAGCCACAAGCTCGTCGATGACTTTTTGCCCCATCATGGTCTCGATGATGCCCGGATGGATCGAGTTGACGCGGATCTTCATTCCAAGCTGCGCGCACTCAAGTGCGGCACCTTTGGTCATCAGGCGCACAGCCCCCTTCGACGCATTGTAGGGAACCGCGAAGGCAGCTCCCGTCAGCCCGGCCACGGATGAAATATTGATGATCGAGGCTCCGCCCGCCCATTGTCCTGCTCGCCTAGATAGCGCTGGTAGCGCCGACTTCATGCCCAGGAAGACACCATCGACATTGACGGCCTGCATGTTGCGAAATTCTTCAAGCGTCGTCATGGCCATGGGCTTGAGGGCAAAGATCCCAGCATTGTTGACCAGGATATCGAGGCCACCAAAGCGCGTCTCTGCCGCCGCAACCGCGTCCAGCCATGCGTTTTCATCGCGCACGTCATGCCTGAAATAGTCCGCCCTGCCCCCTGCATCGCATATCGCTCGGACTGTCTCCTGCCCGTCCGCGTCAAGCAGGTCTGTGATCAGCACGGATGCGCCCGCCGCAGCCAATGCCCTGGCCGAGGCCGCCCCTATGCCGCGCGCCCCTCCGGTAACCAGTGCCACGCGACCTTGCAGTTTCCCGGCCATGTCCAGAGTCCCGTCAGTGATTGCCACAAGCGCCCAGTCTTTAACGGTTCCGCCTCCGCGTCAACGCAGTGGCATTTGACCTTGCAGGCGGCAGGGTTCAGTCTGCAGCCGGTCATGGAGGAATGCGGTCGATGAGCGACACCAAAAAGGATCAGGCCACCTACACATCGATGCTCGAGGGTACGGCTGAGGATTGGGAAGCAATCGCTGCCCATGCACGCCCGTTCCAGAAAGACCTGCCCAATCGCCTTGTGGCACACTTAAACCTTCTCAAGGGGGACTGTGGTGGCTATCCGGTCGACCGGCTCGAGCACTCCCTGCAGACGGCCACGCGGGCCTTTCAGGCTGGCGAGGACGAGGAGTATGTGGTCTGCGCCTTGCTGCACGACATTGGCGATACCCTCGGCCCGTCCAATCATGCCGACATAGCAGCCTCGATCGTGAAACCCTACGTCTCGGAGAAAAACCACTGGATCGTCGAGAAGCATGCGATTTTCCAGGGCTACTACTTTTTCCACTTCCTCGGGCTGGACCGAAACATGCGCGACCAGTTCCGCGGCCACCCTCACTTCGAGGCCACGGCACAGTTCTGCCATCTCTATGACCAGAGCGCTTTTGACCCCGCCTACGTCTCGATGCCCCTCGAGGCCTTCGTGCCGATGATCGGCAGGGTGTTTGAGCGTCCGAAGGTTTCAATCTACCTGCGCCCGTCAACCTGAGGGCGCTGGCCACGGCCCATCCTGTTGGATCATGAAACCAGTGCGGCCTCGCAATAGGCGCGCTTAGCGGGTGTGTGGCGCCTTCTGCTCGGCCCGGGCAACCGTAAGCGCCGCTTGCCGGAGTGACGCACGACAGTTCCTTGTAAGGATAAACTGGAACTGCGTCGCGACGCCGCCCGATTTCAGTACCTCGGCCGCAATCTCTGCAGCGAGCTTTTTCTCGACACCCCTGGGGCCCTTTTTGACGTGGGCAACCCAGGCTTTCTGCGCGCGTCTTGCAAGATCATCGTCCTTGCAGGTTATGGCCGCAGCCAGTGCGCCGGGCAGGCTCGAGGTGAAATCCTCGACCGTCACGCGGTTGAGCTGTTTCACGATATCGCGCCGGGCGTCTGCCCGTTCTGCATAGATGGTCCCCCACTTCCACTGCCACTCCTGGACAATCGGCGCAATCAGGCGCACGAGCAGGAAGGCGATGAAAAGCCCGCAAAGGATGCGCATGAACCTACGCCGCATGCGGGTCTCCAGAGGAAGGGACTGTGATGGAATGAGGCTGCTCGCCACCACCACGGTCAAAATTGCCACGCGCGAGAATAGCTCCAAGCCTTCAAGGGTCCGTAAATACCGCCCTCAAAGTACCCAATTAAAGAGGGAGGGGTTATGGTGCGAAGCGAGTGGAAAGGTGGCTAGGGCACCAGCACGAGCGAACCGGTGGTCTGCCGACTCTCGAGCGCACGGTGAGCCTCCGCAGCCTGCGCCAGCGGAAAGCTGCGCGGTGGCTTGATCCGGATATCGCCGCGCCGGATGAGGTCGAACAACTCCCCCGCCCCCGCGTCGAGTTCGTCGGCGGTGGTGACATAGTGCATCAGCGTCGGGCGCGTGAAGAACAGCGAACCCTTCTGCGCGAGCAGCGCGCCATCGAATGGAGGCACCGGACCGCTGGCATTGCCAAAGCTCACGAACAGGCCCAGCGGCGCGAGGCTGTCGAGCGTTGCCATGAACGTGTCGCGTCCGATCGAATCATAGGCGACCGGCACGCCCTTGCCGCCCGTGATCTCGCGCACCCGGTTCGCGATGTTTTCCCGCGCAGGCACGATGACGTGGTCGCAGCCCAGGCTCCGGGCGATCTCGACCTTGTTGTCGCTCCCGACGGTGCCGATCACGCAGGCTCCCAAGTGCTTGGCCCATTGAACTGCAATCATGCCAACACCGCCGGCCGCAGCATGGAACAGAATGGTCTCTCCCCGCTTGACGGCATGCGTCCGGCGAAGGAGGTAATGTGCAGTCAGTCCCTTCAGAAGGATTGCCGCTGCAATATCAAAACCAATGCCCTCGGGAATTCTCACGGCGCGGTCGGCAATGACGTTCGCAGCCTCGCTATAGGCACCGATCGGCCCGCTTGCATAGACGACCCTGTCCCCGGTCTTGAAGCGCTGCACGTTGGCACCCACCGCCTCCACCTCGCCAGCCGCCTCCATGCCAAGGCCCGACGGCAGCGGCAGCTTGTAGAGACCGGTACGATGGTAGATGTCGATGAAGTTCACCCCGATGGCACGGTGGCGAACCCTGACCTCTCCCGGTCCCGGCGGCGCAAGGGAGACCTCGCTCAGGGCAAGAACCTCGGGTCCGCCGGTTGTCTGGAAGCGGATCGCTGCTGTCATGTGTCCTGTAACCTTGCCGCAATCAATCAGGATGCCGCCGGCGCTGCCCCAGCGACGACCCGCGTCTTGAGCTGGACTTCAAGCTGCACGGGATCTGTGACCGGTAGCGAGCATGTCTGCCCCGAACAGACATAGACCGTAACCTTTCCGTCCACTTGGCCCTTCCCATGCGCCGGGTGTCCCTCGTGCAGCGTCTCGCCGGGCGCAACATGAACGACGATGCGGTTCAGCAGGTTTGCCCGACGGAAAACATCACGGAAAGCAGCCGTCGCCGGCGAGGACCTGTCGCCCATGATGACGATCTCGAAAGCCCGCAGCACAAGGTCGAAGCCATTGAAGAATGTTGCCGCGGCGGCAGGTTGCCGTCGCGCATCATCGGCAAAGGCGCGGATGATGACGCTGTAGCGCTCCGCATGCTGCGTATTGCCCGTGATGCCCATGAGCCTGGCATGGACCTGGATCATCATGCCATTGGCCGAGGGCGTGGCACCATCCAGGATCGTCCGCACACGGACAAGCCCGGCATCGGCGTCATCCGGCGTCATTGCATATCCGCCGATGTCGCTGCGCCAGAAATGCGTATCCAGTGTTTTTGTCCACGAAAGGGCCTTCTCGAGATACGGGCGGTGACCCGTCATCTCGTAAAGGGTCAGCGCCGCGCGAGCCATGCTCGCATAGTCATCAGCGATGCCAGGCGCGCCATCCTTCCCAAGCCGCCAGCTATGCACCAGCCTGTCGCCCTTGCCCATGGTATCGGCAACGAACCAGAAGGCCTTCACGGCCGCAGCCTGCCAGTCGGCCCGGTTCATCGCTTCGGCAGCATTCGCCAGAGCATGGATCATCAACCCGTTCCAGTCGGCAAGCACCTTGTCGTCCCGCTGCGGCTTTGGACGCTGGTTGCGATGGGTCAACAGCTTTTCGCGCAGGGCGTTCAGCTTGCCTTCTTGCACGGCAGGCAAAGACAAAGGCGCGCGCAGGCGATGAACGATGTTCTTGCCGTTCCAGTTGCCCTCTGGCCGGATGTCATGGGCTTGCTTGAAAAGCGCCGCATCCTTGCCCAGCACGACGTCGATCTCGGCTTCTGCCCAAGTATAGAACTTTCCTTCTTCCCCCTCGGTATCGGCATCAAGCGAGGAGGCAAAGCCGCCGCCCTCGACCAGCATGTCGCGCAGCACCCAGCCGACGGTTTCTTCGACGCGCGTGCGATACAGTGCATTGCGCCCATGCAGCCAGACCGTCGTCAGGATGTCGACCAGCAGCGCATTGTCGTAGAGCATCTTTTCGAAATGCGGCACGAACCAGTTCTCATCGACCGAGTAGCGCGAGAACCCACCGCCGAGATGGTCATAAAGCCCTCCCTGGCACATGTTGGTCAGGGTCATGTCGACGGCTTGCTTGAACTGCGTCAGGCCGGAATTCGAATACCCGCGCCACAGCAATTCGATCACGGGCACATTGGGAAACTTTGGTGCACCAAGAAGTCCGCCATGAAACACATCGAATTGTTGGCAAAGGCGCTTCATGGCCGCGTCCAGCGTGCCAGGGTCCATCGGAGCACCGGGCCTGTTCGTTTCGAAGGCCCGTTGCAGCCCCGCACGAATGGTTTGCGTATTCTTGGCGACCTGCTCGCCGCCCTCCTGATGCAGGCGGGCAACCTCACGCAGCACGTCCTTGAAAGGTGGCTTACCGAATTTAGCCTCTGGCGGGAAATAGGTTCCACCCCAATAGGGCTCGCCCTCCGGGGTCAGGAACATCGTGAGCGGCCAGCCGCCTTGCTCGCCCATCATGTTCAGGGCTGTCTGGAATGTGGCATCGAGATCCGGTCGCTCTTCTCGATCGATCTTGATGTTGACGAACAGGTCGTTCATCAGCGCGGCAGTTTCCGCATCCTCGAAGCTTTCATGGGCCATCACGTGGCACCAGTGGCAGGCAGCATAGCCGGCAGACACCAGGATGGGCTTGCCGGCCGCCTTGGCCTCTTCCAGGGCCTCAGGTCCCCAAGGACGCCAGTGGACCGGGTTGTCCTTATGCTGAAGCAGATAAGGGCTCGTCGATTGGCCGAGCATATTCATGACGATGCGAAGCTCCCTGGGGCAGAAAAGGCGGGTGAAAAGCTCTGCTGCATCTGCCCGCCATCCGCGCTAATGTACCCGCTATGTAAGCAAGGCACCGCTCCGTGACGGCCAGCCCAAAGCAGAAAGCCGATTGGACGACCGATGAAAATCACAATTGAAGTTGAATGTACACCCGCCGAAGCCCGTGCCTTCATGGGCCTGCCAGACGTCGAACCCCTTCAGGCCGAAGTCATGGCCGAGGTTCAGCGAAGGGTCATGAACGCCCTTGCGCTGACCGACCCCCAGCAACTCCTGAAGAATTGGGTCCCGTGGACAGCCCAGGGCATGGAGACCTTCCAGACCTTCGCGAAGGCCGCAGCCGCCGGCTGGTCTCCCTCGGCCACCCGTGACAAGGACCCCGAAGCCCCGAAACCGAAGTCCAAGGGCTGATCCCCCGGATCACGGACCAGGAAGTCGGAAACTCGAAACCATGACTGCCGCCGATACGATCTTCGCCCTCTCTTCGGCGCGCGGCAAGGCAGGTGTAAGCGTCTTCCGCATCTGCGGCCCACGCGCGGCCCACGCCGTCCGCATCTTGTCGGGCCGCGAAGTACCTGATCACCGGACAGCAGTCCTGCGCACATTGACAGACCCGCGGGGTGGCCAGATCGACCGCGCTCTTGTTCTCTGGTTCACCGGCCCGGCAAGTTTCACGGGCGATGACACCGCAGAGCTCCACGTTCATGGAAGTCGCGCGGTCATCGACGCGTTAACCGAAGCGTTGGCGGCGATGCCGGGCCTTCGTCCTGCCGAACCGGGCGAGTTCACCCGCCGCGCCTTCGACAATGGCAAGTTGGACCTGACCGCCGCCGAAGGGCTTGCGGACCTCATTGCGGCCGAGACCGCCGAGCAGCGGCGTCTCGCCTTGCGCCAGATGCAGGGCGGTTTGCGCGAGTTGGCGGACAGATGGCGCATCGACTTGATCCGCGCAGGGGCGCATCTCGAGGCCTGCATCGACTTCCCCGACGAGGACATCCCCGAGGGACTGCTGTCTGGTGTCACAACGACCATAGCCGCACTGCAGGCCGATCTCGCGCGGCACCTCGCTGCCAGTCGCCGCGGCGAGATCATCCGCGATGGCTTTGCTGTAGCCATTATAGGCTCCCCCAATGTGGGCAAGTCTTCGCTGCTCAACGCACTGGCCCGCAGGGACGTCGCCATCGTATCCGAAACGCCAGGCACGACGCGCGATCCCGTCGAGGTTCACCTCGACTTGGCAGGTTACGCGGTTACGCTGATCGACACTGCAGGTTTGCGGGAAACCGACGACGCCATCGAAGGTGAAGGTATCCGCCGTACCCGGCAGCGTGCAGAGGCCGCCGATATGCGCCTGGTAGTCGCGACATGTCTCGGGGACGGTTTGGATTCACGTGTAACAGAGCAGATCCGGGAACACGATGTGCTTGTGCTGAACAAGCATGATCTTGTGGCGGATCGGCCTGTTCCCGCAGTGCAGGTCGGCGTGCCCGTCTTCCGTTTGTCCGCCCAAACCGGTGAAGGGTTGGATGCGTTCCTCGATTGGCTAGGGGCACAGGTTGTCGCCCGTTCAGCCACGCCCGAGACAATGCCCCTGACGCGCGCGCGTCACAGGCATGCACTTGAATCGGTGACACGGCATCTCGATCGCTTCAACAGCAATCTGACCGAGCCGAGCGCGGGCATCGACATGCTGGCCGAAGATCTTCGCATGGCCGCGCGCGAGCTTGGGAAGCTGACAGGCCGGATCGACGTGGAAGACTATCTCGACGTCATCTTTCGTGACTTCTGCATCGGAAAATGATCCGCGCAAGCGCTGCCTGACTCACATGAAACGAACACGGATGATCCGCACACGGAGTTTGGATTCACGTGCAACAACGGGTGTTTTGAGTGGTTCCGCGCTCACCATTGCGTGTCATGACTCACATGAAACTGTCCCCGTTCTGAGGTCGCTCGGGTTTTGACTCCGGGGCGCTGCCTGCGCTATCCGCTTGCTCATGAACAACACGCACTTCGACGTCCTGGTCATCGGTGGCGGTCACGCCGGCTGCGAGGCAGCGGCCGCCGCCGCCCGCATGGGCGCGCGGACAGCTCTTGTCACGCACCGCATCGACACCCTCGGCGAAATGTCCTGCAACCCGGCTTTCGGGGGTCTGGGCAAGGGACACCTGGTGCGCGAGATCGATGCCCTGGACGGCCTGATGGGGCGCATGGCCGACCACGCAGGTATCCAGTTCCGCATGTTGAACCGGTCCAAGGGCCCCGCGGTCCGTGGTCCTCGCACCCAGGCCGATCGCAAGCTCTACCGTCAGCACATGCAGGCGGAATTGAAGGCCTATCCAGGCCTCAGCTTGGTCGAAGCCGCCGCCGAGGACATAACCATCAGGAACGGCCACGTGGCAGGTGTCGTGCTCGCCGATGGACGCACGCTCACCGGCGGGGCTGTAGTGCTGACAACCGGCACCTTCCTGCGCGGTCTTATTCACATAGGAGAGCGTAAAATTCCCGCGGGCAGGGTCGGGGAGGCACCATCCACCGGTCTGTCGCAGACACTCGAGCGGCTGGGCCTCGCGCTGGGCCGTCTGAAGACTGGAACGCCGCCGCGCCTTGATGGTGCTACGATCGACTGGACCGCTGTCGAAATGCAGCCCGCTGACGATCCGCCAGTGCCGTTCTCGTTCCTGACAGAGCGGATCACGACGCCCCAGATCGAGTGCGGCATCACCCGCACGACCCCCCAGACCCACGCGATCATCAACGCCAACCTGCACCGAGCGCCCATGTATTCAGGCCAAATCGAAGGCACGGGCCCGCGCTATTGCCCCTCGATCGAAGACAAGGTTGTCCGGTTTGCCGAACGCGATAATCACCAGATCTTTCTCGAGCCCGAAGGTCTCGATGACCCGACCGTCTATCCGAACGGGATTTCGACCTCGCTACCCGAGGAAGTGCAGGCCGAACTCCTGAAGACCATTCCCGGCCTGGAGCAAGTCCGCATGATCAGGCCAGGCTACGCAATCGAGTACGACTACGTGGATCCCCGCGAGCTGAAGGCCACTCTGGAGCTCAGGCGCCAGCCAGGGCTGTTCCTCGCCGGCCAGATCAACGGGACAACAGGCTACGAGGAAGCGGGCGCCCAGGGGATCGTGGCAGGCCTGAATGCCGCATTGCTGGCGGGCGGGCAGGCGGGCAGGACCTTCGACCGGGCCTCCAGCTATATCGGCGTGATGATCGACGACCTGGTCACAAGGGGTGTAACCGAGCCCTACCGCATGTTTACCTCAAGGGCCGAATACCGTCTGACGCTGAGGGCCGACAATGCGGACCAGCGCCTGACGCCGCTCGGCGAGGCCATAGGCTGCATAGGGCGGGTCCGCAGCACCGCCTTTGCGAACAAGCGCCAAGCGCTGGAGAAGGCAAGGGCGAGCCTCACCGAACGGACCATCACGCCCTCCGCCGCCCAGCGCCACGGCGTGAACCTTAACCAGGACGGCGCCCGCAGGACTGCGCTCGAGCTTCTGTCCTACCCGCACGCCGGCCGTGAGGTAGTGGTCAGGATCTGGCCGGAGCTCAACGCCATCCCATCTGGCATCCTCGAGCAGCTGATGGCCGACTCACTCTACGCGGGCTACCTCGAACGTCAGGAAGCCGACATCGCTGCCTTCCGCAAGGATGAGGGCTTGTCCCTGCCACCGAATTTGGACTACCGAGCGGTAGCCGGGCTGTCCGCCGAGCTGGTGCAGAAACTGGACAAGGTCCGCCCGTCGACCCTGGGCCAAGCCAGCAGGATCGAAGGCATGACCCCAGCCGCTGTTACGGCACTGCTTTTGAGTGTTAAGCTTCAGTCGAAAAAGAGCGCGTGACGAAAGCGTGACCCCCCAAACACCTTACACAGACATTGACTTTGCTGACGAGCTGGGGGTCGCACGTGAAACTGTGAGTCGCTTATCCACATATGTGGATTTGTTGTGGGAAAGGAACCGGCAACTAAATTTGGTAGCCGCGTCAACTTTGCCACAGGTTTGGCATCGCCACATTCTCGACTCGGCGCAGCTGGCCACAATGGTCCCGCCATCGGCCAAGACGATCGTGGACCTTGGTAGCGGGGCGGGTTTTCCCGGCATGGTGATCGCCATCATGCTGGCCGACCGACCGGGCCTGAAGGTCCACCTTGTCGAATCCATTGGCAAGAAATGCCGGTTTTTGGAGGAAGTCGCCGCCACCACCGGAGCACCGGTTGAGGTCCATTGCGGCCGCGCCGAGGCACTGCTCGACCTCAAGGCAGATGTTGTGACTGCCAGGGCCTTGGCCCCCCTGGACAAGCTCCTCGAGCTCGCCTTCCCATTCTTTCGAGACGGCACAATCGGATTGTTTCTGAAGGGAAAATCGCTCCCGGCCGAATTGACCCTCGCAACCAAATCTTGGAAACTTGATTCCACCCCCGTACCGAGCCGGTCAGACCCCTCGGGATCAGTTTTGCGAGTGACAGGATTAACCCCGTGGCGGAAGCCCAAGAAACCGTCTTGATCCCAAAGACGGCGCGGACAGACAAGCCGCGCGTGATCGTGATCGCCAACCAGAAGGGCGGCGTGGGCAAGACAACGACGGCAATAAACCTCGGAACGGCCCTCGCGGCCGTTGGCAAGGCGATCCTGGTTATCGACGTTGACCCGCAGGGCAATGCATCAACCGGACTTGGGATCGCAAGGCACCAGAGATCGAAGTCCGTCTACGACGTCCTGATTGGCGAAGCGACCCTGGACGAAGCGATTGTACCCTCGGCAATTCCGGGCCTTCACGTCGTGCCAGCAACCTCTGAACTCGCCGGCGCCGAGATGGAGCTGGTGGGCGTTCCACGCCGATCCTTTCGGCTCCGGGACGCTCTGGAGAATTACGCGCGCAGATTGGTGCCGCCCACCGAGCAAGGCATGGCAAGCAATATCTTGCCTGAGGTCGCCAAGCTGACAAGTTACGATTACATCCTGATCGATTGTCCGCCGTCCCTCAATCTGCTCACCATCAACGCCATGACGGCAGCCCACGGCCTGCTGGTTCCGCTTCAGTGCGAGTTCTTCGCTCTCGAGGGACTGTCACAGCTTCTGCGCACCATCGATCTGGTGCGAGGAAGTCTGAACCCGGCACTTGAGATCCAGGGTGTCGTGCTGACCATGTACGACAAGCGAAACAACCTCTCAGAGCAGGTCGCGGTGGATGTCCGCCAGCATCTGGGCGAAAAGGTCTATCAAACAATCATTCCGCGCAATGTGCGGATCTCAGAAGCACCCAGCCACGGTCTGCCAGCCTTGCTCTATGATCTGAAAAGCGCAGGCAGTCAGGCGTATATCAAGCTGGCAGGCGAACTCATTCAACGCGAAAAGTCTCGTAAGGCAGCATGACACAGGTAAAGAAATCCACGTTCTCGGGTCTGGGCCGCGGCCTCTCGGCGCTCCTGGGTGAGGTCGAATCCGAAGTTCTTGCTGCCAGCAGCAATGGGCAGCCCGCGTCGGTTCCGTCAGCTGCCACCTTGCCTGGCGCCCCTGTCGAGCAGAGGGCTCCAAGAACCCTACCGATCGCGTTGCTGCGTCCCAACCCGTTCCAACCGCGCGAACATTTCGACCCCGAGGCCCTCGAGGAACTCGTGGCGTCCGTGCGCGACAAGGGCGTGATCCAGCCCATCATCGTCCGACCCGTACCAGGCCAGCCGGACGAGTATCAGATCGTTGCTGGCGAGCGCCGCTGGCGCGCGGCCCAGAAGGCACGCCTTCACGAAGTCCCCGTCGTCATAAAGGCCCTGACGGACGCCGAGGCGCTCGAGGTTGCGCTCATCGAGAACATCCAGCGCGCTGACCTCAACCCAATAGAGGAAGCTCGCGGCTACAGGCAGCTCATCGAGCGCTTCAACTACACCCAGGATGCCTTGGGGCAGGTGATCGGCCGCTCGCGCAGCCATATCGCCAATACCATCCGCCTGCTGCAGCTCCCTCAATCTGTGCAGGACTATATCTATGCCGGCAAGCTCTCAGCCGGTCACGCCAGAACCCTTGTGGGCCAGCCCGACCCGGAGGCGATGGCTCAGGAATTGATCGCCGGCGGGCTGAATGTCCGCGAAGCTGAAGAGAAAGGCCGCAAGGTCAAAGGCAAGAAGAAGCGGAGCATCGGCAAGGATGCCGATACACGGGCACTCGAACAATCACTGACATCACAGCTGGGATTGAGCGTGTCGATCTCGTTCAAGGGAGAAAAGGGCGGCGAGCTCAAAGTCTCCTACAAGACCCTCGAGCAGCTCGATGAAGTTTGCCGCCTTCTCGGCTACAGCAAATAAACCGTCACGCCGAAGCCGCCTGCCGACGAGGTTTGCGCCGCGCCACCTCGATGAGCGCGTGCTGAGCCATCACGGCTTCGGGAAAGCCCGTTGTACGCGTCCTCGCCTCCGCCTCCGACAGGATTGCAAGAGCTTGCCGCATGCGGGCCCGATCCCATCCGGCCGCCTGGACCTGCATCTTGCCCCACATTGGCCCGGCACCTTCCATACCCGCAGCAAGCCTCTGAAATAATCTTAGCGTGAAGCCCAGCGCCACCCCCCATGAAAGGCCAGATTCGTTACCTTTCAGGATCAGTGCATCCAGCCGCTGCAAGTTCCCGTCGGCGACCGCTTCGGCAATCTCATCTCCCTCGACGTCGCCACTGCCGCCAATCACTTGCGCCACGTCACTGCGTGCAAGGACCTCATCTCGATCAGCCTGTCCGAGATAGATAAGCAGCTTCTCCAGCTCGGTACGAAGCAGACGCCTGTCCGAGCCGATCGCATCGACCAGATAGGCAAGGGCGTCTGGCGCGATGCGCCAACCCTGCACCTTCAGACCATCCTCGATAAGGCGAGATGTGTCACTGGCCCGATCATCTGGGCACTCGACTGCGGCCGCCGATTTGGCACCCTCGAACAGCTTTCGAAGACCGGAAGTCCTTGACAGGTCTCCAGCCTCCACGATCACCAGCGTGTCTCCGCCCGCAGCTGACAGGAATTCCTCAAAAAGGCCCGATAGTGCTTCCGTGGTATCGCGCACGCGCACGATCCGCCGCCCACCAAACATGGAAATGGCCGCAGCCTCGTCAGAAAGCCGCGCCGGATCGCGTTTCAGTGCATCCCCTGACAATTCGCTGACGCGGAAAGCGTCCTTCGGGTCGGGGACGACGGCAAGTGCGCAGGCATCGGCCCGCTCTCTGACAAGCCCATCATTCGGCCCATAGAACAGAACAGCCCGCCACGTGTCCGGCGGCGACTTTGATAGTTTCTCGGCGTCTTGGCCGCTGATACGCACGGCAGCTGGCGCTTCAGTTCCGCGAGCCGAAACGGTTTTCGAAATAAAGGCCCAGGCGCAACCGGATGTCTTCGCCGACCTCGCGCGCAGCACGGTCCTGGGCATCGCGCTCGGCCGACTGTGTACCGAACTGCGAGTCGACCACGTTATAGGCAGCGATGGCCCGCGCCGTACCCTTCTCAAGCACCTCGCCTGATACGGCGTCACGCAATTCATACCTTGCCGTGAGTGTGTAATTGTAGCGCGTGATCTGGGTATTCTCCTGGATGGCAAGCCCTTCTTTGACGTCCGACAGCTGCACGTTCAGGTTATAGGCGGCACCCGATGGCGTGCCCGCCGGTGTCATGGCATCCAGCAACTGGTTGCGGAGATGAACGCCCTGCCGACCAGGAATTGGCTCGACAAAGACCTGCCCGAAATAGGACCGCATGCCATCCGGTGTCGTGCCCACGGCATAGAGAGGCTTGAACCCGCAACCTGCAAGGCCAAGGGTGGCGGCAGTCACGAAAACGGCGCTGGCGAGGATCTTCATTTTTGCTCCGTGACGATGTTCACGATCCGGTTTGGCACGATAATGACCTTTTTGATTGCCCGTCCGTCAATGGCCTTGCGGACGCCATCGCGGGCGAGCGCTGCCTCTTCCACGGCCTTGGACGGCAGATCCTTCGCTAACTCTATCTCATCCCGCCGTTTGCCGTCGATCTGTATCGCAAGAGTGACGCTATCCAGCAGCGTGAGCGCAGGGTCCGCCTTCGGCCACGCAGCATGCACGACCATGCTCTTGGACCCAAGCCGCTGCCAGCATTCCTCTGCAAGGTGCGGAACCATTGGGTTGATGAGCAGGATCAGGGCCTCCAGCGCCTCCCGAAGCACCCATTGGTCATTCGCGTCCCTCGGGCTAAAGCCCCCGAGTGCATTGATGAACTCGAAGACGCGCGCAACCGCCTTGTTGAAGCGGAATTTCTCGAGATCCTCGGTCACTGCAGCAATGGTCCGGTGGGTCAATTTCCGCATCTCGAGACCTGCAGCGCCCAAGCCCTCAGGGCAGGCCGTGCCCATGGGCGGCAGGCCGGGCAGGCTCTCGTCCAGCAGGCGCCAGACTCTTTGCACAAAGCGCCAGGCGCCTTCGATCCCGGCTTCACTCCACTCCGAGTCGCGTTCCGGCGGCGAGTCCGACATCATGAACCAGCGCGCTGCATCGACACCATAGCTGTCCGCGACGGCTTCTGGCGGCACCACGTTCTTTTTCGACTTCGACATTTTCTCGACCGGACCAACGGTCACGGGCGCATTGCTGCCGCGCCGGAACAATCCGCCTTCGCGCCGCTCAACGTCCTCGGGGAACAGCCACTTGCCATCGCTGTCCTTGTAGGTCTCGTGGGTAATCATGCCTTGCGTGAACAAACCCGCAAACGGCTCGCTGAGGCCGGTATGCCCGGCCTTGCGCATCGCGCGCATGAAGAAGCGTGCATAAAGGAGGTGCAGGATCGCATGCTCGATGCCACCGATATACTGGTCGACAGGCAGCCAGTAATCGACAGCCTCTGGATCAGTGGGACCCGCGGCCTTTGCATCGCAGAAGCGCGCGAAGTACCAGGACGAGTCGACGAACGTATCCATTGTGTCCGTTTCGCGCCGCGCCGGCTTCGCGCAGGAGGGGCAGGGCACGTTCTTCCATGTGGGGTGTCGGTCCAGCGGGTTGCCGGGCAGGTCAAACGTGGCATCAGGTGGCAGTGTCACGGGTAGGTCTGTTTCGGGGACAGGAAGAACACCGCATGCATCACAGTGTATGACGGGAATGGGGCAGCCCCAGTAGCGTTGGCGGCTGATACCCCAGTCACGCAAGCGATATGTGATGGTTCGCTTCCCGGCACCCATGGCTTCAAGGCGGGCGATGACGGCTTGTTTGGCATCTTCGACGCTCAGATCATTCAGGAAATCGGAATTGGCAATCCGCCCATCGCCAGTATAGGCCTCGTC
>CAZABH010000001.1:155118-270098 GCA_964483585.1 uncultured Flavobacteriaceae bacterium
ACCGAGAAACTCTCCGGGTCGGCACCCTCGGGGACCACGACCGGCAGGACGGGCAGTCCATATTTGCGCGCGAAGTCGAGGTCGCGCTGGTCGTGGGCCGGACATCCGAAGATCGCCCCAAGCCCGTAGTCCATCAGAACGAAATTCGCGACATGCAGCGGCAGCTTGACATGTGCGAGGAACGGGTGCTGGGCCCGCAGCCCCGTATCAAAGCCCATTTTCTCGGCCGTCTCGATTGCAGCCGCTGTGCTCCCGACGCGCTTGCACTCGCCGATGAAAGTGGCAAGGTCAGAATTGGTTTTCGCAAGGTCCTGCGCGATCGGATGATCAGGCGAGATTGCAAGGAAGCTCGCGCCAAACAATGTATCCGGCCGGGTTGTGAAGACCTCGACCGAACTGTGAGCCTTGTGCTCCAGCGCAAAAGTGACGCGAGCACCCTCTGAACGACCGATCCAGTTTCGCTGCATCAGGCGCACCTTTTCAGGCCAGCGGTCGAGCGTGTCGATCGCGGACAGAAGTTCATCCGCCATGTCCGATATGCGCAGGAACCACTGCGTGAGTTTGCGTTGCTCGACAAGCGCACCCGACCGCCAGCCGCGTCCATCCACCACTTGCTCGTTTGCAAGCACCGTATTGTCGACGGGGTCCCAGTTCACATTCGACTCCTTGCGCGCGACAAGCCCCAGGCGCAGGAAGTCGAGGAACATTTTCTGCTGGTGTCGATAGTAGGACGGATCGCAGGTGGCGAACTCGCGGCTCCAGTCTATGGAAAGGCCAAGCAGCTTCAGCTGCGACTTCATTGTCTCGATGTTTGCGTAGGTCCAGGCCGCCGGATGCGACTTCTGCTCCATGGCGGCATTTTCCGCGGGCATGCCGAAGGCGTCCCAGCCCATCGGATGAAGGACATTGAAACCTTGCGCACGCTTGAAGCGCGCCACCACGTCGCCCATGACATAGTTCCGCCCGTGGCCGATATGAATTCGGCCTGACGGATAGGGAAACATCTCCAGCACGTAATACTTTGGCTTCGACCGGTCGATGGAGGCCTCAAAGACCCTCTGCTCTTCCCAGGCCCTCTGCCATTTGGGTTCTGCTTCGCGGGCGTTGTAGCGCGACATGTTCGGATTCCGTTGGCTGCGTGGGCAACTCTCGATCAAGACGATTGACGCGAGTTTACCAGCGAAGACCACCCGTCACGCTAGCGGCATCCGGCCGCGCCTTCGGCAAAGGTCAGGCGCACGACTATTCCGATTGGATCTTCATCATCCTGGCTTTGTTCAGGATGATGTTTTCAAGCTTGGTGACCGTCTCGGGATCCATCGCGGGCGCGGTTTCCCACTCGCCACTCGGCGTCTTGATTTCCTTGAAAACGGTCACCCTGAGGGCCTCTGCGCGCAGGCGCGTGTCAAGGATCACCGCAAAAACGCGGATGCGCTCGTTCGGCGTGGACGGAGGAACCCACCACCCCGACTTGATCACGCCGCCAAAGGGATCGATCTGGTCCATCGGCATGAAGGAAAGGGTGTCCAGGCTCGCGCGCCAGAGATAGGCATTGACCGCAACGCCCTTGCGGTCCTCCGGTCGAAGGGTCGATCGTGCATCGCTGTTTCCACCGCCAAACCAGCCAAAGATACCAGTGTCGCTGTCGGCCGAGGGTTGGGCCGGGGCTGGCGGCGGCTCAATCTCGCCTTTGGGCGTTGCACGCTCAGGATCAGACCCGCAACCGGAAAGAACGGAAGCAACAAGAAATGCGCAAACGAGGTGTTTTCTCATGGGCAGGTCTCTGATCAGTGGCAACGCAAAGAAGGTGAGGGCGAACGAAGGCTCCCCACACCTCAGCGCTTATACGCGAACGTCCCCACACGCAGCAATCGCGCCGCTCCGTAATTTTCGAATACCAGCAATATCCTAGCGGGTTTTGGCGAGAAGCATCAGGTCCCGCGACGCAGCCCGGAACGACATGAAACCATTCAGAGCGCGAAAATACGCTCAGGTACAGTCAGCGATTGAGGCGCACCACCCCTGTCAAGTGCTTGACCCGATGTCCGATTTGGCGTCTCTTCGCAATCAGGGGATCCGGCAGGCTTCCAGTGATTTGAAAGGCGCCTCATGAACCGTTTCACTTTGTCCGTGGCGACCGTTGCCATGATCGCTCTCGCGTGGCCGGCAACAGCGAGCGACTGGACATTCGATTGGGGCGGGCAGGCCAACTTGACGGGATTTGCCGTCGACCAGGACGAAGTAGCGGGGAACGATCTCCAGGACTTCGGCTTTGCGGCGGAAGGCAAGGTTTGGGGCCGCGCTCGGGCCGTCACCGAAAGCGGCATCGAATATGGTCTGCGCGGCCAGTTGCGGCTTCAGTCGCGCGAGCATGAATTTTCGAACGACCGGATCGAGGGTGCCCCTGACATCGTCGACGAAGCCTGGCTCTATGTTCAGACAGCCTTTGGTCGCGTCACACTCGGCCTCGAGGATGGCGCAGCAGACAGCGCCGGCATCTTCTCGCCCACTGTCTCCGACATCAACCGCATCGACGACGCGCGTGCGTTCATCCTGCGCAATCCGTTGCAGACCGGTTTCGAAGCTTACGCGCCGAATGGCGCGCATCTGCGCACCGATCTCAATGCGTCGGGCGACGCCTTCAAACTTATCTACTATTCGCCGCGACTGATCGGCATCCAGTTCTCGGCCTCTTACACGCCTGAGCTCTCACGTGGCCTGAACGAACTGTTCAGCCGCACGGATGATGCCGACAAGCAGGGCAATATCTGGGAGGTTGGCCTCAACTACCAGGGATCGCTCAGCGCCTTCGATGTCGGCGTCTACGCCGGTTACGTGGCAGGCTACAACGAGGCTGAGACCTCGCGCACGGTCACGCTCGTCGCTGATGCACTGGGCGTTGCAGGACCCACCGCCTTCACCTCGCTGGCCTTCACGCCCGCAAACCTCGAAGAGTGGGGTGCTGGGGCGCAGGTCGCCTTTGAAGGGCTCAAGCTTGGTGGGTCTTGGAAGGTCTCCAATGCCTCAGGCGGCGCAGGTCTTGCCGATGGTGGCGTCGGTTCAGTCGGCTGTGCAGCTCTCTCCGGGTGCGTAGTGCCAGGCAAGAATACAACCACGTGGGGAGCTGGCGCATCTTACGAAACAGGCCCCTGGAGAATCGGTGTCGAGTACGTCAACCTGGAGCAGGAACTGCCGGACTTTCTTGACGGGTTGGTTCGCCGCAGTTTGACGCAGGATGCCAACGCCTGGTCAGGGGCAGTTGGCTACGAAATCGATGGAAATGCGCGCATTATAGCCGGCTACCAGCAATACGCTTTCGAAGGTCCGTCCGGCGCCTGTGTTTCTGGCTCCACACCGGTTTGTGATACGCTTGACGCGGGTCTGGGTTACATTCAAACCTCGATTTCGTTTTGATTCGTCTACAAATCCGGGTGGTGCTTGATGAAACGCGTCTCCACGCTGTGCGCCCTTGCGGGCGTGATGCTCGCGGCTGCCCCATCCATTCCCTCAGCGTCTGCACGCGATGACAGCACCGTTGTCCTGAAGATCAATGGTCACGTCAGCGCAGTCGGTGCCTACATCGACCAGTCACGCATGGGAGAGCTCGACAGGTCTGCCCTCGCCATCGACTCTGGTCTGTTCGTGTCCCTGAGTTCTCGCCTCGACGGGGGCGGAGAAGTGGGCGCGCGTGTTGCATTCGATCTGGACTACGCAACGAATTTCGACGCTGTGTTGAACGACGCCGGCGCCACCGATGTCCTCGAGGAAGCATGGATCTTCTGGGATTCGCGGTTGGGCCGGTTGCAACTGGGCATGCAGGACGGCGCTGCCGATATCCTGTCCCTTGGTGTTCCCACCGTATCGTCCAGCATTCGCATTGATGGCCCCGAAGTATTTCTCATGGCCTATCCATGCAATACGATTTGCGGCTCGGATCCCTTTCAGCCGGGCAGCCTCTACAGCCCGAACGGCATGCAGTTGCGCTCCGACATCCACGGGTCGGACAATTTCCTGAAGCTTATGTACGTGACACCGGACATCCATGGGCTGCGCCTCGCGGTCTCCTATGCCCCGGATGGTTCACGCGATCTTGGTGACCTGCTTGGCAATGACGAGCCCAACGAGCAGGGGCGCATCTGGGATTTCGCCGCAAACTACTTGCAGGCCGTTGGCGACATCGACGTCGGCCTGTCCGTTGGACATGTGACGGGCAAGAACGTCCGCAACACAAATCCAGGTTTCTTCGGCGACCTCGACGAGTGGGGCGCCAGCGCCAGGCTTGGCTATCGCGAGTGGACGGTGGGCGCGGCGTGGCGCAAGACGAATGTCTTCGGCGGCGGCCCGGTGAGCCAGACACTGTTCAGCTCGAACGTGTTCGATGGGCTCTACACCGAAGTGTGGAGCTACGGCGCCACCTACGAGACCGGTCCCTGGATGATCGGTGCGAATTATATCACCTCGACACAGGAACTGGGCGGATCGACTGAGCAGGACGGCCTCGGCTACCAGCTCGCGGGCGCCTACACGTTCAACGAATATCTGCGCCTCTCGGCCGGCTACCAGAGATTTGAGTATGAAGGTCCTTTCGGCAGCTGCGTAGTCGGAGTCACGTTTCTGTGCGATACGCTGGACGCTGACATCGGTTACGTCGAAACTACGTTCCGCTTCTAGCAGCCAGGCATCGGCATCCAGCCCCGGATCAATCCGAAACCTGCGACGGGTAGCGGGGAAAGGCCAGCCACATTGTGCTGGTCGATGCCTCCGAGGGCAAGAACGGGTTGGCGAGCATCGGCGACAATGGCCGCCAGCCGCGTGGCGCCAAGGCCAGGTTTCCCCGGATGGCTCTGTGTGACGCTGAACGGCGCTGCCAGCAGGAAATCGAGTGGCAGACAACGCGCACGCGCAACCCCCTTGCGCCCATGCACCGACGCCGAGAGGATCCACCGGGGATTTGCTCGATGCACCATATGCGCCGCCGCCATCGCCTTCTCGGGGAAGTGGAGACCGTCGACTGCCAGTCGATGCGCAAGCCCGATATCATCGGCAATCAACACCTTTACGCCGCGGGGCCTGCAGGCAGCCTTCACGCGGCGCGCAAGTTCCTCTCGCACAAGTGGATCGCGCGCGCGCACAATCACACTAGCCCCCCGAGGCAGGGCACGCACCGCCCCGATCCAGTCCCCGCGCAGCGTATCATCGGTCATCAGCACAAGCCCGCTGACAGCGCATGGCGCAGCTCGGGCGTTGAGCCGGCGCGCCATTCGTGCAAGCTTCAATCGTGCAGCATCGACCGGGTATCCATCCATGCCTTCATCCATACCAGCATCGGATATCGCAGCAAACATCGCGCGCATCCGAGCGCGTATGACAAGGGCCGCAGGCGAGGCCGGTCGGGATCCGGCAGCAGTGACACTGGTTGCCATCAGCAAGACCCAAACCGCTGAAGCCGTTGAGGCGGCGATCATGGCTGGTCACAGCGTGTTTGGCGAAAATCGGGTTCAGGAAGCCAGCCAGAAGTTTCCACGCCTCAGGGCACGCCATCCTGGTCTTGAGCTACACCTGGTTGGTCCTCTGCAGTCGAACAAGGTGCGCGAAGCCGTGGGCCTCTTCGACGTGATCCACACGCTTGACCGGGAAAGCCTTGCCCTTGCGCTGCTGCGCGAACGCGAGAGATCCGGCCGCTGCCCCAGGCTCTTCGTCCAGGTCAACACGGGCGAAGAACCCCAGAAATCAGGTCTGGCGCCCAGCGATGTTCAGGGGTTTGTTGCGCGCTGCCGCAACGAATGGAAACTGGGAATCTCGGGCTTGATGTGCATCCCCCCCGTGGATGACATGGCTGCGCCCCATTTTGCCTTGCTCGCGACGCTTGCGCGCGATGCGGGCCTGAAAGAGCTGAGCATGGGGATGAGCAGCGACTTCGAGGCCGGCATCGCACTTGGAGCAACCTGCATCCGGGTCGGCAGCGCGATCTTTGGCGAACGCCGGACCTGACAGGGCGGGCCGTGGGCCGGGCAAGCCAGCTTGCGACCTGAGGCCGCCTTTTACAAAGGCCCGAGCGCGTTGCTATTGTCCGCCCATCCAAGGTCAGGCCCCAACAACAGGATCATCATGTCGATCACGCTCTACGACATCACAGTGCCCTCATATCTGCAGACGGTGACGGCGACCATCAATGTCCTCCAGAAGGGGGCAGAGTTCTGTCAGCAAAAGGGAATCGACCCCCAGACGCTGGTTGAAACGAAGCTGGCCGAGGACATGTTGCCACTGCGCTTCCAGGTCGTCTCTGTCGCCCACCACTCCATCGGTGCGATTGAAGGCATGAAGAAGGGAACGTTCGCCCCACCGGGAAGCGACCAGCCCCGGGACTATGATGGTCTGCAGGCTTTGCTGAAACGCGCCGAGGCGGGATTGCGTGCCGTCACCCCCGCCGAGATCAACGCGCTGCAGGGCAGGGACATGGCCTTCGAGATGCGGGGATTCAAGATTCCATTCCTGGCTGAGACATTCGCCATGTCGTTCTCGCTGCCTAACTTCTACTTCCACGCCGCAACCACCTACGACATCCTTCGCATGAAGGGTGTGCCAATTGGCAAGAGAGACTATCTCGGCCAGATGCGCATCAAGGCCTGAGCGGCAGGGAACCAGACATGAAGGCGCTAGTGAAATCGCGGGCCGAACCCGGACTTTGGCTCGAGGATGTGCCCGAGCCGCGCATGGGCATCAACGACGTCCTGATCCGCGTGCTGCGGACCGGCATCTGCGGCACCGATTTGCACATCTGGAACTGGGATGAGTGGGCCCGCAAGACGATCCCCGTGCCGCTTGTCGTCGGTCACGAGTTTGTCGGCGAGATCGTTGACGTCGGCTCCAACGTCACCGAGTACCGCAAGGGTGAGATCGTCAGCGGCGAAGGGCACATCGTTTGCGGTCGCTGTCGCAACTGCATGGCCGGTCGCTATCACATGTGCGCAAACACAAGCGGCGTTGGCGTGAACCGAACAGGCGCCTTCGCCGAATACATAGCCCTGCCGATGACAAACATCTGGCATCATCACGACGGCATCGACCTTGACGTCGCATCGATCTTCGATCCCTTCGGCAATGCCGTACACACAGCGCTGCAGTTTCCGGTCCTTGGCGAGGATGTGCTGATCACGGGCGCAGGCCCCATCGGCATCATGGCGGCAGCCGTCGTGCGCCAGGCTGGGGCTCGCTATGTGGTAATCACGGACATCAACGAGGCACGCCTCGATCTCGCGCGCAGCATGAAGGTCGATCTGGCTGTAAACGTGCAGGAGACGTCGCTCGCCGATGTCCAGAAACGGCTCGGCATGCGCGAGGGGTTCGACGTGGGCCTCGAGATGTCGGGTAGCCCGGCAGCATTCCGCGACATGCTTTCCAACATGTGCCACGGCGGCAAGATCGCCATGCTGGGCATTCCCTCGACCGACATGGCAATCGACTGGAACAAGGTCATCTTCAACATGTTGACCATCAAGGGCATCTATGGCCGAGAGATGTTCGAGACCTGGTACAAGATGTCAGTCCTTGTTCAGTCCGGGCTCGACATCTCGCCCGTGATCACACACCGTTACCACTACACTGATTTCCAGAAGGGCTTTGCTGCGATGACGACCGGCTCGTCGGGCAAGGTGGTCCTGAAGTGGGCTGACCTCTGATGTATGGAAGCTTCCGAAGCCACCTTAAGGACACCCTGTCCTCGATCCGCTCGGCCGGCCTCGAGAAGCCCGAGCGGGTTATCACAAGCCCCCAGTCTGGTCACGTCCGCGTAACCGGCGGTAGGGAGGTTCTCAACCTCTGCGCCAACAATTATCTGGGTCTCGCAAGCCACCCTGATATCGTGAAGGCAGCGCACGAAGCCCTCGACCGTTGGGGCTATGGCATGGCCTCCGTGCGCTTCATCTGCGGCACGCAGGAGATCCACAAGGACCTCGAGCGCCGTATCAGCAGCTTCCTCGGAACCGAGGACACGATCCTCTACTCCTCCTGCTTCGATGCAAATGGCGGGCTCTTCGAGACGCTGCTGGGTGAGCAGGATTGCGTGATTTCCGACGAACTCAATCACGCCAGCATCATCGACGGCATTCGTCTCTGCAAGGCGGGGCGCGCGCGCTACCGCAACGGCGACATGGCAGACCTCGAGCAGAAGCTCAAGGATGCATCCGGCGCGCGCTTCCGCATGATCGCGACCGACGGCGTCTTCTCGATGGACGGCTACTACGCGAAACTGGTGGAGATCTGCGACCTGGCCGAAAAATACAACGCCCTCGTCATGGTGGACGACAGCCATGCGTCCGGTTTCACCGGAAAGACGGGCAGGGGAACCCATGAACGCGACGGCGTCATGGGCCGTGTTGATATCATCACCGGCACCTTGGGCAAGGCTCTGGGCGGAGCCAGCGGCGGCTTCACAAGCGCGCGCAAGGAAATCATAGACCTTCTGCGCCAGCGTTCGCGCCCCTACCTTTTCTCGAACTCGATCCCGCCAGCGATAGCAGCAGCCTCGATCGCGGCCATCGACCTGCTGGGCCGCTCGACACGCCTCATGGACCAGCTCCACGCCAACACCCGCCACTTCAGGAAAGGCATGGAAAGCCTCGGCTTCAACATCCTGCCAGGCGAGCACCCCATCGTACCCGTGATGCTCGGCGATGCGGCACTCGCAGCAAGGTTTGCAGCGCGCATGCTCGAAAAAGGTGTCTACGTCGTGGGCTTTTCCTATCCAGTCGTACCGCAGGGCAAGGCGCGCATCCGCACGCAGATGTCGGCCGCCCTCACGCGCGAGGATCTCGACATTTCGCTCGCGGCCTTCGCCGAGACCGGCCGCGAACTTGGCCTGATCAACTAGGCATTCGGGTTGATCAGGTACTTCTCGCCCGTGGCCCGCCGGCTATACGCGATGATGGTGTCAAGCTGCAGCGCCTCGGTCAGGGAGATCGTACGGCTATAGTGGCTGGCGAACGTCGTGGTGATTTCGTCAGCCACCTTCTGTCTCAGCCGATGCGCCTCCTGCGGCCCGATCTTCATCAGGAAGGGCGTGAGCAGCCACCCGCCGACGCCCCAGGCAAACCCATATGACCGCGCGAGCTCCGTCGGCCCCATGTCCAGCGCGCCATAGATATAGACTTGCTTGTGCCTATTCGATCCATACCGGCTATAGGCCGGCGCATTGCGGTTTGCAGCAACTTCCATGCTCGTCAGGATCTGGCTCGCCAGCTTTCCCCCGCCAATCGCATCGAACGCAAGCGTTGCCTTGGTCTCGACAATCGCCGACAGTAGATCGTCCGCGAACGACGGCGCTGTCGAATTGCAGACATGTCGCGCGCCCAGGTCACGCAGGATCTTCTCCTGCGCCGCGCTGCGTACGACATTGACCAGCCCGATCCCCTCGTTGAGACAGAGCCGCGAAAGCATTTGCCCAAGATTCGATGCGGCCGCCGTATGAACCAGTGCCGTATGTCCCTCGCGCCGCATCGTCTCGACCATCCCCAGTGAAGTCAGCGGGTTCACGAAGCAGGAGGCCCCTTGCGCAGCGGTCGTCCCTGCCTTGAGAACAAGAACGTCTGACGCCTTTGCGGAGCGATACTGCGAATACATCGCCCCACCGAACGTGGCCACGGTCTTCCCCAGCAGCGCCTGAGCAGCATCAGAGCGCCCAGCCCTGACAACCGTGCCCGCGCCCTCGTTGCCGACAGGCAGAGATTGATCCAGACGGGCCGCCATCATTCTTAGCGCGGGCTCCGGCATTTGCGCGGTCACCACTGCGTTCTCACCTTCACCAATGCGTCCGGCACGGGTCATGTCGGCAGTACCAACAAGAAGACCGAGATCCGACGGGTTGATGGGCGTCGCCTCGACGCGTATCAGAACCTCGTCATCCTTCGGCTCTTCCACGGGTACGCGCGCAAGCGATAGGCGGAGTGTGCCGTCTTTGCCCAGGAGCGAGCGGATTTGCAGGCCGGTTTCGGGAACGTTGGCCACAGGGGGCTCTCCATCAGCGATAAGCAAGGGTCGAGAAGCACCATGCGAGGCGCTGCAGGTCAAGACCCGTCAGGCAGCGCGCGCCCGTCCTGAACGCTGCGCGCGCTTGCGGCCCGCTGCGATCTCCCGCTTCAGCTCCGCACAATAGATGTCGAAATTCACCTGCTGCGTATGGCGGCGCGACTTGTAGTACTTGCCGATGTCGCGCGCCTCATCCCGCCTGATGACCTCTTCCATCTCCGAAGGCGAGGGCAGGGCACATTCGCCTGCAAGAACGGACGACACCCACTTGGCCTGCTGCTCCGCGAAATTGACAAGCGTCGGCAAGGGTTGTGCCAGGCCCATGAAGAACAGGTTCGGGATACCCGGCTTGCAGATACGCTTGAACAGCGCCACGTGGTTGTCGACCACTTCGATGATGGAGCGGTCGAGGAACGGAAACGTGATGTTGTAGCCTGTCGCATAGATGATGGCATCGATGTCCTCCACGCTGCCATCCGTGAAGCGCACCTGCTTGCCCATCAGTTCGGCAATGTTAGGTCTCACCGTGATGTCCCCGCAACCGACCCGCGTCAGAAACTCGCCCGACACCGAAGGATGCGCATCCGCCGGGTGATGTTCTGGCTCTGGCAGGCCATAATCCTTCATGCGACCAACAGCCCTGACGATCATGCGCTTGATGATCGCACGCATCAGGAAGCGTGGCATCCACGATGGCATCACGCCTTTGTCGGGAACCTGCCCATTGATGTACTTGGGAAAGATCCACACGCCACGCCGCGCGGCCACGAACAGCTTTTGGGCGATCGGTCGCTGCGACAACTCCGAGGCAATGTCCATGGCACTGTTGCCCATGCCGACGACAAGCACGCGCTTGCCGCGCATATCGACAGGCTCGAACGGGTCAATGTAGCGGTGGCTATGGAAACTGGGTCCGTCGAAGTGGCCGGGGAACGACGGTATGTGCTGGTCCCAATGATGGCCGTTCGCGACCACAAGCGCGTCGTACGCGCGTGCCTCGCCTGTAGACAGGCTCACCCTCCACGTGCCGTCCGCAAGGCGCTCGGCCCTTGTCACCTCGGTGTTGAGGCTGATCCGTGGCTTGAGCCCGAACCGGTCGACATACATATTGAAGTATTCAAGCACCTGCGAGTGGTGGGGGTAATCCGGGTAATGGGCCGGAATGGGCAGGTCCTCGAACTGCATGCGGTACTTCGAGGTATCAATATGAAGCGACTTGTAGCACGCCGAGCGTCCGTTCTTGTTTTTGAACACCCAATTCCCGCCGATTTGGTCGCTCATGTCGAAGCAGTCGAAGGGTATCCCCCTGTCAGCAAGGGCTTTGGCTGTCGTGAAGCCGGAACAACCAGCACCAATGATGCACACTTTGGGTAACATGTGAAAAGCCCCTGCTTCGTTGTGCAAGCAGGGCATCGGATCCACGGCTCTGTCAAGGCATCGGGTTCCGTAGCGCCCGATCACGTTTAGGGGCCCGCGCTGACTCCGCGGCATCGACGAAAGATCATGTCCCCGAATTGTAAGTCGCAAGGCTGTGAAATGATCGCGTATCCGGTCATCTCGTTTCCGTCCACGTCAGCGGTCACATGAAAATGATTTCATCGGTCATTCGGGCTGCAAACGAAAACAGACGCACTGTCTTATGATCCACAGTCACGACGTGACCCGTATTGATATCGTTCGGATGTGCACCACGCACAGCCCGTTTCATCATTGAGGAGATATTGAATGCGCAAGATTTTCGGCGCCATGCTGGCGCTCGCCCTTGTGGCCCCTGCCTTTACCGTTCCGGCCGTCGCCGGCGGCAGCAAGTCCTACGGCGCCAAGCCCGCGGCCGAAGCCCAGACGATCGTTGCGATCGCCGCGTCGAACCCGGATTTCTCGACACTCGTCACGGCGCTCAAGGCGGCTGAACTGACCGACGCGCTGTCAGGCGCTGGCCCGTTCACGGTTTTCGCTCCGACGAACGCTGCCTTCGCGGCGCTGCCGGCGGGCACGGTCGAGAACCTGCTGAAGCCGGAAAACAAGGCCAAGCTACAGGCGGTATTGAAGTTCCACGTCCTTGGCGCGGCGATTGAATCGTCGGCCCTGGCTGGCAAGACGCTCACCTCTCCGCCGACACTGCAGGGCGGCACTCTCGCCATCGACGGAACGAACGGCGTGAAGGTCGCCGGTGCCAACGTCGTGAAGGCTGACATCCGCGGATCGAATGGCATCATCCACGTGATCGACAAGGTTCTCCTGCCGGCGAACTAGGCTGGCTTCCCCGGGGCAGGCGGCTTTCGCAGGAAAGCCGCCTGCTTTTTTACTTTCGCTGTCTCAACCAAGGCTTGCCGTTGGGTCTCCTCCTCTCTTCTTGCGGGATTGTTGCTGCCACCTCGCGACAGGCAATTGTGTTCCCACCCGCGTTGCTGTAGCCACCACACAGATCCGGCTGCTCGCGGCCTATTCAGGGGACACTCATGCGTTTCAACTCAGGTCTTTTCTTTGTCGCCGCATTGTCGGCCGCAGCGCCAGCCGCCGCCGACGAGGGCATGTGGCTTCCCGCGCAGGCACCCGAGATCGCCGCACAGATGAAAAAGGCAGGGCTCAAGCTCGATCCGAACGCGCTTGCTGACCTCTCGAAAGCACCGATGAACGCCATTGTTTCATTGGGTGGATGCTCCGCTGCGTTCCTTAGCCCCGAAGGCCTCGTCGCAACCAACCATCACTGCATCTATGGTTCGATCCAGTACAATTCAAAGCCGGAACAGGATTACCTCTCGAAAGGTTTCCTCGCCGCTACGCAGGCAGACGAGCTCCCGGCCGCACCGGGCTCACGCGTCTTCGTGATCGAGGAACTGAAGGATGTGACGGCGCAGATGCAAGAAGGCGTCACCGCCGCAACGACCGGTCGTCAGCGCTATGACCGCCTCGAAGCCAACCAGAAGGCTTTGGTGCAGGCGTGCGAGAAGCAGCCCAGCCGACGTTGCGATGTGCGCGCCTACTACGGCGGGTCCACCTACTATTTGCAGCAGATGCTCGAGATCCAGGATGTTCGCTTGGTCTATGCGCCAGCAGGCGCGATCGGCAGCTTCGGCGGCGAGGTCGACAACTGGCAATGGCCGCGCCACACGGGCGATTTCGGCTTCTATCGTGCCTACGTGGCCCCGGACGGCTCGTCCCGCCCCTTCGATAAGGCAAATGTCCCCTACAAGCCGAAGAGCTGGCTCAAGGTCTCTGCACAGGGCCTGTCAGAGGGTGACTTCGTTGTCCTCGCGGGCTTCCCCGGCACCACCGAACGGCACCGCACGGCAGCCGAGGCCAAGGCCTTCTTCAGCGATCTCTATCCGCTGCAACAGCGCCTGCTTGCCGAATACTCCAATCAGATCAAGTCTGTGACAGCAGGCGATGAGGCGGCGACCATCAAATATGCCAACGCGCTGCGCGGCGCCGATAATTTCAAGAAGAAGCTCGAGGGCCAGCTCGCCGGCGCCGAGGCCATCGGCTTGCTTGCACGCAAGACCTCCGCAGAGAAAGCCTTCCGTGACTGGGCTCAATCCCCTGCGCGCGCAGCCGAGCTCAAGCCCGTCATCGACACCCTCGACACGCTGGCCGCCGAAGCCGCCGACGCCCGCATGGTGTCGGCCCGATATGGCCTGCTGAATCGCTCTCAGCTGCTGTCAGCTGCACGCACGATCTATCGCTGGTCGCAGGAGCAGGCAAAGCCCGACGCCGATCGCGAGCCTGGTTTCCAGGAACGCGATCGCAGGCTGGTGACCGAGCGCATGACCCAGATCGAGCGCCGCTTCGATCCCAAGGTGGATCGCAAGCTGTTCGAGGCAGCCCTGAACGAATATAGGGCACTCGCACCCACCAGTCGCAACACGGCCTTCGATCGTCAACTTGAGAAGACGGGCCTGGACCGTCTGTACGCGGACACGAAGCTCGGCGATACGCAGTGGCGCCTGTCGCTCCTGACGAAGACCGGAGCCGACCTGGCTTCAGCATCCGATCCATTCCTGCGTCTTGCCGCTGCCATGTACGAGACCGACATTGCACGCGAGGCCGAAAGCAAGGAGCGCGAGGGCAAGCTCCAGGCGGCGCGCAGCGCCTACATGAGCGCTTTCCGGCGCTTCGCGGCCGAACAGGGGCGGGCGGTCTATCCCGATGCCAATGGCAGCCTTCGACTGACTTACGGTCACGTGAAGGGACGCGTCCGAGACGGCGCTTCCTGGACCGCCTTCACGACCGCCCGTGGCATTACCGACAAGTACACGGGAGCCGAGCCGTTTGATTCACCCGCACGCCAGCTTGACCTCATCCGCAAGGGCGACTTTGGTCGCTACGTGCACCCCGGTCTCAAGACGTTGCCGGTCAACTACCTGTCCACGCTAGACATCACCAACGGAAACTCCGGGTCCTCGACGCTGAATGCCAAGGGCGAATTCGTGGGTCTCGCCTTCGACGGCACTATCGACGGCATTATTGCTGACTGGTGGTTCGATCCCTCGATCAACAGGACGATCCACGTCGACGTGCGCTACATGCTCTGGGTTATGGATCGGATCGACGGAGCCGACCGCCTCCTGAACGAGATGGAGATCGTGGGCCGCAAGTGAGCAGCTATCGCGGAAAGCCCGATTACCATCAGAGCAGATGGCCGGACCGCGCCTTCTTGGTGGCAAGGTAGCCAGTGTTGAAGGGATTTGTGGGAAATTGGTGGGGCACGCGCTCCACCACGCCCACTCCATACTGGCTCAGCGTACCCATCTTGTCTGGATTGTTCGTCATCAGCCGAACCGACGTGAAGCCGAGATATTTGAGGATTTCGGCAGCGACAGCAAATCGTCGCTCATCGGCGGCGAAACCAAGCCGCTCATTCGCGTCGATCGTGTCAAATCCCTGATCTTGAAGCTCATAGGCTTTGAGCTTGTTGATCAGGCCGATCCCGCGGCCCTCCTGCGCCAGATAGAGCAGGATGCCCGCCCCATGCTTTCCGATCGCAGCGATGGCGCCACGAAGCTGGTCCCCGCAATCGCATTTGAGCGAGCCAAGAAGATCGCCCGTTAGGCACTCCGAATGCAGCCGCACCAGAACCGGACCCGGAGGCTCTGGATCACCAATGACGAGGGCTAGATGTTCCCGCCCGCCCGCCTCGGGCCTGAATGCAAGCACGCGCGTATTTTCTGCCCCGGCCAGCGGCAACTGCGCACGGGCGACGATGGCAAGGCGCGTGTGTGCCATATCGTTCGTATAGGCGATATCATCGCAATGCACGCTGACAAGCCCATGATCTGCAGCGAGCCGCACAGCTTTCCCGCGACCGAGAGAATGGACCACCAGCGAGGGGAGCAGTTCTGCCTGCTTTGCAAGCTCGAGCGCTGGCAGCACTACTGCAGGCAGGGGCTCTCGCAACGCGGTCCAAGGTCCCATGAGAGGATCATTCAGGTCACGGGTGGGATCAGCCAGTGCAACGGCGGCTCGGGCAGGGTGCTCAGCAGGAAGGCAAACACGCACCGCATCCTTTGTGTAGAGCCTGATCTTCAGCGTGCGCGCACGGTTATGGGTCAGGAGGACATGTCCTCTCACGCCCGAGCAGTCATGCATGACGGCTAGCACGTCATCCCGGGCCATCTCAGCAGCACAGGCCAGGAGTGCCTCCTTCCCGCCATCGACGATGACAACCGGCAGGCCCATGCGCAGGTCCTGGATGGCACGACCCACCCTGACCGCCGGCGTTAAGATGACATTTGCGTGAGCCTGGCGCCCTTTTACCTTTGCGCCCCCGGCTTTCCTTGCCATCGCGCCCTTGCCTTTGGTGCGCATGTTGGCGCTCATTCCACTCCCGCTCTCCAAATCCAGCTTGCTATAGCCTACATAAGACTGCACGCAAATCACTTGGCAATAAAGTCACCTGGACATCAATCGGCATGAGCACACCCCGTCGCATCCTCCTCGTCGACGATGACAACGCCCTGCGCGAGTCCCTGAAAGAACAACTGGGAATGCAGGGCGAATTCATGGTTACGGATGCAGCCACTGGCGCTGCAGGCCTCGAGCGCGCCAGACAAGAGCAGCCCGATCTGGTAATCCTCGATGTCGGCCTGCCGGACATCGATGGTCGAGAGGTATGCCGGCTGATGAGAAAGGCCAACATACGCTGTCCGATCCTGATGCTCACAGGCCAGGATGCTGAAGCAGACGAGGTCGAAGGCCTCGAGTCCGGGGCAAACGACTACCTGATAAAGCCCTTCCGGTTCAACGCGCTGCTCGCGAGGATCCGGACACACCTGCGAAGCCACGCACACAGCGAGGACGCCGTTTTTCAGATTGGTCGCTACGCGTTCAGGCCGTCGGCAAAGCTGCTTCAGGGCCCGGATAACCAGAAGATTCGGCTGACAGAGAAAGAAACGTCCATTCTCAAGTTCCTCTATCGCGCTGGCGACAAGGTGGTACCGCGGGAAACCCTGCTGCACGAGGTTTGGGGCTACAATCCAGCGGTCACAACCCACACGCTTGAGACCCACATCTACCGCTTGCGACAGAAAATCGAGCAGGATCCTGCCCGCGCCAGCTTGCTCCTCACCGACAGCGGGGGATACCGCCTCGTCCCTTGATCCAGCCTCGGCTGCCCCCTTGAATCTCTCGCAGTACCTAGTATATAGTTCACACTAGAGAGAGGCGCGGGGGCACCCATGTCATCAGGCTTTGCAAGAATAGCCATCGCATTCGTTGTTGCGCTTGTCGCGGCTGCGGCTCTTGTTGGCGTGTCTGGCATGATTGTTTTTGCGGACCTGACAGCACCCAAGGCCTCTCAGCTTGCCGCCGATGCTCTGAGCAATGCACCTATAGTTAGACGGGTTCAAGACTGATCCGCCATCCCGGACCCGACCAAGCGTAAGCCTCCAGCCTTTGCAGGACCGGCCACGAACGCCGAAAACCTGTCCGGCTACTCGTAACGAAGCGCTTCGATCGGATCGAGACTGGCGGCGCGCCGCGCCGGGAAGAACCCGAATATAATCCCGACAGCAGCTGAGAACGCGAACGCGATCACCACCACCCACGGGCTCAGCACAAAGGGAACACCGATCGCGTAGGCGATGGCAGCAGATCCGGTCAGGCCGAGAACGGCGCCGATCAGTCCGCCGACACACGACAAGAGGATGGCCTCGATCAGGAACTGCATCAATACATCGCGCTCCAGGGCCCCGATCGCCAGACGGATCCCTATCTCTCGAGTCCGCTCCGTCACGGACACCAGCATGATGTTCATGATACCAATGCCACCTACCAAAAGGCTGATTGCCGCTACCGCTGATAAGCCTGCCGTGAGCAGTGTGGTCGTTGATTGCACGAGGCTCGACACGGACTGCAGGTCACGGATCAGGAAGTTGTCCTGCTCGCCAGCGCGGATCCGCCGCCGCTCCCGCATCAGCGAGGCGAGGGCGTCCTGCACGGGTTTGACGCGCTCGGCGCTGACTGCCGAAAGCCAGATCTGCTGGACATCATCGTTTCCAGTCATGCGGCGCTGAACTGCTCCGATGGGCATGAGGATCAGATCGTCCTGGTCCTGGCCGAATGTCGACTGCCCTTTCATCGAGAGCACGCCGATGATCTCGCACGTGGTGGACTGCCCCAAGCGAATGGTTGCTCCAAGCGGGTTCTGGTGGCCGAACAGCTCCCGCCGTGGTGTCTCACCGAGAATGCAGACAGCCCGACCGCCGCGTTCCTCGCTCTCGGTGAACGATCGCCCCTGTGCCAGCGGCCAATCCCGAACCGTCAAATAGGGGTTGGTCGTGCCATTGACAGGTACAAACCAGTTGTTGGATCCGTAGACTGCCTGCGATTGCTTGATCGTGGAGGGTGCGACCGCAAGGACCCCCTGGATCTCTCGCATGATGGCTTGGGCATCATCGACCTTGAACGGGGTCTGAGGCGTGGCAGGGCCTGCCCGTTGTGGCGTGAAGGGCAGCACGAACAGCAAGTTCCGCCCCATCGAGGCGATGTCCGATGTGACTTTGACGGTCAGCCCCTGGCCAAGCGTAACCACGGTCACAACAGCTGCAACGCCCACGATGATTCCAAGTGTGGTCAGAAGGGAACGAAGGATATTGGCCCTGAGTTCCCGGAAGGCGAGCTGAAGGATCGTCCAGATCATGACGCGGCTTCCCCTCGCGAGACCGTGTCGGATGCGATCTTCCCGTCCTTGAAGCGAATCTGTCGCTTGGCATAGGCCGCGATATCATCCTCGTGCGTAACCAGAACGATTGTGATGTTTCTCGTTCGGTTCAGCTCGTCCAGAAGCTTCATGATCTCGTGGCTGCGCGAGCTGTCGAGGTTGCCCGTCGGTTCATCCGCAAAGATCACGGCCGGCTCGGTGACAAGCGCACGCGCGATGGCCACGCGCTGTTGCTGGCCGCCTGAAAGCTCCGATGATGTGTGGTTCGCGCGATCTGAAAGCCCCACAAGCTCAAGTGCCTTCAGCGCCGCCGTCCGCCGCTGTTGCGCGCTTTCGCGGCGATAGATGAGCGGTAGCTCGAGGTTCTCCCGGGCTGTCGTGCGCTTGAGCAGGTTGAAGCCCTGGAACACAAAACCGATATAGTGCCTTCGCAGCAAAGCGCGCTGGGATCGGTCAAGCGTCCCGACGTCAATGCCACGAAAAAAATAGCTGCCGATCGTAGGCGTATCAAGACAGCCCAGGATATTCATGGCTGTTGACTTGCCCGACCCCGATGGCCCCATGATCGCGACAAACTCGCCATCATTGATCGTCAGGTCGACGCCATCCAGGGCCCGCACCTCGGCCTCACCTTTGCCGTAGATCTTCGAAACCTTGCTGAAACGAATGAGCGGAGCGTTGGTCATGCAGCCTTATCGCCCCGTGCCATCCCGCTGGTCGACATCCAGGATGAATTCCTCACCAGCCTTGACGTTGGGGCTCGTGATCTGGGTTCGCTGCCCGTCGGTAATGCCCAGCGTGACGTCACGGGACACGGGTTCACCGCCCTTGACCTCTGACCAGAGTTTGCCCTTGCCCGAACCGATCGGATCAACCGGCGCAACGGTGGCAACCGGGGCCATGGATTGGACGCGAGCAGGGGTCTGGGGCGCAAAGCGCAAGCTACCATTCGGCACGCTCACGACATTCTCCGCAGTCTTGACCGCAATATCCGCTGTAGCCGTCATGCCTGGCTTCAGAAGCCCGTTCTCGTTCTCCACGCTCAGCACGCCCTGATAGGTGACGACGTTCTGGATGGTCCGGGCAGCATTTCGCAACTCGACCACCTTGGCATTGAAGACTTGGGAAGGATAGGCATCAACCGTAAAGGTCGCCTCCTGTCCGACAGAGACCTCGCCGATATCTGCTTCGTCGATGTCGATGGTCAGTTCCAGCCTTCGCAGGTCCGAAGCGATGATGAAAAGTTCGGGAGCCTGGAAGCTGGCAGCAACGGTCTGGCCACGTTCGATCTTGCGATCGAGTACGATACCATCGATCGGCGAGCGCACAGCCGCCTTCGAAAGATTGGCCTGCGCCTGTTGCGACTGCGCCCGAACACTTTTGAGATTTGCGGCAGCGGTGTCACGCGCAGCAAGCGCGGCATCGTAGGCTGCGGAAGAGACAAAGCCCCTGTCACGCAGCGCTACGGCGCGCTTGAGGTCGCCGTCAGCCTTCGCAAGCGTTGCTTCCACCTGCGCCACCGTTGCAAGAGCCTGTTGCGCGCGGGCATTCAGTTCTTCGGTATTGATACGCGCGATGACCTGTCCCTTGGTCACCTTGTTGTTGAAATCGACAAGAACCTCATCGATCCTGCCCGAGACCTCTGCGCCAACAGTAACCTTGTCTATCGGTTGCAAGGTCCCGGTTGCAGTAACGATTGAACGGATTGTCGCCACTTCGGCCTTGCCCTTGATGTAGGCAACAGGAGGTGGGGGCGTCAGGAAAATCCAGCCAACAAGCGCCACCACTACCAGCCCGGTCGCGAGCACCCACCAGCGGCGCCACAAGGGCACTTTCTTGCTACCAACACCCAGAATGCGACCAATGTCGCCCGTCGCGCCCGTTTGGGCCACGTCCGCACCACTCATGGAATTTTCCCGGAACCCTGAATTGTTCTTTTACGTATATAGGAAACCAGTCTTACATCATCAAACTAATGTTGCCTTAGTTTGTCCCGACTCTCGCAATCGTGATGAATATATGGTTACGAAGTCTATCGCCCGTACGGATCCGTGACATCCCGCAAGCCATCCCCGAGAACATTGAACGCCAGTACCACAAGGATGACGGGCAGCAACGGCAGCAGCAACCAGGGATAGAGCTCGATCGCGCTCATGTTCTGAGCGTCATTGAGCAGGACGCCCCAGCTGACCACAGGCGGCCTCAGCCCAAGGCCAAGGAAAGAAAGGGCCGTTTCTCCGAGGATCATTGCCGGCACAGCCAATGTCAGGCTGACAATCAGGTGTCCCGAAAAATTTGGCAACATGTGCAGGAACAGGACCCGACCGCGACTGGCGCCGAGCAATTCCGCCGCCACCACGTAATCCTCTTCTCTGAGCGACATGATCTTGGCACGCACGGCCCTGGCCAATCCGGGCCAATCCAGCAGCCCAAGGATGATGGTGATACCGAAATAGATGGACAGCGCAGACCAATTGGCGGGCAGGGCGGCAGCAAGCGCCATCCAGAGAGGAAGTTCCGGTATGGCGCGAAGGATCTCGATGAGCCGAAGCACCATCGCATCCATCCATCCTCCCGCATAGCCCGCCAGACCACCCAACAGACAACCCAGAACAAAACTGATCGCGACGCCGATCAGGCCGATGGTAAGCGAAACGCGCGCGCCATGAAGGATCCGGCTGAACATGTCGCGTCCAAGGCGATCGGTACCCAGCAGGTGCAGGCTCCCCCCGGTTGGCGGACAGACAAGATGACGGCGGGCCTCCACGACGCCCCAAAGAAGATAGGGGTCACCCTCGCACAAAAATCGAACCGGCAGCCGCCGCGTTGTATCTGCCACATAGGTTCTCTGGAATGTTTCCGTGTTTAGCTCCCCGCGCACCGGACGCACATAGGGCCACGTGATACGTCCTTCATGAAACAGGTGCACCTGGGCAGGCGGCATCAGGATGCGGTCATTGTCACGCGCCTCTGGATCATAGGGAGCAACCATCTCCACAAAGGGCAGAAGTCCATAAAGCAGCACGAGGAATACCAACGCCACGAATGCGCTGCGCTTGCGTTTGAGCCTGGTCAACACGCTTTCGGCGCGCGGCGGTGCGTTTGCGATTGTTTGTAGCTCTAGCGTCATCGGTCGAGCGCCTGCCCAAGTCGCACGCGCGGGTCGATGAGGCCAAGCAGCAGGTCTGAAACAAGCGTGCCGACCAGCGTCAGGCTCGCCGCAAACAGCAATATGAATCCAGACAGGAAAAGGTCCTGGGCCTGCAGGGCACGCACCAGGATTGGTCCCACGGTCGGCAGGCTCAGGACCACCGACACAATGACCGAGCCCGATACCAGCGAGGGCAGTAGATTTCCTACATCGGCAACAAAGGGGATGAGGGCCATCCGCACCGGATATCTGAGCAGCAACCGCATCTCGCTGATGCCTCGCGCCCTCGCAGCGACGACATACGGTCGATGCAGCTCCTCAAGCACGTTTGCCCGAAGCCGTCGTATCATCGCACCTGCACCCGAGAAGGCGATGACGATCACAGCGATGGTCAGGTGCGCGGCAATGGACATAAGACCGTCCGCCGTCCACCAGCGTTCGGCGTGCTGGGGATCGATGAGCCCCCCGATTGAGACACCAAACCAGATATTTGAATAATTCAGCACAACCAGCGCCAGCAAAAAACCCGGCGTCGCCACCGCAATGTAGGCAAACAGCGCGATCACATGGTCCGCAACGCCATCACGCTTTACCGCCGCAAGCACGCCCAGTGGCAACGAAATGATATAGACCGCAAGGACCGCAAGCACATTCACGGCGACCGTGGGGCCCAGCGCATACCCCACCACATCGGCAACGGGCTTGTTGAACTCGAAGGAGTGACCCAGTTCGCCCTGAAGCAAACCAGAAAATCCGCGAGGTCCTGGCCAGACGCCCATCCAGATTCCGAACTGCTCCACGAACGAACGATCCAGGGCATATTCTTGCCGCAGAAAGGAAACCCGTTGTGCTGCAGATCTGTCTCCCTGCGCCTCAAGTTCGGCAATCTCGTTTGACAGATAATCCCCGGGTGGCAGCTGGATCGTGAAGAAGATGAGTGCGGCGATGATGAAGAAACTGGGCACCATCATCAAAAGCCGCTCGACGATGAAACGCTGCATCCTGTTGCTCCGTCCGTGATCGTCTCTGGATCAGCGGCTGAACCAGATTTCATCCATCCTGTACATGCCGAACTGTCCGCCCGGATCCCAGGAGAAAACACCTTTTGCCGGAAGATTGTTCAAGCTCTTGCGGACGATGATTGGCTGAAGAACCCCGGAAACGGTACCGATGATATAGGTTTGCTGAGCATGGATGGTCAGCATTCTATTCCAGATCACCTCCTTCTCCTCGCGCGAACGGGCTGCATTCCATTGTGCATTCAGCTCAAGAAGCATCTTGGCTTCCGGCATGTCCGGTGACACGCCCGCCCTCCCGGAGGTCTCGAAGTGATTTCCCCACTTCGGCCACACAAGCGTGTCCTGGCGCGTAGGAGCCAACTCATCCGGACTCATGTCGGGGGAAGGAATCCCCATGTCCCAGCCGGAAAGTCCGGTCATCACCGCATCGCCCGCGTAAGCCCGGTTACGCATGAGGTTCCGGTCGGACGGTTTGATGATCAGCCTTATGCCGACATCACGGAAGTGCTGTTTCACAAGCTGAAGGATATCGGTCTCTTCCTTGGTCTCGCCGGCAATGTCGACGACAAGCTCAAGCTTGCGTCCGTCAGGCAGCAGCCGCAGCCCTTCGTTGTCGCGCCCAGAAAGCCCGACGGAGTCAAGAAGCAGACTGGCCGCCTTGGGATCGAATTTTGCCTGTGCAGCAGCATGGACAGGTGAAAACAGCGGCGAGGCCTTCAGGACGGCATTGGCGCTCTCCGCAGCCAATCCGAAGAAAAGCGATTTGTTGATATCACGACGATTGATCGCAAGGGATAGAGCCTGACGGAACCGCGGGTCCCTCATGAGCTTTCGCCATGTCGGATCATTGGCGTTCAGATTCGGATACAAGGCGAAATGCGAACCCTTGGCAATCGGCCACGTCAGCAGGGAATAGCCACCTTTGACTTCATTCGCCTTCAGCACCGCGACATCGCCGAAGGACAGTCCTCGCGCCTGCAGGTCAGCGTCTCCGGCAGCGGCCTTGGCTGCAATCAGCCCACCATCGACGATCGTGACCTCGATAGCGTCGATATAAGGCAGCTGTACCCCATAGCTGTCGACGCGATGATAGTAAGGATTGCGCTTGAACAGCACGCGAGTGGCAGGAACCTCGGTAACCGGCACCCAGGCCTGCAGCGTAGGCAGGTCTGGATTGTCATTGTTGCCCATGCTGTCCATCTGATTGTGAAGCTGCGCCCATGACCGCATCTTCTTCTTTGCAACCAGCGCATCCAGTTTGGACTTCAGCGCATGCTTGGCATGGAACTGCTTCAGATAGTGGGCAGGCCGATAGATGTAAGGCTCGCGCGCCTGCGCAAGTACCGAGAGAAAGCGCGCATTCGGCTTTGACCAGCTGTACCGTACGGTCAGCGCATCAACGATTTCCACCGTTGGCGCCTCGCCATCGTTTAGGATATCGACGGGTGGCCCCTTGGGCGAGAGCTCCGGATTATTGGCGATGTCTTCCCAGAAATATCGGAAGTCCTCGGCGGTAAAGTCTCTTCCATCCGACCATTTATGTCCCGCGCGTAGACGGAATGTGAAGACGCGACCATCCGTGACATCGACCGACTTGACAAGGTCCGGCTTGAGTTCCAGTTCCGGCGTCCACCCGACAAGCCGGGTGTACCCCCAAGTGCTGACAAGACGAATGTCCTTTTCCTTGCTCATCATTGTCCGGAGCGTTCCACCTGCACGTCCGGGCTTTCGACCGCGTGCCGCGAGATCTGCGACCGCGGGCTCGGCTGGTACCCGCAAATGAACAGCTGGAAGTTTCCCTTGCGCGACGATTGCAGCAAGCGCCGGGTTTTCCTTCAAAGTCGGGGACCCCGCCATGGCCTCGCGAGGCATGATCCCGCAAGCCAGGACTAAGGCGAAGATCCCAAGGAGAAAACGTTCACGCATGAAAATCTCCTTCGGAAGGTGCTACCGCAACGATATGGCGCTCGCCTATGGTCTTGTAGTGGGGAACCTCGCCAGCCCGCAATCGGTATGGCTCGGGCCACGCCGATGGGTCGGACGCCCGACCATCCATGAGTGCTCGGAGATCCAGCTTGCGGTCCAGATCCGGTTCGGGATGCGCAGCCAGCAGCGCGACCGTGTAGGGGTGTTGTGGATGAGCAAACAAGGACGCAACAGGCGCTGCCTCCACGATACGACCGCTGCACATCACATACACGTGTTGCGCCACCTGTCGAACAACGGCAAGGTCATGACTGACAAACAGCATCGACAGACCCAGCTCCCGACGCAATCCCTCAAGAAGGGCCAGGATCTGTGCTTGAACTGAGACATCCAGCGCCGAGACTGGCTCGTCGCAAATCAGCACGTCCGGTCCCAGTGCTAGCGCTCGCGCAATACCGATCCTCTGCCTCTGCCCACCCGAAAAGGCATTGGGCAGGCGGTCCAACATCGAACCATTGAGCCCGACAAGCTCCATCAGCGCCAGTGCCCAATGTCGCCTGTCCCCGCGGTTCCCCAGGCCATGAATGACGAAGGGCTCGGTGATGCTATCCTCTGCGCTTAGCCGTGGATTGAGCGACGAGAACGGATCCTGGAACACATACTGTACGCGGCTGCGATAGGTTGTGAGCGCCGCTCCCTCCAGGCTCGCGATATCTGTCGTGCTCTGGCCGTCGAAGGCCGTGATTCGACCAATGTCGGGTCGAAGCACGCGCATGACAAGCTTTGCGAGGGTCGATTTACCGGAACCACTCTCGCCGACAAGCCCGACGCAGGTGCCAGCATCGATGGTCAGGCTCACCCCGCAGACGGCATCAGTGATCTCGGCAACGCCCAACAGCCGCGACCTGCGCGCCGTGAAGCGCTTGGCAACACCTTCTACCGAAATCAGTGTTGTCCCGGTGCCGGGTCCAATCCGGTTGCGCCAAACATCGGCAAGGACCTGCGTAGCAGAAGCACGGGCAGGGAGGGCAACCACCGGAGCCACGGCGCCCGAAAGGCGAGGGGCTAAATCAAGCAGCGATCGCGTGTATTGGGATTTTGGTCGACGCAGGACGTCCACGACGCCTCCACTTTCCACCACGGCACCGTCCTTCAGCACCACCACATGCTCCGCGATATTGGCAACAACGCCCAGATCATGCGTCACCAGAAGCAGGCTCAGGCTCAAACGTTCCTTGAGTTCAGCCAGCAGTTTAAGGGTGAGAGCCTGAACCGTCACATCAAGTGCCGATGTCGGTTCGTCGGCAATGACCAGGGAGGGGCGGCAGATGAGGGCGCTGGCAAGCATCGCACGCTGGCGCAGGCCGCCACTCAACTCGAATGGATATCGGTCAACAGCCCAGGCCGGATCGGGAAAACCGACCAGCCCCAACACCTCGCGAATACGCTCGGTCCGTCGCCGGCCGTCCAGCAAAGGCTCATGCGAAATCAGCATTTCATCAAGCATTGACCCGATGGTAAGGACGGATGACAGCGCCGCCGAAGGCTCCTGGTAGGCCATGGACACATCGCGCCCTCGCATTGGTCGCAACGCAGCCTCGCCGAGCAGGCAGAGATCTGTCTCTCCACCTGCGCGTGACAGAAGGATGCTTCCCGATGTGCGCCTCAGCCCGCTCGGAAGCAAGCCGAGGATGGCATTGCACAACGTCGACTTGCCCGAACCGCTCTCTCCAACCAGTGCAACACAGCTGCCACGCGGAATGTCGAGGTCCACGGATCTCAGGATGACATGGTTCCTCCCGTGTGACGCCGCGTCGACGTTGAGCCCGCGGATCTGCAGCACAACCGGCATGTCAGGACTGGCCAGCATCGGCGTGTCCCAGAGAAACCAAATTCGCACGTGTTGTATCCGAGATGCTGACACCCCGCGTTCGGGCCTCATGCCAAACGCGAGAGAGGATTTCCCTGAATGCCAAGACACCATCGTCGATCAGGATCACGGTACTTTCGCACTGTAACTTCAGGTCGCTCATCGTGGCCTTTCGGTACCTCCCGAGAGGAAACAGCCTTACCTCAAGTGTCACGATATCGTCCCAGCGCACCTCCAATGCGGGGAGCCAGCCGCGCAATAGCTTTATACCCTCCTCGTCGATCGTGATCTCGCTCATCCACCGCAGCACGCAACCGACAACGTGGCATGCAAAAAGCAGGCACAGCGGTAACAGGATCAGCTGCCAAACCGAAAATAGAGGGGTCATCAGGGAAACAAGGGCTACAACCATCAAGGCCAAGCCGCTACGCACAACCTCAAGGGCAAGGGTTCGACGATCCCAATGAGTTTTCATCACGGCTCAAAGCCCGAACGCACGTCTTGCCGAAACCCAGCACGCGGCTGGATGTCGGCGTGTGAGCGCAAGAAGGGTGTTGATGATCTGCTCAAGCTCGGGTCCCCAAAGCAAGTGGTGCGTTAACAGCCCCAGAGGCTCTTTTGCCCGCTCGGGGTGCGCACGTCTCCAGCGCAGCCTGCGCAGCAATTCACTGGCAAAAGCCTGCTCGTTCTTTGGCGCACGCCCACCGCGCCAGTCAATAGGATCCAGATGTGTATTGATGATCCGCAGCCCGGGCGGGGGCGGACCAGGTCTGCGCGGTTTCCACGTGGAGAGCCCGCGGTATCCAAGACCCGCAATGCGACTGACCAGGCGAGGCGGAATGCGGTTCCAGGGAGGAACAAGCACAGGCAGCGCCTGTCTACCGAAACCTTGTGATATCATCTCGAGGCTTATGCGCAGCTCTCTCTCCATCTCCGGGAGCCGTCGACGACCGCAATACTCCCGCTTCTGCTGGTCAGCAGAAGCATGGTTTACATGTGCGTGCCCATGAACCAGGACATCGACATGTCGCTCGGGTTTCAGTCGCCCCACCAGGCAGTCGGAAAACCGGGACGGTATGACGGACAGTGCAACCGGCACATCATGCCGGCACGCAAGTGTGAGAAAGGCCTCGAGCCGAGGAGTAACATCCACGGCATCATCATCGCGCCACCAGAACGTGCAAACGCGTCTCGCACGCTTCCACGCATCGAGTTCGGCGTCCACAGCTTCCCACATCACCCACCGCCGATCAGAGCCCTGATGGCTGACACGGTCCCTGTCCGGCCATCAAGATTTATGGCATGGACAGCCATGCCCCGCTCATACTGTTCATTCATGGCCCTCGCCAGAGCCTCGACACAAAGATCAGCCGACGGAATAACCCGCACAAGTCCAAGAGCCTCGAGGTGTCGCGCTCGCGTGATCTGCTCTTGCTCGCGCACGGTTTCGAACGGGATCACAACACTGGGTGTGCGACCAGCAAGGATTTCAACCATGGTATTATAGCCAGCCTGACTAACCGAGAGTTTCGCGCTGGCAATGCGTGTTGCAAGGTCCGGCAAGGACGATACGAACCGGATACCCGCCTGATCCAGCCCCGGCCTCGCCGACAGTGGGCCAGTGACCACGGTCCACTCGCAATGGTTCAGGCGCGTTAGGGGCTTTGCATCCACGGCGGCCGCAAGCACCGCGCCTCCCACAGCACCACCACCTGCCGAAACAAGGATCTCCCGTCTCTCCCTTGCAGGCAGACGCCTAGCAGGCGCGACGTAGCCAGTGTACCGGACCAGATTGTCGATAGTGGCCATCTCGGGAAAGGAAACAGCAGTGGGAATGACCCCTGGATCGCCGTGCACAAGAACGCAATCATACAGCGCTCGTGCGCGGGCAATCATCGCCACCGCTCGGTCCGTCTTGCGCGGTCGCTGCAGGACATCGCGCACGGAAGAGACAATGGCCGGACGGGGACTCCGCATGCGCGCACGCGCGAGCACCGCCAGCACCTCCTCCTCCAGCAATCTTCGCCCGAAGGGGAAGGTCTCGGTGATGATGCAATCCGGCATGAAGGCATCATGCAGAGCAAGCAGCATCTCCCGACGCTGTTCGAGCAGGCTCTGCGAGATGACTGCACCGTTCGCATCGACAAGCGTGTCGAAATGTTCATCCGCCGCCTTAACAGCCGGGAGATCGACAACACTGTAGCCGGTGGTAGCGACTGACATGGGCCGGACGCCACCATTGGCAACGATCACTTCAAACCCGCACTGCGCCAGCGCATCGGCTACATGCGTCGCACGCATGAAATGTCCCAAACCAAGCAAATGCTGTGTCCAGATGAGGATGCGCCGCGTCATGCCAGAAGCGCCGTCAAAAGCTGTCTCAGATGCAATCCAGCCTGTATCAGAGAGCGCTCTTGATGCACGAAGCGATGCGCCGCCACGCGCATGTCGCGATATCTTGACGGGTCCGAGGACAACGCGCGGATCGAACGCGCAAGCCCATCGCAATCTCCCGGCGGACAGAGGACTGCTGTTTCACCGTCGCGCGTAACGTCGACAACGCCGCGATTGCTGCAGGCGATGACTGGCAGTCCGCTTGCTTGTGCCTCAAGATACGTCAGTCCATACGCCTCGCCAATTCCAGGCCAAAGCAGAAGATCGCTCCTGCCCATGAGGGCGCGCACCTGCGTCACAGACTGCTCGCCCAGAAAAACGACGCTACCCGCCCGAACATGCCTGGCAAACAGCGTCTCGATGAGCGCACGGTGCTTTCCATCTCCAGCAACAACCAGAGAGTACCCCTCCGTTGCCAGCAGGGACATTGTCTCGGCAACCATTCGGTAGCTCTCAACCTTTCGCATGTCCCGCATCATGCCCACAGAAAGCAGACGTCGCTGGAAGTGCGACCCGTCGACAGGCTGATTGAATAAACGCGTATCGATGAACGGCTTGAAGTCGGCGACGCGCCCTGGCTGCAGTTGCAGCAGGCACTGCCTGTCGAACTCTGTCATGGCCAGCAGCAACTGTGCCTCAAGCAACGCCTCTGTGGCGCTGGCGTGACCCGATTTCCAGGCGCCATCAGCGCGCTTTGGCGCATGCGAACCCTCGGCAACGACATAGGGGATCCCAAGACTCCGGGAAACAGCAGGCCCGATCCAGTCCGGCGCTTTGTAATAGACATGATAGCTGAACCAGACGTCGGGTCGCGTGATGACGCCAGCCGATATCATGCCAAGCAAGCGATCTGTCGCTTCAATGGACTGAACGCGAGCCTTCTCCTGTGCATGTGCGTCACCATGTGCATCTCGCGTCAAAGGCAGGTCGGGGACGATCACGTCAGCGCCGGATTGACGAAGGGCTTGCTGGAACAGCGCACCCATCCGCGCGGCACCAGAGGCGGCCTGCGCATCTGGCCTAACGAATGGGCAATAGAATGCGACGCGCATCAACCGGCACCTGCTCCTCGCAACAGGCCGCACAGCATATCGTATCCCGTTTCGGCATCGAACAGCGCTGCATTGATACGCAGCGCTCCCTCTGAGAGCCGTCGGCGTTCCGACGGATCATTGGCAAGCGACATCATGCGGCTCGAGAGGGCTGCGATATCGCCGCTACCCACCAAGCCGCCCGTCACACTATCCCTGACAGCATCGCAGACCCCGCCCGCATCGCAAGCCACAACACATAGTCCACGCGCTTGGGCCTCCAGCAGCGCGTTGGGAATGCCGTCACGGTCACCGTCGGCAGCAACATCGGCAGGAAACACGAATAGGTCCGAGCGATCCATTGCAGCAATGACCTCATGATGTGGTCGGGCACCATGAAAGGTGACCAACTGCTGCAAACCACGCGCTGCAACACGCGCCTTCAACGAAGAGAGCAGAGGTCCATCGCCATAATGATCCAATGTGACGCGAAGGCGAGATGCCACGCTGGCCAACGCATCGATGAGGTGGTGAAGCCCCTTCTTTTCGACAGCGCGGGCAACAGACAGCAACCGAACGGGTGCTGCAGCATCAAGCCCATCACGCATCGAGAAAGGCGGGTGCTGTACGACAAGCCCTGCCGCGACACCATGATGAACCAGCTTGATGTCAACACCTGGCGCCAGCGCGCAGAACCGTTCGAATGCTGCCGTGTTGCAGGTGGATACAAAGCGTGCACCACGCAGCTTGGTTGCAAGGTCCCATTCAGGATCCGTCCAGACATCCTTGGCATGAGCCGAGATGCTGTAGCTGGCGCCAACCATGAGCGCCGCATAGCGGGCTACCGAAGCCGGGCTGTGGGCGAAATGACAATGAATATGACGCACTTGCTTGTCCAGATCTGCGGCAAGAGCGCAAGCCTGTCCAAACCGACGCAGGCGCGCCCTTGAGGGGTCCCGTCTGAAATCTCGCTGCCATGCCGCGAGCGCCTGCCCAAAGCCTTTGAGTGCAAAGGCCCGCATCGTTCCCGAAAGCACCTGCAAGGGTACCTCATGCAGATACTCTGGGAGATACCGGCATCTTGCACGAAGTGCATAATCCGTCATCACCGCGTCCGCCGCCGGTCTGCGCAACGCATGGAGCGAGAAGCTGATACCACGACGCTCCAGGGCAACAAGCTCCCGCGCAATGAATGTCTCCGTGAGCCGAGGGTAGCCCTTCACTACAATCGCAAGCCCGGGCGCACTGCGCCCGCTCACGAGGACACCTCCGAAAGACCAAGCACGGCCCGGCAATGCGCAACCACATTCGCGACACCGTCGAGAAGTCCCGCTGGCGCACGGGTGGAAGGTTGCGGTTGTTTCTCAAGGCCGGCAATGACGCGCCCCATGAGGTCAAGATCCTTGGGCGTACCCGGTTTGCCCTCGGGCACGTAGCGGGCAAGTCCCAGCCTGTCGGCTGCTTGTGCCCGTATTGTTTGCTCGCAGCGCGGAACCTGTCGCGGCACCAGCACTGAGCGCTTGTCAAAGGACAGGATCTCACAAAATGTGTTATACCCACCCATGCAAACAACAGCACGCGCATCTGCAACAAGGGTCTCCATCCGGGGCTCGAACGTGACACACGCGAGCCCGCCAATCCGCGCTATGCGCTCCTCGAAGCCCCTGCGGGCCTCAGCCGCCATGAACGGCCCGGGTACGATGAGCGCCTTCGGCAATCGGCTCCCCGCGACTTCATAGGTCGAAACCACCCAATCGATCAGTGTTTCGCCGTCGCCGCCTCCACCCGCGGTTACCAGAAGCCGATCCCCGATGTCTGGAACCGTCATCGCAGGACTCGACTGAGGTCGCGTCCGCTTCAAGTAGCCGGTGAAGCGGGTCCGATCAGCAACCGCACTTGAGAGGCCAAGGCCTGCCAGCGGATCGTGGATGTCACGCTGGCCATACACAAGAATGTCATCATAGAAATGTTCGACGGCGGGGCGGGCCTGTTTGCGCTCCCACTCGGCCGCCAGCGCCTGTGGTTCATCCAGTACGTCACGCAGCCCGAGGATAAGGCGCGTGCCGCGGGTTTTCATATCGGCAAGAGTAGCCTCGAGTTCCCCCCGCAGACCCAGCGGTTCCTTGTCAACGATCACGAGATCCGGATCGAAGCTCTGTGCGGTCTCCCGGATCAGCGAGGCACGCAGTGCCGTGGTCGCGTCGACCGCTCCCAATGACCCCAGTGGCACATAGTCGCCGCTGCGCAACTTTATGATTCCCGGTATCCTGACAAAGTCGACACGCGCCTTGAACTCGAAATTGCCGATGATCGGTGACCCGGAGACAATCAAGACCCGCAGCTTTGGGATCGCTTCAGCCAGAGCATGCGCAATCGTCCGGCAGCGCCTGATATGGCCAAGCCCGAAGCTGTCGTGGCTGTAGATTAGGACACGAGCCATGGACGATGTAATGATGAACCTCGCAGGACATTGTCTGAACCGACAAGTCGGATCATTATTTCACCGAGGGGTATGTCGGCAAGGCAGCCCCATCGCCACCAGAGGCCCGGGCCTGGCATAGGAACGAACCAAACCTGATGTCCACACACCAGTCCCTTTACAGCTATATCTGGCAGCATTCGCGTCGCGACCAGATCATCATTCTGCTGATCGCGTTATCAGCCCAGCCGGTATATTTTTTGACACTGACGCTGCCCAAGCTCATCATCAACGGGCCCATCCAGGGTGGCGGCTTCGAACAACCCGATGCGACGACGGAATTCCTCAGGATTTCCTTTGAGATGCCGGGCTTCCTGCCGCCGATGCTATCCGGGACATGGACACTTCTCGAGGGCATTCCGCTCGAGCGTTTGCCTTACCTGTTCGCTCTCAGCGTCGCGTTCCTCGCGCTGGTCGGCTTCAATGGCTTCCTGAAATTCCTCGTCAACACGATGAAAGGAAGGCTGGGCGAACGTCTGTTGCGACGCCTGCGCTTCGAGCTCGTCGACAGGGTCCTGCGTTTCCCTCCTGCGCATCTTCGTCGGGTCAAGCAGGCCGAGGTCGCGTCAATGGTCAAGGACGAGGTTGAACCCCTCGGTGGCTTCACCGGCGATGCAATCGTCTGGCCGGTGTTCCTCGCAGGGCAGGCGATGACGGCCATGATCTTCATATTGGCGCAGAACGTTTGGCTCGGTCTGGTGTCAGCTGCGGTCATTCTCCTGCAGGCCATAGTCATTCCCTACCTACGTCGGCCCATTCTGAGATTGGGTAAGCTGCGTCAGCTCCAGGCACGCGAACTCGCAGGTCGGGTGGGTGAAATCGTCGATGCGGGGGCCGACATTCGCAGCCAGGGGACTGCCAACTGGGAGCGGGCCGATATCATCGCAAGATTGGGTCGGATCTTTGATATCCGCTTCGAGCTCTATCAGCGAAAATACTTCGTCAAGTCGCTGAACAATTTCATAGCCCAGCTGACCCCCTTCATCTTCTTTGCCGTCGGCGGATATTTCGTGATCGACGGGCAGCTTGATGTCGGACAGCTTGTGGCCGTCCTGATCGCCTACAAGGATCTGCCAGGGCCGATAAAGGAACTTATCGATTGGGACCTGCAGCGCCAGGATGTCGAGATCAAGTACAATCAGGTGATGGAGCAGTTCCATCCAGAAGGCATGCGCCAGCAGCCATTCCAGCCGGCTGGACCGCTGCCGAAAACACGCTTGGTCCCGGTCGAGTTCAGGCACGTTCAACTTGCAGACGATGCCGGTTTCGTGATGCTGGACGGCGTAGATACTTCGCTCGCGCCGCATCAGTCTGTTGCAGTTATCGGTCCCTCGGGCGGTGGCAAGGAGGCCTTCGGCCTCGCCTTGTCGAGGCAGTTCAGCCTTCGAGAGGGTTCGATACGCGCCGGCGAGTTGGATTTTTTGGAAGCCAGTGACGAAGTCGCTGGTCAGCAGGTTGCGTATGCCGGAGCCGACGCCTTCTTCTTCCCGCTCGATATCAGGGGCAACATGCTCTACGGGCTCAAGACCCAGGCAAGGGCAATCGATGCGGCCCGGCAGCCCGAAAGCCGCCGCCTGCTGAAAGAAATGGTGAGAGCGGGTAACCCGCCATTCGACGCGCGTCAGGACTGGACTGATTACGACGCATTGGGTAGCGGCGAACCGGCCGCGATCCTCGATCGCATTATCGAGGTCCTGACAATAGTCGAGCTGGAGCCGGACATATATCAATTGGGGCTTCAGTCACGGCTGAACCCGGTCACAAGCCCGGTCATCGCGCAACGGATCGTGGACGCGCGCCATGCATTGCGCGAGCGCCTGGCACAGCCGGGGCATCAAGGATTGGTCGAGCGCTTCAATGCCGAGCGCTTTAATCGAAATGCCTCGATTGCCGAGAATATCCTGTTTGGTACCAGCCTCGAACCCGATCTGCAGCCTGCACGGCTTCCTGTGCTGCCACATTTCAGGCGGGTCATGGCGGAAGAGGGATTGGAGAAGCACCTGGTTACGATGGGCCTATCTATTGCCGAAACCATGCTCGAGATGTTTTCGACCCTGCCACCGGACCATCCATTCTTCGAGGAATATGGCTTCATTCCCGCAGCCGAGCTTCCGGCGTTCCAGTTCATCGTCAGGCGGGCCAGAAGCTCGACCCTGACATATGCAGACCGCTCAGCGCTTGCGGCCCTGCCCATGTCCTACATTGATGCCCGCCACCGCCTGGGTATTCTCACCACGGAGGTTACGGAGAGACTGGTTGCCGCACGCAGGACCTTCTCAGAGACCCTGCCTTCGGACCTTCAGTCAAAGATCAGCTTCTACAGCGAGGACAACTACAATCCCGCTGCAAGCATTCTGGACAACATTCTTCAAGGACGCATCTCCCATGGAGCGGCACAGGCGCAGGAGCGTGTGGGTGCTCTCGTTCGCGAGACCCTCGACACACTGGATGTCCGGGATCTGATCATCGATACCGGCCTTGGCTTCAACTGCGGTTCAGGTGGCAAGCGCCTCTCCGCCGTCCAGCGGCAGAAACTTTCTCTCGCACGCGCGCTGATCAAGAACCCGGCGCTTCTTGTGGTCAACGGTGCGCTAGCCAACCTCGATGACGGCCAGAAATCCAGGATCGTCGATCGCGTCCTTGCATTTCGTAAAGCGAGGGCCACGCTTTGGGTTTTAACCAAGGACAACATGGCCGACAGGTTTGATCGCACGATCGTCTTTGAAGGCGGGCGCATCACGTCCGACACCGCAATGCTTAAGCCGGCCGAGCTATCATGAGAAAAAGGGGATACCGCCCATGAGCATTCATGCAGAGGTCGAGTCGCTGCGCAAGGTGCCGCTCTTCGCCAGCATTGATACGGCCAAGCTGAAACTCCTCGCCTTTACCAGTGAGCGGATCGTGTTTCCGCAGGGAGCCACTCTTTTCAGGGAGGGCGAACGGGGCGATTGCGCCTACCTTCTGCTAAGCGGGCAAGTGGACGTATCCCTCGAGACAAACGGCAACGGTGTGGTGATCGCTACCATCGGCCAGCACAATGTCGTTGGAGAGATGGCGCTTCTCGGCGATATGCCGCGCTCGGCCTCGGTCACGGCGAAGGAGCCTGTCGAGGCTTTGCGTATCAGGAAGGAACAGTTCTTCCAGTTGCTGCAGGACCTTCCGCAAATGACGCTGGAGATCATGCGTGAACTCGCCCTGCGCCTGAACAGCGCAAACAGGGAACTGGCTGCAGCCCATGCAAGGCTCGCCCAGAAAGGAGAGAGCTGAGATGCCCATCGACAGGAACAATGCTGCCGCCTACCCCCCGAACATTCAGGCAATATTGAAGCGTCCTGCGCCAGCAGCTGTGCTTCTGGGACAGGAACTTCTGGACGTCGATGTGCACAAGGGGTGGGTGCAGGTCGCCTACACCGTGTCGCAGTCCTTGGCGAACCGGTTTGGGGCAATGCATGGCGGCATGACAGCAGCAATGATGGACGATGTCATTTCACTGGCCGCGGGTCTCTCGATCGATTGGGGGCAGATCACGCCCACCCTCGAAATGAAGGTCAGTTATATCCGGCAGGGTAAGCTTGGCGCACGCCTGATTGCCGAGGCGCGGACGATCCGGCGCGGCAGCTCCGTTTCCTTCCTCGAGGCCGAGCTGCGCGATTCAGAAGGTGCATTGGTCGCAACCGCATCATCGACGATTGCCATTACTGGAATGAAGAAGCCTGCCAGCTGAACGCGGTCGATCAGGTCTCCACGCGGGTAATCACCGGCACATGATCGGAGGGTCGCTCCCAGTTACGGGCTGCGCGTAATATTTGATGTTCGCTTGCTGCACCCTTCAGGCCTGGGCTGATCCAGAAATGGTCAAGCCTGCGCCCGCGATCGGATTTTTCCCAATCCGTGTTGCGATAGCTCCACCAGCTGAAAATCTTTTGCTCTGCCGGGACCACCGAGCGTGTGACATCGATCCAGTCATGGGCGGCATAAAGCGACATCATGCGCTCCGTCTCAGCGGGCGTATGGCTGACCACATCAAGCAACTGCCTGTGGCTCCACACATCATGCTCGAAAGGAGCCACATTCAGGTCACCAACAACGATACGCCGTGCGGCACGCTTTGATCGCATCTTCGAGAAGTAGGCTTCCATCTCCTCGAGAAACTGAAGCTTGTGCGCGAACTTCTCGTTTTGCTTGGGATCCGGGATATCGCCACCCGCGGGCACATAGAAATTGTGCAGCTCAATATCGCCTGGAAGGACGACCTTGATATGGCGCGCGTCGCCCTTGCCGCAGAACTCCCGCGCATCCACCCTCTCGAGAGGAACCCGCGAGAGAACCGCGACGCCATGATACCCCTTCTGCCCATTGATCGCCGTGTGAGTGAACCCCAGCCGTCGCAACTCTGACGTCGGGAATTCTGCGTCGGCCACCTTGGTTTCCTGGAGGCACAAGACGTCGATGGAATGGGACGACAACAACTGCTTGATGAGGGGCAGACGAAGCCGGACCGAGTTGATGTTCCAGCTGGCGATTCGCAAGGACGGCATGGTCGGACCGTTGTGCAGGGTGGGAGGGTGGACCGAAAACGAAAGGCCCCCGGCTGTGCGTCCAACCGGGGGCCAAAACGCGCTTTGACGCGCCACGTGTCAGGAGGGGATTATCTGACACTTCCGATGGTCAACTTCGGCTCCGCTAGCGGGGGGGCGATGCGAAACCGATGTCGTAACGACCATCTGCTGAAACTATATGCGCGAAAGTCACACCCGGCAACTTTTTTTTCGCCTCTTACACAAACTTAATAACTATATCCGGGTCGCCACACTTTTCATCCGGACCGTGTTGAACAGGTCACGAGAGCCCACAACCTAGGTCGTAGCAATGCCAAGCTGTTTCGCGGTCAGGTCGAAACAATAGCGTGCGAGGCGAACAATCTCGTCAGCCTGTTCGCGCGTCAGGATAAGCGGCGGCGAGAGGACCATTGTGTCGCGGATGGCCCGCATAACCAGACCGTTCGCGAAGCAATGGTTCCGGCACATTGTTCCTACATCCAGTTGGCGGTCGAAGAACTCCCGGAGGCCCTTGTCCTTGACCAATTCGATCGCCGCCAGCAGGCCGCGCCCACGCACCTCACCGACCAAGGGGTGATCGGCCAGGCTTGCAACAGCCTTCTGGAAATAGGGGCCGATGTCATCCTGCACGCGCTCGACAAGCCGCTCACGCTCGATGATCTCGAGGTTCTTCAGAGATACGGCGCAGGCCACCGGATGACCAGACCATGTGAACCCGTGCACAAGCTCTTCGTTCGCGTTGGCAAAGGCATCCCCCATGCGTCTGCCCAGGGCGACCGCCGAAATGGGCTGGTAGCCTGACGAAATGCCCTTGGCCATCGACATGATGTCCGGTTCGATCCCATAGGTATGCGAACCAAACCAGCGACCAGTACGCCCGAAGCCCGTAATGACTTCGTCTACGTGAAGCAGCACGTCATATTTGCGGCAGATACGCTGGATCTCGGGCCAGTAACTGTCAGGTGGGAACATCAACCCGCCGGCACCATGGATAGGTTCAGCGGAAAAAGAGGCCACTTTGTCAGGTCCAAGCTCAAGGATCTTCTCCTCCAGCTTGCGTGCCACAGACAGCCCGTACGTGTTCGGGTCTTCGTTCCCTCCAAAGCCATACCAGTAGACGGTCGGGACCTTCACGAAGCCGGGCAGGGGCAGGTCAAACTGCGGATGCATCGGTGTAAGCCCGGACAGCGAGGCCGCTGCCATCGTCACGCCGTGATAGGCATACTCCCGGGAGATGTGGATCTTCTTGTCCTTCTTGCCCTGCAGATTCCAGTAATAGCGTATGAACTTCAGGGCCGTGTCATTCGCCTCCGACCCGGAATTCGCATAAACGATCCGGTCAAGACCCGGCGGGAGGATCGAGGCAAGTTTCGCAGCCAGCTCCGTCGCATAGGGGTTTGTCGTCTGGAAGAAGGCATTGTAGTAGGGCAGCTGCCGCATCGCCTGAGCCGCAGCATCGGCGAGTTCAGCGCGCCCATAGCCAACATTCACGCACCACAGCCCTGACATCCCGTCAATTAGCCGATTGCCCTCTGAGTCCCAGAGATAAACCCCGTCGGCCTTTACGATCACGCGCACGCCCTTTTTGTTGAGCGCCTGCGTCTCGGTGAAAGGGTGGATGTGGTGTCGAGCGTCGAGGTCCTGCCAGTGCTTGGTCAGGTTATGGGTCGCGGTCGTGCTGGACATGGCAGTTGCTCGTATTGGAATTTGAAACAAAGGGGCAGGCTTCAATCAGCCCGCAACAAGTGATGACAGCAGCGCGTGCCTCAGGGATTGTAGCCAATCCGGGCGCAGAGAATGAGCAGCTGGTCTTTCGAAGCCATGCCGGAAACATAACAGAGCTCTCCGCGGCACGCCAGACGGGCTTGAAAGCCCTTGCGGCCCTTGTCACACATGGTCAATGCGTCGGACCGAAAAAGCAGAAATAATCTTCTCCCGCCTGGCGGCGATCAATCCGTCGCCAAAAGGCGAACTCGATCACGTCAATGCCTACACCCTGCTTGTCGCGGTCGTCCTCTCTGCCCAGGCGACCGACAAGGGCGTCAACCGCGCAACCGCTGGCCTTTTTAAGGCGGTCACCACCCCGCGGCAGATGCTCGATCTGGGAGAGGAAGGCTTGGTCGAGCACATCAAGTCCATCGGTCTGTTCAGGGCTAAGGCAAAGAACGTTATCAAGCTGTCGCAGGACCTGATCGACCATCACGATGGCGAGGTTCCCACGACGCGCGAGGAACTCGAGAAGCTCCCGGGCGTTGGGAGAAAAACGGCAAACGTCGTTCTCAACATGGCGTTTGGCCAGCCCACCATGGCCGTCGATACGCACGTATTTCGGGTCTCCCAGAGGCTGGGGCTGGCCAAGGGCAAGACACCGCTGGCCATAGAAGAGCAGTTACTGAAGGTCGTTCCGGAAATATTCATGCAGCACGCCCATCACTGGCTGATCCTGCACGGCCGCTACACCTGCCTCGCCCGTGGACCGAAATGCGCTGAATGCCCCGTCGAGGATCTCTGCACCTTCAAAGGAAAAGCGACACCCCGACTTGCAAGCCCCCGATCCGGCAAGCCCGCAAAGAGGAAATCGAAATGAACAGACTGACAGACCTCTTTGTGTTGGCCTTTGCGACAGCCGTCATGGCGGCATTTCTATTCGCATGGCAGTCGCTCATCCATGCCCCTCAGGCAGGCAACGGCTCATTTGCGACAGAACGGGCCTACGCAACGCTGCAGAACCTGCTGGTCGAACAGGTCCCCCATCCGACCGGCTCGCCGGCAAACCATCGCGTTCGCGACAGGATCCTCGCTGAGCTCCGGGCCGCGGGATATGAACCGGAAGTCCAGGCGGCCTTCCAATGCGCGCCGCCGGACAAGGCCGCTGGCTGCACGCAGGTGGAGAACATCATCGCCGTCCTCAAGGGCACGGGCGAGGGCAGGGCCATCCTCGCCACCGCGCACTATGACAGCGTACCCGCAGGACCCGGCGTAGGGGATGACGGCGTCGGCGTCGTGGTTATGCTGGAACTCGCCCGCACGCTGAAGGCGATGCCCCCCGCCCGGAACGACGTGATCTTTCTCATCACCGACGGCGAGGAAACCGGGCTGAGGGGGGCCGTCGCGTTCGCAAGGAACCACCCGCTGATGCAGCAGGTAGGCATCGTCGTCAACGTCGAAGCCCGGGGAAACACGGGTCCGGCCATCATGTTCGAGACCGGCAGTGGCAACAGCAGGCTCATTGAGCTCTTTGCCCAGGCCGTCGGATCGCAGGTCTCAAACTCGCTCGCCTACGAGATCTACAGGCTTCTGCCCAACGACACGGACTTCACGATCTACAAGAGCGCAGGCCTGAACGGTTACAATTTCGCGATGATTGGCGACGCCGCCCGCTATCACACGCCCAAGGACGTTCTGGCGCTTCTCGATCGCGACACGCTGCGCCATCATGGCGAGCAGGTCACCGCCCTTGTCAGGGCCCTTCAGGCCCAAGACCTCGAAACTCTCCGCTCCCAGGAAGACGCAAGCTACTTCGATTTGTTCGGCAACGGCCTCGTGCATTGGCCTGCATCCCTGAACCTACCCCTCGCGCTGGCGGCTTTGGTCCTGCTGGCCGGCACAGCCGCGACAGGACGGACGTCCCTGTCGATGGCTGGCGCGATCTGGTCGATGGCCTCGCTCCTCGTCCTGCCCTTCGTGATGTTCGCCATCGGCTGGATTCTTTCATACCCGCTCGGCATCTGGCCCGAGGTTCACGTGCTCGACCACCAGGCTCCGTGGCCCGCACGCGTTGCACTGCTCGGCGCAACCTTCGCAGTTGCCACGATCACGGCCTATCTGCTGGCGACGCGCGCAGAGCCGCAGGCCGTAAGCCTCGTCTACTGGCTCTTCCTCGCGTTGCTCGCTGTGGCCAGCGCCGCCGCACTGCCGGGTGCCGCCTATGCTTTCCTCTGGCCAGTCGTCATGTTCGCGCTCGTGGCAGGCCTCGGCCGGTTCATCGCCCCCGCTTCCGCCATACGCTGGGCGAACCTCGTGGGCTTCGTGGCAATCGCCATGTTCTGGAGCGGCCACATGCTCGCCCTCGACGCCGTGGTTGGCTTCCCGCTCAGCCAGTTCAAGCTTCTTGCGCTCTTTCCGCTGGCGATGGCGCTGGTACCCCTCTTCATGATGGTCGCACCTCTTCGCATCACGGTTCTCGCAATTCCCGTCGTGCTGACAGTGGCAACGGCTACCCTGGCATCGACCATGCCCGGCTACACGCCCGACAACCCGCGCCCGCTCAACATTGTCTACCATCAGGACGCAGACACGGGCGAGGCACGCTGGCTTGTCCAGGAAACGCCGGTCGACAGGTCCTTCATGCAACGCGCCGGCTTCGGCCCCGCCCCTGAAAGAATTGACCTCGCGGGACTGGTCCCGACCCAAGCCTACGTGCAAAAGGCGACATCTGCAGGCCTCGAGGCGCCAAGCCTCGACCTCGTCTCCCGCGAGGAGCACGGTGACAAGATTCGTCTCTCAGGGCAGATCAGGTCGGTGCGCGCCGGCTATGTCTTCGGCCTTATCATTCCGCCGGATTCTGGCATCACCGCCGTCACGCTCGAAGGGCAACCGCTCGTCTCGCCCGAGCGCCGTGCCGCCGGCAAGCCCGTCTGGGCGCGCATCTTCGGCACCGCCGACAAGCCGCTGTCGATTGCAATCGAGCATGACAAGGATGGAGCGGGCCGCGTCGTCGTGTTCGAGCGCTCGGCCCTCCCGCGAACGCCTGAAGCCGACAGGCTTCTGTCACTGCGACCGGACAACGCAAGCCCCGTGCATGCCGGCGACGGTGCCTTCGTCTTCCGCACGCTCGACCTGAAGGCTGTCACGCCGACGGGGCAGGTGGCTCCTCAGCCTTGATCTCATGGCGCATGAACAATGGTACCTGCGTCATGAAGAACACAAGGTTGAGCGGGATGAACCCCCAGACCTTGAACCATAGCCACGTCTCGAACGAAAAGCTCTGCGCCACGTAGACATTGAGCAACCCCAGCGCGCAGAAGAACAGGGCAAGGCGCACGGTGAAGACCTCCCACCCGCGTTCCGTCAATTGCACGGCCATGTCCATGATGTCCCGGATGATCAGCCGCCCCGTCGCCAATCCACCCGCCAGGATGAAGGCAACGGCGAAATAGTAGATCGTCGGCTTCATCTTGATGAACAGGTCATCATTCAGCCAGATAGTGAGCCCCCCGAAGATCAGCACTACCACCGCACTGAAGACAATCAGGGGAGACACCTTGCGTGTCAGGACATAGGTGACGATCCCCGCGACAACTGTCGCGACCATGAACACGGCTGTGGCCGGCATGATCCCAAGCCAGTAGTAGAAGGTGAAAAAGACGACAAGGGGTCCAAGGTCCAACAGGAATTTCAGCAGGGAATTCATGGATCAGGGGCCTTTCTCGGTCGGTATGCGATCAGCCTTGCGCCGGGTTGGTTGTGGCGCCAACAAGTGCGCGCGAGAACTGCTCGGCATCGAATGCCTGCAGGTCATCCGCCGTCTCGCCGACGCCAATATAGTGGATCGGCAGGTCGAATTTCTCGGCAATCGACACAAGGATGCCGCCGCGCGCCGTGCCGTCGAGCTTCGTCATGATCACGCCGCTGATCTGCGCAGACGCCCGAAACACCTCGGCCTGCGCAACGGCGTTCTGCCCCGTCGTCGCATCCAGCACAAGGATCGCGTTGTGCGGAGCGGCCGGATCGAGCTTCTTGATGACGCGCACCATCTTCTCGAGCTCGGCCATCAGCCCGGCCTTGTTCTGCAGGCGCCCGGCCGTATCGACCAGCAGCACGTCATAGCCCTCGTTGCGGGCCCGCTCATAGGCCTCATAGGCAAGGCCAGCCGCGTCGGCACCAGTTTCCTTCGCTATCACCGGGCAGCCAGTCCGCTCGCCCCAGACCTTGAGCTGCTCGACAGCTGCCGCGCGAAAGGTGTCCCCGGCCGCGAGCATGACTTTCAGGCCCGCACCCTTGTACTTCTGCGCTAGTTTGCCGATCGTTGTGGTCTTGCCCGAGCCATTGACCCCAGCCATCAGCACCACATGCGGCTTCAGTTCGGGCCGGATCACCAGCGGCTTCGAAACGCGACGCAGGATCTTGACGATCTCCTCGGCCAAAGCCGCGCGGATCTCCTCCTCCGTCACGTCAGCGTTGAACCGCGTACGCTTCAATTCGGCAACGACGTCGGCCGCGACCTTGGCCCCCATGTCGGCGCCGATGAGCAGTTCCTCGAGTTCGTCAAGCGCCGCCTGGTCAAGCCGCCGGCGCGTGAAGACCCGCGTGATGCCCTGCGTGAAGGCCTGCGTACTGCGCGTCAGACCAGCTTTCAGCCGGGCGAAGAACCCAGGCTTCTTTCCTTCATTCTCCGACATCAGGCAGCCTCGGCATAGGCAAATTGACCGTCCGAGCCCATGACCCGCGCACGGATGATGGCACCGACGCGCTGCGCCGAAGAAAGCTTGAGCGGCGCATAGGTTGGGCTCCGTGCAATGAGGTCCTGCTCGACCAGCGCCTCGACCTCATGACCGGCCAGGGACGCCAGGTGCGCGGCAATCATGTCCGCCCCCAAGGCCCGAAGCCGCTGGGCTCGGTCCTTGATGACAGCGCCGCCCACTTGCGGCATGCGCGCAGCTGGCGTTCGCGCGCGTGCAGAAAAAGGAAAGACGTGCAGATAGGTCAGGCCACAATCTCGCACATGCTTCAGTGTCGCATCGAACATGTCGTCGGTCTCGGTCGGGAATCCCGCGATCAGGTCGGCGCCAAATACGATCTCAGGCCTCCGCGACCGCAGAACTGCGCAGAACTCGACCGCCTGTGCTGTCGTATGCCGCCGCTTCATGCGTTTGAGGATCATGTCATGGCCCGCCTGCAGCGAGAGATGCAGGTGCGGCATGAACCGCGTCTCGGTGCTGGCAACGTCAACAAGAAACGCATCGCATTCGGCCACATCAAGCGAGGAAAGTCGCAGGCGTGGCAGGTCAGGAACGAACCGCAGGATCTGTTCGACAAGCCGCCCAAGCTTCGGCGTTCCTGGAAGATCGGCACCATAAGACGTCATGTCGACGCCCGTCAGCACGATCTCCCGAACGCCTTGCTGCACCAGGCGCTTGATGTCCTCGACAACGGCACCGGCCGGTACACTGCGCGAAGGACCGCGACCATACGGAATGATGCAGAACGTGCATCGATGATCACATCCATTCTGCACCTGAACAAAGGCGCGCGCGCGCCCGTCAAACCCCGCGACCAGATGCGATGCCGTCTCGCGCACTGACATGATGTCGTTGACCATGACGCGCTCGCCGGGCACGTCGAAGGCATAGGACTTGCTCTCAAGCTTGTCCGCATTCCCGAGGACCCGGTCGATTTCTGTCATGTCGGCAAAGGCCTGCGGGTCAGTCTGCACGGCACATCCTGTCACGACGATGCGCGCATCCGGGTTTTCGCGTCGGGCTCGGCGGATGGATTGCCGCGCCTGCCGGACGGCCTCGGCAGTAACCGCGCAGGTGTTCACGATGATGGCATTGTCGAGCCCTGCCTCGGCCGCCTTTTGGCGCATCACCTCGGACTCATAGGTGTTCAACCGGCAACCAAGCGTGATGATCTCAACGCTCACGAGCCCTCCTGCGCAAAGAAGCGCTCATCCAGCTCACCCTTGAAGTTCAGCTCCGTTGCCCCCGTCATCAGCACGTGGTTGTCGTCACGCCAGTGAATGTCGAGCGGTCCGCCATCAAGTTCCACGCGCACCTGCCGGTCCGTCAGGCGCTTGCGCGCGGCCGCAACCACGCTCGCGCAAGCAGCTGACCCGCAAGCCTGCGTCAGGCCAGCGCCCCGTTCCCAAACGCGAAGCCTGATATCGGACTTCGAGCGAACCTGGGCAAGGCTGATGTTTGCGCGATCGGGAAAGAGGGGATGGTGCTCGATCATGGGCCCGATCTTGTGCAGATCATGCGCCGCAGCGTCCTCGACAAAGAAGATGCAGTGTGGATTGCCCATGTTGACCGCAGACGGGCCGAACAGCACAGGCGCATCGATGGGCCCAACCTTGATATCCAGGGTGCGGGTATCCATGCGCTCAGCCAGCGGAATGTCATGCCAGTCGAGCTTGGGCTCTCCCATGTCGACAGTTACCCGTCCGTCGGCCTCCCGCCGGCAGCTGATAAGGCGCCCTGGCGCGGCAATGGTTACGGACGTCTGCCCGCGCTGCGACAGAAGCAGGTCTCCCACGCAGCGCGCTCCGTTTCCGCAAGCACCGGCAGGGCTTCCATCCGGGTTCCAGATCCGCATCCGGACATCGTCCCCATGCCCATCCCGTTCAATCGAGATGAGCTGGTCGAACCCGACGCCCCGATGCCTGTCGCTGATGCGACGAGCGGCCTCGGCACTGAACGCAACCGCCTGGTCTCGTGCATCGATGATCACGAAGTCGTTGCCAAGCCCGTTCATCTTGTAGAATGAAATGCCCATGGCGCGTGTATATAGGCGCCACCCTGAAGCCCTGCCAGTCAAAAGCGCCCGCGTCGATCCGTCCTTGTTAACCAAGCCTGCGGCGTGCAACGCGACGGCCGATCTACCTTGACAAGAACTGGGGCTTGTCCCTAATTTCAGCCCCGAATTTCCAGGATCGCCCCGATGCTGATCCGCCCCGGACAATGGGTCTGGGGTCAACGTCCGCCAGCGCGTTGCGCCCGCGGGCGCGTTAGGTGTTGGGCGAAACGCGGACATGGACAAGAATGTTTGAGAACCTGACCAATCGGCTGACATCGGTCTTCGACGGATTGACCGGCCGAGGTGCGATTACAGAGGCAGATGTCGACGCCGCGCTGCGTGAAGTGCGTCTCGCGCTGATCGAGGCCGACGTATCGCTCCCGGTAATCAAGGACTTCCTGGCCAAGGTACGCTCCCGCGCCATTGGCGCTGACGTCCTTCGATCGGTCACACCCGGTCAGCAGATCGTCAAGATCGTCCACGACGAACTGGTGGAAACCCTAGGCACGGAGAGCGCCGGACTAAGTCTCGATATCACCCCGCCAGCCGTCATCATGATGGTCGGCCTCCAGGGATCGGGCAAGACGACGTCCACAGCCAAGATCGCCCTGCGCCTGACCAATCGGGACCGAAAGAAGGTCCTGATGGCCTCGCTCGACACGCGCAGGCCTGCCGCCCAGGAACAGCTGAAGATCCTCGGCGAGCAGATCGGTGTCGCCACCCTGCCCATCGTTGCCGGTCAGACCCCCGCCGACATCACCCGCCGTGCGCTGCAGGCAGCCAAGCTATCCGGTTACGACGTGCTCATGCTCGATACGGCAGGCCGCCTGCATGTCGACGAGGCGCTCATGGCCGAGATCTCCGAGATCCGCAATCTCTCGGCACCGATTGAAACCCTGCTGGTCGCCGACAGTCTTGCAGGCCAGGATTCGATCAACGTTGCCAAGCAGTTCAACGAACGCATCGGTCTCTCCGGCATCGTGCTCACCCGCATAGACGGCGACGGCAGGGGAGGTGCAGCACTCTCGATGCGCGCCATCACCGGCGCGCCGATCAAGCTTCTGGGCACGGGCGAAAAGATTGACGCCCTCGAGGACTTTCACCCCCGCCGCATTGCAGGCCGCATCTTGGGCCAGGGCGACGTCGTCAGCCTCGTCGAGAAGGCGGCCGAAACCGTCGACCAGGAAAAAGCTGAAGCGCTTGCTCGCAAGATGCAGAAAGGTCAGTTCGATCTCGACGATCTGGCCGAGCAGCTCCGTCAGATGCGTCGCATGGGCGGCATGCAGGGCATCATGAGCCTTCTGCCCGGCATCGGCCGTATGAAGGATCAGATGGCCAACGCGGGCTTTGACGACCGCATGCTCAAGCGTCAGGAAGCCATCATCCTGTCGATGACGAAGGAAGAGCGTCGCGATCCCGACGTCTTGAACGGCTCGCGCCGCAAGCGCATCGCCAGGGGTTCGGGTGTCGAGGTTTCCGAGGTCAATAAGCTTCTGAAGATGCATCGCCAGATGGCCGATGTCATGAAGAAGATGGGCAAGGGCAAGGGGCTCATGAGCGCCCTGTTCGGTGGCTCGATGCCCCGCATGCCGGCAGCAGCAGGCTTGCCAGGTCTCGGCGGACAGGCGCTGCCACCAGGTTTGACACTGCCGCCGGGATTCCCCGGCAAGAAATAGGTCGCACCCCAGGGTGCTATTGCTTTTGAACGAATAGCGAGAAGGAAAGACTGTCAGATGCTGAAAATCAGGATGTCCCGCGGCGGAACCAAGAAGCGCCCGTTCTACAAGATCGTCGTTGCCGACGCGCGCTGCCCGCGCGATGGCCGCTTCATCGAGCGTCTTGGCCACTACAATCCTCTTCTGCCCAAGGACAACGCCGAGCGCGTGAAGTTCGATCTCGACCGCATGAAGTATTGGCTGAGCCAGGGCGCCCAGCCCTCCGACCGCATCGAGCGCTTCCTCGCCGACGCGGGTCTTGCCAAGAAGAAGACCACTTTCAACGACCCGTCGAAGTCTGCGCCGCGCAAGAAGGCGCAGGAACGCCTCGCGGCCGAGAAGAAGGCCGCCGAGGCGGCGGCCTGATCGGCAGCAACCCGCACGGCTCAATCGGATTGGAACAGCGGCAATGACAGGCAAGCAGATCCTGCTGGGCAAGATTATCGCAGCCCACGGATTGAGGGGTGAGGTGAAGATCAAGAGCTTCACCGAGGACCCGCTTGACATCGCATCCTATGGGATGGTGACGGTGCCCGATGGTCGACGCTTCCAGCTCGAACGGGCACGCATCCATGGCGAGACCGTCATTGCAGGCATTCGCGGCATTTCCGATCGCAACGCGGCCGAGGCCCTGAAGGGCCTCGAGCTGCACGTCGAGCGGCATGATCTTCCGGACGCCGAAATCGAGGAGGGTGAATTCTATCAGGCCGATCTCATCGGCTTGTCCGTCTTCGATGGCAACGGCACACGGTTGGGCGAAGTCGTGGGCTTCCAGGACTTCGGTGCGGGCGACCTGGTCGAAGTAGAGCTGCCCTCCGGCAGCCTGGGCCTCGTCCCGTTCGCCGACAGTATGGTGCCGGTGGTGGACGTTGAGGAGGGCCGCATCGTCCTATCCGACACTGGCGTCGCCGTCCTCCATGCTGACGTCGAACTTTCTGAAAAGAAGGTAGGCATCCAATGACCTGGGCCGCGACTGTCCTCACGCTCCAGCCCGACATGTTCCCAGGTCCGCTTGGCATATCGCTGTGCGGCAAGGCGCTGTCGGAAAAGGCTTGGTCGCTCGAGACGCGCGACATCCGTCAGCATTCGAACAGCCGCTATGGTGCCGTGGACGACACGCCATCGGGCGGCGGCCCTGGAATGGTCATGCGCGCCGACATTCTTGCAGCGGCAATCGACGCCGTTGAGCGCAATGGACGCCCGCTGATCCTCATGTCACCGCGCGGTCGGCCCTTTACGCAGGCCCGCGCACGCGACCTTGCGGCAGGATCGGGTGCCATTTTTGTTTGCGGCCGCTTCGAGGGCATCGACCAGCGCGTCATCGAGGGGCGCAGTCTCGAGGAGATCTCGATCGGCGACTACATTTTGTCGGGTGGCGAGCTAGCGTCGATGATTGTCATCGATGCCGTTGTCCGTCTTCTGCCTGGCGTTCTGGGTGCCAGCGATTCCCTAAGCGAAGAGAGCTTCGAGCAGGGCCTGCTCGAATACCCTCATTACACGCGGCCGCAGCTCTGGGAGGGCAGGGAAATCCCTGAAATTCTCAACTCTGGCCACCACCGCAAGATCAAGGACTGGCGCCACGCGCAGAGCCTTGAACTCACGAAATCCCGCCGCCCCGATCTGTGGGACGCCTGGCAGCGTCGCCACGGGACGGCACCAACGAAACACTAGGATCTGGAAAGGAATAGAGAAATGAACCTCCTGCAGCAGCTTCAGGCCGAACAGGCAGCAGAACTGACCAAGAAGAAGCGCCCCGACTTTGGTCCAGGGGACACGGTGAAGGTCAACGTCAAGGTCGTCGAGGAATCCTATGACGAAAAGACCAAGCAGACCAAGCGCCGCGAACGCATTCAGGCGTTCGAAGGCGTGGTCATCGGCCGACAGGGCCAGGGCGTGAACGAGAACTTCACCGTCCGCAAGCTCTCCTACGGCGAAGGCGTCGAACGCGTTTTCCCCATCTACAGCCCCCTCGTCGACTCGGTTGATGTGCTGCGTCGCGGCCGCGTGCGCCGCGCGAAGCTCTATTATCTCAAGGGCCGCACCGGCAAGGCCGCCCGCATTGTCGAGCGTCAGGACAAGGGCGGCAACACCGCCTCGGAGTAAGGGCAGGGGCCCCGCACGGCCCTCGCCGATTACGCAGGCGCGGAGCATTCACTCCGCCGCCTGCGCCATCTCTCGCGCTCCAGGCGGTAAAGAACATGCCGCCGCAGCGCGTGCCCCCGCGGCAGGCGCGGGTGGTCGAAGTCACCCCCGTCATCGCGCTGCATGCCAATGCGCTCCATGACGGCCCTTGACGCTGTGTTCGCAGGCACCGTGAACGACACGATTTGATCGAGGTTCAATTCCGCGAACCCGATTCGAGGAGCCGCGCGTGCAGCCTCTGTCGCATAGCCCCTCAGCTCATAAGAAGTCAGGCGGAAGCCTCCGCCGTTAGAAGCCATCAAGCAGATATTTTAAGCAGCTGTTTCTCTAGAAGAATAATGAAATTCATGGAAGAGAATGCTGAGAAATAAAGGTAAAAAGAGAAAGATGCGCAGGGTTTTTTGCAGTGCAATAATAAAGCGATCAAGACAAAGTAACAGAATATAACAGGGAGAGATTTGACTGGAAGTGCATTATCGTGCTCGAAATGACGGCGATAAGTCGGGGGTCTAGGAGTATGATCAAGTTCTTGTTTTCGCCGTATGGCCGCATATCGCGCAAGTCGGTGTGGCTTCACTGGATGCTGCCATACATCGGCGTCATCATTATCGCGACCCTTATGGACATGGCGCTGTTCCCGGAAGACCCGGAAACGGGAGAGCCCCCAGCTGTGTTTCAGGCCATCGTATCGCTGGTCCTTCTCTGGCCAAGTATCGCGGTCACTGCGAAGCGGCTCCACGACCTCGGCTGGTCCGGGTGGTGGCAGCTGATCATCTTGTTAGGCATTGTAGCGATGTCCGCCACTGCGTACTTCTACCTGCTGAGCCAAGATGCAGGATCCGCGGCAGCTGGACCGGCACCGCTTGACCCCATGCAGATGGCGGTTCTGGGGGTGGTCTCGATTGGGCTGGGTGTATTCGCTCTGTACCTGAGCGTCGCAACCCTGTTCTTTCGCGGTCAGGCGGGCCCGAATAAATACGGAGAGGATCCTCTCCAGCCTGCTTGAAAGGCTCGGCCGCATCGCGCTGGCGCGCAACATTTCAAAGTTTCCAGCAGCTTCTGGTGCGGTTATGGTGTTAAGCCATGACCGCAACCACCCTCTACGACAAGATCTGGGACGCCCACCTCGTTCACGCCGAACCCGGTGAGGCCTGCGTCCTCTACATCGACCGCCACCTTGTCCACGAGGTGACAAGCCCTCAGGCCTTCGAAGGCCTGCGCATGGCTGGCCGCAAGGTCAGACGGCCCGAGCTCACCCTCGCGGTCGCCGACCACAACGTGCCCACAACCGACCGCTCAAGAGGCATCGAAGATCCGGAATCCGCACTTCAGGTTGCAACGCTTGAAAACAACGCCCGCGAATTCGGTGTCACCTTTTACGCGATGGACGACATCCGCCAGGGCATCGTCCACATCGTGGGGCCAGAGCAGGGCCTGACCTTGCCCGGCCAGACCATCGTCTGCGGCGACAGCCACACCGCAACCCACGGTGCCTTCGGCGCACTCGCCTTCGGTATCGGCACGAGCGAAGTCGAGCACGTGCTCGCGACGCAGACCCTGCTGACCAGGCCATCGAAGAACATGCGCGTGACCGTCAACGGCCGCACCGCGCCCGGCGTCACCGCCAAGGACATCATCCTCGCCATCATCGGTCGGATCGGCACTGCCGGCGGCACGGGTTACGTCATCGAGTACGCCGGCGATGCCATCCGCAATCTCTCGATGGAAGGCCGCATGACGGTCTGCAACATGTCGATCGAGGCCGGCGCGCGCGCAGGCCTGATTGCTCCCGATGAAACCACCTTCGCCTATCTCAAGGGCCGCCCGCACGCGCCCAAGGGTGCAGCCTGGGAAGCGGCCGTGAATTACTGGAAGACGCTGAAGTCCGATGACGGCGCGAAGTTCGATGTCGAGATCACGCTCGAAGCCGCCGACATCCCGCCGCTCGTGACTTGGGGGACTTCGCCTGAAAACGTCGTTCCGATCACCGGCAGGGTGCCGGATCCAGCCGCCGAGCCCGACGCCCAGCGCCGCGCCGCCATGGAGCGCATGCTGGACTACATGGGCCTGCGGCCCGGCATCGCGATGAAGGACGTGCGCATCGATCGCGTCTTCATCGGCTCCTGCACCAACGGCCGCATCGAGGACTTCCGCGAAGCGGCAAAAATCGTTCAGGGCAAGCGTGTGGCAGCACACGTCAACGCGATGATCGTGCCCGGCTCCGGCCTCGTGAAGGAGCAGGCCGAGCAGGAAGGCCTCGACCGCATCTTCCGCGACGCAGGATTCGAATGGCGCGAGCCCGGCTGCTCGATGTGCCTCGCCATGAATGCCGACAAGCTTGAGCCCGGCGAACGCTGCGCCTCCACATCCAACCGCAACTTCGAAGGCCGGCAGGGCAGGGGAGGGCGCACCCACCTCATGTCCCCCGCCATGGCCGCCGCCGCCGCCATCAAGGGCCACCTCACCGACGTGCGGGACCTCTAGCAGTGCCGACGGTCTTTCAATGGAAGGGGCATCGATTTTTCTTCTACAGCAACGAAGGAAATCCTCGCGAACCCGTGCACATTCACGTGAGGCGGGGCGATGCGACCGCCAAGTTTTGGTTAAATCCGCCGCATGTCGCTGACAGCTATGGATTTAGCGCCAGCGATCTAAGACAATTGCTGGCGGTGGTCGACGAGCACAAGCAATTCATAGAAAGGGCGTGGCATGAACATTTCGGCTAGGGCGCTCAGGTTTGATGACAGCACGATGTGGGTAGATCTCACCGATGGACGGACATTGGGCGTCCCTTTAGCCTGGTTTCCCCGCCTTCTGGCGGCATCGCCGGCTCAGCGAGAAAGATTCGAACTCTCGGGCGGCGGGACAGGATTTCACTGGCCCGCGATTGATGAAGACATTTCGTTGTCCGGCCTGCTCGCAGGCCGCGGAGATCAGACCCGCCCGGTACCTAGGGCAGCCGAATAAAGCCGGGGGAGATGAGCCTATGCCATGCCCCAGCGCATGACCTTGATTGTTTTCGGAGGCAGATAGTAGGGGATCGGCGAACCACAATGTGGCCCTTCAAGACCCAATCAACGTTGAGCCTCGAGGATGAGGAATGGCAAATTCAAACCTGGCGATGGCTGCTTGATGTCCTCGGCGGCAGGGAAGACCTCAAGCGTCAGCTTTTTGTTCAGCCTACGCCAGAATTTTTTCCACCAACGGAATCAACAGGACACGACCGTGCCCTGCATGTGTTCCAGACAGTGCGCAACCTGATGGGAATGGAACAATGGCAATGCCAGGTCGCGGCACAGCCCGAGGCCCCGGATCCAAGGGTCAGCGAGACCGCTTTTCTGCAGTGGGAGAATGCGCGCAACCAGCCGGGTGGCACCTTCGGCATCGAAGGCGATGAGGTCCTCATCACTTACGATCCAAAGCTCATCGACGATCCTGTCGCACTCGTCGCGACATTCGCGCACGAGCTTTCCCACTATCTGCTGGCGTCGAAATCCGAGCCACCCGGCGGCTGGGACAATCACGAATTTTGTACCGACCTTTGTGTTGTCTACACTGGGTTTGGCCTTTTTGGCGCAGCTACAGCTTTTCGCTATTACAGCGGGACGCAAGGCTGGGGTTATCAGAGAAGCGGCTATCTGACCCAGGCAGAGTGGACATTTGCCTTGGCAGTCTTCTTTGCCTTGCGCGGACAATATGTGGAAGATGCAAGGCCGTGGTTGCCGTCGCACCTCATGAACAGCCTTCGTCGGTCAGCGAAATACTTGTCGTCAAAGCCGCAGGTTCTCGAGGCGATAGGGGTGTGAAACCCGAAGCAGATGAAACGGCCAGGAGTTGAAAGCCGCCATGCAGAAATTCACCACCCTCACCGCCGTCGCTGCGCCCCTGCCCATGATCAATGTCGACACCGACATGATCATCCCGAAGCAGTTTTTGAAGACGATTCAACGGACGGGCCTCGGCCAGCACCTCTTCGACGAGATGCGCTATACCCCTGACGGAAAAGAGATCCCCGGCTTCGTCCTCAACCAGGCAGCCTACCGCAAGGCACAGATCTTGGTCGCCGGTCAGAATTTTGGCTGTGGTTCAAGCCGCGAGCACGCCCCCTGGGCGCTTCTTGATTTCGGCATCCGCTGTGTCATTGCACCAAGCTTCGCCGACATCTTTTACAACAACTGCTTCAAGAACGGCATTCTGCCGATCGTTCTGCCCCAGTCCGAGGTGGACAAGCTGCTCGACGATGCTGGTCGCGGCGCCAACGCCGTCATCAGCGTCGATCTCGAGAAACAGGAGATCCGCGGCCCCGACGGTGGCATGATCAGTTTCGAGGTCGACCCCTTCCGCAAGCAATGCCTGCTGAACGGCTGGGACGACATCGGTCTTACCCTGCGCCACGAAAAATCGATCGACGACTTCGAAGCGCGCCGCAAGACCCAATCACCCTGGATGTGAGGCCTCCCGCTTTCGCGAGAAACCCGCCTTTCCAACCCGCGACAATTTGTTCTATTTTTGTTTTCGGCGATTTCGGCGATGTTCGGCGCTGTAACCACCCACCGTGAAGAAATCCGCGAGCAGCCCGCCACTGCGACCAAACCCGCAATGACGGCCCCTTGTCTGATGCTGTAGAAGCGCGAGGATCTTCACGGGCGATACCCAGATGACAACACGAAACATTCTCATCATGCCGGGCGACGGCATCGGCCCTGAAGTCATGGCCGAGGTCGAGCGCGTGATCTCCTGGCTCAACACCAGGGCCACGATACGCTTCGAGACCAGCCGCGACCTCGTCGGCGGCGCGTCCTACGACGTGCACGGCACGCCCGTGACCGAGGCCGCAATGCAGACGGCGCTCGCTGCCGACGCCGTTCTCTTCGGCGCGGTCGGCGGTCCGAAATGGGCCAGCGTCGCGTATGACAAGCGCCCAGAGGCCGCTCTTCTGCGCCTGCGCAGGGACCTCGGCCTCTTCGCCAACCTGCGCCCCGCGCTCTGCTTCGATGCGCTCAAGGCCTCCTCGACCCTCAAGCCCGAGATTGTCTCGGGCCTCGACATCATGATCGCCCGCGAGCTCACGGGCGGCGTCTATTTCGGCGAACCGCGCGGCATTACGACCCTGCCCAATGGCGAGCGTCAGGCGATCGACACGCAGGTCTACGCGACCCACGAGATCCATCGCATCGCGCGCGTCGCCTTTGAACTCGCCCGCCTGCGCGGCAACAAGGTCGCCTCGGCCGAAAAGCACAACGTGATGACTTCAGGTCTGCTCTGGAAGGAAGAGGTGACCAGGCTGCATGCCGCCGAGTACAAGGACGTCGAGCTCACACACATCCTCGCCGACAATTGCGCCATGCAGCTCGTACGCAACCCGAAGCAGTTCGACGTCATCGTGACAGACAACCTCTTCGGTGACATCCTCTCGGATGAAGCTGCCCAGCTCACCGGCTCGATCGGCATGCTGCCGTCAGCCTCGCTGGGCCAGCGTGACGCGGCAACCGGCCGCCAGCGGGCGCTTTACGAGCCCATCCACGGTTCCGCACCCGACATAGCGGGGCAGGGCAAGGCGAATCCGATCGCCGCCATCCTGTCTTTTGCCATGTGCTTGCGCTATTCATTCGCCATGAAAGCACAAGCCGAAGCCGTGGAGACAGCCGTCGCCGCCGTTCTCGACCAGGGACTGCGCACCGGCGATATCATGCAGCCTGGCATGCAGCTGGTAGGAACAAGTGAAATGGGCAGCGCCATCATCGCGGCCTTGGGAAAATAGGGTAACGGAGCAGAACATGTCCTGGAAAGTTGCAGTCGTTGGCGCCACCGGCAATGTCGGGCGCGAAATGCTGAACATCCTCGCCGAGCGTGAATTCCCCGCCAGCGAAGTGGTCGCACTCGCCTCGCGCAAGAGCGTCGGCAAGGAGGTCTCCTATGGCGACGCCACGCTGAGGTGCAAGGCGCTGGAGAACTACGATTTCCGCGGCACCGACATTGTCCTCATGTCGGCGGGCAGCGCGGTCTCGACCGAATGGTCACCGAAGATCGGCGCCATGGGGCCTGTCGTGATCGACAACTCCTCCAAGTGGCGCATGGACGCCGACGTGCCCCTCGTCGTGCCCGAAGTCAACGCAGGCGCCATCGCGAAATACGGAAAGAAGAACATCATCGCCAACCCGAACTGCTCGACCGCGCAGATGGTCGTGGCGCTGAAGCCCTTGCACGAAATCGCTCGCATCAAGCGCGTGGTGGTCTCGACCTACCAATCGGTTTCCGGGGCAGGCAAGGATGCGATGGACGAACTCTTCAACCAGACCCGCGCCATCTTTGTGACGGACTCGATCGAACCGAAGAAGTTCACCAAGCAGATCGCCTTCAACCTCATTCCCCACATCGACGCCTTCATGGACGACGGCTACACGAAGGAGGAATGGAAGATGGCGGCCGAGACGAGAAAAATCCTCGACCCCGACATCAAGGTCACCGCGACCTGCGTGCGCGTACCCGTCTTCGTCGGCCACTCGGAGTCCGTCAATATCGAGTTCGAGCGTCCCATCACCCCCGACCAGGCGCGCGACATCCTGCGCGAGGCCCCCGGCTGCATGGTCGTCGACAAGCGTGAGGACGGCGGCTACGTGACCCCCGTCGAGTGCGTGGGCGATTACGCCACCTATATCAGCCGGATCCGCAAGGACCCGACGGTCGAGCATGGACTCGCCCTGTGGTGTGTATCGGACAACCTGCGCAAGGGCGCCGCGCTGAATGCGATCCAGATCGCCGAGATCCTGATCGCCCGATACCTCAAGAAGGCAGCCTAGGACATCCGCTCGGCACGCAAAACGCGAGCAGGCGATGCAAGCTGGTCCTGTGCAGGGATCAGCTGCAACTCGTCGCGGCCAAGGCTCGCCCCCAGGACCGCTTGCACGCGCGAAACGCTGCCTGAAAGCGCGTCGGCTGCATGAAGGCCGCTGACGCGCAGGGCCAGATAGAGCGCCGAGAGAAGATCGCCTGTGCCGTGCGGGACATGGTCCTCGCGATCAACGCGAACGACAAAGGCCCCTGTGTCCATGACGCCGACATTGGCGATCTGTGAACCATCCGGCACCGAGGTAACGACAACCTCGCGCACGCCCAGAAGCCGCGCCGCACGAACGGCGTCGCCAGGCCCATCGATCCGCTGTGACGTGAGGCTCGCAAGTTCGAACCGGTTGGGGGCAGCTATGTCAGCAAGTGGCAGCAAATCTCGCGCGATGGCCTCCGCAACCCCGGGCTTTGCATAGGCGCCGTCATCGTCACCAAAGACCGGATCACAAAGGTACAGTGCAGACGGATTGAGCGCCTTCACGCGAGAGACGATGCCGGCAGCAGCGCTCGCCTGCGCAGCCGCGCCCAGATAGCCTGTGATGACGCCGCGAACCGCGCCAGCCCAGCCGCGCTGGTCCAGGCTCTGGAACAGCCGGGAAATTTCCTCCGCAGGTGTGATGCGTCCCTCCGGTCGCCCATGGCCCGGATGATGAGATAGCAGCACCGTTGGCAACGCCCACGCATCCACGCCCATCCGCTGCAGCGCAAAGCGCGCCGCGCTGTTGCCGACATGACCGCGGATGACTTCGGACTGGATGGACAGGATCGTGTGCTGAATGGCGTATTGGCTCCCGCTGAACCTGCAGTTAGGTTTCACTAGATTAGTGAGGTTGAGAACAGATGACCATCCGCCCCCGCCGCAGCGTGCTGTACATGCCCGGCTCGAACGCTCGAGCCCTCGAGAAGGCGGCAATCCTGCCGGCCGACGCGCTTATCCTCGATCTTGAGGACGCGGTCGCCCCGGAAGCGAAGGATCTGGCGCGCCAGCAAGTCTGTGACGCCGTACGCGACCGCCGCTTCGGTAAGCGCGAAGTGATCATTCGCGTGAACGGCCTCGACACGCCTTGGGGGACCAATGACCTGGCCGAGGCTTGCAAGGCCGGCCCTGACGCCATCCTTGTGCCCAAGGTCGACGATGCATATCAGGCGCGCGCAGCCCAGGCCGGCATGAGCAGCGCCCCCGAGACCTGCACGCTCTGGCTCATGATCGAAACCCCGCGCGCGATCTTCAACGCGCTCCAGATTGCAGGCACCGGCGGCCGCCTTGCCTGCCTCGTGATGGGTACAAACGACCTCGTGAAGGAAATGCGGGCCCGCCACACGCCGGGCAGGGAGGCCCTCCTTGCTGCCCTGAACCTGACTGTGATGGCGGCTCGCGCCCATGGCCTTGTTGTAATCGACGGGGTCTACAACGAGATAGCCGACGGCGCGGGTTTCAGCGCGGCATGCCAGCAGGGTAGGGCGATGGGCTTCGACGGGAAGACCCTGATCCACCCCTCCCAGATCGGGCCCTGCAATGAGGCGTTTTCCCCTGACATGGGCGAGCTCGAGCAGGCCCGCTCCATCCTGGAAGCCTTCGCTTTGCCGGAAAATCAGGGTAAAGGCGCCATCTCCCTGAATGGCCGCATGGTGGAACTGCTGCACGCCGACATCGCCCGACAGATCGTAGCCCTCGCGGATGCCATCGCCGCGCTTACCAAGGATTGAGCGGCATTTTGCCCTCATTGCGCCCGAATGATAAAATAGTTATCGAAAATTCGGGCTAGGCTCCCCGACCGCAAACCGGCAACATGTTTTCAAGACTGAAGGGCAGTACCCCTGCGTCGCAAGAGGGAATAGGAATGAAGAAGAGGCTCGTGGCTGCGTTACTGGCGACCGCAATTCTTGGCGCGATGGCGCAGCCGTTTGTAGCATCGGCCGACATGACCGAGCGTCGCGAGCGTCAGATGAGAGAAGCCCGCGACTTGCCCAGCAAGGCGCTGGAGGCACTGAACGCCCAGGACGCAGATCGCGCGATCGCCCTTTACACCAAGGCCATCAACTCCGGCGCCTTCCGTTCGGAACCTGAAACTCTCGGTCAGCTTTATCTCGAGCGTGCAACCGCCTATCGCCTCAAGAACGACTGCGTTTCCGCCATAGCGGATTTCACCGAGGCAGCAGAGCTGATCAAGAAGGGCGATGTCTATTACGGGCGCGCCGCCTGCTACATCGAGCAGAACCAGGAAGACAAGGCACTGGCGGACTTCAACCTTGCAATCGGCGTGGATCCCGAAGCGCCAGCCTATCGCAAGTCCCGCTGCATTCTCCTCTTCAACCGCATGGACTACGCAGGCGCTTTGCCCGATTGCGAGAAGGCACTCGCCGCGGCTCCGAATGACAAGAACCTCCTGCTCGCAAGCTCTCAGGCGGCCGAGCAAAGCGGAAACAGGGCCCGTGCAGCCGAATTGTATCGCAAGCTCCTGGCCGTTGACCCGGGCAATCCGGTGGCCAGCGAGGGGCTGAAGCGCGTCGGCGTCTGAGCCGCGAACCTGATATCTGCCAATAACAAGAAGGGTTGTAATCGTGTCCAGACTGACTTTGCTGATCGCTGGCGTTGCGTTCGCTTTGTTCTCCTCCACTGCCATGGCCCAGCAGGCCACACCATCCGCGCCGCCCGAAGCCGCACCTGCGGCCCCCGGCGTGAACGCTGCAGGCACGCGCTATGACTGGCAAGGCAACCACAAGAAGGCACAGGCAGCACTCGCAGCTCGTGACTACAAGACGGCGATCCAGCTCTTCACCGAGATCCTGAATTCCGGACGCCTGCCCAAGCCCTGGCTGGCCACAACGCTTTATCTGCGTGGCAAGGCCTTCCGGTCTTCCCGCCAGTATCGCGAGGCGGTGGTCGATTACGAGGCCGCGGTCCAGGCGGACCCCAAATTGCACCCCGCCTTCTTCGAACTGGGAGCAACATTCCACTCGCAGCAGCTATACGCGAAAGCGGTCGCAGCCTTTGGCCAGGCCATCGCGCTCAAGGCCGACCAGTGGAACTATTACGATGGCCGCTGCACGTCGCTTGCCTCCATGAGCCGCTGGGCCGATGCCATCCGCGACTGCGAGGCCGCCGTTCGCCTGAGGCCGGGCAACGCCAACCTGATCGCCTTCCTGGGTCGCCTCTACGAGGAAAACGGCCAGAAACAGCGTGCAATTGAAATGTACAAGCTGGCTCTTTCCATCAATCCGGGTCAGCCGGATGCGAAGGAAGGCCTGGCCCAGCTGCAGAAGTAGCGAGCGCCTTGGCTCAGCACACAACAGGCGCCGGGAACGGAAACTTCTTCGAGGATTTCCGTCCCGGACAAGTGATCGCGCACAATCCGGCCCGAACCCTGACGGACGCCGACCAGTCCCTTTACACCGGCTTCTTCGGCTCACGCTTTGCGGCGCAGAATTCGACCGAGTACGCCCAATCTCTGGGCTTCAGGGCTCGACCGCTGGACGACATTCTCGTCTTCCACATCGTCTTCGGAAAGACGGTCCAGGACATCTCGTTGAATGCAATTGCCAACCTCGGTTACGCGGACTGCCGCTTCCTCGCTCCGGTCTATCCAGGTGACACGATCAGCGCCGTTAGCGAGATTCTGGGCCAGCGCGAGAACCAGAACCGGGAGTCAGGCATCGTCTACGTCCGCACAAGGGGCTTCAACCAGCGCGGCCAGGATGTGCTGACATATGCGCGATGGGTCATGGTGAAGAAGCGCAGCGCAGACGCCGGCGTTCCGCCGGCTCTTGTACCGGAACTGCCCAAAGCGGTTGCGCCAGCTGACCTGGTCGTATCGGCAAGGGTGCCTGTCACCGGACGGCTTAAGGATGTCTCGGGTGGTGATCGCTGGTTCGGCGACTATCGCAAGGGGGACCGCTTCGATCACGCCGACGGCGTGACTGTCGAAGACGCCGAGCACATGATGGCAACCCGCCTCTACCACAACAATGCCCGCGTCCACTTCAACGCTCATGCCGAGCGCAGCGGTCGGTTTGGCAAGCGCATCGTCTATGGTGGGCACGTGATCTCGATCGCCCGCGCGATGAGCTTCAACGGTTTCGAGAATGCCTGGTTCGTGGCCGCCATCAACGCCGGCCGCCACGTGGCACCGTGCTTCGGCGGCGACACCGTCTATGCGTGGACCGAGGTCCTCGACACGGCAGACCTTCCGGCTGCACCGGGGTGGGGCGCCTTGCGTCTGCGCACCATTGCCACGAAGGACCAGGAATGCAGCGCCTTTCCAGACAAGGGACCTGATGGCGCGTTCATGCCATCGGTCATCCTTGAACTCGATTACTGGGTTCTGATGGCAAGGGCCTGACGCCGGTCAATCCCCGCCCCCGAGATCTGCGCGGAAGAAAGGCAACTTGGAACGCCGACCTCCCCGGTGCTAAACACGCGCCCAGAAAACACGCGCAATACGATCCGCAGAGGGAAGAAGGCCATGGCTCGGGAACTCACGCATTTTATCGCTGGCAGGCACGTAAAGGGCACGTCAGGCCGCTTTGGCGATGTCTTCAATCCGGCCACCGGCGAAGTCCAGGCGCGCACGCCCCTGGCAACCACAGCCGAACTGCGCGCAGCCGTTGAGGCCGCGTCCAAGGCTTTCCCGGAATGGTCTGCCCAGAACCCGCAGAAGCGCGCCCGCGTCATGTTCAACTTCAAGGCGCTCGTCGAAAAGAATATGGACGAACTCGCCCACATGCTCTCCGCCGAGCATGGCAAGGTCATCGCCGACTCCAAGGGTGACATCCAGCGCGGCCTCGAAGTGATCGAATTCGCCTGCGGTATCCCGCACCTCATGAAGGGCGAGTATACCGAGAACGCCGGCACCGGCATCGACGTCTACTCCATGCGCCAGCCTTTGGGTGTGGTCGCCGGCATCACGCCCTTCAACTTCCCGGCCATGATCCCGATGTGGATGTTCGGCGTCGCCATCGCCTGCGGCAACACCTTCGTCTGCAAGCCGAGCGAGAAGGACCCAAGCGTCCCGCTGCGCCTCGCCGAACTCTTCCTCGAGGCCGGCGGCCCCCCGGGCGTGCTCAACGTCGTGAACGGTGACAAGGAAGCTGTTGATGCCATCCTGCGCGATCCCGACATTAAGGCGATCAGCTTCGTCGGCTCGACCGCTATCGCCGAGTACGTCTACGCAAACGGCACGGCGAACGGCAAGCGCGTCCAGGCCATGGGTGGTGCCAAGAACCACGCGATCATCATGCCCGACGCCGACCTCGACCAGGTCGTCGATGACCTGATCGGCGCAGGCTACGGCTCGGCCGGTGAACGCTGCATGGCGATTTCCGTCGCCGTTCCAGTGACCGAAAAGCTCGGTGACGAACTCATCCGCCGCCTGAAGCCCCGCGTCGAGGCCCTCAAGGTATCGACGCCCACCGACCCGGCCGCCAACTACGGCCCCCTCGTCACGCGCGAGCACCGCGAGAAGGTCAAGGGCTACATCGACATGGGCGTGAAGGAAGGCGCCGAGCTTGTCGTCGACGGCCGCAATTTCCGTATGCAGGGTTATGAGAACGGCTTCTTCCTCGGGGGCTCCCTGTTCGACCGCGTCACGCCGGCGATGCGCACCTACCAGGAAGAGATCTTCGGCCCCGTTCTCCAGGTCGTCCGCGCCAAGGACTTCGAGGAAGCAGCCCTCCTGCCAAGCAAGCACCAGTACGGCAACGGCGTTGCCATCTTCACCCGCGACGGCGACGCCGCGCGCGAGTTCGCAGCCAAGGTCCAGGTCGGCATGGTCGGCATCAACGTGCCCATCCCGGTGCCGCTGGCCTATCACACCTTTGGCGGCTGGAAGCGTTCGGCCTTCGGCGACGTCAACCAGCATGGTCCGGAAGGCGTACGCTTCTTCACCAAGATCAAGACGGTGACCGCACGCTGGCCCAAGGGGGGCGTTCGCGAAGGCGCAAGCTTTGTCATCCCGACCATGAAATAGCACAGGGCGCACGTCAGCGCCTGCGGATGTTGTCGCGCCCATGAACCCGGTCGAACGTTACGCGCAACGTGTTGCGAATGGCAGCCTGTCGGGCGATCCTGCGCAGGCACGCGTGGTCGAGGCGCTTTCGACACTTGCCACCGCGCTCGACACGTGGGCTGCAGGGCGCAACAGGTCGCTGTTCCCGTTTCGAAAGACAGCCCCGCCGCCGAGGGGTCTGTACATTCACGGGCCCGTTGGCCGCGGTAAGTCGATGCTGATGGACCTGTTCCACGACTCAGTTCGCATCGAACCGCGCCGGCGCATCCACTTTCACGACTTCATGGCTGAAGTGCACAAGGCCGTGAAGCGCCTGCGCGATGCGGAACCAGGTGACCCGATCCCCAAGGTGGCTGACGAGATCAGCCGAGGGGCGAGGCTTCTTTGCTTCGACGAGTTCCAGGTCTCCGACATAGCCGACGCGATGATCCTGGCGCGTCTGTTCGGTGAGCTCTTCGAGCGGAATGTCGTCGTTGTCGCAACGTCCAACAGGATTCCATCTGACCTTTACGAGAATGGCATAAATCGCCAGCTTTTTCTGCCGGCAATCGCATTGATCGAAAGCCGCATGGATGTGATGCATCTCGACGGACCCATCGATTACAGGCTTGCAAGGCTCGAGCGCAGCCCCGTCTGGTTCCACCCGTTATCCAGCGATGCTGCCCGTGCGCTCGACAATCTTTGGCTCGATCTGACCGGCGTGCACGAGGGCCAGCCCGACACGGTCGATGTGATGGGAAGGAAACTGGAGATCCCGGAGCAGGCCCGCGGCGTTGCAAGGTTCACCTTCGACACCCTCTGCCGCGCTGCATTGGGTCCGCAGGATTATCTGGCGATCGCCGACCGCTACCACGCGCTCGTGCTGAGCGGTGTCCCGCGCCTGAAGCCCGAGCATCGCAACGAGGCCAAGCGCTTCGTAACCCTGATCGACGCACTCTACGAGCGCGCAGTGAAATTGGTGGCGTCGGCAGAAGCCGCACCGGCCGACCTATACCCGTCGGGAGATGGTGCCTTCGAGTTCCAGCGCACCGTCTCACGCCTTATGGAAATGCAGTCAGCCGACTATCTTGCGCGCAAGCACAAGCCCAATCGGACGTGATGCAGAGGCCTTTAGGGCTGCGGCATCACGATCAAGGGGGCAGGGCCATTGGTGGCAACAGCCTCGCCACTGGCAGCAGGAGCTGCCGCCGTAACGGGGTCTGCCAGCGGCAGCGGCGCGGGCACATCAGCCGGCTCACTCACGGGCGGCTGATAGGCCTCATCCTCCGGCGCAATGACTGGCGCAGGCGGCGGGGCCTTGGCCTTGACGGGTTTCGGCGCGACAGGCGTCACCTCCGCCTGCAGCGTTTCGACCGGATAAGCCTCGACGGGCACAGCCTTGGCTTTGGCCTTCGGGGCCACGAGCGGTGCAGCCTCTACCGCAGATTCCTCGAACATATCGGCCGCATTCGGCAGCGTCGCTACCAGGCTCTGGGTCGACACGGGCTCCGGCACAGCCTCGATGGCATCCGCCTCGGCAGCCTCTCGCGTCGTGTCATTGAACGCGACTTGCGACACGATCGGCAGGATCTTCATGACAATCACGGGCTCGCCATTGACAAGCTTGGACGCCACCGGCTTTGAGCTTGACGCTGGCGCGATGAAGGGGCCACCCGAACCCGTCGCCTGCGCGATCTTCATCGTGATGGTAAGGGATTTCTCGTCGATCACCGGCGGTTCGTCAGAGGCGGCCTGAACATGCCGTACCGCGGTCGACCTGTCGCCATCCGTTGGGTTGCTGAAGTCGCGCGGCCCGGTTGCAGTAAGGCTCGCGGGCTCCTCGTCGCCGACTTCTGCGGAGCTGGTGGCCGGAAGAAATGTGAGCGAGTCTTTCGACAGCTGCCCACTGGCCAGCGCGGCAACATCGATATGCAGCCCGCGATCGGCGCGGGCAATCTGCCTCTCCGCGTCTTCCAGCTGCTTCTGCTGCTTGATCTGCGCCCAGATGATGTCGGTGTTGTTCTCATTCTCTCCGGCACCAACGCTCGCCGGCATGTATTTCGGTGCGGCGTAGATGATGGTCCCGTCGGCTTCCACGCGCTCGACAAAGATCCCGCGGAAGTCGTCCCGGGTCGCGCTGGACCCTGCCTCCTCGCACACATCCCTGTCATCGCGGGCCAGGCCTTCGGAGAACCGGCACGACTTGCCGGTCACCAGCGAGGCCGCGTGCTCTCCCAGATCGGCACCGGTAAAGATCGTCGAAGCAAACCCTGCAAACGAACTGATGGATCCAATTGAAACACCAGCAATGGTGCCGGCGCAGCCACTCAAGACGGTCGTTGACGCAAGAATCGCAGCGAGCGCGGTCGAACGCATGACAAAACTCCACTTTTTACCATCGCGGCCGGAAAAGGGGGGGGGATCGGCCGGGACACCAGACAGGCTGTAGAGGCACTGCAACTTTGATGCCGCAGCATACTGTAAAAAAAAGGTGTACGCAATAATTCGGTTGACAGTGGAATTTCCTGCACACGCACACGCGGCGCTTGTGCGTTTCCTCGCGATTCGATACCAGCCTTCCGGTTCTTCATTAACTGCGATACGGGATATGACACGCCGGGCGTGGTGATCCGTATCGGCACAACTTCAGGAAGTAGAAAGACCCAAAATGGCTCGCAAAAAAATTGCTCTCATCGGCGGCGGACAGATCGGCGGCACGCTCGCGCATCTCGTCGGATTGAAGGAACTTGGGGATGTCGTCCTTTTTGACATCGTTGAAGGCCTGCCCCAGGGCAAGTCGCTCGACATCGCGCAGTCTGCACCCGTGGATGGTTTCGACGCGAACTACCGCGGCACGCAATCCTACGCCGACATTGCAGGCGCCGACGTGGTCATCGTGACGGCGGGCGTACCCCGCAAGCCGGGCATGAGCCGTGACGATCTCCTCAACATCAATCTGGGCGTGATGCGCGCGGTGGGCGAGGGGCTGAAGCAGTATGCAAAAGATGCCTTCGTCATCTGCATTACCAACCCGCTCGATGCGATGGTCTGGGCCCTGCGCGAATTCTCCGGTCTCCCGCACAACAAGGTGGTTGGTATGGCTGGCGTCCTTGATAGCGCCCGCTTCCGTCATTTCCTCGCAGATGAATTCAAGGTCTCGGTTGAAGATGTGACGGCCTTCGTTCTCGGTGGGCACGGTGACACAATGGTCCCGCTGACGCGCTTCTCGACCGTGGCAGGCATTCCGCTGCCCGAACTCGTGAAGATGGGTTGGATCAAGCAGGAGCGGCTCGACCAAATCGTCCAACGCACCCGCGACGGTGGCGCCGAGATCGTCGGCCTTCTCAAGACAGGCTCTGCCTTCTATGCGCCCGCCACATCGGCGATCGCCATGGCTGAGAGTTACCTGAAGGACAAGAAGCGCATCCTTCCCTGCGCGGCCCATTGCACCGGTGAGTTCGGTCTGAAGGATCTCTATGTCGGCGTGCCGTGCGTGATTGGCGCAGGGGGTGTCGAGAAGGTGATCTCCCTCAACTTGCTGCCGGACGAGCAGGCAATGCTGACCAAGTCTGTTGATGCGGTGCGTGGCCTCATCGAGGCCTGCAAGAAGCTTGAGCCAAAACTCGCATAAAGTGAACGATGCCCGGGGTGCAGCTTGCGGGCTGCGCCCCGCATCAACAAGACCGTGCCCCTGTTCGGAGTGAGGCCATGCAGCTAGCCCTGTCGTCGTCGGATATCGCCTTCAGGGACGAGGTCAGACGTTTCCTCGACGAGCACCTGACACCCGAACTGCGAGAGGCCGGTCGCAAGACAGGCGGCGTCTTCACTGACCCGCCCGCAACCAGCAAGTGGCACAAGGCGCTTTTCGAAAAAGGTTGGATCGCGCCCGCTTGGCCCAGGGAATATGGCGGCCCGGGGTGGACCGAAATGCAGCGCTACATCTTCGCCTCCGAGTGCGCGTCTGCCCACGCGCCCCTGCTCGCACCCTTTGGAACGACAATGTGCGGCCCCGTTCTGATGAAATACGGCACACCCGCGCAGAAGGCCTTCTATTTGCCACGTATCCTTTCGGGAGAGGACTACTGGTGCCAGGGCTATTCCGAGCCAGGTTCGGGTTCCGACCTCGCCTCGCTTCAGATGAAGGCCGAGCGTGACGGCGACCACTATGTGCTGAACGGCACCAAGATATGGACGACCCACGCGCATTTTGCCAACCGCATGTTCTGCCTCGTGCGGACATCGAACGCCGGCAAGCCCCAAGAGGGCATCACTTTCCTCCTGCTCGAGACGAAGACGCCCGGCTTCACAGTGCGTCCGATCATCACGATCGCCGGCGACCACGAGGTCAATCAGTGTTTCTTCGACAATGTCCGCGTGCCCGTTGAAAATCGTGTCGGCGAAGAAGGCCAGGGCTGGACGATCGCCAAATTTCTGCTGGAGTTCGAGCGCGGTGCCGTCTTTGCCGCCGGACTCAAGGCGAAACTCGCAGCTGTGCGCCGCGCTTCTATGCTCGAGACATCAAATGGTACCGCGCTCGCGGAAGATCTTGCGTTCATGCAAAGGCTGGCCGCCGTCGAGATCGAGCTCGAGAGCCTGATGATGACCGAGCACCGCGTCATGTCGCGTCTCTCTCAGGGCCAGAACCCGGGGGCGGCCTCCTCGATGATCAAGGCGCACGGATCCGAGCTGAGCCAGCGCATCACCGAGTTGGGCATCGAGGCCCTCGCTGTCCGCATCGCCGCCCTCGAACCCGAGGCACGCAAGCAGGGATCGAACCTGGACCCCGTCACGCCGGAACACGGACTTGTATTCATGCCGCAATACTTGAATACGCGCGCGGCGACCATTTACGGCGGCTCCTCCGAGGTCCAGCGCAACATCATGGCCAAGCTCGTCCTGGGCATGTGATGCGCCGACGGCGCGGGCAAAGGCCTCGTTGATAGAGATGCGATGCATAAATGTGTCGCTTGCCGGAATTCACGAGCGACCCAAACGTGCGTGCATGAAAATCCGCCGCACGAACGGGCATGCCCACCAGCCGCTCACATTCGGTCCAGATTGCGGTCTCGTTTTCGCCACATTGCGGGCGCGCCATGAGCCCGTGACTGAAACACGAGGGAGAACCCTGAAATGACGTGGCTCTTGTTCCTTGCCTATCTCGGCTACACCGCTTGGCAGAAATACTTCTCGGCCGGCCAGGCCGCTGACCAGTCCTACGTGTTGAACGCCGCCATCGTGCTTTCGATTACGATGGTGGTTCCGTTCTTCATTTCCTGGCTGTTCACCCGCGCAACCCTGCTGACCGGACGAACCCCGGCCATTATTCTGGGCTTCGTCTTCTCGATTTCGCTTTCGGTCGCTGGCTATTGGGTGCTTTGGAAGTTCTTCAGCGGCATTTCCGACATTCGCTTGCCGGTCGAGCAAGCCCTCCAGCTCGGCCTTCTGCCAGGGTTGATCATGGGGTTGATCCTTGCGATTGGCAGTTTCCTGACCCGCCGCGCCTGACGACGATCGGGGCCGCGAGGCAAGACCTGCAAAGGGGAGCGCAAGCCTGCTCCCCTTTTTGCGTGCCCGCAGAGCCATGCTAGCCTCCTCGCTTGGGGGCAGGGTCAGGGGTTGTGTTCCGGCAGGCCCCACAAGGTCATCAAGGAGCGTTACACATGGGATCATCCCGTTTCCGCCAATTCCTGCTGATGCTGCCTTTTTTCTTGGTCGGAGTTGCCATACCCGTTTTCCTCTACGGGTTCTCTGGCGACGGCCCACCCGACATGACCCCCGAGCGATACTCGCCTGTACCCGCACCAGCCCCGACCCTGCCCAAAGAGGGTGGGGCAGACGAGGCCAGTCGCCAGTTCGCACCCTTCGGCCAGGAACGGGGATCGGCCCTGGTGGCAGGCGTCAGGTCCCTGTTCGAGAGCCTCGTCGATCGATACGTCTCGCGCGATGTCTCGCCTGCAACGATCAAGCTGGTGGCCGCCCTGGGGATCTTCGGCCTGTCCTTCGTCACGGTCCGGCTCCTGTTTGCCCTCATCCAGGGCACGGTCGGCAGCGTGATTGCATTTCTGATCCATAAAGCCGCCGCCCCAATGTTCATGGGGTTTTTGGCAGTGGGATCGACATGGGGAATTCACCAGACAATCGCCGACGAGTTTGGAATGAACTGGGCTGCGACAACGGTGACGCTCACTGCCGCGATAGCAACACTCTTTGCCCTCGCAGGTGTAAGGATTCGCTGACAAATTGAAACGGGACTCACCGTTCCCGTTGCGTACGAAAAGGGGCGCGGCTATATCAGGCGTCCCTTTTCGTTTGGCTGCTCTGTCGTGCAGTCAATCCCTCTCAAACGGTGCGTTGGCAATCAGGGGCAAGCACCGGGTCATGCGCTAGGTCGGATATGAATATTCACGAATATCAAGCGAAATCTGTCCTCAAGGAATTTGGCGTGCCGGTTCCTCGGGGCGTGCCCGCGTTCACGGTCGACGAGGCCGTGAAGGCTGCCAATGACCTTGGTGGCCCGGTGTGGGTGGTCAAGTCTCAGATCCACGCAGGCGGTCGCGGCAAGGGCGGCGGCGTCAAGGTGGTGAAGTCGGTCGATTCCGTGAAATCCGAGGCGACGCGTATGCTTGGCATGACGCTCGTCACGCACCAGACCGGCCCGCAGGGACGCGTCGTACGCCGCCTCTATGTCGAGGAAGGTTCGCCGATCGCGAAGGAATTCTATCTCTCGCTCCTCGTGGACCGGGACACCTCGCGCATCGCATTTATTGCCTCCACCGAAGGCGGCATGGACATCGAAGAGGTGGCCCACAACACCCCCGAGAAGATCCTGACGATCCATGTCGATCCCGCCGCCGGCGTGCAGCCCTTCCATGGCCGCCGCATTGCCAAGGCGCTCGGGGTCACCGGTGATACGTCCAAGCAAGTTGGCGCCCTGGTCGAGAAGCTCTACAAGGCCTTCGTCGCCAAGGACATGAGCTTGCTCGAAATCAATCCGCTTGTTGTCACCGACAAGGGCGACGTCGTCTGCCTCGACGCCAAGATCAACTTCGATGACAACGCGCTCTATCGCCACAAGGACATCCAGGAGCTGCACGATCCCTTCGAGCAGGACCCGGCCGAACTTGAAGCTGCCAAGTACGACCTGAACTTCATCAAGCTCGATGGCTCGATTGGCTGCCTCGTCAATGGCGCAGGTCTTGCCATGGCAACGATGGACATCATCAAGCTCTACGGCTCATCGCCAGCGAACTTCCTCGACGTTGGCGGCGGCGCCAACAAGGAGAAAGTCACGGCCGCCTTCAAGATCCTGCTCAAGGATCCGGAAGTGAAGGGCATCCTGGTCAATATCTTCGGCGGCATCATGCGCTGCGACATCATCGCGGAAGGCATCATCGCCGCGGCGAAGGAAGTCAGCCTCTCCGTGCCGCTTGTCGCGCGCCTGTCGGGCACGAATGCCGACCTTGGCAAAAAGATCCTGGCGGAATCGGGGCTGAACCTGATCCCGGCCGACGATCTGGCCGACGCCGCTTCGAAGATCGTCGCGGCCATCAAGCTCGGCAAATAGGGTGCTGTTCCGACAGTAGGAAACAAGGAGAGGGCGCCGATGCGCAAGACCACAAGCCTGGCCCTGGCCGCCAGCATCCTGTCTGTGCAGGCCGCTGTGGCCGCGCCCTTCGACGCATACCGCTCGGCCTGCCTCGACACGGGTGTTGATGTCGCGCGCATTCGTGAGGCTTCAAGCGGCTGGTCTCAGCTCACTGAGGTCGAGCGCGAGGTGCTTGCCCCCGGCAACGGCAGATCTGTCGAAGGCTGGGTTATTGAGCGTAATGGCGCGCGTCATCTGGTCAGTGTCTCGTCGCGCCCGGCGGGTGCGATGGCCGGAGAACGTGCATCGTCCATAATCGTCACGTGCAGCGTTCTGGCACCCAGGACCGACGAGGCCGCTGCGCTGCGCGCCTACTCCGACTTCCTGAAGCGTCAGCCATCATCAACTGATCGCTTCGAAGGCATGTCGACCTACACCTGGTCCGTTCAGGACAAAGGGTCCATGACACTGCATTACCTCGTGTCAGGCGGCACCCTTCCGGGCATCTCATTCTCCGTAAGTTCAATCCGAAACTAGAAAGACGCATGTGTCATGGCCGTTCTCGTCGACAAGAACACTAAGGTGATTTGCCAAGGCTTCACTGGCAATCAGGGCACCTTCCACTCCGAGCAGGCTATTGCCTATGGCACGCGAATGGTCGGCGGCGTATCGCCGGGCAAGGGCGGCTCGACCCACCTCAACCTGCCGGTGTTCGACACCGTCGCCGAAGCCGTCGAGAAGACCGGCGCCAACGCTTCCGCCATCTACGTGCCGCCTCCGTTTGCGGCTGATGCGATTCTCGAGGCGATCGACGCCGGCGTGGAACTGGCCGTCTGCATCACCGAAGGCATCCCGGTCATGGACATGATCCGCGTCAAGCGCGCGCTCCAGGGATCGAAGACGCGCCTGGTTGGCCCGAATTGCCCGGGCGTTATCACACCGGGCGAGTGCAAGATCGGCATCATGCCGGGTCACATCCACAAGCGTGGCTCGGTTGGCATCGTTTCACGCTCCGGCACGCTGACCTACGAGGCCGTCGCCCAGACAACAGCCGTGGGCCTCGGCCAGTCGACCTGCGTAGGTATCGGTGGCGACCCGGTGAACGGAACCAACTTCATCGACGTCCTCGAGATGTACCTCGCCGACCCCGAGACCAAGTCGATCATCATGATCGGTGAGATTGGTGGCTCAGCTGAAGAAGACGCCGCCGAATTCCTGAAGCACGCCAAGGTCAAGAAGCCGGTTGTTGGCTTCATCGCCGGTGTCACGGCACCGCCGGGCCGCCGCATGGGACACGCTGGCGCAATCGTCTCGGGCGGCAAGGGCACGGCCGAAGGCAAGATGGACGCGATGCGCGCAGCCGGCATCACGGTTGCCGACTCGCCTGCAGCCCTCGGAACAACACTCATGAAGGTGCTCAAAGGCAACTAGGCCTTTGCATTCAAGGCCGACCCCCGCAGGCGGCACGACCGACAACAAGAGACCCAAGATGGCATCGCCGCAAACAAGGGACGCAGGCTCGAACGCAGCGCTGGAGCAGACGTCCTTTCTCTACGGGGCCAACGCCCCCTTCATCGAGGCTCAACTCGAGCGCTATCTCGCAGACCCTTCATCCGTTGACGAAAGCTGGAGGAACTTCTTTGCCTCCATCGCGCCGGCAGACCTCAGCGTGCACCGCGCTTCCTGGGGGCGCGCCGACTGGCCGGAGGCCACAGACGATCTCACCCGCGCCCTGACCGGCGCACCCGCAGCCCCGAAGGCGGACGCCAGGCCAGGCAAGGCCCCGGTAAAAGATGCATCAGTCAAGGAACTTCAGCAGAAGATCGCGGCGGCGGCCCCCACGCTGACATCTGATGAAGTGCGCCGCGCCGTCGTCGACACCGTGCGCGCGATCCAGATGATCCGCGCCTATCGGGTGCGTGGAACGCTCGAAGCTGACCTCGATCCCCTCAGGCTCACGCCGCCCGCAAGCCACCCGGAACTCGACCCCGCAAGCTACGGCTTTGGCCCTGACGATCTCGATCGGCCCATCTTCATCGACGGCATGCTGGGTCTCGAAACCGCAACCGTGCGCCAGATGCTGGAGATCTTGCGCCGCACCTATTGCGGCCGCATCGGCATCCAGTTCATGCACATCTCGGATCCCGAACAGAAGGCCTGGCTCCAGCAGCGCATGGAAGGGGCCGACAAGGAGTATCAGTTCACGCCCGAGGGCAAGAAAGCCATCCTCAACAAGCTGATAGAAGCCGAGGGTTTCGAACGCTTCTGCGCCGTGAAGTTTGTGGGCACGAAGCGCTTTGGCCTCGACGGCGGCGAAGCCCTGATCCCCGCGCTCGAGCAGATCATCAAGGTTGGCGGCAAGCTCGGCGCCCGCGAGATCTCGTTCGGCATGCCGCACCGCGGTCGCCTGAACGTGCTCTGCAACGTGATGTCGAAGCCCTATAGGGCCGTGTTCCACGAGTTCCAGGGCGGTTCATCAAGCCCCGAGGACGTCGGCGGCTCCGGCGACGTGAAGTACCACCTGGGTGCTTCCTCCGACCGCGAGTTCGACGGCAACAAGGTGCACCTGTCGCTCGCCGCAAATCCATCCCATCTCGAGGCCGTCAACCCGGTGGTCCTCGGCAAGGTGCGCGCCAAGCAGCACCAGAACAAGGACAAGGTCGATCGCACAAGCGTGATCCCTGTACTGCTCCACGGCGACGCCGCCTTCGCAGGGCAGGGCGTGGTGGCCGAGTGCTTCGCCATGTCGGGAACCAAGGGGTTCCGTACCGGCGGCACGATCCATCTCGTCGTGAACAACCAGATCGGCTTCACGACCTCGCCGATCCATTCGCGCTCCTCGCCATACCCCTCTGACGTCGCCCTGATGGTCGAGGCCCCCATCTTCCACGTGAATGGCGATGACCCGGAGGCCGTTGTCTATTGTGCGCGCGTGGCCACGGAATTCCGCCAACGCTTCCACAAGGACGTCGTTGTTGACATTTTCTGCTATCGCCGCTTCGGCCACAACGAAACCGACGAACCGGCATTCACCCAGCCGCTGATGTACCGCCAGATCAAGGCGCACCCCTCGACGCTGACACTCTATAGCCGCCGCCTCATCGAGGAAGGCTCGGTGTCGATGGATGAATACGAAGCCATGAGGCAGGCCTTCGAGAAGCGCCTCAACGAGGCCTTCGAGGGCGCAGCCTCGTTCAAGCCCAATCGCGCCGATTGGCTGGATGGCGCCTGGGCTGGCATGAGCCCTGCCGAAGGCGACGAGCGACGCGGCAACACGGCCGTCTCGATCGACAGGCTGAAGCGAGTGGGCGCAGCCCTGACCACCGTTCCAACAACCTTCAACGCCCACAAAACAGTCCAGCGCCTGCTGCAGCAGAAGGCGCAGATGTTCGAGACCGGTGAAGGCCTCGACTGGGCAACAGCCGAGGCTCTCGCCTTTGGCACGTTGCTCGACGAGGGCTATCACGTACGCCTCGAGGGCCAGGACGCAGGCCGCGGCACTTTCAGCCAGCGCCACGCCGCGCTTGTCGACCAGTCAACCGAGGAACGCTATCACCCGCTCCAGAATGTGCGCGAAGGTCAGGGTGAATTCGAAGTCATCGATTCGCTCTTGTCGGAAGAGGCCGCACTCGGCTTCGAGTACGGCTATGCCCTCGCGGAACCAAAGGCGCTCGTCATCTGGGAGGCCCAGTTCGGCGACTTCGCCAACGGCGCCCAGGCTGTCATCGACCAGTTCATCACCTCGGGCGAACGCAAGTGGCTGCGCATGAACGGGCTCGTCATGTTGCTGCCGCACGGATACGAAGGGCAAGGCCCGGAACATTCCTCAGCCCGCCTCGAGCGATTCCTGCAGCTCTGCGCCGAAGACAACGTCCAGGTCGGCAACGTCTCGACGCCCGCAAACTACTTCCACGTGCTGCGCCGCCAGATCCACCGGAACTTCCGCAAGCCCTTGATCCTGATGACGCCGAAGTCACTGCTGCGCCACAAGCGCTGCGTCTCGACGCTGGCAGACCTGGGGCCCGGCACCTCTTTCCACCGCATCCTTCACGATGACGCGCAGACGCTGCCCGGCTCAACGGTTGCACTGAAGGAGGATGCGAAGATCCGCCGCGTGATCATGTGCTCGGGGAAGGTTTACTACGACCTTCTGGAAGAACGTGAAAAACGGGGCATCGATGATGTTTACCTTTTGCGCATCGAGCAGTTCTATCCGTTCCCGGCCCGCTCACTCGTCACCGAGCTCACGCGCTTCAGGAACGCCGACATGGTCTGGGCCCAGGAAGAGCCAAAGAACATGGGCGCATGGAGCTTCATCGAACCGAACATCGAATGGGTGCTCGGGCGTGTCGGCACCAAGGCCTCACGTGCCCGCTATGTTGGACGTCCCGCGGCTGCGTCCCCCGCCGCAGGACAGATGAGCCGTCACCAGGCAGAGCTGAAGGCCCTGCTCGATGATGCCTTTTCCCTCTGAGATCACGAGAACAGGAACATGACGACCGAAATCCGCGTTCCAACCCTGGGCGAGTCCGTGACGGAAGCAACCGTCGCCAAATGGCTCAAGAACAAGGGTGACGCAGTCCGCGCAGACGAACCGATTGTTGAACTCGAGACCGATAAGGTCACTGTAGAGGTCCCAGCTCCCGGCAACGGCGTTCTCTCCGAGATCGTCGCAGCCCCTGGCGCGACCATCGCCGTTGGCGCCATTCTCGGCCTGATCGGCGAGGGCAGCGGCGCTGCCGCGGCCCCGGCCAAGGCGCAAGCCTCGGCACAGCCCGCCAAGGTTCCCGCTGCGCCGCCAAAACCCGCCACCGCGACGCCGGTACTCAGCCCCTCAGCACGCAAGCTGGCCGAAGAAAACAATCTTGCGCCTGCCAGTGTGCCTGGCACCGGGCGCGATGGCCGCGTGATGAAGGGCGACGTGCTCGCTGCCATCGAGGCGCGCGCATCTGAGCCGCGCGCCGTCCAGATCACGCAGTCAGGACCGCGCCCGCAGGCCGTGCGCGAGGAACGCGTGACCATGTCGCGCCTGCGCAAGACGATTGCGCTGCGTCTCAAGGAAGCCCAGCACACGGCCGCCATGCTGACGACCTTCAACGAGGTCGACATGTCGGCGGTGATGCACTTGCGCTCGGCCCATAAGGACACCTTCGAAAAACGCCATGGCGTGCGCCTCGGCTTCATGAGCTTCTTCGTGAAGGCCTGCATCGTCGCGCTGAAGGAAATCCCCTCGGTCAACGCCGAGATTGAAGGCGACGACATCGTCTACAAGAACTACTACGACATCGGCGTGGCCGTTGGCACTGAGCGCGGTCTTGTAGTGCCAGTCGTTCGCGACGCCGACCAGTTGACGCTGGCTGGCATCGAGAAGCGCATCAACGATTTCGGTCTGCGCGCGCGTGACAACAAGCTCAAGCTCGAGGAGCTGCAGGGCGGCACCTTTACCATCTCGAACGGTGGCGTCTACGGCTCGTTGATGTCGACACCGATCCTGAACGCGCCGCAATCCGGCATCCTCGGCATGCACAAGATCGAGCAGCGCCCGGTCGCCATCGACGGCAAGGTCGAGATCCGCCCGATGATGTACCTCGCGCTGTCCTACGATCACCGCCTCGTCGACGGCAAGGAGGCGGTCACATTCCTCGTTCGCGTGAAGGAGTGCCTCGAAGCACCCGAGCGCATGATACTGGAAGTCTGAATGAGCGATCTCTACGACGTAGTCATCATCGGCGGCGGCCCCGGCGGCTACAACGCCGCCATTCGCCTCGGCCAGTTGGGCAAGCGCACCCTGTGCGTCGAGAAGCGCGGCACGCTGGGCGGCACCTGCCTCAACGTGGGCTGCATTCCCTCCAAGGCCCTGCTGCAGGTCTCCGCTCTCTACGACGAGACGAAGAACCATTACGGCGCCCTTGGCATCCGCACGGGCGAGGTCGGCTACGACCTGCCCGCCATGATGGGCCACAAGGACAAGACCGTCGACGGCCTGACCAAGGGCATCGAGTTCCTGTTCAAGAAGAACAAGGTCGAATACGCCGTCGGCACCGGCAGCTTTGCCGGTGGCCGCAAGGTCGAGATCCGCGGCAACGACGGCACGACCCGCACGGTCGAGGCCGCAGCCATCATCATCGCGACCGGCTCCCAGCCGACGCCATTGCCGGGCGTCGAGGTCAACGAGAAGGATGTCGTCTCGTCAACCGGCGCCCTCGCACTGAAGGATGTTCCCAAGCGGCTCGTCGTGATTGGCGGCGGCTATATCGGTCTCGAGATGGGCTCGGTTTGGCGCCGTCTTGGCAGCCAGGTGACGGTTGTCGAGTATCTCGACCGCATCACACCCGGCCTCGACGGCGAAGTCGGCAAGCACTTTCAGCGCATCCTGACGAAACAGGGCATGGCCTTCCGCCTCGGCATGAAGGTGGTGGGAGTGGAGCGCAAGAACGGCGCGCTTCAGGTCGCGATCGAGCCTGCTGCAGGCGGCGCCCGCGAGACCATCGAGACTGACATCGTTCTCTCCTCCATCGGCCGGCGCCCCTACACCTCAGGCCTCGGCCTCGACAAGGTAGGCCTGGTTCCCGACGCGCGCGGTCGCATCCCTGTGAGCGGCCACTACGAGACCGCGGTAAAGGGTATCTTCGCCGTCGGTGACTTGATCGAAGGCCCCATGCTCGCCCACAAGGCCGAGGATGAAGGCGTGGCGGTCGCCGAAATCATCGCCGGCCAGGCGGGTCACGTGAACTACGAGGCAATCCCCTCTGTCGTCTATACCCACCCTGAGGTCGCGGCGGTCGGCAAGACCGAGGAAGAACTCAAGGCCGCAGGCATCGCCTACAAGTCAGGCAAGTTCCTGTTCGCAGCCAATTCCCGCGCGCGCGCGAATGGCTCAACCGAGGGCTTCGTGAAGATCCTCGCCGAAGCCGGCGCCGCGGGCCGTGTCCTGGGCGTCCACATGATCGGACCCGAAGTCGGCAACATGATCGCCGAGGCGGCCCTCGCCATCGAGTTCCAGATGTCGGCAGAAGACATTGCCCGCACCTGCCACCCGCACCCGACCCTCAGCGAGGCCATTCGCCAGGCGGCGATGGCCGTCGATGGCTGGACCATGCAGTCCTGAGGCGGTCTCTGCCTCAATTCGGGCAAATTTCTGCTCTTCAATGAAACCGCTGTGCGCCACGCACGGCGGTTTTTCTTCACCTGCAGCCCGTGTCGGCAAGGGGAGGCGCTCATCATGTGGGAACCAAGGGGCTTCGGCATACTGGTCGGATGGATCGCGGCCGCCGCCATGGCCATATACTTCATGCACGACGACATGGCCCAGGCGGGCCTCTTCGGCCAGTCCTGCGCCCTGTACGGATTGGACTCCTGGAGCTGCGGCGTACTGCCCAAATTCGCAGTCTGGCTGCCGGAAGTGTTCGTCTACTTCCTCGCGCACCCCTTCGAGTATGACGCCAGGTACGACTGGATCGGGCTCGACTACGCCACCATGTGGATGGGCTCTCCCATCGCCTATGCTCTGGCCACAGTTGCAACGAATTACTGGGTCTGGAAATTGAACCAGCTCTGATCGTGCAGGGCCTATCCGCCGGCCTTCGCCCGCGGATGGGCCCTTGCATAGACCTGCATCAAGTGGCTTTCGTCCACACTTGTATAGCGCTGCGTCGTCGAGAGCGAGGCATGCCCCAAGAGCTCCTGGATTGCCCGCAGATCACCGCCGGCAGCCAGCAGATGAGTCGCGAAAGCGTGCCGCAGAGCATGCGGCGTTGCAGTTTCTGGAAGCCCCAGCCCACGTCGCAGGTTCACCATCAACCCTTGCACGATCCGCGGATTGAGCCGCTTGCCGCGGGCCCCATGAAACACAGGATCCTGAGAAGCCCCGCCGAACGGGCATTGCCGGACATAGGCATCAACCGCATCGCGCGCCTGCGGCAGGATCGGCACGAGCCGCTGCTTGTTCCCCTTGCCAGTGATCACCAGCGTCTCACCCAGCGGCAACGCCGATCGGTTCAGACCCAGGGCCTCCGAGATGCGCAGCCCCGCTCCATAGAGAAGCGTCAGCACGGCCACATTGCGAGCCGCAATCCAGGGTTCGCGACCGATGATCTCGGCCTCGTCCAGCAGCGCTTCAGCGCCGGCAACCGACACCGGCTTTGGCACCGATGGGGGAAGCTTGGGTGGCCGCACGCGTCGGATGGACAGGTTCTCGGCCAGCCCCTGCTTCTCGAGAAACATGAAGAACGTGCGCAGCGCCGACACCGCGCGCGCCACACCACGTGGCCCAAGCCCGTCTTGACGCCGAAGTGCCAGCCATCCACGCACATCCCCGGCACTCACTGCGTTCAGCGCAGGCAGATCAACCTCTGCCCCGACATGTTGCTGCAGGAACGCGAGAAAACCGCCCACGTCATGCGTATAGGCCTCGACCGTCTTGGGCGACAGACGCCGCACATGTGTCATCTGCTGACGCCACGCCTGGAAGGCCTCGGCCGCCAGCATCGCCCTATTTCCGCGGAACGGTCTGGCCGGTCTTTTCCCAGTCAGCGAGGAACTGAGCCAGGCCCTTCTCAGTCAGCGCGTGCTCGATCAGTTCGCGAAACACGCCGGGCGGCAGTGTGCCGACATCTGCGCCCGCCTTCGCTGCGTTGGTCACATGGGAAGGTGTGCGAATCGACGCAGCGAGGATCTCGGTATCGAGCCCCATGTAATTGTCGTAGATCGTCCGGATATCACGGATCAGCTGCATGCCGTCCTCGCCGATGTCATCAAGCCGCCCGATGAACGGCGAGACAAACGTGGCGCCAGCCTTTGCAGCCAGCAGCGCCTGGTTGGCGCTGAAGCACAGCGTGACATTGACCATCGTCTCCTCGTCCGTCAGCGTCCGGCACGCCCTCAGTCCGGCCCAAGTCAACGGCACCTTCACGGCGATGTTCTCGGCAATTCGTGCAAGCGCCCGACCCTCGGCAATCATGCCCTCGGCATCCATTGCCGTGACCTCGGCGCTGACGGGTCCATCGACCAGATCACAGATCTCGGCAATGGCGTCCGTGAATTTGCGACCCGATTTCGCAATCAACGTCGGATTGGTCGTGACCCCGTCGATCAGCCCGGTCTGGGCAAGTTCGCGGATCTCGCTGACATCTGCAGAATCGATGAAGAACTTCATGACGCTTGACCTTTGCTGTGCGGTGCGCTGGACCTTACCCCATGAGCGATGAAACCGGACAGCTTCTTCAGACCGCGCCTGTGGATGGCGCCGCGGTTGGCGTCATGGTTCCGCGCCCGCTGAAGGGGCCGCTCGACTACCGCGTGCCCGCGGGCATGCAACTCGCGCGTGGCGACATTGTCGAGGTTCCGCTCGGCCGGGCAGGCGCGTCACTGGGCATTGTCTGGGGTCCAGCTGAGGGCAAGTTCCCACCCGAGCGTCTTAAGCCAGTAATCCGACGCTTCGACACGGCGCCGCTGAGGGAAACCCTCCTTCAATTCGTCGATTGGGTGGCATCCTATGTAATGGTGTCCTCGGGCGAGATCGCAAATCTTGTCCTGCGTGCGCCAGATGCGCTGGAGCCTGAACCCGATCGCAAGGCCGTGCGTCTGGGATCACAGACCCCCACACGGCTGACCGATGCCCGTTCCCGCGTGCTGGCCATCGCCGCCGACGGCTTGGCCCGGCGCATCGGCGAGCTCTGCACGGAAGCAGGCGTCACGACCGAGGTTGTCCGTGGCCTCGTGAAGATGCGGGCCTTGGAAGAGGTGCCGCTTCCCCCCGAACCGGCAGCCAACGCCCCTGACCCGGCCTTTGCAGGGCCAACATTGTCTGCAGCCCAGTCCGCTGCTGCCGCCCATATGATCCGCGCCGTCAACGCGGGTCAATTCGAGGCCATCCTCCTTGATGGTGTCACCGGATCAGGAAAGACTGAGACCTATTTCGAGGCCATCGCCGCGACATTGATGCGCGGGCGCCAGGCTCTGATCCTGCTGCCGGAAATTGCCCTGACCGTCCAGTTCCTCGACCGCTTTGCTCGACGCTTCGGCACGCGCCCTGCCGAATGGCACTCCGACCTGACGAAAACCCAACGCCGGCGCGTCTGGCGCGGCGTGGCGGCGGGCGACGTGCGCGTCGTCGTGGGCGCGCGTTCTGCCCTGTTCCTCCCATTCAGCGAGCTTGGCCTGATTGTCATCGACGAGGAACACGACACCGCCTTCAAGCAGGAAGAAGGCGTTGTCTACAACGCTCGCGACATGGCGGTCGTGCGTGCGCGTCTGGAAGCCTGCCCTGTCATTCTGAGCTCGGCCACCCCATCGCTAGAGACCTGGGTCAACGCAGGGCAGGGCCGCTACGCAAGGCTGCAGCTGGCACAACGCCACGGCACTGCGAAGCTCCCCGAGGCAACGCTGATCAACATGCGCAAGGAGGAGACCAGGTCGGGGGAATTCCTGTCGCCCACCCTCTGCACCGCCATCGCCGAAACCCTGGCCCTGGGCGAGCAGGCGTTGCTCTTTCTCAATCGCCGCGGCTTTGCCCCCCTGACGCTCTGCAAGGCCTGTGGCCATAAGATGGGCTGTCCGCGTTGCACCTCCTGGCTGGTCGAGCACCGCTACCGCCGCAAGCTGGTCTGCCACCATTGCGGCTACGAGCGCACGACGCCGCCTGCCTGCCCGGAATGCAGGAACGAGGGCACGTTCATCTCCTGCGGGCCCGGTGTCGAGCGTGTCGCCGAGGAAGTCCTGACGAAGTTCCCGCAAGCCCGCTCGGGCATCGCATCCAGTGACACGATGGCCGGTCCCCGCCAGATCCAGGCGGCCATCGAGGCGATCGCGGCCCACGAGGTTGACATCCTGATTGGCACGCAGATCGTGGCCAAGGGTCACAATTTCCCGATGCTGACGCTCGTCGGCGTGATCGACGCCGACATCGGCCTCGAGGGGGCTGACCCGCGTGCACGCGAGCGGACATTCCAGCTGCTCCACCAGGTCGCTGGTCGCGCAGGTCGCGCCCTGAGGCCCGGGCGCGTGCTGATCCAGACCACCGACCCGACCCACCCGGTTCTGACCGCCATGGCCTCGGGCGACCGCGATGCGTTTTACGCAGCCGAATGGGCCAAGCGCGAGGCCGCAGACCTTCCACCCTTCGCGCGCCTTGCGGCAGTCATCCTGTCCAGCCGCAACGCCCAGGCGGTGAGCAGCTTTGCCGAGGAGTTGGCAGGCCTCGCCCCCCAGGCGCGCGGCGTCCACGTCTGGGGCCCGGCGCCCGCACCGCTCGCCGTGATCCGCGGGCAAACACGTCTGCGCTTCGCGGTCCACGCGGACAAGTCCGTGAACCTGCAGGCCTTCCTTCGGGCCTGGCTCGCAGACGTGAAACTTCCCTCATCCATCGCCATGACCATCGACATCGACCCCGTGAGCTTTCTCTAGAGGTGCGGCCCATGGTCATGCGCTAATCGCGGATTGCGTCAACCGTGCCGGAGCCCTATCAAGCCTTGCAGATCAAAAGGTCAACACGGTGATCAACGGTGGTTTTGCGTCTGGTTTGATCCTCGGTGCCGCCGTTGGTATCGCGTCGGGCAATTTCGGATTGGGTCTGGCCTTGGGTGTCGCGCTGGGCTTTGCCTTTGCCGCCGCGGTCTCGAAGAAGCGGAAATCTGAGGACTGAGACGATCCGCGCATTTCCGCCGTGTTGCACCGCAAATGGGGCTGTGCTAATGCCCGCCCGCGTCATCGCAACGGGTCGACATTCTCTCGGGTCCCGAAAGAAAATTATGTAGCGAATTCAATGGCTTAAGCTGCATCGGGGGCCGATGTCGGGCTTGGGTCAGTCTCAGGTCTGGAGCCAATTCCATCGTGGCAAGCGAAAACATTTCCGTTGCGGGTCTTGCAGGTCGCTACGCGACAGCCCTGTTCGAGCTTGCAGACGAGGCCAAGGCGCTCGACACGGTTGCCGGGGATCTCGCCCGGATCCGCGGTCTGGTTGAAGGCGGCGCCGACATGGCGCGCTTCGTGCGCTCCCCGGTGTTTTCGCGCGACGAGCAGGGCAGGGCCATCGCAGCCATTCTCGATCGCCTGGGCGTCAGCCCGCTGACCAGGAACTTCATGGGCCTGCTGGCACAGAAGCGCAGGCTCTTTGCATTCCAGGGCATCGTGGCTGCATTCGATGCATTGGTCGCTGCCCGCAAGGGCGAGACATCTGCGTCGGTAACAAGCGCCAAGCCACTGAGCCCTGCCCAGCGTGCCGCGCTCCAGGCGGCTCTGAAGTCGTCAATCAAACGCGAAATTCGAATGACTGAATCGGTCGATCCGTCCCTCCTGGGCGGTTTGGTCGTCAAGGTTGGCTCACGCCAGATCGACTCTTCCCTCAAATCGAAACTCGCCCGTCTCGAGCGCGCGATGAAAGGTGCCTAAGGCCACTCACATGGATATCCAAGCCGCAGAAATCTCCACCATCCTCAAGTCCCAGATCAAGAACTTCGGCGCCGAAGCCGAAGTCAGCGAAGTGGGTCAGGTCCTCTCAGTCGGTGACGGCATCGCCCGCATCCATGGCCTCGACAAGGTCCAGGCCGGCGAAATGGTCGAGTTCCCCGGCGGCATCAAGGGCATGGCGCTCAACCTCGAAAGCGACAACGTCGGTGTCGTGATCTTCGGCTCCGACCGCGAGATCAGTGAAGGCGACACCGTCAAGCGCACCGGCGCTATCGTTGACGTGCCCGTCGGCAAGGGTCTGCTGGGTCGCGTGGTCGATCCGCTGGGCAACCCGCTCGACGGCAAGGGCCCGATCGTCGGCGCCGAGCGCCGCCGCGTTGACGTCAAGGCCCCCGGCATTATTCCGCGCCGGTCAGTGCACGAGCCCATGCAGACCGGCCTCAAGGCCGTTGACTCGCTGATCCCGATCGGCCGCGGCCAGCGCGAGCTTATCATCGGCGACCGCCAGACCGGCAAGACCGCCGTCGCGCTCGACACGATCATCAACCAGAAGTCCGTCAACGCCTCGGGCGACGAAAAGCAGAAGCTCTACTGCATTTACGTTGCCATCGGCCAGAAGCGCTCGACGGTGGCCCAGATCGTCAAGACGCTCGAGCAGTTCGGTGCGATGGAGTACACGACCGTCGTAGCAGCCACGGCCTCTGACCCGGCGCCGCTCCAGTTCCTCGCACCCTTCGCGGGCTGCACCATCGGCGAGTACTTCCGCGACAACGGCATGCACGCCGTGATCATCTACGACGATCTGTCCAAGCAGGCCGTCGCCTATCGCCAGATGTCTCTGCTGCTACGCCGTCCGCCGGGACGCGAAGCCTACCCGGGCGACGTATTCTATCTCCACTCCCGCCTGCTCGAGCGCGCAGCCAAGCTGAACGACGCCAACAAGTCCGGCTCGCTCACCGCGCTTCCCGTGATCGAAACCCAGGCCAACGACGTGTCGGCCTACATCCCGACGAACGTGATCTCGATCACCGACGGCCAGATCTTCCTTGAGACCGAACTCTTCTACCAAGGCATCCGTCCGGCGGTGAACGTCGGCATCTCGGTGTCGCGCGTCGGCTCGTCGGCCCAGATAAAGGCCATGAAGCAGGTCGCCGGCACGATGAAGTCCGATCTCGCGCAGTACCGCGAAATGGCGGCCTTCGCGCAGTTCGGCTCCGACCTCGATGCGGTGACACAGCGCCTTCTCAACCGAGGCCAGCGTCTGACGGAGCTGCTCAAGCAGCCGCAGTTCGCACCTTTCCCGGTTGAAGAACAGGTCGTGTCGATCTACGCGGGAACGCGTGGCTACCTCGACAAGCTCGCCGTCAACCAGATTGGTCGCTTCGAGCAGCAGTTGCTCCAGACCCTGCGCGCCAGCCACAAGGAAATCCTTGATGGCATTCGCAAGGAAAAGGCTCTCACGCCGGATCTGGAAAACAAGCTCAAGGCAGTCCTCGAATCCGTCATCAAGAGCTTTGCGTAAGCCCCGATGCCAAGCTTAAAGGACCTCCGCAACCGTATCGTGAGCGTGAAATCCACGCGCAAGATCACGCGCGCGATGCAGCTCGTCGCGGCGTCAAAGCTCAAGCGCGCGCAGGACGCCGCGGAAGCGGCCCGACCCTACGCCGAGAAGATGCAGGGCGTGCTCGCAAACCTGTCGGCCGGCGTGGCCGACCAGGCAGGCGCGCCCAAGCTGCTCGCCGGAACCGGTCGTGACGACGTGCATCTGCTTGTCGTGATGACGGCAGATCGCGGCCTCTGCGGCGGTTTCAACACCAACATCGTCAAGCTCGCGCGCCAGCACATTGAGCGCCTAAAGCGCGAGGGCAAGACCGTCAAGATCCTGTGCGTGGGCCGCAAGGGCCGCGACCAGCTCAAGCGCCTCTATGGCAGCATGATCATTGGCACGATCGAGTTCTCTGGCGTACGCCGCATCGGCTTTGCAGAAGCCCAGCCGATCGCGCGTAAGGTGCTGGAGATGTTTGATGCCGACGAGATCGACGTGGCGACGCTGTTCTACGCACGCTTCCGTTCGGTGATCAGCCAGATCCCGACGGCCCTGCGCCTCATTCCGGCGCAGATGCCCGAAGGGGCGAAGGCCGCTGACCTCAAGGGCGCGTCCTACACCTACGAGCCGGATGAAGAGCAGATCCTCAACGACATCCTGCCGCGCAATGTTTCCGTCCAGCTGTTCCGGGCCTTGCTCGAGAATCAGGCCTCGGAGCAGGGCGCGCGCATGGCTGCGATGGATGCTGCAACGCGTAACGCCGGCGACGTCATCAGCGCGCTGACGCTGAAGTACAACCGCTCGCGTCAGGCACAGATTACCAAAGAACTCATCGAAATCATTTCGGGCGCAGAGGCGCTCTAAGAGGCAGATCAATGAACGCAGCTGTCAAAACCACCGGCAAGGTAACACAGGTCATCGGCGCCGTCGTCGACGTGCAGTTTGAAGGCAAGCTCCCCTCCATTCTCAACGCGCTTGAGACAATGAATGCGGGCAATCGCCTCGTTCTGGAAGTCGCCCAGCATCTCGGTGAATCGACCGTCCGCGCAATCGCGATGGACTCCACCGAAGGTCTGGTTCGCGGCCAGGCAGTCAGGGACACAGGGAACGCCATCTCGATTCCGGTCGGTCCGGCAACGCTCGGCCGCATCGTCAACGTGATCGGCGAACCCATCGATGAAGCAGGTCCCGTCAAGGGCGTCGAAATGCGCCCCATCCACGCGGAAGCGCCGAAGTTCACCGAACAGTCGACCGAAGCGCAGATCCTCGTGACGGGCATCAAGGTCGTCGACCTGCTCGCGCCTTATGCGCGTGGCGGCAAGATCGGCCTGTTCGGCGGCGCCGGCGTCGGCAAGACCGTTCTCATCCAGGAACTGATCAACAACGTCGCCAAGAAGCATGGCGGCTTCTCCGTGTTCGCCGGCGTGGGTGAGCGGACCCGCGAAGGAAATGACCTCTATCACGAAATGATCGAGTCCGGCGTGAACAAGGACCCCAGCAAGGGTTCAACGGATGGCTCGAAGTGCGCGCTCATCTTCGGACAGATGAACGAGCCGCCGGGAGCCCGCGCCCGCGTCGCTCTCACCGGACTGACCGTCGCTGAATACTTCCGCGACCAGGGTCAGGACGTGTTGTTCTTCGTCGACAACATCTTCCGCTTCACGCAGGCAGGTTCGGAAGTGTCCGCTCTGCTCGGCCGCATTCCTTCAGCCGTGGGTTACCAGCCGACGCTGGCGACCGACATGGGCGCCCTGCAGGAGCGCATCACGACCACAACGAAGGGTTCGATCACCTCGGTGCAGGCCATTTACGTGCCTGCCGACGACTTGACCGACCCCGCACCGGCCGCCTCGTTCGCCCACTTGGACGCGACGACCGTGTTGAACCGTGCGATTTCGGAAAAGGGCATTTATCCCGCCGTTGACCCGCTCGACTCGACGTCGCGCATTCTCGATCCGCGCGTCGTCGGTGAAGACCACTACCGCGTCGCCCGCGAAGTGCAACGCGTTCTTCAGCGTTACAAGTCGCTGCAGGACATCATCGCCATTCTCGGGATGGACGAGCTCTCGGAAGAAGACAAGCTGCTGGTCGCTCGCGCCCGCAAGATCGAACGCTTCCTCTCGCAGCCCTTCCACGTTGCCGAAATCTTCACCAACACGCCCGGCGTGTTCGTCGATATCGCCGAAACGATCAAGGGCTTCGACGGCCTCTGCCGTGGCGATTACGATCACCTGCCCGAGCAGGCGTTCCTGATGGTCGGTACGATTGAAGATGCGGTGAAGAAGGCCGAGCGCCTTGCGGCAGAAGCGGCCTGATAATCGATGAGCAAGCTGCACTTCGATTTGGTTTCCCCGGAGCGCCTGTTGATCTCGGCCGAGGTCGACCAGGTCGATGTGCCGGGTTCGGAAGGCGACTTCGGCGTTCTGGACAACCACGCACCGCTGATGACGGCCTTGCGACCGGGAGTCCTGACCATCCAGTCCCAGGGCAAGGCGGGCGAGAAGTTCTTTGTACGAGGGGGTTTCGCGGAAGTGACGCCCAAGGGGCTTACCATTCTCGCCGAGGAGGCCATACCACTGGCTGAACTCGACCGCGCCGCTCTTGAGGCCCGCATCCGCAACGCCGAAGAAGACGTGTCCGATGCAAAGGAACAAGCCAAGCGCGAAAAAGCGCAGGAAACCCTCGACAGGCTAAGGGAATTGCAGGCAGCCCTGCACTGAGCCGGTTACGGGGTTAATTCTGGCATCAGGCTGTGACGTTTGGACGGGTACCGCCCATGGAAGAGTGGCGCCCCCTTTGCTATATGATCTCTGGATGCTGGAAAAATCGGCCGGTGGGAGGCCGATCAGCTTGGGATGAATGTCATGCGTGAGCACTGGACCCTCGACTCCATAGACTGGAGCCGTTTCGATCGCTCGAAACTGGATCCGGCCCTCGTCAGCCTCGTGAAGGCAGCCTCTCTGGTCGAGTACAACGCCACCGACTATGTCGAGTACCTGCGCAAGGTCTTCGCTAACGAGCCAGAGATGATGAAGTCGCTCTCGCGTTGGGGCACCGAGGAAGTGCAGCACGGTCAAGCCCTCGGCCGCTGGGCCGAAATGGCAGACCCAAGCTTCAGTTTCGATCAAGCCTTCGCTCGGTTTCGCAAGGCCTATCGCCCTGCGCACTTTATCAGCGCTGATGGCTCGGTCCGCGGCAGCCGCGTCGGCGAGCTGATCGCGCGCTGCGTGGTCGAGTGTGGCACGTCGTCCGCCTATGTCGCCCTGCGGGACTCCACCCAGGAACCCGTTCTCAAGCAGATTTCTGGCCTGATCGCAGCCGACGAGTTTGCGCACTATCGCCTGTTTTACGAGCTGATGAACGTGCAGCCAGAAGAGAAGCCGGGCTTTTGGAGGCGCCTCTGGATTGCGGCAACCCGCGTCTCCGAGACCGAGGACGACGAATTGGCGATGGCCTATTACTGCGCCAACGTGCCTGCCGACCAGGAACAGAACATTCCCTACGACCGCAATGCCTGCAACCATGCCTACCAGTCGGCGATGTTCCGCCTCTACAAGCCGCTTCATATCGAGCGCGCCGTAGCCATGACGGGCAAGGCTGTCGGCGTCCACCCGGAATCCGGTGTTCTCAAGTTTGTCGGGCGCGCCCTCTGGCAGTTCGTACGTTTTCGCGTCTGGCGCTACGGTCCACCAACCCGCATCGGCGCTGCCGCCTGAACGCCTCAGTCCTTTGACGCATTAGAGCGGCTCACAACCCAGTCGCGCACCATCATGGCCGTGCGTTCCCACCCCGGCTCGCCGATCAGCCAGTGGCTGCTCTTCTCGATCACCCGACACTCGCCGCGGTCTCTATAGCGCCGCGCGATCGAAGCAACGGTTCGTGGCGGGTTCACGCGGTCGAGGCCACCGGCAACACACAGCACCGGACAGTCGATCTGCCGCGCCTCGACAAAAGTCGCCCGCCGGAGATCCAGTGGCCAGTGCAGGATCTCGAACGTCGCCAGCCCCGACTCCGGGACAAACCGCGAGAACACGGCCTCGCGTTGGCCAGAAGGCAGCATGTCCAGCGCATGGCTCTCTGCAATCCACGCCTCTGGTCGCAAGGGCTTGTTCCAGAACTGTCCGGCCAGGTAGAGCCCCTGTGCGGACATGATCTCCCAGGGTGAGGTGGGCAGGGTGCCCCAAGGAGCCGAAGGTGCCAGCAGGACAAGCGCGCGCACCGGCACATGCTGCGCCACCATCTGCGCGACCAGCCCACCCATGGAGTGACCGATCAGAACTGGAGGCGCCTCCAGTTCGCGCACGAGTGCGGCAATGTCCGCTGCATAATCCAGAGTGCTGGTTGTGCCCAGCTCCCGGGGCGCGCGTTGTCTTCCCTGGCGTGCATCATGGTGGCGCAACGTTGGAACGATGACGTTATCGCCATGGGCGGCGAACAGCTTTTGGAAGCCCTCGAAGGCCCAGGCGCCACAGAACGCACCATGGATCATCACAATGGAGAGGGACTTTGACAATTCCGGAAACTCGCAAGATGACGTTGATCAGGCTGGCGTGGCAAGGTGCCGGAATGCATCAACGACCTTCCGGTAGACATCGCGCTTGAAGGGAACGATTAACGGCACCAGCTCGTCAATCCCGACCCAGCGAAACGCATCGAATTCCTGGGGCCTGTGTCGTTGCAGGTCAATGTCCCTGTCCGTACCCAGAAACCGCATCGCGAACCATTTCTGGGTTTGACCCCTGTACTTCCCCTTGAGAGCAAGACCGATGGCCTCTTGTGGCAGGTCATAATGGAACCACTCTGGCGCTTCGGCCAGAACCTCGACCTTTGTGATACCCGTCTCCTCTGCAAGTTCGCGCAGCGCCGCTTCCTCGAGGTCTTCTCCATCATCGATGCCGCCCTGTGGCATCTGCCAGGCCTCATCGGCCTCGATGTGCAGCCTTCGGCCGACAAAGACGCGGCCATCCTTGTTCAGCACCATCATGCCGACACAGCGACGATAGGGCAGTTGCATGGAGCCGCCGCGCATCAGGGGTGGGGCCCTGGCTTGGAAACCTTGGGTAAATCGACAGGCTTGACGGTCTCTTCAGAGGGAAGGTCGTTGTCCGTCGATCGCCGAAGCACCGGTGGCTTGGGCTGAGGGCGGCTCCGCACAGCCTCCAGGGCAGGGGGCTTTGGCTCCGGCACCCGCGTCTCGACGCGCTGCACGGCTTCGACTTGCGTTTGCGCCAATTGCGGCACAGGCTTGTCCAGCAATGCGGACAGGGGCACCAGCGCAAATCCCTTCTGCTCGAGCGCATTTGCCCAGGCGCCAATCTGTGCAGCGGTGCCCGGATATGTTCCCGTGACGCCAATCGCGCTCCCCTTCTGCGTGGCGACCTTCTCAAGCGCGCCCAGGGACAGCGCCATCATCTCCCGCGAGGGGTTGGTATCGATCCTGATATCCACGCGCGCGAAATGTGCGCCGACAGCCGACGCGGCCTCGCGGGCGACCGATTGGTCGTTCACTCCGCCGTCGACAAAGAACAGTCCGCGTCTCCGGCTGGCGTCCAGCAGCAAGCGCATGTCAGCCGCGCTCGACATGAATTTGCTCCCCTCCATGCTTAAAAGCCCGGCGTAGCCTGTAAAACGGGTAAGGATCCAGCGCAGGCGCGCACCGTTCAGGTTGGCAGGTGCCCCCGCCAGAAGAGTGTTCTGCCCGGGATCCGTGTTCGGAAAATCATAGGGTTCCATGGGAATTTCGAGCACAACCTCATTGCCCTTGCCCCGCGCAAGCGAGACAAACCCTTGCAGATCGCTCCCGTAGGGCGAAAAAGCGAGCGTCACGCCGGGCGGCAACCCATCCAGCGTCGCGGTTGTTGTCGACGGACTGATGCCAAGCCCTGTCACGACGATGGCAATGCGTGGCCTGATTTCTTTGGTATCGGTCCTGCGGGAATAGACCGACATCGGCATCCGCCCATCATCGCTGATGCGCGGCAGCGGACCCTCGCTCGTGATTTCGATCAATGACGGATCCGAAATGACCGCGCCGTTATTGGCAATCAGCGCGTCTCCAAGCTCTTGCTGGCTCCCTCTTTCCGTTGCCGCATCAAGCAGGCCCGCCTCTTGCTTTGGCCATGCGCCGATGGGCAGTCGAACAACGGCCTGCTCTTCCGCCGCAGGTGGCTGCGCTGCAGGAAGCATGCTGACGGCCAGAAACATCAGCGCAACCAGCACGGTGACGCCCAAAGTGATGACGGCGCGGCGGGGCAGTGCGCGGACGCGTGTCATCACCGGGTCTAAGACCCGCACCACGGCCAATGGAACTTTAAGCTCCGGGAATTTCATCGGCCTCCCGTCAAAAAACAAGGCCCTGCAGGGGGTGATTCCCCTGCAGGGCCTTATATCAAGTCAGAAGTCAGTAAGTATTTAATTCGGCTTGATCGCGGAGGGCTTGGCCGGCGACACCGGCTTGTCCGCCGCTGAAACAACCTCCTGACCGCGCAGCAGGCGCAGCGCATAGGTCATCTGGAAGTCCTCGAACTTCTCACCAGGCTTTGGTTTCACGCGCGGACCAACATGCGGCTTTCGCCCACCTTCCTGCCCGTCGAGGTGTTTGGGCAGATTGGCCTCCGACATGCGACTGTTGTTCTGCGCCTCGCTGTCGGATTCTGCTGTCTGCTCGACCAGGATATCCGGATCGATGCCCGTTGCCTGGATCGAACGCCCCGCCGGCGTATAGTACTTGGCTGTCGTCAGTCGCAGGGCACCGTCCATGCCTCCCGAAAGCGGGATCACGGTCTGCACCGAACCTTTGCCGAAGGACCGGGTACCGATCACCCTGGCCCTGCGATGATCCTGCAGCGCGCCGGCCACGATCTCGGAAGCCGAGGCAGACCCTTCATTGATCAGCACGATCACCGGAACGCCCGGGAAGATCTGCCCTGATCGCGCGCTATAACGCTGCGTGTCCGAGGCCCGGCGGCCGCGCGTCGAGACGATTTCGCCGGAATCGAGGAATGCGTCGGAGACAACAACAGCCTGGTCAAGCAGGCCGCCCGGATTATTGCGCACGTCAAGAATGACGCCTTTGAGTTTAGTTCCGATCTTGGCCCGGGTCTGCTGTAACGCCTTCTCCAGTCCTTCCTCGGTTTGCTCCGTGAAAGTCGTGATGCGGATGACGGCGACATCACCCTCGGCCTTGAAGCGCACACTCTCGACCAGGATGATCGCGCGCGTAATGACGAACTCCAGCGGCTTCTTCTCGCCCTTGCGCAGAACCTGGATCTTGATTTGGGAATTTACGGGGCCGCGCATTTTATCGACCGCTTCCGAAAGGCTCATCCCCTGGATCGTGATCCCATCGATCGAGGCGATCAAGTCACCACTCTTGATTCCAGCCCGCGCGGCAGGCGTTCCATCCATCGGTGCGATCACCTTGACCAGCCCGTCTTCCATCGTGACTTCAAGCCCCAGCCCGCCATACTCGCCGCGGGTCGTGACCTGCATGTCCGAGAAACTCTTCGGGTTCAGATAGTTTGAGTGCGGGTCTAGTCCCGAGAGCATGCCGTTGATCGCATCCTCGATCAGTTCGGCATCCTTCGTCTCCCGGACATAGTCATTCTTCACGCGCTCATACGCATCCCCGAACAGGTTCAGCTGGCGATAGGTGTCTGGACCGGCAATCGCCTGTGTCAGCACGACAGTCGCGGCAGCACCCCCAATGGCAGACACGATGGCCAGAGCAATTTTCTTCATGGACTAACCGCTTACCCTTTCTTTCAGCGAGGCGAACCAAGGTACCGGATCAACCGGGGCATCATTGCGGCGGAACTCGATGTAGAGCCGACGATTGTCCTCGTCGGCCGGACCTCGCAAGGCAGCCCCGGCACTGCGCCGCAACGACCCTGATCGACCCATACGTCCAAGCGGCTCGCCTGCCAGCACCACCTGTCCCACCACCCCATCGACATCACTCAGTCCAGCCAAGACAATATGATAGCCACCCTCGGCGGAAATGATCAACATCTGCCCATAGCCCGGGAATGCTCCTGCGAACATTATTTTGCCATCGCTCGGGGACGTAACCGCGGAACCAGGCAAGGTTTCGAGGTAAATGCCCTGAAGACGCCCGCCTTTGTCATCCCGTCCTCCAAAGCGTGCCACGAGTTTCCCGTTGGCAGGCCATCGCAGCTGACCCCGCAAGCGATCGAGCGAAACGCTTTGCGCCGCGCCTGCAGCCGCGATTTGCTTGACAATGGCTGGTCCCTGCCTGCGTACCTGCGGCCGTCGCTCATCCTCCGAAAGGCTCGCCAGCAGGGCACGAAGGTCCTGCGCCTCGTCCGCCAGAAGCTGCACGCGTTGTTCCGTCGCCTCCAGGTTGTCCATGGCCTTGGCAACCAGAGACCGGCGTTGGGCCAGAAGCTGTGTCAGCGTGTTGCGGTCCTTCTCGAGCGAGGCCAGCGCGGTCGCCGCTCTCAATCGCTCCTGCGCAGCCTCCAGACGCACCCGGCGCAGGGCCTCCAGGCGCTCTGAAAGATGTTTCGCCTTGGCCTGCGCTCCTGGAACGACAGCCGACAGGAGCATGGCCGAGCGGGCAGCCGCCGTCGCGTCATTCGGCCTGATGACTAGGGCAGGGGGTGGTTCGCGTCCCATGCGTTGAAGCACAGCAAGCAGTTCCCCCAGCGTTTGGCGTTCGGCCTGCAGCCGTGCCACGGCCGCGGCCTCCTGCGTTTCAAGACCCGCAAGGCGCTGTTCGATGGCGCTCAGGGCACGTTCTCGTGCCTGCGCGCTGCCCGCCGCTCGGATCAGCCGCTCCCTCAAGTCCTGGACCTCTTGCGCATGCTTGTCTGCGGACCGCTGCAACGCCTGGATACGCGAGGTGTTGTTACGGATTTGATCTTCAATCTTGTCCAGCTTGTCTTTCGGGTTGACCGTCGGCTGTGCCGCCAGAGGCATGACCACAGACGCGCAAATCATGACAAGCGCGAAACCCGCCGCAAAGGCATTCAAACACGAGCGACGGCTCAAGGATGGCAAACGGTTGGCCCCCGAATCAGTCAAGCTGAAAGGCAAGCCTGCTTTCAGCCCTTTTTGGTCTGGTTTGCAACCGACTGGATGCGCGCCTGCACGTCCACGGGATCGCCGACATACGACGTGTCCTTGGCCAGTCCATCCGCATCCAGCGTATAAATCTTGGCAAGTCCTGTCGGAATATTGATGGCCTCGATCTCTGCCTCGCTGAGGCGCTCAAGATGCTTGAGCAACGAGCGCAATGAATTCCCATGGGCTGCAACAAGCACCTTTTGGCCCGACCTGATCAGGGGGAGGATGTCGCTCAACCAAAACGGGAGCACACGCGCCGATACATCCTTGAGGCTCTCCCCGCGTGGAACGTGCTGCTCCGGCACCCCGGCATAGCGAGCATCAAATTTCGGATAGTCCGCGTCCGTCACATCGACCATCGGCGGCTGGACCGCATAGCCGCGGCGCCATTTGTTCACCTGTGCCTCGCCGAAGCTGGCAACAGCTTCGACCTTGTTCTTGCCCTGCAGCGCCCCATAGTGCCGCTCATTCAGTTGCCAATGCTTGCGAACGGGGATCCACATCAGGTCCATCTCCTCAAGCACCAGCCACAGCGTCTTGATCGCGCGGCTTTGCAGCGAGGTGAATGCAATGTCGAAGTGAAATCCTTCCTGCTTCAGCAGGCGTCCTGCTGCACGTGCCTCGCTGACGCCCTGCTCCGAGAGTGGGCTGTCCCGCCAGCCTGTAAAGATGTTCTGCCTGTTTGCCTCGCTTTGGCCGTGGCGGATGATGGCGAAATCGAAAGTCGGACGCTTCTGCATGTGGCTGAACCGGATATCGAAAGACGAGGGCACAAATCCCAATGGCAGATTTCAATTAGGGCAAACTACCAAGGACCGCAACGCCAGCCAGCGTGCGGTCCTCGAAGCCTGGTCTTGAGCGGCTCAAACGCGCTCGACGATGATCGCCGGCGCCATGCCGCCAGCTGCACACATCGTCACAAGCCCGCGCTTGAGGTCGCGACGCTCCAGCTCGTCGATCATCGTGCCGATCAGGATCGAGCCCGTCGCGCCGATGGGATGACCCAGCGCCATCGCCCCGCCATTCACGTTGACCTTGTTGCGGTCAAGCTTGAGGTCGCGGATGAACTTCTCCGCCACCACGGCAAAGGCTTCATTGATTTCCCACAGATCGATGTCCTCGACCTTCAGGCCAGCCTTGTCCAGCACCTTTCGAGCCGCGGGAACCGGAGCGTTCAGCATCAGGGTCGGGCTGTCGCCCATATTGGCCCAGGCCACGATACGTGCCCGCGGCTTCAGCCCGTTTTTCTTGGCATAGGAAGGCGATGCCAGCAGCAGTGCCGCCGCGCCGTCTACCACGCCCGACGAATTGCCGGCGTGATGCATGTGCTTGATCTTCAGGTCCGGATAAACCTGTCTGATCAGACCGCCCAGCGTCGTGCCCTTGTCGTCGAACGGAAACTCGGCCATCGCCTCGAAAGAAGGCTTGAGCGCAAGCAGGCCTTCCAGCGTCGTCTGCGGACGCGGGAATTCTTCATGGTCAAGCGCCAGCGTCCCATCCTCCTTGTAGACGGGGACAAGGCTCTTCTTGAAATGGCCACCCTTGATTGCAGCATCCGCACGCTGCTGGCTGACAAGCGCAAGCTCGTCCAGCGCCTGGCGCGAGATACCCTCAAGCGTCGCAATCGCATCGGCACACACGCCCTGGTGCGACTGCGGATGCCGGGCCCTCAAGCGAAGATTGCCCGCATCCATCAGCATCGGACCAGCCTTGGGATCTGCCGACGATGACGTATAGGACATCATCTCGGTACCGCCCGCGATCACGAGGTCTTCCATCCCCGAGAGAATGGCCGAGGCCGCAATGTTGACCGTGGTGATGCCCGAGCCGCAGAACCGGTCAAGCGTCATGCCCGACGCTTTGATCGAATAGCCGGCATCCAGTGCTGCCATGCGTCCCATGTCCATCGCCTGCTTTCCGCGCTGCGAGGACGTGCCCCAGATGATGTCGTCGACCTCTTCGGTCTTCAGGTTGTTGCGCTCGGCGATGGCCTTCAGCACCGTCGCTGCAAGCTGCTGCGGGTGGATGTCTGCCAGCGCTCCCTTCCCAACCTTGCCGATGCCGCGCGGGGTGCGGCACGCATCGATGATATAGGCCTCAGCCATGATGTAGCTCCGTCTTTTGTAAGTAAGTTGCAATCTCGCGCAGGTTCGCGCGTTACGGCCAGCCTGTCAAACCGGCCCGAAAGGCGAAATCCCACACCGGCGCCGCTGCCTCAGGCACGGTGATAGGGATGTCCCGACAGGATCGTGACTGCGCGATAGATCTGCTCGGCCAGCATCGTGCGCACCAGCAGATGCGGCCATGTCTGGACCCCAAAGGCAAGGCTGGTGCGCGCACTTTTGCGCACCAAATCGGGCAAGCCGTCGCTACCGCCAATCACAAAGGTCACACGCGGCTCGCCCGCATCGCGCCAGCTTGAAAGCATGGTTGCGAAGTGCGGGCTGCTGACCGACTTGCCGCGCTCGTCGAGCGCAACCCCCAGCCCCTCGAAGACGAAGGCGCCATCCTTCCGCTCGTCAGCCTCACGCAAGACAAAGCCCGAAAACCCCAGTGGGCGCCCCACCTCGCGCGCCCTGTCGAGATAGGTCAGGGCAAGACCTGTCTCAGGTGCATGTCGCGCGCGCCCACCAGCGAGGATCTCGATCGAAAGCGACAAGGCTTAAGTGGCCTGCAGCGCTGCGTCCGGTCCGCGCCACATCTGCTCGAGATTGTAGAAATCCCGCACTTCAGGTCTGAAGACATGCACGATGACATCCATGGCATCGATCAGAACCCAGTCGCCCTGTGGCAGCCCCTCGATGCGGCACTTCAGGCCATCGCCTTTGAGCAATTCGGCGAGATGCTCGGCGATCGCGGCAACATGCCGGCTCGAGCGACCGCTGGCGACAACCATGAAATCAGCCATGGGCGTACGTCCCGACATGTCGATCGAGACGATGTCCTCCGCCTTGTCGGCGTCCAGAGCTTTCAGGATCACAGACAGCAGGGCGCGGCTTTGTGCAGAGGCAAGGCTCTTGGCTCTGGGCTGCTTTTCCTTTTTCGTTGCAGCCTTTGCAGGGGCTCTCTTGACCACCTTTGCCTTGGCCACCGCAGTCTTGCTCGCAGACGTCTTGCGCGCTGCGCGTTTGGCAGGGGACGCCGCTTTTTCTTTGGTTGCGGCTGCGGTGCTGGCTTTTCCGCGCGGCTGGCGCGACGTACGCTTCGTGGACAGGTTCCGACTCCGTTTCAATGAGGGCAGGCGTGCCTCAGCCAAGCCCGATGAACATCACTCTAGCACGACGAGGTTTCCGTAAACCTCACAAAAAAGCCCCCAAGGGCCCCGAGACCCACGCCCCGCTCGCCCGAAGCGCCGTCGCAGACACTGGCGACAGCCGCTCCTCAATGTAGATCCAGGCCGGCAATTTCCCGGAAAACAGTGTATTTGCATCCTTCACGCGCGAGGAACGAAGCCGCTGGCCCGCAACGCTCGAAAGCGCCCTGACCGTGTGCCCCGGCCTGGCCACCACGACAAGCGGTACCGCTCGCGCGATGCGCGGCCAATCGTGCCAGTGATGGAAGCTCGTCATGCTGTCCCCGCCCATCAGCCAGGCAAGGCGGGCGAGGGGAAACTGAGCCCTGAGCGCCTCCACCGTATCCGCTGTGTAGCGCGTGCCAAGCCCCACCTCAGGCGCACTCACATGAAGCCGGGGATACCGTGCGATGGCGCGCGCCTGTTGCAGGCGGCGCGCAAGCGGCGCCATGCCGGACACGCTTTTCAGGGGGTTCTGCGGCGACACAAGCCACCACACGGCATCAAGCCCAAGCCGCCGCATGGCTACAAGGCTGATGTGAACATGCGCTTCATGCGCCGGATTGAACGATCCGCCCAGCAGCCCGATGCGCCTGCCCGCAGCAGCAAGCGTCTGGATGGAGGCCGGCAAAAGATCAGGGTCGTGTCTGTCCATCGCCTCGCACAACATACTTGTAGGTGGTCAGTTCTCGCGCCCCGACAGGCCCGCGCGCGTGCAGCCGTCCGGTGGCAATCCCCACCTCGGCACCGAAACCGAATTCTCCGCCATCGGCAAACTGTGTCGAGGCATTGTGCAGCACGATGGCGCTGTCGACCTCGCGCAGGAACGTCTCGGCTGCAACCCTGTCCTCAGTGACGATGCTCTCGGTGTGGGAAGATCCATATCGCGCGATATGCGCGATCGCTCCGTCGACACCGTCGACGACCTTCACGGCAATCACGGCATCAAGATACTCTGTGAACCAGTCCTCTTCGTCAGCAGGATGAACGCGCCTATCCACCCGACACGTTTCCTCGTCGCCCCTGACTTCGCAGTCCGCATCAAGCAGGGCCGTCACAAGCGGCGCCAGCAGATGGCTGGCACCCGCCTTGTCGACAAGCAGTGTTTCAGCGGCTCCGCAGACAGACACACGCCGCATCTTCGAATTCAACACCACCCGCATCGCTTTCGAAAGGTCAGCCGACTTGTCGACATACACATGGCAGTTCCCGTCCAGGTGCGCGAGAACCGGCACACGAGCCTCCGCCTGCACGCGCGCCACCAGGCTCTTTCCACCACGCGGTATGATCAGGTCAATGGTGCCGCCAAGTCCCGACAGCATGTCTCCGACAGCAGCACGATCAGCCGTCGGCACCACCTGAACCGCATCGGCCGGCAGGCCGGCCTTCTCAAGGCCAGCCGCAATCGCATTGCGAATGGCGATCGACGAGGCAAGCGCCTCGGATCCACCGCGCAGGATCACGGCATTGCCGGCCTTAAGGCACAACCCCGCAGCATCGCCCGTCACATTGGGTCTGCTCTCGAAGATGATGCCAATGACGCCGATGGGCACCCGCACCCGGGCAATACGAAGGCCATTGGGCCGCACCCACTCGGCTTCTGCGTCACCAACAACGTCGGGAAGCCACGAAACAGTCTCGATCCCGCTTGCCATGGCTTCAAGACTGCCAGGCGTCAGCTTTAGCCTGTCCGCGAACGAGCCCTTTGCACCAGCCTGCAAGGCGCCGGCAAGATCTTTGGCATTGGCTACGAGGATTGCCGCCGCATGCGCCCGGATCTCTCGCGCCACGGACTGGAGGGCTGCCGCGCGCAGGCTCTTGTCGGTACGCGCCATGACGCGAGCTGCAGCACGGGCAGCATGTCCGATACGCTCTAGCTCGCTCTTCATCTCGCTGCTCAAGTCAACCCGCCTTGTTCCCCTCTATGCTTTCGATAGCGCGAGGTCGTCGCGATGGATCATCTCGTCCCGTCCGCGATGGCCAACAAGGGCCTCGATCGCATCGCTCCGGGCGCCACAGATCTTCCTTGCGTCATCCGATGCGTAAGCCACAAGACCTCGGGCCACTTCGCGCCCTGTGGTGTCGCGCACGATGACACAGTCGCCACGGTCGAAGTTGCCGTCAACCTGCAGGACACCCGCGGGCAGCAGGCTTTTCCCCTGGCTGAGAGCGCCGACGGCGCCAGCGTCGATCACCACACTGCCCCCGGGGCTGAGGATCCCGGAAATCCAGCGCTTGCGCAGTGCCGACGGTGTGCCCTGTGCAATGAACCAGGTACAGCGTCCACCCCCTTCGATGGCCTGCAGGGGTGCAAGCGTCGCACTGTTGGCAATCACCATGTGGCTTCCTGCGTCCATGGCAAGCCGAGCCGCCATGATTTTGGTGGCCATGCCACCCGACCCCATATCGCTTCCAGCCCGACCAGCCATGGCTTCGATTTCAGGAGTGATCCCGGGCACCTCGGCAATGAAGTGCGCTCGAGGGTCCTCGCGGGGATCCGCCGTATAAAGACCATCGATATCCGACAGCAGCACAAGCACGTCTGCCTCGATCATCCCGGCAACACGCGCAGCCAACCGGTCATTGTCTCCAAAGCGGATCTCGGCCGTTGCCACGGTGTCATTTTCGTTGATGACGGGAACCGCACCCATGCCCAGCAGCGTCTTCAGTGTGGAGCGCGCGTTCAGATAGCGCCTGCGGTTCTCCGTATCGCCCAGCGTCAGCAGGACTTGCGCCACCGTCAAGCCATGACGTGCAAGCGCCTCGCTCCACGCCCGGGCAAGCTCGATTTGTCCGACCGCCGCAGCCGCCTGCGCCTCCTCCAGTTTCAGTGGGCCACTCGCAAGTCCAAGCCGCCGCCGTCCAAGCGCAATGGCACCCGACGATACAAGGACAACATCCTGCCCCCGGCCTCGAACGCGAGCCACATCCGCGGCGAAGGCGTGAAGCCACCCCGCGGCAAGCGAACCCGTCGCAGCATCGACCAATGTCGACGAACCAATTTTAACAACAAGGGTGCGCGCGCGTGTGAGCCTGTCGCTCACGGCGACCAGCCTTTGGATGTTGGCGGGCCTGCCTCTTCCTCTTGCCCTTCCAGCGCTCGGACAGTCTGCGGGTCTGCATGGTAGGGCGGCGGATTCTCCCGTCGCTCTTCCTCGATCGCATGCGCAAGCGCGCGCAGCACTTCCGTCAGTCCCACACCCTGTTCGCCCGAGAGCGGCAGGGGCATCACGCCAGCAAGCTCGGCCAGGACGCGCCGCTTTCGCTCCATGTCGCCCGAGCTCATGAGATCGACCTTGTTCAGCCCGACGATCTCGCGCTTGGTCTCAAGCCCGTGTCCATAGGCGGCGATCTCATTGCGCACGGTCGCATAGGCCTTTGCGATCTCCTTCGGGCTCATCCCGCCATCGATGAGGTGCAGCAGCACGCTGCAGCGTTCCGCATGGCCAAGAAACCGGTCGCCAAGCCCCACGCCCTCGTGCGCCCCCTCGATCAGGCCGGGCAGGTCGGCGATGACGAACTCGTACCCATCGACCTCGGCAACACCCAGCTGCGGGTTGAGCGTCGTGAAAGGATAGTTGCCGATCTTCGGACGGGCACTGGTCACCGTACCAAGGAAGGTCGATTTGCCGGCATTTGGCAGGCCGATGATGCCGACATCAGCGATCAGCTTCAGCCTGAGCCAGATGGTCAGCTCCTCGCCCGGTTCTCCGGGCGTCGACTTGCGCGGCGCGCGGTTCGTCGAGCTTTTGAAATGCGCATTGCCAAGCCCGCCCTCGCCACCGCGAGCGACAATGAACTCCTCGCCGGCGCGCGTCAGGTCGTAGAGAAGGGTCTGGTTGTCCTCGGCAAAGATCTGTGTGCCCACGGGCACCTTGAGCACGATGTCTTCCCCCGCAGCCCCCGTGCGGTTCTGCCCCATGCCCTGCACGCCACGCTTGGCCTTGAAATGCTGCTTGTAGCGATAGTCGACCAGCGTGTTGAGATTGTGGGTGGCCTGAAGGATCACATTCCCGCCATTCCCGCCATTCCCGCCGTCTGGACCTCCGTACTCGATGAATTTCTCGCGCCGAAAGCCGACACAGCCCGGCCCGCCATCACCGGCTTTCACATAGAGCTTGGCCTGGTCGAGGAACTTCATGGATCGAACGGATGACCGCAGGTGGTGTGATTTCCGAAAAGGGCCGATGCGCCAACACGCGCGCCGCGCCCCATTCAGACACGATCTTCAATTAGTACATAACGTCTCGTTGCGCGAGTGCAATTCGCGGGAAGGGTGAAACTTTCGACCTCACCTTCGCTCAGGCGTCAGCAGGCATGCGCTGCCGGAGTTCCCGGACCTCGAGCCAGCGAACCCTGTCCATCGCCATGTCGAGGCATCGAACCTCGCGTGCCAGCGACAAGCTGTAACGTCGGCTTTCCTTCGTGTAACGAAACCCGATCTTGGTCAGCACGCGCCCCGAGGCATGGTTATCGGCATAGTGGCCAGCCACGATGGCGGGAAGCTTGAGCGCCTCGAAAGCGTAGTCGCGCATGGCGACCGCAGCCTCAGTGGCATACCCGCGGTTCCAGTAGGGTTCACCTAGCCAGTAACCAAGCTCCCACTCGCCGTGATCGCGCACGCCGATCCCGATGCCGCCGATCAGTTCGCCACCATGCGTGATCGCAAGGTTCACCGATTGCCCGCTCGCCCAAAGGGCGTCCTGCTTGCCTAGCCAGTCATCGGCCGAGGCCTCCGTATAGGGGTAGGGCATGTTGCTGAGGTTCTTCGCGACGCGCCAATTGTTCGCCAGCATGATCAGGCGGGTGCGATGGGCAGGCTCCAGCGCCACAAGCTGAAGTCGCTCTGTCACAATGGGTTTGAGTTTGGACATCTAACCATTCCTCGTCAGCAAACGCCGGGGAGAAAAACAAAAAGGGAGATGGCGGCCCATCTCCCTCGTGATTTTCTGGACCGCCTTCCCGTTCTTCCCGGGAGCGATCCTTATGCGATCGTCCCGTTACTCTGCCGCCATCGCGTTGGCCGGCTTTACCCAGCAGACCTGGCGACCGCGGGCGTCAAGCTTGAAGCTGACATGACCATTCACCAGCGCATAAAGCGTGTGGTCACGGCCCATGCCCACGCCGGCACCCGGGTGGAACTTCGTGCCGCGCTGACGAACGATGATGTTGCCAGCCACGACGGCCTCGCCACCATAGCGCTTCACGCCGAGATACTTTGGATTTGAATCGCGACCGTTACGTGACGAGCCGCCAGCTTTCTTGTGTGCCATTGCGGTTTTCCTCTCAGGCGGTGATCGACGTGATCTTCACCGTCGTCAGGTCCTGACGGTGGCCACGTGTGCGATGGAAATTCTTGCGGCGGCGCTTCTTGAACACCTTGATCTTGTCGCCACGGCTGTGGGAGACGATCTCGGCCTGCACCTTGGCGCCGTTGATGACGGGCGTCCCGACCTTGGTAGTGGTGCCGTCGACGAGCATCAGCACCTCGCCAAGCGCGACCGACGCACCCTCGTCGCCGGGAAGGCGATCGACGGTGAGTTCGTCGCCCTGCGCGACCTTGTACTGCTTGCCCTGGGCCTTGATGACCGCGAACATGGATATGTCTTTCTTCTCAGCGATTGAACGGCACCCGTCAGACCCCTAAAAGCCTGCCGCGGTGCCGGAGAGGGGCGCACTTATACGTGCAGCCGCGAACCTGTCAAGACCGAAAGCCAAGGAAATAAGCCAAAAACATGAATTACAGGCACGCGTTTCACGCTGGAAACTTTGCCGATGTGCTCAAGCACGGGCTTCTTTGCTGGATCGTGAACTACCTGCAGCAAAAGGAAGCACCCCTCTGCATGATCGACACCCATGCCGGGCGTGGCATTTACGATCTTTCATCGCCCGAGGCCGCGAAGACCGCTGAAGCCGGGCAGGGAATTCTGAAAATTCTGCAACAGGATGCCAGTCCCGCCCCGCTTGGTCACTACATTCAGATCGTCCGTGCGCAGGCCGCAGGCGCGTATCCCGGTTCACCGCTTCTCCTCGCGGGGATGGCCCGCCAGCGCGACCGCATCCTGTCGTGCGAGCTTCATCCGCAGGAAGCCGAGGCGCTGCGCCTCGCAACCGCTCAGACGCCGCAGTTGCGCGTGATCGAGGGCGATGGCTACCGCAAGCTCCCGGGCTTGCTGCCGCCCCCAGAAAAGCGCGGCATTGTGCTGATCGACCCACCCTTCGAACAGCCTGACGAAATGCAGGTCATGGCCGATGTCTTCATCCGCGCCCATCGCAAATGGCCGACGGGCGTCTACATGCTTTGGTTTCCGGTCAAGGACCGGGCCGCGGTCGCAAGTTTCCTCGACGAGTTGCGGTCAGCGCAGATCCCCAAGCTCACACTCTGCAGTCTCGACGTCGCGCGGCCCGAAGGGCTGAGTGCGTCCGCCGTGCTCCTCGCCAACGCGCCCTATACGCTGAAGGCCGAATGGGCGCCCGCTCTGGAATGGTTGGCCCGCATCCTGGCGCAAGGCGAGGGTGCCACATCGAAAATCGAGAATTTGACAGAGAGTCAGGAGAAAACCGCAGGGGAGCGAGCTTGAGCATAACGCCAACGATTCTGGATGCTCGTCCCCACACTGGGAGAATACAGCGCCGAACATCGCCGAAATCGCCGAAAACAAAAAGAGAACAAATTGTCGCACGGAAAAGTGAAAAAAACGGGTCTACCGTTCCGGCCATCGCCAACGCTATAAGATGTCAAACTGTCTGGAGATCCCCCGATGAAAGTCCGTGCCGCGTATCTGGCAACCGCATTCCTCGTCTCGACCGGCATGGCTCTGGCCGCTGCACCCAAGGCCAAGGCACCAGAAGCAGTGCCCGCGGCACCGGTGCCGCTTGAAATCGTCGTTTATGACCAGACCGAGTTCAAGGGCAAGTCCATCCGCATCAACAAGGCCGTGCCCGACCTCGCGGCCCTGAAGTTCGACAACAAGGTGGCCAGCCTCGAGATCTTCGGTGCCGGCGACTGGGTTCTGTGCGAGCATCGCAACTACCAGGGCCGCTGCGCACGTGTCGCCATGCGCGCCGTGAACCTGAAGCTGCAGAACCTCATCGATCGGGTCTCCTCGCTTTATCCTGTCCCCGCTCCAGCACCCGCGAACTAGGCATTCGCACGCTGGCATGCGCCCGTCTCAGTAAAGCCCTATCAATTTCGCACCAGCAATGACCAGCACCACGCCGAGCAGGCGCGAGATGGCTGCGCCGGGAAGGCGAATGCCGAACGTCGTTCCAACGATGGCGCCGGCGACAGCGGCTGCAGCATAAAGGGGAAGCGCGGCTGGCAGCGCGTTCACCGAGGCGTAGTTCCCGGCAAGCCCTGCCATCGAGTTCACCAATATGAACACCGAGACGATGCCGGACGCTTGCTTCGGAGCCGACCACGCCATGAGCAGAAGGATGGGTGACAGGAAGATGCCGCCACCCGTTCCAGTCAGCCCCGAGAGAAGGCCAATCATTCCGCCAATGGCCAGCGCAACGGGAATGGGAGGATCACGGGAGTCGCGCAGACCTTTCAGTTCCACTGGCCAGAAGATTCTGAGCGCCGATAACCACAGCACGGCGCCAACAAGAGGTTTGTAGACATCTCCGGGAAGTTGAATGCTTCCGCCGACGAAGGCCATGGGAACAGCCGACACGAGAAAGGGCCAAAGCACGCGCCATCGAAAAAGCCCGGCTGACGAGTAACGCAACGCGCCCAGAGACGCGACCACGATATTGAGGACAAGCGCCGTTGGTCGCATCACCGGAGCGGCAACGCCCATCAGCGCCATGATCGCCAGATAGGCCGAGGCTCCGCCATGTCCGACGCTCGAGTAGAGCGTGGCCCCGAGAAAGATGAATCCCGCAAGCAGAATGTCGAAGCTTGAGTCTGTCATGGTCAGCAAGGACGGTTGATGGCTGTCCTCTTCATCTGTCAGCCATCGCCTCGCGCCGCAAGCGCCAAAAGGTACCCGGGGTGGTTAGGGTCGCGGCATTTGACCCCATTCCGCTGGGGTGCATAATTGAGAATAATTCTCAATTAGAGGGTGGGAGAGTGGCGGCTATACTGGGGCACGCAAGCACGAGACGGGCAGGGTTGTCGGGGCCAACGCTGCGCTGGACGGCTGCGTGCGGCCTTCTGCTAGCCATCATCGCCCCCCTTGCCGCCGTTCTCTCTTTTGCAACGGCAGACACACAGGGCCTCTGGGATCACCTGCGCGCAACGGTGCTGCCCACCTATCTGGTGAACACGCTGCTCCTCACCGCAGGCGTGGTTCTCTCCTCCGTACTCCTGGGTGTCGGCGCCGCCTGGCTCGTGGCAATGCACGAATTCCCGGGTCGCCGCCTCTTCGAGTACGCACTCGTCCTGCCCCTGGCCATGCCCGCCTATATCCTGGCGTATGCTTGGACAGATCTCTTGCAGGTGACAGGCCCCGTTCAGACGGCCTTGCGCGAGGCAATGGGGTGGTCCATCCGCGACTATTGGTTTCCCGAAATCCGGTCCCTGGGCGGGGCCGTGTTCGTGCTGGCTTTGGCCCTGTCCCCGTATATCTACCTCGTCGCGCGCGCCGCCTTTCATGGGCAGTCCGCAAGCGCCATTGAGGCTGCACGAACCCTGGGCCTCGGACGTCTCACATCTTTCCTTCGCATCGCTGTTCCCATGGCAAGGCCTGCCATCGCGGCGGGCGCTACTCTGGTCGCGATGGAGACGCTCGCCGACTTTGGCGCAGTCAAGTATTTCGACCTTGAGGTCTTCACCACCGGCATCTACCGCGCATGGTTCGCCACCGGCAATCCCGCAGCCGCCGCGCAGTTGGCCTCGCTTCTACTGGCCCTCGTTTTCATCGCGATTCTCCTCGAGCAGGCAAGTCGAGGCGCCCGCCGTTTCTCAAGCGCCTCGGCCCGCGCTTTGCGCCCGATTGCACGCTGGCCGCTGAAGGGCGCAGCCGCAGCCGGAGCGATGGCGGCATGCGCCCTGCCGGTCGTTTTGGGCTTCGTGCTTCCGGCAACGGCACTCGTGCTGATGGCGATGCGCGCAGCACCCGAGGCAGACCTGCAGCGCCTTCAGGGACTGGCAGCCAACACGGCGCTGATCGCCTTGGCCGCTGCAGGCCTCGTTGTCGCTGCTGCGCTGCTGGTCTCCCTTGCACTCGGTCGGCACGACACTCCGGCCCGCCGCATGACGCGCGTGGCCCAGTTGGGATACGCGACACCGGGCGTTGTTGTCGCCATTGGTCTGCTGATGGTGGCTGGCACCATCGACGAGGGTTTGAGAGGCGCGCTCGCATGGGCGGGCATCGAACCTGTGGGCCTGCTGGTATCCGGGTCCTTTGCCGTCCTCCTCTATGCGTGCGTTGTTCGCTTCTTTGCGGTCGCCCATGGTCCCTTGGATGCAGCCTGGCTGCAAATGGGTGTCCGCTATGCTGACCCGGCCCGAACGCTCGGGCACAAGCCCGCATCGATCTTCTGGCGCATTGACCTCCCATTGCTGCGCGCACCCCTGGGGGCAGCGCTCGCCCTCGTGATTGTCGACGTCGTGAAGGAACTGCCTGCAACGATGATCCTGCGCCCCTTCAATTTCGATACGCTGGCAACCGAGGCCTTCCGCCTCGCCACCACCGAACGTCTCGATCTCGCGGCCATTCCCGCTCTTGCGATTGCGGCCGTGGGACTATTGCCCGTCATCCTGCTGATCAGGGGGCTGCAAGGCCCCGAGCGCGGTGACAGGTCATGACAGCTCTGCGTTTCGACAAGGTCGGGCATCGCTACGGCCGTCATCCTGCGCTCCGGGATTTCTCCCTCTCGGTGGAAGAGGGCACCATCATGTCCCTCCTTGGACCTTCGGGCAGCGGCAAGACCACCGCCTTGCGCATTGCAGCCGGTCTCGAAATGCCGCAGTCAGGCGAGGTGCACCGCGCCCGCCGGGAGGTCAACGCCCCCGGCATGTTTGTGGCGCCAGAGGCGGGGGGCATAGGCCTCCTCTTTCAGGACCTCGCACTGTTCCCGCACCTGGACATAGGTGCCAACATTGCCTTCGGACTCAGTCGTACGGGTGTCAATCGCCGTACCCGTGTGGACGAACTTCTCCATCTTGTAGGCCTTGAAGGAATGGGAAGTCTCTACCCGCACCAGCGTTCGGGTGGGCAGCAACAGCGCGTCGCACTGGCACGTGCGTTGGCGCCCGGCCCACGAATCCTGTTGCTTGATGAGCCGTTCTCAAGCCTCGATGTAGTCCTGCGCCAGCAGGTACGTCAGGAAACCATCAGCCTTTTGAAGCGGCTCGGGACCTCGGTACTGTTCGTGACACACGATCCGGAGGAGGCGCTCTATGTTGCCGACCGGGTTGCTGTCATGCGCGAGGGCCTGATCCTGCAGGAGGCCACGCCTGACGACATCTACCTGAGGCCCGCCAGCAGGTTTGTGGCAGAATTTTTCGGTGACACCACGGTGATACCCGTGCACGTGCGGGCCGGCAGGGCAGAAACGCCCCTTGGCGCCATCGATGCCGCTGGTATCCCGGATGGCAAGGCCGATCTCGTGCTCCGCGCGGCAGGCATCAGGCTTGGTAGCGCGGGAAATGTCGAAGGCGTGGTCCGATCGGCGCGTCTGCTTGGCCCCTCGTTGATGGTCGAGGTCGAGCCGGTCCAGGGCATCGGTTTGCCAAGAACCCTGATTGCGCGGCTGGCTCTGGATGACAAGCCGGCAATCGGCGCGCGGGTCTTCCTGTCGTTGGACCCGCGCCTTGCGTTTGTCTTCCCGGTCAGCGTCTGAAGCCTATTTCCAGCCCACCTCATCCATGATCCGCGCGGCCGCTGCGCTGTTCTTTGCATAGGCATCAGCGTTGACCTGGTCCTGACGGAAGGGACCAAGCGCCGCAAGCACCGGGTGCGCAGTGACCTTGGGGTTGGCCGGGTACTCCATGCTGCCATTAGCCAGAAGCCGTTGGGCCTGAGGCTCAAGCAGGAACGACATCAGCTGAACGCCGTTCTCCCGGTTTGGCGCAGTCTTCAGCAAGGCAGCGCCAGACACATTGACATGCGTTCCACGATCGCCCTGGTTCGGAAACACGACGCCAAGCTTCTGCGTGACGGCTTTGTCCTCGGGCTTCGCTGATGCGGCCAGCCGCGCGAAGTAATAGGAATTCGAAATCGCGACATCGCCCACGCCCGCAGCCACGGCCTTGATCTGGTCGGTATCGCCACCCTGCGGCGGTCGCGCGAGGTTTGCAACGATGCCGCGCGCCCAAGTCCGCGTCGCATCCGCGCCCTTGGCCGCGATGATCGAGCCGACAAGGCTGAGATTGTAGATATTGGTACCACTGCGCGTGACAAGGCGCCCCTTCAGGCGCGGGTCAGCAAGCGATTCATAGGTAGGGATCTCAGCCGGGTTCATCCTGTCCTTGTGATAGACAAGCACGCGGGCGCGCACGGCTATACCGTACCAATAGCCATCCGGGTGCCGCAGATGCGACGGCACCAGCGCTTCCAGGGCGCTGATCCGCACGGGTTGCAAAAGGCCGGCCTCCACCGCATTGGAAAGTCGCCCGGCATCGATCGTGATCAGCACATCGGCAGGCGACCCTGCGCCCTCGCTTTTCAGGCGTTGCACCAGCTGATCGTGTTCGGCTTCCACGACGTTGACCTTAATGCCTGTCTGTTTGGTGAAGGCATCCCATATGGAGCGGTCGCTGTCATAGTGACGGGCACTGTAGACATTCACCTCGGCAGCCCTCACCGGCAGGACGGCAGCAACAAGCGAAAGACAGAGCAGGGCAGGGCGGATCATGGGGCGTCCTAATTAAGAATGAAACGCAATAGCATCATAGATAACGCTTCGATCGTCTCCCCGCAAGCCCCAAGGTTGACATGGGGTGCCGCTGGTCGACATGCATGGCACAACAGCAAACCAAGGGTTGACCATGACCGCCGACACAGACTTCACCGGCAAGCGCGTACTCGTCATCGGCGGCTCGAGCGGCATCGGCAACGGCATCGCCCATGCCTTTCGCAGGCGCGGGGCACACGTCCACGTCTGGGGAACGCGCGCCACCGCGTCAGACTATGCGGGCAATGAGGGCTCGGACCTCAGTGCGCTCGGCTACACATGCGTTGACGTAAGCGATCCGGACGCGATTGATACAGCCCCGCATCCCTTTGACGGCCTCGATATTCTGGTGCTCTGCCAGGGCACGGTTGTCTATAGGCGCGGTGAATTCGAGCGCAACGGCTGGGACACTGTCATGGCCGTGAACCTGGACAGTCTCATGGACTGCGCCCGCAAATTCCGCCCGTCGCTGGCAAAGACCAGAGGCTCGCTCATCATCGTAAGCTCGATTGCGGGCTTCAAGGCAAACATCGGCAACCCCGCTTACGCCGCATCGAAGGCCGGCGCCGTCAGCCTGACCAAGACGCTCGGCCAAGCCTGGGCACGCGACGGCATCCGCGTGAACGGTCTGGCACCGGGTCTCGTCGACACCAAGCTCACCAAGGTCACGACCGACAACCCCGAAAGGCGAGCCGGCGCATTGGCATCGATACCCCAAGGTCGCCTCGGCACGCCGGACGACATGGCTGGCGCAGCCCTCTTCCTGGCCTCTCCGCTGGCCTCTTATGTCACCGGCCACACGCTGGTGGTGGACGGCGGTCTGTCCCTCTGACGCTTCCCGGTAGAACCAGCCTCCCCAAGACGCCAAAAAGACGAACACCCCATGGAAGCCTTCCTGACCTCCGCGACCGTTGTCGCCCTCGCCGAGATCGGCGACAAGACACAGCTCCTCGCGATCCTTCTCGCGACGCGCTTCGGCAAGCCCCTGCCCATCATCGCTGGAATATTTGCAGCGACGATGGCCAACCACTTCCTCGCCGCCCTTCTGGGCGCTCAAGCGGCAGCCCTCCTGGAAGGCCAATGGTTCCAGATCGCAATCGGTGTTTCGTTCATTGCCATGGCGGCCTGGACCCTCGTCCCCGACAGCATCGAGGACGGCGAGGGGACCAGGGCCACCGATGGTTACGGTGCCTTCATGACAACCCTCATGGCCTTCTTCCTGATCGAGATGGGCGACAAGACACAGGTGGCCACGATCGCGCTGGGAAGCCAGTTCAAGGACGCGTTCGTCGTGACCATCGCCACCACTCTGGGCATGATGATCGCCAACGTGCCAGCCGTTTTCCTGGGCCACGAACTCCTGAAGCGCATCCCCCTGGACACGGTTCGCCGCATCGCCGCCGGCTTGTTCCTGCTGATTGGCAGTCTGGTTATTCTGCAGGCGACGGGCGTCTTTTCCTGACAGCGCGACAGAAAGATCGACAGGCGAGCATGTTGAAGTCGTGCAAAGCGTCACCATTCACAAAAATGTTAGCACACAAGAACTGCGTCACTGGCTGTAGCTACTCCCCAACATGCAGCGGACTATTCTAGGCTGATGGCAGTGGGTTGCCCTTCGCGTGCAAGCTTGTCGCGGTGCAACGCGAGCGCGCCAGTGACCCAAATCGAACCAGAGGAAGAATGTCCCTATGAACACGATCAAGCTGACGGCATGGACCGTCCTTGCCACGCTTGCTGCCGGCGCGGCCTTGTCCACGACAGCGTTGACCCCTGCATCCGCTGGAAACGACCTGATCCCCCGCAGCGCGATCTTCGGAAACCCCGAGCGCTCCGGGGCGCAGGTCAGCCCCGACGGTAAGTGGCTGTCATTCCTCGCTCCGCGCGACGGCGTGATGAATGTCTGGGTCGTCGAACGCGGCAAGGCCTTGTCGAGTGCACGCCCGCTGACGAATGAGCGCGTTCGCCCGCTGCGGATCTACTATTGGGCAGCGAACGGGCAGGACATCATTTACAGCCAGGACAAGGGTGGCGACGAGAATTTCCTGCTCTATGCCGTGAACGTGGAGACCGGCAAGGAGCGCACACTCACCGAATTCAAGGGCGTTCGCGCGCTCGTTTATGCGTCATCATGGAAGCGTCCGGACGAACTCCTGGTTGGCATCAATAACCGCGATCAGGCCTTCCACGACCCGTGGCTGCTCAACATCAGGACCGGCAGCCTCACAAAGCTCTTCGACAACACCGAAAGGTTCGCAGGCTTTATTGCGGATGAGGATCTGGTCATCCGCTATGCCGTGCGTGCCACACCCGATGGTGGCCAGGAGGTCCTGAAATACGAGAATGGCAAGACAAGTCCCTTCGACAAGATCGGGTTCGAGGACGAGTCCGGCACCGGACCGGCCGGGCTCACGTCCGATGGCAAGACGATGTACTGGACCGAGACCCGCGGCCGCAACACGGCCGCCCTCGTCGCGATCGACCTGGCAAGCGGCCAGCGTCGTGTCGTGGCAGAGGACGCGCGCGCTGATGTGGGCGCCAGTATCGGCGATCCGGAAACGGGACGCATCATGGCGTATGCTGTCGACTACCTGAAGAGCGACTGGCGTGCCATCGATCCGTCGATCAGGTCCGACATCGAGTTCCTGAACCGCTCGCTGAAAGGCCAGTGGGGCGTGCAAAGCCAGACGCGCGATAACAATGTATGGATCATCGGGCACGATCCTGTGACGGCTCCAAGCCGCGCGCTTGTCTACGACCGCAAGGCGAAGACCTTGACCGAACTCTATGTTGGCAGACCCGCGCTTTCAGGCGCGCCGCTGCCCGAGGTCTGCCCCGTCGAGATCAAGTCGCGCGATGGTCTGACGCTGGTCTCATACCTGACACTGCCCGCCGGCAGCGACACCAACGGCGACTGCAGGCCCGAACAGCCTGTACCGCTCGTGCTCAACGTGCACGGTGGTCCTTGGGCGCGCGATGGTTACGGCTACGATCCCGAGAGTGTGTGGCTGTCGAACCGCGGCTACGCCTCGCTTCAGGTCAACTTCCGCGGTTCGACGGGCTTCGGCAAGAACTTCATCAACGCCGGTGATAAGCAATGGGGTCGCAAGATGCACGATGACCTTATCGACGGCGTTGATTGGGCCATCAAGCAGGGCATCGCCAAGGCCGACAAGGTCGCCATCTATGGTGGCTCCTATGGTGGCTACGCAACGCTTTGGGGCGCGACCAACACGCCCGACCGCTTCGCCTGCGGCGTCGCCATTGTCGCCCCGTCGAACCTCAACACGCTGCTCGAGTCGATCCCGCCCTATTGGGAGTCATTCAAGGAGCAGATGTTCCGCCGCGTCGGCGACCCGCGCACGCCGGAAGGGCGCGCGCTCCTCAAGGAACGCTCGCCACTGACCTACGTGCAGAACATCGCAAAGCCCTTGCTGATCGGGCAGGGCGCGAACGACCCGCGCGTGAAGCAGGCCGAGGCCGACCAGATCGTGGGCGCCATGCAGGCCCGTAACATCCCGGTGACCTATGTCCTCTATCCGGATGAAGGTCACGGCTTCGCACGGCCCATGAACCGCACGTCGTTCTATGCCGTGTCGGAGGCCTTCCTCTCGCAGTGTCTCGGTGGCCGCTTCGAGCCCGTGGGCAACGACTTCCGCGGCGCGAGCATCAAGGTGCCCCACGGCGCCGAATTCGTACCCGGCCTGAAGGACGCGCTCGCCACACAGCGTTAGCGCCGACGCCAGCAAACGTGACGCCCCCGCGGATCCATCCCGGGGGCGTTATCGCATCACGGCAACTGGCATTTCCATGACATCATTCTAGGATATGCACTGCGTCGCCGGCACCAAGTCGCCGGCAGGATCTTTACGCCTTCAACTCGCCCGGAACTGGGTAGGGGACGTCTCATGCGCCTGTTCACAACGATAGTCTTGCTCACCGCTTCTGTTGCAGCCCCTGCCATGGCGGACGGCGCGCTGCAGAAGCTGATCACGCCGCAGGACCAGCAGCGCCTCGACGATTACGACAACACCCGCACCGCCGCATTGGCCGAGGCACGCAATGGTGGCGCGAGCGAGGACCTCGCCGCGCTGGATGCGGCCCTGTCAGGCCAGGCGCTGTCATTCGGGGACGGCTTCGACATGACGGGCACGTGGCGCTGCCGCACCATCAAGCTCGGGGGCGCGTTGCCGCTGGTCGTCTACGGTTGGTTCACGTGCCGGGTGAGCGACGATGGTGCCGGCTGGCGCCTGGAAAAGGTGAGCGGTTCACAGCGAACAACCGGTCGCTTCTACACCGTGAGCGATGAGAGGCTGGTCTATCTCGGCGCCATGCACACAAGCCTCGAGCCCGCGATGGCATATGGAACGCAAGCCGAGCGCAACCAGCTCGGCGTCGTCGAAAGGCCGGCGGCCAACCGCCTGCGCATCGAGTTCCCCAAGCCCGCCTTTGAGTCCAGCCTCGATATTCTCGAATTGCAGCGCTGAAGCTGGCGCGCGCGGAGGGACCGACGCCACCCTCTCGCGCAGCCGCCGGGCAAGGAGCCCGCTACTTCTTGCCACCCTCTGGCGCCAGCACCTCCGTGGCGATCACGATCGTGACCTCCTCGGGCACCGCCGGCGCATAGAGCCCAAGCCCCAGGTCACTGCGCTTCACCTTGGCCGTCGCCATGAAGCCCAGCCGCTGCACCTTCTCGAACTTCGATGTCGCCACCACGTCGAACGTGATGGGCTTGGTCACGCCCTTGACGGTAAGATTGCCCGAGAGCTTGCCCGTGGTCGCGCTTGTCTTGACGGCCTTCGTCGACTTGAAGGTGATCGTCGGGAACTTCGTCGCGTCGAAGAAATCCGCATTCTTCAGGTGATCGTCGAATTTCGGCACGCCCGTCCAAAGCCCCGAAACGTCCAGCGTGACATCGACGCTGCTCTTCACCGGGTCGGCGAAGTTCAGGTCGATCGTTCCATCATGCTTCGTGAAGAACCCCGACAGCGTGACGCCCGCCGTGTGGATCCAGTCGAAGCGAACTTGCGTGTGTGTCGGATCGAACTTGTAGGGCTCGGCCGAGGCCACCGAGGAAGCCAGAAAAAGGGCGGCCGCAGTCAGAGTGGTGATGCGCATGGCGTGATCTCCAGGTGATGTGGTGCAATCAGAAGGGGTGGTGGCTCAGGTACGAAGGTGACTATTGTGGCCACCATCCATCAAGCTTGAGCGCCTGGCGCGCCGTTTCGTTCATGTGGCACGCCATGGTCGCAGGGCCACCGCCCGTGCCGCCTTGCCACTTTGCCTGCTCATGAAGGCAAGCCGCGTCCCGGTACGCAATCCAGGCAAGCTGCATCTTACGCAGGCTTTCTTCGAGCTTCGTGCTGCTGGCGCCGATGCGCTTCATCTCGGCGTCTTCCGCCTTGGCCTCGGCACGGCGCTTCGAATAGGCGGCATTGAGCTTGGCGTCCCAATAATCCAGTTCGCCCTTGAGGCAATCCATCATCCCGACGGTCGTGTCCCCGCCGGGCGTGTTCATGCAGGCCTGCGCCGAAAGGCCGACGCAATCCAGCACCGCATGCCCGGACTTCGTCTTCGAGGCAGCCGTCGCCTTGGCGACGCAGCGTTCCGTCGCTTTCGGCACGAACACCGGATTGGCTTCAGCCGGGGAAATCGGCGCCAGGAAAATGCCACCAGCAAGCAGCAACATCGTCATTGCACCGGCAAGCCGCGTGGCGGGCATCAAGGCGGAAGGGGTCATGAGGGAGATCCTTGTCGAAAGGGATGCCTGCATTCTGCCGCAGATCCTAGTACCTGTCATCAAGCGCAAAGATCGGCTTGCGCCGCTGCCATGCCCCGTTTGTGAAATCCGGAAAGTCGACGGTGCGGTTGCCCTCCGCAATCGACAGTTCCGAAAGCGGCGTGATCGCACTCCAAGCGACCGCATCGTAGATATCGATCGGCATCGGTTCGCCGCGCTTCAGCGCCTCGACAAACGCATGCACGACAAAGAAATCCATCCCGCCATGCCCGGCGCCCTCAGCCTTTGGCGCGTATTTCTTCCAGAGCGGATGGTCATATCGTTCGAGCCACGTCTTGTCGGGCTCCCACCGATGCGGGGTGGGCGACTGGCCTTCGATGTAGATTGAATCATTCACGTCCATCCAGATCCCCTGGGTCCCCTGCACGCGGAAGCCAAGCGAGTAGGGGCGGGGCAGGGACGTATCGTGCGACAGAAGGATCGTCTCGCCATTCGCGCAGGTGATCTGCGTCTGCACCACGTCACCCAGCCGGAAGCGGGTCTCAGCGTTCGGATGGCCCGGCGCCTCGCGCGCCAGATAGGCGTTGAGCCCGCGCGCCTTGCTGGCATGGCTCGTCAGGCGCAGGAACCGGTTGCCGCGATGGATGTTTGCCTGCATGGCGCACGGCCCGATGCCGTGGCTGGGATAGAGGTCGCCATTGCGATCGACCGAATGCTGTGTGCGCCAGCGCGCCTCCGACCAGCCCTTCTCGCCGAACTCGACACCCCCGCCATAGGCCTCGCCCGGGATGCCGGCATTGAACTTCACCGCACGCAGGTCGTGCTGGTATCCGCCTTCCAGATGCACGATCTCGCCGAACAGCCCCTGCCGCGCCATGTTCAGCACCGCCATCACATCGCGCCGATAGCACACATTCTCGAGCAGCATGTATGGCGTGCCCGTCTCGGCCTGCGCCCGCAGCACCACCCAGTGATCTTCCAGCGTGATGCCCGCCACCACCTCGCACGCGACCGCGACCTTCGCGCGCATGGCACCGATCGCCTGCGGCGCATGCAGTTCCCAAGGTGTCACGATGAACACCGCATCAAGCCCTGCCTTCGCCAGCATCTCCTGCCAGGCATCCGGGCTACCCGTGTAGACCGCAGGTTTCGGCTGCCCCGCTTTGTCGACCTGCGCCAGCGCCCGCTCGATCATGAACGGATCGATGTCGCAGATCGCCGTGATGGCAACATCATCGCGCCTGAGCAGTTCTGCCAGGTGAACCTGTCCCCGCATGCCAACTCCCAGAATCCCGAGCTTCAGCTTCTCGCGCCGCACCCGCCGCACACCCCGCGGCCCGGCCTCGGCCACCGAACTCGCCACCAACCCCGCCACGCCAACAATGAATTGCCGCCGATCCATGTTCACATCTCCCGCTTGCGACACACATCATGCCACAACAAACCAAATCGTCATCACCGCGCATAAGCTCCGAAGGCATTCCCCCGTTGCCCGGCCCGCGGTCGCGGTCAGGAATACGGAGACCTGAGCGCAGCGATGACCCGCAACGCAACATCTCGCGCGAGGTCTTGCGGCGGCATCGTGGCAATTCCGCTGAGGCTGAGAGCGGCAGCGCCATGGATGGCACTCCAGGCGAACAGGGCATCCCGCTCGCTCGGCGAGGAATCGC
>CAZABH010000002.1:0-17468 GCA_964483585.1 uncultured Flavobacteriaceae bacterium
GCTCCAGCGCCGGGATGATGCCCTCGGTGCGGGCGCAGAGCTGGAAGGCGTCCAGCGCCTCCTGGTCGGTGGCCGCGACGTATTCCACGCGCTTGATCTCGTGCAGCCAGGAATGCTCCGGACCGATGCCGGGATAGTCGAGGCCGGCAGAGATCGAGTGGGCCTCGATGATCTGACCATCGTCATCCTGCAGCAGGTATGTGCGGTTGCCGTGCAGGACGCCCGGGCGTCCGCCTGCCAGCGAGGCGGCGTGCTTGCCCGTTTCAATGCCAAGGCCTGCGGCCTCGACGCCGTAGAGCGCGACGCTCGCATCGTCGAGGAAGGGATAGAAAAGTCCCATCGCGTTGGAGCCGCCGCCGATGCAGGCCACCGCGGCGTCCGGGAGGCGACCTTCCGCCTTCAGCATCTGGGCGCGGGCTTCCCGACCGATGACCGACTGGAAGTCGCGGACCATCGCCGGGTAGGGATGGGGACCCGCGACGGTGCCGATGATGTAGAAGGTGTTTTCGACATTGGCGACCCAGTCGCGGAGCGCCTCATTCATGGCGTCCTTCAGGGTCTTGGAGCCTGACGTGACGGGCACGACCTCGGCGCCGAGCAGGCGCATGCGGAACACGTTCGGCATCTGCCGCTTCATGTCTTCCTCGCCCATGTAGACGACGCAAGGCAGGCCGAAGCGCGCGGCGACGGTTGCGGTTGCAACGCCATGCTGGCCGGCGCCTGTCTCGGCGATGATGCGCTTCTTGCCCATGCGGCGGGCCAGCAGGATCTGGCCCATGCAGTTGTTGATCTTGTGGGCGCCCGTATGGTTCAGCTCGTCGCGCTTGAACCAGATCTTCGGCCCGCCCCAATGGGCGGTCAGGCGCTCGGCGAAATACAGCGGCGAAGGGCGTCCGACATAGTGCTCGAGGAAATCATCGAGCTCGGCCTGGAAAGATGCGTCGGCTTTTGCAGCCGTGTAGGCTTTCTCGAGGCTGAGGATGAGCGGCATCAGTGTTTCGGCGACATAGCGTCCGCCGAAAATTCCGAAGTGTCCGGTTTCGTCTGGTCCGGTCCTGAATGAGTTTGGGCGTGGTGTCGTGTTCATGCGTGCTGCCGAAGTTACACTTGAGCGATAGCACCGAAAGCGGTTCTTGCGCTTGTGATAAATGCCTCGACCTGCGCGTTGTCCTTCACACCCCGGGTCCGTTCGACACCTGACGATACGTCAACGCCGCTTGGACGCGTTTGGTAAATCGCATCTGCCACATTTTCAGGCGTGAGGCCGCCTGACAGCAGCCAGGGCTTGTGCCAGGTGGTCCCCGCCAGCAGCGACCAGTCGAAGGTGACACCGTTGCCGCCAGGCAGATCCCTCGGGGCGGCATCGAAGAGCAGGGCATCTGCTGTTGTCTCGTGGTCGCGGGCGGTCATGAGGTCGGCAGGCCCTGCCACTGCTATCGCTTTCATGACGGGTATTGCGAGCCTCTGCCTGACTTCATGCACGCGCGCGGGTGTCTCGTGTCCGTGCATCTGAAGAAGGCCTGGGCGGAACTGCGACAGGATCAAGTCGAGCTCGGCATCGCTGGCGTCGACTGTCAGGGCGACGGCTGTGACGGCGGTGCTGCGTGCAGCTATGGCGGCAGCATCCAGCGGTGCGATTGCGCGCGGACTTCTGGCAAAGAAGACAAATCCAGCATGCGTGGCTCCGGCCTTCAATGCGCGGTCGAAGGTCTCGGTCGTTGTCACGCCGCAGATCTTGATCGCGTTCTTCATGCGGATGCGCGCAATACGTCGTCGTGAATGGCGCGTGCTGCGGAAGCCGGGTCGGCGGCACCTGTTATGGGACGCCCTATGACCAGCCAGTCGGCGCCCTGCCGGATGGCTTGCGCAGGCGTCATGATGCGCTTCTGGTCGCCGGTGTCGGCACCGGCCGGGCGTATCCCTGGCACCACAAGCGTAAAGTCAGACCCGAGCGCCTTGCGCAGGGGCGCGATCTCGTGGGCACTGCAGACAACGCCATCAAGGCCAGAGTCCCGCGCCAGTTCGGCGAGGCGGATGACCTGATCGGCTGGTGCGCCTTGAACACCTGTCTCGTTCAGGTCGTTCGTGTCCATGCTGGTCAGCACAGTGACGGCAATGACCTTGGGGCGTTTGGGACCCGCTGCTGCGGCTGCGTCTGCCGCAGCCTTCATCATGGCGCGGCCGCCGGCTGCATGCACGTTGACGATGGCAACGCCGAGGGGCAGCACCGCGCGGATCCCGCCTGCCACCGTGTTGGGAATGTCGTGCATCTTCAGGTCCGCAAACACCGGCAAACCGAGGCGTGCAAGTTGCGCCACGCCTTGAGGGCCGTTGGCGTTGAAGAATTCGAGACCAACCTTGATGCCGCCGACCCATGGCTTGATTGCGGTGGCGAGGGCCATCGCCTTGTCAAGGTCGGTGGTGTCGAGGGCGCAATAGACGGGGCATGCCAAGGCTGGGGTCATGACATGGCTTATACGGAGCCGATGGCATGCGAAGCAAGGCTGTGACCGTCAGCGGCGTGTCATGGCTGTTCTCGCTTCATCAGCAGGACGCACAATGATTGCCTGAGCTGCCTCCAGCTCGCGTTCCAGCCGTCGGATCCGTTCCTCGCTTTCGCGCAGGCTGCGGCGCAAGGGGGCCTGTGCCAGCCAGGATGACCAGCCGCCAAGCAGCAAGCCCACCAGTGCCGATCCCAGGATGATCCAGAACAGCGGCAGGTCAATTGCGATCGCAGGGCTCTCGGGGCTGAAGGGGTCGAAGGACAGGCGAGAGGGGTTGCGGTTGGCGACGGCGAGGGCTGCCACCACGATTGCGAGCGTCCAGAAGAGACAAGTCCGGAACAGGCTGGTCATGTCAGGTTCCTGCAAAGGTTGGCGCTGGCGAAGGGGGCGTGCGCCGGCGTTACTCGCTGGTGCTGTCGTCCGGCTTGTGCTTGTTCAGTCGGTCGCGCAGTTCCTTTCCGGTTTTGAAGAAGGGAACGTGTTTTGCTGCGACAGAGACGGTTTGTCCGGTGCGCGGATTGCGGCCTGTGCGGGCCGGGCGGGACTTCACCGAGAACGCGCCAAAGCCCCGAAGCTCGACCCGGTCGCCCGTAGAAAGTGCCTTTGCAATCTCACCGAAGATGGTTGCAACGATCTTTTCGATGTCCCTCTGGAACAGATGCGGGTTCTGCTCGGCGAGTTTCTGCACCAGTTCCGACTTGATCATCGTTGAGGTTATCTCCCCTTGGGGTGCGTCCGCGGTCGTATAACTGGAGTCTCCCAAGGGTTTGGCGACCCGTCAAGCGCGCCGGCTGCCAAGTTGTTACGAAACAAGTGTTTTTCCCCTTCGGACGCAAAAAAGGGGCAGCTTTCGCTACCCCTTCATTGGATGCTGCAGATGCGATGGACGAACTATTCGTCCGTCTTTTCGGCCTTCTTGCGCAGGGCTGCGCCGAGAATGTCGCCGAGCGAGGCGCCAGAGTCGGAGGAGCCGTATTGGGCGACGGCTTCTTTTTCTTCGGCGATTTCGCGGGCCTTGATCGACAGGCTGATCTTGCGAGCGGCCTTGTCGACGTTGGTTACCCGGACGTCGATCTTGTCACCGACCGCAAAGCGCTCGGGGCGCTGTTCGGCGCGATCACGCGACAGCTCGTTCTTGCGGATGAACGACTTGAGGTCGCCCACGGCCACTTCGATGCCGCTGTCGGTCACATCGATGACCGAGCAGGTCACGATGTCGCCCTTCTTCACAGGGCCGAGGCTTTCCATCGGATCGCCAGAGACCTGCTTGATGCCGAGTGCGATGCGTTCCTTCTCGACGTCCACATCGAGAACGACGGCTTTCACGCTGTCGCCCTTCTTGTACTTCTTGATGGCTTCCTCGCCCGGCTCGTTCCAGTCGAGATCGGAGAGGTGTGCCATGCCGTCGATGTCGCCATCGAGACCGATGAACAGACCGAATTCGGTGATGTTCCGGATCTCGCCCTCGATCTGGGTGCCGACCGGGTGACGGTCGGAGAAGGCATGCCACGGATTGTCCATGGTCTGCTTCAGGCCGAGGCTGATGCGGCGCTTGGTGGCATCCACCTCGAGCACCATGACTTCGACTTCCTGGCTGGTCGAGACGATCTTGCCCGGGTGGACGTTCTTCTTGACCCAGGACATTTCCGAGACGTGCACCAGACCCTCGACGCCCGGCTCGAGCTCGACGAAGGCGCCGTAGTCGGTGATGTTGGTGACGCGGCCGCGGAACTTGCCGTTGACCGGGTATTTCTGGGCAACGCCCTCCCACGGATCGGCCTCGAGCTGCTTCATGCCTAGGCTGATGCGCTGGGTTTCGGGGTTCACCTTCACGACCTGGACCTTCACGGTCTGGCCTATCGAGAGCACCTCGCTGGGGTGATTGACGCGACGCCATGCGATGTCGGTCACGTGCAGCAGGCCGTCGACGCCACCGAGGTCCACGAAGGCGCCATAGTCGGTGATGTTCTTGACGACGCCGTCGATGACCTGGCCTTCGCGGAGGTTGGCGACGAGTTCGTTGCGCTGCTCGGCGCGGCTTTCCTCGAGAACGGCTCGGCGCGAGACAACGATGTTGCCGCGCCGCTTGTCCATCTTGAGGATGTGGAAGGGCTCGACCTTGTTCATCAGCGGGCCGGCATCGCGCACGGGGCGGATGTCGACCTGGCTGCCGGGAAGGAAGGCCACGGCGCCGTCGAGGTCGACGGTGAAGCCGCCCTTGACGCGTCCGAAGATGACGCCGGTGACGCGCTGCTTGTCTTCGTAGGCGCGCTCAAGGCGCGTCCAGGATTCCTCGCGGCGGGCCTTGTCGCGCGAGAGGATGGCTTCACCCATCGCGTTCTCGACGCGGTCGAGGAACACTTCCACCGTGTCACCGACCTTGATGCTCGGTGCCTGTCCGGCGAGTGCGAATTCTTTGAGTGCGATCTTGCCTTCGGTCTTCAGACCGACGTCGATGATCGCGTATTCCTTTTCAATGCCGATCACGCGGCCGGAAACGACGTTGCCTTCCTGAAGGCCATGCGTTTCGAAGCTTTCCTCGAGGAGGGCTGCGAAATCTTCCTTCGAGGGATTGTAGGATTCCTGTTGCGCAGTGCGCGAACCAGGGCGTGCCATATGGGAGTCTCCAACTACAGGCGCATGCCTACCGGCCGGTACCGGCGGACTTGGTCTTTGGCGTCTTCCGTTTGTGGAGGCGCGCCTCAGGACCCGGTTTCAAAGAACAAAAAAAGCGCGTCAGGGACCCCGGGGTCCCAAGGCGCGCGCACTGCTCAAGTGCCGAGTGCTGCCCGGACGATCGAAAGCGCCCGGCCAACGGCCGTCTCTATATCCAGATCGCTCGTGTCCAGCAAGTGCGCGTCCGCGCTCTGAGCCAGGGGTGCGACAGGTCGGCTCATGTCACGTTCGTCCCGGGTGCGGATGTCGGCGAGGACCTCGCGCTCGGTCCAGGCTGATCCTTGGCTGGCGAGCTCGAGATAGCGCCGGCGGGCCCGGATTTCCGGGGTTGCCGTGATGAATAGCTTCACGTCGGCGTCCGGGCAGATCACTGTGGCGATGTCGCGACCGTCGAGGACGGCGCCCCGGCCGCCTGGTGGTGACTTGGCGAAATTGCGTTGGAACGCATGAAGCGCCTCGCGGACCGCTGGCACAGCCGCCACTTTCGATGCGGCCGAACCCGCGACGTCGCCGCGCAGGGCTGGGTCCTCGAGGCGGGCTAGGTTCAGGGCTTTGGCTGCCCGGGTTGCTGCAGCAGCGTCTGAGGGGTTACCACCAGCTTCGATGACGGCAAGGCCCACCGCTCGGTAGAGAAGGCCCGTGTCCAAATGCGCAAAGCCGAGCGTTGCCGCCAGCCTGCGTGCGACGGTGCCCTTGCCGGAGGCTGCAGGGCCATCAATCGCCACGACAGGGGTGCCAATCATCTTGCCGTGTTCCGGAAGGTGGCGCCGAGAGCCGTCATCATCGGAATGAAGCTCGGGAAGCTGGTCGCGATGAAAGTGGTGTCGTCGACGGCCACGTCGGTTCGCGCGGCTAGACCTGCCACCAGGAACGACATTGCGATGCGGTGATCCATATGGGTCTGCACCCAGCCGCCGCCGGGCACGCCGTCCGGGCCCTTGCCATCGACCTCGAGCCAGTCTTGTCCCATCCGGCATGTGATGCCGATTTCGCCCAGGCCCGCCGCAACGGCTGCGAGGCGATCGCTTTCCTTGACCCGAAGTTCGGCCAGCCCGTTCATGCGCGTCGTGCCTTCGGCGAAGGCGGCGGCTATCGCGAGAATGGGGAATTCGTCGATCATGGAGGCAGCCAGCGCCGGGTCAGTCTCAACAGGCTTGAGGATGCTTGCCCGCACCGCGATGTCGGCGACCGTCTCGCCGCTTTCCAGACGCTGGTTCGAGATGGAGATGCTGGCGCCCATTTCGTGCAGGACCGTGAGCAGGCCTGCACGTGTCGGGTTCAGCATGACGCGCGACAGAGTGACCTGCGAGCCTGGCACGAGCAGGGCAGCGACCAAGGGGAATGCTGCCGACGATGGGTCCGGCGGGACCACGACCCTTGTTCCTGTCAGAGCGGGATAGCCGGTGAGGGCGATGGCGCGGCCCTCTGCGCCTGCGTCCTCGACGGCCACGTCCGCGCCAAAGTGGCGCAGCATGCGCTCGGTGTGGTCGCGCGTGGCCTCGGCCTCGATGACTGTCGTGCGGCCTTGCGCATTCAGTCCGGCCAGCAATATCGCCGATTTCACCTGCGCCGACGGGACGGGCAGGGTGTAGGTGATGGGCAGCGGATCGCTCGCGCCTGCGAGCGTGAGCGGCAGCAATCCGCCCTTGCGCCCGGTCGCGACGGCGCCGAAGCGAGACAGCGGGTCAAGCACCCGCCCCATCGGTCGCCTGCACAACGAGGCGTCGCCTGAAAACGTTGCGGTGATGGGGCTGGTGGCGACTGCGCCCATCATCAGGCGAACGCCGGTTCCCGAGTTGCCGTGGTCGAGAACGCTGCTGGGCTCGGCGAATCCGCCGACACCGACACCCTGGATGGTCCATGCGCCGTCGGGCCGCCTGGCCAGGGATGCCCCGAGCTCCCCAAGCACGGAGGCCGTGTTGAGCACATCCCCGGCTTCGAGCAGTCCCTCGACCGTTGTTTCCCCAATGGCGAGTGCGCCCAGGATCAGAGCGCGGTGGGAGATCGACTTGTCGCCAGGAATCTGCGGGTTTCCGGCCAGACCCGAGGATTTGCAGGCGGCCAGTGGCTGTGGATTGGCGTTGGCGCTCAAGGTGCGACGTCTTGGATCAGGGGTGTGACTGGGCAATCGTGCTTCAACTTCTCTTTGACAGGTGGCCCGCTTCATGGCAATGGGACGCCCCTCAATTACCCCCTCAAACTCCAGGAAATCCAAGCGGTGGCTGCTCCGGATATTGGAACCAAGCGCATTTGCCCAAGTTGCGCTGCCAAATTTTACGATCTCAGCAAGAAGCCGATCGTGTGCCCTAAATGCGCCTTCAGTTTCACGGCCGAGGCCATCGTGAAGATGCGCCGGCCGCGCGCGACGGGTTCGCTGTTGCGGGATGCCGACGAGGGTGCCGTTCGGGCCAAGGAGGTGCGTGACGACGTCGACGACACCGAGGAAGCCGAGGGCGCCGAGGCCTCCGACGAGGATGAGGAGGCCGAGGAGGAAATCAAGGAAGTCGCGCTCGATGACGAGGCGATTGCCGATCCGGACCTCGTCGAGGACGAAGACGCCGAGGACGCGGATGACAAGCCGGAAGTTGTCGGCGATGAAGTCGACCTCGAGGAAATCGAGGATGACGAGGACGGGGACGACGAGGAGGACGACACCCTCATCGAGAGCGTCGATGACGAGGATGATGTGGGTGACATCATCGACAAGGGCGACCTGGATAAAGAGTAAACTGGCGAATGGTCCTGCTCCTTTGCGCATTGCGGTCGGACAGGATCATTTGTATATAACCGGTCCCGCTTCCCAGGCGGGACCAGTACGGATGGGGCTATAGCTCAGCTGGGAGAGCGCTTGAATGGCATTCAAGAGGTCAGCGGTTCGATCCCGCTTAGCTCCACCAACTTTCTCCTGAACATTTCGATTTTCCAGTCGAGCTATCGATGGTTTGTGCGCATGATCGCGTTGCCGGCTGGTCGGCGCTCTGTGCATTCAGCTTGTGTGTTCAGCGGGGGTGGGATGCGGCGGCGTGCCTCTGGGCAGATTCCGACGCTATCGATCAACAGCGCCGAACATCGCCGAAATCGCCGAAAACAAAAATAGAACAAATTGTCGCACATTGTTGCGCGCGAAATCGCTGTTCCGCGCCATAACAAACATTTTGGAGGTTTGGATTGGCGTCCCCACGGGGAATCGAACCCCGGTTTTCGCCGTGAGAGGGCGACGTCCTGACCGCTAGACGATGGGGACAGCGGCATGGAAGGCGAGTGAAATACACGAGGCGCGCCTCTGGGGCAAGCGCGATGGCGGGTGGTCGCGCTAACCCCTTTGCGTCGGTTCAGCGCTGTGCGGTCTGACCTGGCGGTTTCACGTATGTGTCCAGCCAGCGGATCATCTCCCATTGGGTGTGAAGGACGGATTCGCGGGCGCGATAACCGTGGTCCTCGAGCGGCAATACGGCCAAGCGCACCGTTGCACCATGTCCCTTCAATGCGGCGAAGAAGCGGTCGCTCTGGATGGGGAATGTGCCCGAGTTGGCGTCGTTTTCGCCATGGAGCAGGAGGATGGGTTCCCTGATCCTGTCGGCAAAGGTGAAGGGGCTCATGCGCGTGTAGGTCTCGGGCGCTTCCCAATAGGTGCGCTGTTCGGCCTGGAAGCCGAAGGGTGTCAGTGTCCGATTGTAGGCGCCGGACCGAGCGATGCCTGCGCGGAACAGGTCGGTGTGAGCCAAAAGGTTGGCCGTCATGAAGGCGCCATAGGAGTGTCCTCCTACGGCGATGCGGTCGCGGTCGGCGATCCCTTCGGCCACGACGGCTTCAACTGCGGCCTCTGCATTCATGACCAGCTGTTCCACGTAGGTATCGTTGGCCTCGGTGCCCTTGTCCCCCACGATCGGCATTTTCGGGTCGTCGAATACGGCGTAGCCCTGGGTCAATGCAAAGAGATGGCTGCTGCCGTTGGGGCGCACAAAGCGGCTTGCCTGGTCGACGACCTGGCCTGCGACGTCCGGGTCCGTGAACTCTGCCGGGTAGGCCCACATCAAGACCGGCAGTCGACCGTCGCGCGCGGGGTCGTAGCCTGCGGGCAGATAGAGCGTGCCGCTGAGCGCCACGCCGTCCTTGCGCCGATACGTGAGCGTCTTCTTCGTGACGCCGGCAAATTGCGGGGCAGGGTCGGCGAATGCCGTCAGAGGGACAGGGTCGCCGCCTTGGGTCCTGCGCAGATAGATGTTGGGCGGCTGCGTTGGCGACTGTCGGCTGGTGAGCAGCATCGTGCCGTTGTCGTCGAGGATCCCTGCAATGGATTCGTAGCCCGGGCCTTGCGCCTGCCAGAGGCGCGTCGCGCTGCCTGTGGCGAGGTCCATACGATCGAGGAAGGGGAACATGCCTTCGCGGCGCGCGCCGTCACCCTCGACGAGGAGGGCGTTGCCGTCTGGCGTGAACTGCAGGACGGAGCGACCGCGTTTGTCAGTCTTGAGCAAAGGCCTGCCCGGATCGTTGTAGCGGTCCTGATAGTTGCGCTGGACGAGCTGGCGCTGTGATGCAGGGTTGGACGGGTTGACGAGATAACGTGTTTCGGTGCGCGTCTGCCACCAGCGTGCGTAGACGATGGCTGCATCGTTGCGGCCCCAGGCGATTGCGCTCAGGCGATGGGGCAGGTCGATCAGGCGTGTCTTCGCGCCGGTGAATGGGGCGTCAAGGGTAAAGACCGTGTCGCGAATGGCTGCCTCGCGCTTGTTGTCGCCGCCATCTTGCGCCTCGACCCAGGCCAGCATCGCGTCGGCGTCGGCGCGCCACTGGATCGAGCGCGGGCCTTCGTGGGTGGCGTCGAAGGGTGTCGGGATGTTGTCCAGGACGGGAAGGTCCGCGACAACGTGAATCGTCCTGCCGTCGAGGTCTGTTACTACGGTGCGCGCAGCGAACAGGCTTGCGGGGACAGCATAGCTGAAGGGGCGTTGCAGGTGCCTCTGGAGAATGTACCGGCCGTTGGGTGACAAGTCCGCGGCTGCGATGATGGCGGGCTTGCCGACACGCCTGACGGTCTTGCCATCAAGGCCGATTATGGCGATCTGGCTTGTAAAGTAGTGGGCGAAGAGTGCCTCATCCCGCGCGTTTTTCAGGAGATCCTGGTAGGTGCGTACAGGCGCTGTGCGGCCCAAGTTTTCCTGGATGGCCGGGCCTGCGGGTGCCGATGTCGTCGATGGTGCCGCGCCGCGATTGGCCGGAACCACAAGTGCCATGAGGCCCGCGCTGTCCGGACGCCAGGCATAGGTTGCGCCAAAGGCTGCGTTCAGAATGGGCCCGGTCAGGCGTCGTGCGGTTGCGGTTGCAACGTTGACGCTCCACAGTTCGAGGCCTGCCGGCGCGTCAGCCATCATGGCGACGTGTTTTCCGTCGGGTGACCATTTGGGGGTCAGGAAGCGGAGGCCCTTGGGCAGTTTCACCGTCCTCGTCGGCCCACCGTTTACCGGCTTGAAGCTGAGGCCACGCAGCCATTGCGTGCGGCCGTTGGCGGGGCCGTTGTTGCGCGGGTTGATGCGCAGGCCAGCGAGGCGCAGCTCGGGCTCGGCCATTTCAGCGATGTCGGGGAAGCCTGCACGGTCGATGATGGCGAGAACATCTCCCTGCGGGCTGATGCTGACGGAAGGTGTGGGGCTTGCGTCAATAATGTCGCCGATGGGGGCGGGTGGGGTCATGTAGCGCGCGGGTTCGGCCTCGGCCGGTGCGATGAGCGCGAGCGCAGCCAATGCCAGCCATAACCACTTCATTTGTGTCCCCCTGTCGTGTCGCAGCTTGGCCCTTCCACGGTCGGAGCGCCACGTGCTTCAGGTTCGCGCATGGCTGGCATGGACGCAAGTGCCGTGTCACCGCTTGGCAAGAAATCGGTTGCATAAGTGTTGGCGCTCGGGGGCAAGCCTGCAATTTTTGGGTGGCCCGGGATACGCTCCCGGGCTCCTGGCCCGTGCTTCATGCGCGATCAGCGCAAGACGACCCTGACGGTGTTGTTTGACAGGTTGCAGTCGGATGGTGGTGTCCAGCCGACGCTGGCGGGTGCATAGTTCAGCTGGAGGCTGACGGGTGGATGGGCAGTCCGCGTTACTCCAGGCGGAAGCGTTGCGCGCAGCACGCCACGCCACGTGCCGCCGGCAGCCAATGCAACTGCGCCAGACCCCGAGGGAGGCAGAACGTTGATGCCGATGCTCCGTGGCCCGCCAGGCGTCGTCATGACCAGGGAGATCCATTGCTTGTTCTCGTCTGGCGCCCGGTAGGCTGCCGGGCCATTGTTCGAGACTGCGAATGCAATGGCGACTTCGTTCTCGGCCAAAGGGGTGCCACTGACGGAGCGCGTGCCGTTCCAGCCCGTAATGGCCAGATCGGTGCATCGCAGTTCGGGTGGGAGCGGCCGGGGCGGCGGGATCGGTGATCCGGGCTTGGGTAATGAGGGTATCTGGGCCACGGCGAGGCCTGATGTGATGACAGTGGCGATAGCCGCCATGAGTGCGAGGCGCATCTGATTTCTCCTTGCCTGTTCGCAGGCTCAAGGTAGGGGCGATCGCTGCGCTGGCAAGGTGTGTGCAATGACGGCGCGCTGCTTCCTGCACTGGTCGTGACGGCGGCTACAGGCCTGTCTGTGAGAGCGATCACATGATGCGCGCGAGGCGTACTGCCAGATGAGAGCCTGCACCTACGAGCCACGTCCAGACTTTCAGGAACCATCCGGGTCTTGATGTTCTGTGGCGCATCGCGTCGTCGCGGTGTGCAACTTCGTCCCTGCGCAGGCGGTCCAGCAGGTTCATTATGGAGGGCTCGCTGTTTTCGTGCCGCAGGCGCTCGATCTGGGCCTGGTAGTGGCGATCGACGAATGTTTCCACGGCTTCGATCGTCGTGAATGTCGCGTCTCTCCCCAACAAGGCTGCAATTGCGCCCGTCAGCCAGCCAAGAATCTTCCAGATTGGCAGCAGGCGCGAGTGCTGTGACGGAGGCAAGAGTGCCGAGATCTCTGTCAGATGCGAACTTTCGGTTTGCATGTGTTGTCGCGCGAAGGCGATCAGGTCTTCGTCGCGGGTAACAGCGAGGATGCCGCGATAAATTTCCACGGCGCCTGTCTCGCCCGCGTGATCGGTGCGCAGGTCGGCGATCAGCCACTTTGGAAGATTGTTCCTCTGTGTCACTGGCGCCGCCAACGCGGCGATTGCTGCCGTTGCCACCAGCCTACGAGCTTGGACAAACGTGGCCGCACAGGGAGAAAGAGCCGGTACAATGCCTCCATCACCACCATGGCTCCTGGAAGTCGGGCCACACGAGCGGCGAGGCGCCAGCTTGCGAGGCGCTGCCAGACTTGCGCGAATGCTGCAGCCCCGGAAACGAGGCGCCCGTCTGGGAGGCGAACGTGAAAACGTGCCAGCGCCGTGGCTTGGGCGAGATTGGGACCCGTTTCCGGCCCGGGAACGGAGACATCGATGAAGTCCAGGTGTTCTGCGCCCGATTGTGCTGCGTAGTGCGCGATCTCGAGCCGGCACAACGGGCATGATCCGTCGAAGTAGATGGTTAGCCGATCAGCGCCAGGGCAGAGGTCATCCTGCTGCGGTGAGTTGGCTGCTTCGTCTGCGTTGTTGGCGTCATTTATCAGCATAATATGTGGAACGGCTTTTCCATGGCTCTGGACGTTTGTCGCGGCGTTTCGTCACGGACACCTTCCTTCGATGCCGGAGCGTCAGCATGCGGGTTTCTGTCCCCGGATTGACGGTTGCCTGGCTGCATGTTGATCGGCTGGCTCCGCTTGCGCTTCGCTGCGAGGTGTCATTGCCTCGTCGTGCTTGCTTTTGGGCGGTCGGTACCTGTTGAATTATCTTTTCGCCATTGTGCCGAGGCGTTGATGAAGCTGGGCATGGTAATGGCGATTTGTCTTGCGACATCAGCTGCAGCAGGCTGCGTCGTTGACGTGGGCACGGCTGCGGTTCATTCTCATGTCCAGGCTGCAACAGGGCTCTGGCAGCTTGTTCCGTGGCATCAGACAGAGATCGAGCAGACATGGACACAACCAAAAAGCCGGCACATGGATCCTCCGAAGAGAGCGTCTCTTCCCGCATACGCGCGCGCATCCAGAGCGCAAGCAAGCGCTTTCATGCGAACGACAACATCTCGGCGTTCATCGAGCCGGGGGAGATGGAGGCATTGCAGGCAGAGGTCGAGGGCAAGTTCAAGGCCGTGCTTGAGAGCCTGGTGATTGATACCGAGAGCGACCACAATACGCAGGATACGGCGCGCCGGGTGGCCAAGATGTATCTCACCGAGGTGTTTCGTGGCCGCTATGTCGAGGCGCCTGCCATCACCGAGTTTCCAAATGCCGAGGCCCTCAACGAGTTGATGATGGTCGGCCCCATCAAGGTGCGGAGTGCCTGCAGCCATCATTTCTGTCCGATCATGGGGCGCTTGTGGATCGGTATCATGCCTAACGAGCATTCGAACCTGATCGGCTTATCCAAATACTCCAGGCTGGCGGAGTGGGTCATGTCGCGCCCTCAGATCCAGGAGGAAGCCATCACCCAGATGGCTGAGGTGCTGATGAAGAAGGTCCGGCCGGACGGCCTTGCGGTTGTCATGGAGGCGGATCATTTCTGCATGCACTGGCGCGGGGTAAAGGATGATGCAACGATGATGGTCAATAGTGTGATGCGAGGCTCGTTCCTGAAGGATCATATCCTTCGAAGCGAGTTCCTAGCCCTTTTGAACCACAGATCCTGAGGTCGCCATGCTCGTGCGCTGCCTGTATGCCAGCCGTCCCGTCCAGCCCTTGACGGGCGCGTTCGTCGATACGATCCTTGCGCAGTCCCGCCGCAACAATCCGGACATCGGGGTCACGGGGCTGCTCTGCGTGTCGGATGATCTTTTCATCCAGGTGCTTGAAGGCGGGCGTGACGAAGTCTGCGACCTGTTCAACGCCATCGTTCGCGACGCGCGGCACCAGCAGGTGCGCTTGCTGGTCTTCGAGGAAATCGACGAGCGCCAGTTCGGCAACTGGACGATGGCGCAGGTCAACATGACCAAGCTCAACCCGTCGCTCTTGCTGAAGTACTTCAAGCGGGCGAGGCTTGATCCGTTCGATTGCTCGGGCAAGGCAACGCTGGCGCTGTTGACGGACCTGGTCGCGTCAGGCGCGCTGGTCGGGCATCGGGATTGAGGAAATCGCCCCTGCGATTGCCACGGCCATGATGCGCCTTGCGCAGGGTGGCTAAAGTGGCGTCCCCACGGGGAATCGAACCCCGGTTTTCGCCGTGAAAGGGCGACGTCCTGACCGCTAGACGATGGGGACAGCGGCGAGGGCAAGGCTATAAGCGAGGGGCGCGCACCAATCAAGATGGACGCCCGCTTTTGCCGCACTCTTTTCACCGTTGACGGCGTCGTTTGGCTGCGCCCTAGGGTTTTTCCTGGGCGCGGTTAAAGCGGATGCGGTGCAGAACCCGAGAGTTTGCCGGATCGATGACCAAAAGCTGGTCGCCGCTGGCAGAGGAGATGCGGACCAGAAGCGTTCCGTTCTCAAGGTGCGCGTCGGCCAGCGCCTCGCCTGGTCCGAGGTTGAAGTTGAGCTCGATCGCTTCTCCCGGGCGGGAGGGCGCCGCGGTGGTCGAGGCCGGGGCCGGGATTGCCGATGCCGATGCAGTTTCCTCGGGTTTATCCATCGCGCGCCTGATGGTGAGGCCGATCATCGCCGCGATCACGATCAGGATGGCAATGCCAAGACCAATCACCAGCATCCATAGGCCGCGATTGGCGGGCGGCGGGGTTTCAGGTACGACATCGGTCATGGGCAATTCCTCTGCGGATGACGAGCGTCGTACACTGACTGTCAGCGAGAGCCAAGCGGGTGACCGGTTGGATCGCATGCTTGCGGCGTCATGGCCGGAAATCTCGCGCTCGCGACTGAAACAGTTAATCGAGGCGGGTTCGCTTTCCGTCGACGGCAGGCCGGTTGCGGATCCAGCCTTGAAGGCCCGTTTTGGCCAGCAGGTGGTGCTTGCGCTGCCGCGGCCAGAGCCTGCCACGCCGCAAGGTGAGGATATTCCGCTCAATATCGTCGCCGAGGACAAGCACGTGATCGTGATCGACAAGCAAGCCGGGCTTGTTGTGCATCCGGCTGCAGGCAATCGTGACGGGACACTGGTGAATGCCTTGATCGCCCATTGCGGCGATACGCTGCCGGGCATTGGCGGTGAACTGAGGCCTGGCATCGTGCATCGAATCGACAAGGACACGACAGGGCTCATGGTCGTGGCCAAGACAGAGAAAGCGCATACAAGTCTTGGGAAGCAGTTTGCAGCTCATGCGGTCACGCGGGTCTACAAGGCGCTGGTTTGGGGTGTGCCAAGGCTTCTTGCCGGAACGATCGACGCCGATCTGGGACGCAGTCCGTTGAACCGGCAGAAGGTTGCTGTGCTGCGGGCGGGAGGCAAGCCTGCCCGCACGCATTACAAGGTGATCGAGACGTTCGGCGCGACCGCGGCGCTGGTCGAGTGCCGGCTCGAAACAGGGCGGACCCATCAGGTGCGCGTTCACATGGCGCATCTGGGGCATCCGCTGATTGGCGATCCAGTGTACGGGCGACCCCGGTCGATCCCGGGGCTTGACCTTGGGATCGCGCGGCAGGCGCTGCACGCGGCGGTCCTGGGGTTTCACCATCCGGGGCTGGACAAACCGGTTCTGTTCGAGAGCGCCTTGCCCCGGGACTTCCAGGAAACTCTCGAAAAACTGCGCGGTTTTGCGGCTGCGGTTCGAGGGTCTTAAAATCACCAAAATCAGACCCATATAAACTGGTCACGCTCGGGCCACGTACTGGACGGGTGCGTTGGATTGGCCTTGGGTCTGCTGCCTTGCAAGGGGCAGACGGGGAGGCTCTTACGCAGGGGAGACCCTGGGACAGGGGAGACTGACATGGCTGCTGGTTACCTGGCACTGACAGAAGGCGGCTTGAGCCGCTATTTGACCGAAATCCGGAATTTCCCGATGCTGGAACCGGAAGAGGAATACATGCTCGCCAAGCGATGGCGCGAGCATGAGGACTCTTCTGCTGCACACAAGCTTGTCACAAGCCATCTGCGCCTTGTTGCCAAGATCGCCATGGGCTATCGCGGCTATGGCCTGCCGGTGAACGAGATCATTTCCGAGGGCAACGTCGGCCTCATGCAGGCCGTTAAGCGCTTCGAGCCTGACAAGGGCTTTCGCCTTGCCACCTATGCAATGTGGTGGATCAAGGCCTCGATCCAGGAATACATCCTGCGTTCGTGGAGCCTTGTGAAGATCGGTACCACGGCTGCGCAGAAAAAGCTGTTCTTCAACCTGCGCAAGGCGAAGGGGCACATCAAGGCCATCGAGGATGGCGACCTTAGGCCCGAGCAGGTCAAGCTGATCGCGACGAAGCTTGGTGTCTCGGAGGAAGAGGTGGTCTCGATGAACCGGCGCCTCGCGGCACCGGACCATTCGCTCAATGCGCCGATGCGCGCCGACTCGGAAGGCGAGTGGCAGGACTGGCTTGTCGACGATTCTCCCAACCAGGAGACGCTGCTTGCCGAACGCGAGCAGAAGGATGATCGCAGCGAGCTGCTGGTCGAGGGCATGAAAGTACTGAATGAGCGCGAGCAGCGCATCCTGACCGCGCGTCGGCTTCAGGATGAGCCGGCGACGCTTGAGGACCTGTCGAAGGAATACGGCATCAGTCGCGAGCGCGTTCGCCAGATCGAGGTGCGGGCGTTCGAGAAGCTGCAGACGGCAATCCGCGATGCGGCGAAAGCCAAGCGCGTTGGTGGCGGGGCTGAGGCGACGGTGGCGCTGCCGGCGCGTTAGGCTTGGCCGGCTTGTGTTGCCGTGTTTGTGGAAGGGCTGGGTGGCCGGGACAAGCCCGGCCATGACGGACAATGGTCTTGCCCGGCCATGACGGGCGTTACGCGGCGAAGGGGTCGCGGACGAGGATAGTGTCGTCGCGTTCGGGGCTGGTGGAGACGCTGGCCACCGGGGCCCCAATGAGTTCCTCGACGCGGCGGACGTACTTGATCGCGGCAGCTGGGAGATCGGCCCAGCGGCGGGCGCCTTGCGTGGTGTCGTTCCAGCCCTCCATCGTTTCATAGACGGGCTTCACGCGGCGCTGCGCGTCGGCGGCGGCGGGCAGGTGGTCGATGCGCTTGCCGTCGAGCTCGTAGGCGACGACAACCTTGATCTCCTTCAGGCCGTCGAGCACGTCGAGTTTGGTGAAGGCGATGCCGTCGATGCCGCCCGTGATGACAGTCTGGCGCACGAGAACGG
>CAZABH010000002.1:17478-131448 GCA_964483585.1 uncultured Flavobacteriaceae bacterium
CGCCGCGTCGAACCAGCCGCAGCGGCGCTTGCGGCCCGTGACTGTACCAAATTCGTGGCCGCGCTGGCCGAGGCGTTCGCCGATTTCGTCGGTGAGTTCGGCGGGGAAAGGTCCTTCGCCGACGCGCGTCGTGTAGGCCTTGGCGATGCCGAGCACATAGGAAATCGCGCGTGGGCCGATGCCAGCGCCGGCAGCGGCCTGGCCTGCAACCGTGTTCGACGACGTCACGTAAGGGTAGGTGCCGTGGTCGATGTCGAGGAGTGCGCCCTGTGCGCCCTCGAAGAGGATGCGTTCGCCGCTCATGCGCAAATCGTGCAGCTTCTTCCAGACGGGGGCCAGGAAGGGAACGATCTTCGGTGCAATCTCCGTCAACTGCGCGACCAGCGCGCCTGCGTCGACTTCCGGCTGTCCGAGGCCCCGGCGCAGGGCGTTATGATGGGTCAGTAGATTGTCGACCTTGGCGGCCAAGGTGCTCGTGTCAGTGAGGTCGATCGCGCGCAGGGCGCGCCTGCCGACCTTGTCCTCGTAGGCGGGGCCGATGCCACGCTTGGTCGTGCCGATGCGCGTCCCCGAATTCGAGGTTTCCCGAAAGGTATCCAGTTCGCCGTGCAGCGGCAGGATCAGCGGTGCGTTCTCGGCAATCAGCAGGTTCGCCGGTGTAATGTTCAGACCTTGTTCGGTCATGCGGCCGATCTCGGCGATCAGGGCCCAGGGGTCGACCACCACGCCGTTGCCGATGACCGAGAGCTTACCTTCGCGTGCGATGCCTGAGGGCAGCAGCGAGAATTTGTAGGTCTTTCCGTTGATGACCAGCGTGTGGCCGGCGTTGTGGCCTCCCTGGAAGCGGACCACCACGCTGGCACGCTCGCAGAGCCAATCCACGATCTTGCCTTTGCCTTCATCGCCCCACTGGGCGCCGATAACTGCTACGCCTGCCATCAGAACACCAAAGCCTTTGCCTGCTTGACCACGGGAAGCGCACGTAGCGACTCGAGAACGGTTTCGGGTACGGGGCCATCAACTTCGACCAGCGCGATAGCGTCGCCGCCAGGACCGGTGCGCCCGAGGTTAAACGAGGCAATGTTCACGGCCGCGTCACCGAGAAGCGTACCCAGCCGACCGATAAAGCCGGGTTTGTCCTCGTTCGTTACATACAGCATGTGCGGCGTGAAGTGAGACTCCATGTCGATACCCTTGACCTGGATGAGGCGCGGGACACCATTCGAGAATACCGTGCCGGCCACGTCACGCGTCTGCCGTTCGGTCGTGACCTTCAGCATCAGATAGCCTTCATAGGCGCCGGACTGGGTGCGGCGCACTTCGCTGACCTGGATGCCGCGTTCCCTGGCAACAACAGGGGCGTTGACCATGTTGACGTCGGAGAGGTTCGGCTTCAGGAGGCCCGCAAGGGCCGCCTGTGTGAGCGCGCGAGTATTGAGATCAGCGACATTGCCTTCAAAGACAATCTCTGCCGACTTGATGCTGGTTTCGGTCAACTGGCCGGCGAAGGCGCCGAGCTTCTCGGCGAGCGAAATCCATGGCTTCATGATCGCGGCCTGGTCGGCGGTGATCGAGGGCATGTTGATGGCGTTGCTGATGGCACCGGTCAGAAGATAGTCCGACATCTGTTCGGCGACTTGGAGGGCTACGTTTTCCTGGGCTTCCGTGGTGGAAGCTCCCAGGTGTGGCGTTACGACGACCTTGTCCGACCCGAAGAGCGTGTTGTCCTTTGCAGGTTCAACCTCGAATACGTCAAGGGCTGCGCCTGCGACGTGGCCGCTATCGAGCGCTGCCTTGAGGGCCGCTTCGTCGATCAGGCCACCGCGGGCGCAGTTGATGATGCGTACGCCTCTCTTTGTTCGTGCGATGGCCTTGGTGTCCAGCACATTGCGGGTCTTGTCGGTCAATGGGGTGTGGAGGGTAATGAAGTCCGCCCGTGCGAGAAGTTCCTCTAGTTCCACTTTGTCGACGCCAATGGCCTCCGCGCGTTCCGGGCTGAGGTAGGGATCGAAGGCCGCAACCTTCATGCGAAGGCCTTTGGCGCGTTCGGCGACAATCGAGCCGATGTTGCCGCAGCCGATGATACCGAGCGTCTTGCCCGTCAGTTCAACGCCCATGAAGCGGTTCTTCTCCCACTTGCCTGCATGGGTCGATGCATTGGCGGCCGGGATCTCTCGGGCGAGGGCGAACATGAGGGCGATCGCATGCTCTGCGGTGGTGATCGAGTTGCCATGCGGCGTGTTCATGACGATCACGCCGCGGCCGGTTGCGGCCGGGATGTCGACGTTATCGACGCCGATGCCCGCGCGACCCACCACTTTCAGGTTCGTAGCGGCGGCGAGCACATCGGCCGTGACCTTGGTTGCCGAACGTATGGCGAGGCCGTCATAGCGACCTATGATGGACTTTAGTTCGTCCTTCGAGAGACCGACTTTCACGTCGACGTCAATGCCGCGGTCCTTGAAGATCTGGACGGCGGCAGGGGAGAGCTGATCGGAGATGAGAACCTTGGGCATGGGGTGCTCCTGGTAGGGAATCTGTTGGAAACGGCCTGAAAGGCGGGCGGGATGCCCGCGCTCCCTGCAGCTCAGGCGGCCTTAACTTGCGACCAGGCCCAGTCGAGCCAGGGCATGAGGGCCTTCATGTCGCCGTTCTCGACCGTGGCGCCGGCCCAGATGCGCAGGCCGGGCGGGGCATCGCGGTAGGCGCCTATGTCGAAGGCAACGCCCTCCTTTTCCAGCAGGTCCACGATCTTTTTCGCGGCAGCGGCCTGGCCGTCGGCGTCCTTTGCCGTGAACCACGGATCGGTGATCATCAGGCATACCGAGGTATTCGAGCGCGTTGACGGGCTGGACGCGAGGTAGTCGCACCAACCGGATGTCTTCAGCCATTTGTCGATCACATGCAGGTTTTCGTCTGCGCGTGCCATCAAGGCGTTCAGGCCGCCGATGGAGTCGGCCCAGGTGAGTGCGTCGAGGTAATCCTCGACGCAGAGCATCGATGGGGTGTTGATCGTCTCGCCCTTGAAGATGCCTTCGATCAGCTTTCCGTCCTTGGTCATGCGGAAAATCTTGGGGATCGGCCAGGATGGCTTGTAGCTCTCGAGTCGGGTGACAGCACGCGGGGACAGGATGAGGATGCCGTGCGCACCTTCACCGCCCAATGCCTTCTGCCACGAAAATGTGATGACATCGAGCTTGGGCCAGGGCAGGTGCTGCGCAAAAGCGGCGGATGTCGCGTCACAGATGGTCAGGCCTTCACGCGTATCGGCAATCCAGTTACCGTTGGGCACGCGTACGCCCGATGTCGTGCCGTTCCAGGTGAAGACAACGTCGTGGGCCGGGTTGACCTGTGAGAGATCAGGCAGAGCACCGTAGGATGTCTTTGTCACTTTTGCGTCGGGCAGCTTCAGCTGCTTGACGATGTCGGTTGCCCATTCCTGGCCGAAGCTTTCCCAGACGAGGACATCGACGGGGCGGGGGCCGAGCATCGACCACAAGCACATCTCGACAGCGCCCGTGTCGGAGGCCGGGACGATGCCGATGCGATAATCCGCCGGGACGCCGAGGATGCGCCGTGTCTCGCTTATTGCGAGCTCAAGGCGTGTCTTGCCAAGCTTGGAGCGATGGGATCGTCCAAGGCTGTCGGTGCGCAGATTTTGGGCTGACCAGCCCGGGCGCTTGGCGCAGGGGCCGGACGAAAAATGCGGCCGCTGTGGCCGGATGGCAGGCTTTGCTGTCATAATCCATTCCTTCCAGAATGGGCGCGTCCCGTTGGGGGGACGTGTCCCATCCGCTTTTTCGCGCGATTCCTCCCTTGTGGTCAAACGCTTTTCGCATGTGCGTCATGAATTCGCCATCAAGATGAACGGCAGACAACATTGGCGAGTGTGATCAATGTCGCCTAGTTAAAATCCATGCAGCATCTACATTGTTGCCGTTCACAGGGCGTGGTGCCTTGTGCGAGCATAAAGAAGATGGAGAGGAGCATGCGCTTCAAGGCGCTTATCATCGCAGTCTTTGCTGCGATGTCCACCAGTCCAGCCATGGCTGCTGGCTACGGTGAATTTTCCGGCGATTGGCGAAACCAGGACGCGAGCACTTCCAGCATCACTCGCGTTCGCGTAACGCCGGCTGGCGGCGGGCTGAATGTGCGCGTATGGGGACAGTGTTCTCCCTCGGACTGTGATTGGGGTTCCGAGCAGGCTGTGGCTTATTCTCCCAGTCCAGGCCAGAATCCGGCAGCGCGTGCGACAGACCTGACGGTGACTTTCAATCCGGGCTTTGCGCAAACAATCCTGCATTTGAGGGATCTGCCTGGCGATAGGCTGCAGTACACTATTTTCACGCGGTTCACTGATGGATCCGGGCGTAACCCCTATACAAGCAGTGGCACGCTTCGGAAGCATTTCGGGGGGTGGCCGGGTTGGCCTCCGGGAGGCGGTTTGCCCTGGCCTCCGGGTGGTGGTCCAGGCGGCGGGCCTGGTGGTGGCTGGCCTCCGGGCGGTGGTAGTTCGGGTGGTCTGAGCTTTACCGAGGACTGTATCAACTTCAACTGGGCGCAGGTGCAAGCCTCGTTTGTTGGAGGTGAGTGGAAGGTGGTTCAGGGATCGATGTGGATGCTGTCCTTTGGTCCGCGCATGATGGAGGCCCAGCGCGCGGCCAATATCATCCGCAGCTACCGCTTCACGCAGCAGTGCTTCATCGGCAGGCCCAACGCCGCGATGACCTACTGGAAGCGGGGTACGAGTGTGCCGTCGAGCAGCATGCCCGGAGAGGATTGCACGACGAACAATCCGGCCACCACGCAGGCGCGTCGAATCGGGGGGCGCTGGAAGGTCGTCGATGGCAGCCACTGGATGATCGACACCGGAAGCAACGAGGCTGATGCTCGGCGTGCCGAGGAGGTGATCCGATACTATCGGCTCAACCGTCAGTGCTTTGTGGGGCGACCGAACCCCAGCATGAGCTATTGGCTGGCACAGTAAATCGACAGCCGACCTAAAAATGAAGCCGCCCACCATTGGTGGGCGGCTTTCGGTTTTGTACTAGAAGGGAAGGATATCGCGTTCCTTCGTGTAGCTCAGATAGCCGATATTCACGCCAGTACGGAACCCAACACCTGCGCGGATCGGCGCCAGCGAAATCCGACCGGAGCGCTGGTAGTTCACACCAAGCCCGCCCACGAAATAGGCGCTGCCTTCGACGCCCGGAAAGCGCTGGTAAATCTCTTCCTGTCGACGGATCTGGTAAACCAGCGTGAAGCATTTCGAGGCGTTGCCGCCAATGTCGAAGCCGACCGAAGGGCCCTGCCAGTAAACGAGCTGGTTCTTGAAATTCTTGCGATACATCGTGCCCTTGCCATACCGCAAGCCGACGCCGATGGCGCCCGAGCCTTCCTCGCCAGCAATATATGCATTCGGGCGTCCGAGGTCGGCGAAGATGTGTTCGACGATCTCGGCCGCCGTCTTGGCTGCGACGCCGAAGAAGCCTGCCACCTTGTTGACGATCTCGTTCTTCGAATAGGTGTCGTCGGCGAGCGCCTGTTCGTTGAACAGGGTCATGGCGGCAGCGAGTGACATGGCCCCGGTGGCGCCTCGCGCGAGGGCCTGACGGCGGTTGAACTTGCTGTCCTTCATCGCATTCTCCTTTTTCAAAGCTATCCCCCATCATGGCCATATGTCATGTCAGGCATCTCAATCAAGGCCGTGTGGCGCGACCTTCGCTATGATGCGCATCGATTCGTGCAGAACTTCCAGCACGATTGGTCCTGGCAATCCAAGGGGGGTATCAATGTTCGAAGACTTCTTCAGCACGTTTGTAACGCTTTTGCTGCTGGCGGCTATCATTCTCGTGTTCCGAGCCATCAAGTTCGTGCCGCAGGGGTTCGAGTGGACGGTTGAGCGTTTCGGTCGCTACACGCGGACCCTGAAGCCTGGCCTTGGACTGATCAATCCGCTGATCGATCGCGTTGGTCGCAAGATGTCGATGATGGAGAGCGTGCTCGATGTTCCCAGTCAGGACGTCATCACAAAGGACAACGCTCAGGTAACGGCTGACGCCATCGCTTTCATACAGGTGGTCGATGCGGCCCGTGCTGCTTACGAAGTCGAGGATCTCAAACGCGCCATTGCGAACCTTGCTCTCACGAATGTGCGTACGGTCATTGGCTCCATGGACCTCGATGAGGTTCTCTCCAAGCGTGATGAGATCAATACAAAGTTGTTGCGCGTCATTGACGCGGCGACACAGCCGTGGGGTGTCAAGGCTACCCGCATCGAAATCAAGGATCTGTCGCCGCCTATCGACATCACTGAAGCCATGGCGCGCCAAATGAAGGCTGAGCGCGAACGGCGAGCGGAAGTCCTCACGGCGGATGGCCAGAAGCAGGCCGCCGTGCTGCGCGCTGAGGGCAGCAAGCAGTCGGCGATCCTTGAGGCGGAAGGTCGGCGCGAGGCGGCCTATCGTGATGCCGAGGCGCGGGAGCGCGCGGCCGAGGCCGAGGCCAAAGCGACGGCCATGGTGTCGGAAGCCATCGCGCGGGGCGACGTGCAGGCCGTGAATTACTTCCTCGGGTTGAAATACATCGAGGCCTTCAAGGAGCTGGCCTCGTCCCAGAACCAGAAATTCGTCCTGCTGCCCATGGAGTCTGCCGGAATGCTGGCGTCGATTGCAGGTATCGGCGAGATTGCCCGCCTGGCTTCGGAAAAGGCAGGTTCCGTGTCAGGATCGCGGTCTGGTTCCGTGCCAAATGTTCGCTGATTGCGTGTGCCCTCCACATGAGGAGGCGAGGAGGATGAAATGGATGCTGTCCTGCAAATCGTCGTCAATGTCGGGCCCTATCACTGGTTGGCGCTGGCGGCCTTGCTGATAGCGGTCGAAATGGTGATGCCGACGCAGTACCTGATGTGGCCGGCGCTCGCGGCTGTTTTTGTTGGTCTTATCGGTTTTGTCGTCGACATTTCCCTCGTCGGCGAAGTCACGATCTTTTCCGTTCTGGCTGTGGGTCTGACCGTTGTGTCGAACCGGCTTTTTCCGCCTGCAAGCAAGGATCCGGTGCATGGGCTAAACCAGCGTATGGAACAAGTCGTTGGGCAGCTGGCTGTTGTTTCAGGTGATTTCAAGGGTGGGGCTGGTGGTGTGGTGCTGGGCGATACGCGCTGGGCAGCGCGTTGCGAGGATGGGCGCGACCTGAAGGATGGTGACCGCGTCCGCGTCTCCCATGCCGAAGGGACGCTACTTGTGGTGACGCTCGTCAACGCCCCCACGCGATAAAGCCTGGGTTACGATAGGCCCGGTGTGATTTTCCGTAGTGCAGGGGCGTCGTTTCGTCCTGGAGCGTGACACGTCCTCCGGCGGCAAGCAGCACCGCGTGTCCAGCTGCCGTGTCCCATTCCATCGTCGGTCCCATTCTTGGATAGATATCCGCTTCGCCGGCTGCCAGCAGGCAGAACTTCAACGAAGAACCTGCTGAGACGATGTCCGAAACGCCGTGGCGTGCAAGAAATTGGTCGGTGTCGGGATCTCGATGTGACCGGCTTGCAACCGCTCTCAACGCGCCGGCATGGGGCGGGCGCGTTGAAATCTGGCGGCTGAGGCCATCATGTTCCCTTTGTTCGAAGGCGGCATCCTTCCAGCCGTAAAACATGCGCCCGATAGCAGGTGCGTAGACCGTTCCAGCCGTGGGCTCGCCATTCTCGATCAGGGCAATGTTCACAGTGAACTCGCCATTCTGGTCCAGAAACTCGCGCGTGCCGTCCAGAGGGTCGACAAGGAAAAATGTTTCCGAGGAGACAGCGGGAAGGCGGCCGGCTGACACACTTTCTTCTGCGATGACGGGAATCGCCGGGGCGATTTCGCTCAGGCGGCGAAGAATCAATTCCTCGGCTTCCTCGTCTGCGACCGTGACGGGAGACTGATCAGGCTTCAGGCGCTGCATCACAGGTCCGGCGTAATGCCTCATTATTGTCGCGCCGGCTTCGCGCGCTACGTGCAGAAGCCTGTTGACCAGTTCCTTCCGTGACACGTGTTCCAATGTTCCTTGTGGATGGGGCGACTTAAGCGTTTCTTAAGGCAACTCTGGCTGCTTAGCGGAATGTTACACCTGCGCGAACCATACAATTCATCGGCGTCCGGTACAAATCCGGACCCGGATAGCAAGGGCCAGCAAACGATGCATGAACTTGATCTTGGCGCATTGCTGGTCTCGCGCGTGTGCCATGACCTGATCAGCCCGGTCGCCGCGATCTCAAACGGGCTTGAGATCCTGGCGGATGAGGACGATGCTACCATGAAGGCGCATGCGATGCGCCTGATCGAGCACAGTGTCGGCCAAGCAAAGGCGCGACTTCTGTTTGCACGACTTGCGTTTGGGGCCATGGGCTCGGCCGGTGCGGAAATCGACCTGCAGGAGGTTGGGCAAGTCGCTGCAGATTTCTTCCGTACCAGCAAGGCAAAGCTGGACTGGCAGATGCCGTCCGTGGCCATCGACAAGGAAATCATTCGTGTCATTCTGAACCTGACAGCTCTGGGCGCAGACTGCATTCCGCGGGGCGGCTCGCTTACGGTCAAAGGGGAGCAGCTGCGCAGCGGCTTCCACACAACCATTCGGGCAAAGGGGCTGAAGGCCAGCTTGGCAGCTGATATTCGGGAGGGTCTCGCCCTTCAAATTCCGCAAGAAGACCTTACAGGTCGAACGATCGCACCCTTTGTGACTGCGTTGCTCGCACGAAAGATTGGGGCGCAGATCAAGTACGCTGTTGTGGATGATACGGTCACTTTCGATATCGAGTTTCCTCGGGCGACCTAGATCATCTCTGCAACGACCCGCCCCGTTTTTGTTTTCGGGTTGCTGGTTATCTTTTTTCTGCTGGCCGCGGGCTTATGCACGTCCGCCAAATCCTCACGGGTTGTTAAGGAAACTGCCCCACAAATCAAAGGGGCCCAAACATGTGTTTGGTGCTGACTGCGCCCTTTGCCTGCAGGATGTGCCATGGATGAACTTCTCAGAGATTTTCTCACCGAGTCCAGTGAGAGCTTGACCGTTGTTGACGGGGAAATGGTCAAGCTGGAGGCTGATCCTGAGAACAGGGAAGTGCTTCAGAAGATCTTCCGCCTTGTTCACACCATCAAGGGTACTTGTGGGTTCATAGGTCTGTCCCGGTTGGAACAGGTTGCGCATGCGGCCGAGAATGTCCTTGGCAAGTTTCGTGATGGGTTGATCCCGGTCACTCCTGCGGCGGTGACACTGATTTTCGAGTCGCTCGATCGGATCAAGGAAATCCTGTCCGGCATCGAGCAGACTGAAGCCGAACCGCAGGGCGATGACTCCCAGCTGATCGAGCGGCTCGACGTGCTTGCGGCCAGCGATGAGGAAGTTGTTGCAGTTGCTGTTGACGATGTGTCCTGTGCTGAGGAGGCTCTTGCATCGGAAGATGTCGTTTCAGCGGTGTCAATCGATGTCGTGCCCCCGGGCGTGCCTGACGCTGCGGGCGTAGAGGCTTCTGGCATGCAGCCTGCACATCGCAGTGGAGTGAAGCCTACTGAGGCCGCCATCGCCAACCAGTCAATCCGCGTAAATGTCGATGTCATCGAGCAATTGATTGTCACTGTCAGTGAGCTAGTGCTGACGCGGAACCAGCTGCTGGAGATGGTGCGGCACAGCAACGACAGCGAATTCAAGGTGCCACTGCAGCGACTGTCGAACGTGACGGCTGAACTGCAGGAAAGCGTGATGAAGACGCGCATGCAACCCATCGGCAATGCGTGGGCCAAGCTGCCGCGTATTGTGCGCGATCTGGGCACTGAGCTTGGGAAGCGAATCGACCTGCAGATGCAGGGGGCGGAGACCGAGCTGGATCGTCAGGTGCTTGAACTCATCAAGGACCCACTTACGCACATGGTGCGAAACTCGGCGGACCATGGGCTTGAGACACCTGCGGAGCGACGGGCAGCGGGCAAGCCGGAGCTGGGGACGATCCATTTGCGTGCCTATCACGAGGGTGGTCACATCATCGTGGAGATTGCCGATGATGGGCGCGGTCTTGCGCTTGAGAAGATAAAGTCCAAAGCTCTTGCCAACGGCCTGGTGTCGGATGCCGAACTTGCTCGCATGAGCGAGGCGCAGATCCAGCGGTTCATCTTTCACGCAGGGCTTTCAACTGCACAGCATGTCACCAATGTGTCCGGTCGCGGTGTCGGGATGGATGTGGTCCGTTCCAATATCGAGCTGATTGGAGGCTCCATAGACCTTAAGTCGCGTGAGGGTCATGGCACGACATTCACGATCAAGATTCCCCTGACGATGGCAATCATCTCGGCCTTGATCGTGGGTGTTGGCGATATGCGTTTCGCTATCCCGCAAATCTGCGTGCGAGAGCTGGTCCGCGCATCAGGCCGGTCTGAAACGAAGATCGAGTGCATCAACAAGACAAGCGTCCTGAGGCTTCGTGATCGTTTGCTGCCGCTCGTGCGGCTGTCCGAAGTTCTCGGCGTGCACGGCGTGCAGGGTGATGATCCGGCCGAGGCCTATATTGTGGTTGCGCAGGCTGCGGGACAGACGTTTGGCATCGTCGTGGATACGGTTTTCGATACAGGCGAAATTGTCGTCAAGCCGGTCTGCTCGGTTCTCAAGGACATTCCCGTATTCTCGGGCAATACAATCCTTGGTGATGGCAGCGTGATCATGATCCTTGATCCGAATGGCGTTGCGGCGGCCGTTTCGGGCGAGGTGGCAACGCGAAGTTCATCCGAGGAAATGGCTGGGGGGGCTGTTGCCGGCAACGAGCGGAAGCAATCTCTTCTTCTGTTCTGTGCCGGGTCGCCGGAACCTAAGGCGGTGCTATTGGGTGCAGTTACTCGGCTTGAAATGGTCGATGGGCAAAAGATCGAGAGATCGGACGGGCGATACGTCATTCAATATCGCGGAGGGCTCATGCCGGTTGTGGCGTCACTTGCGGGCGGCCTGCGTCAGGGTGGGCCGCAGCCAATCCTTGTCTTCAGTGAGGGCGAACAGAGTGTTGGTGTTGCGGTCGACGAGATTCTTGATATCGTCGACGCAACTCTGACTTTCGAGCTTTCCTCCTCTGGTCCCGGCATAATCGGGACATCGGTGATCAAAGGTCGGGCAACCGAGGTTGTTGATATTTCTTACCATGTCAGTGAGGTGTTCCAGCATTGGTTCGCTCGGCCCGTGCAAGGAAACATTCGACGCAGCATTCTTCTGGTCGACGACAGTCCCTTCTTCCGTACCATGGTTGCGCCATTGTTGATGGCTGCAGGCTATGACGTGACAGAGGCCCCAAATGCAGAGGCCGCTCTCAAATTCATGGGAGAAGGACAGGTGTTCGATGTCATCCTGAGCGACATCAAGATGCCTGGCATGGATGGGCACCAGTTTGCAGCAACGATAAAGCGTGATCCAGGATGGCGCGCAACGCCTGTTGTCGGGTTGATGGCTGAAATGGACGGGCGCGAGCCCGGTCCCTTCGATGTGCTTATGCGGAAGTTCGATCGTGAGGGCCTGGTGCACACCGTCCGCGGCCTCATCAAGTCGCAGGAGCGCGCAGCATGAGCAAGGCTATTGTCTCCAATAATGAGTATGTCACCGTCACGATCGGATCACAGGTTTTCGGTATCCCGATCAACCAAGTGAACGAGATCTTCAAACCCGAAAGACTGACGCCTGTTCCCTTGTCACATCCAGATATCGCAGGTGTTCTCAACCTCCGCGGGCGCATTGTGACCATGATCGACTGCCGGCGCCGACTTGGTATCACGACAGAGCCCCAGTCGCGGGACCAGATGGCTGTGGGTGTCGAGCGCGACGGTGATCATTACGGGTTGCTGTTCGATGGCGCAGGGGAGGTGCTTCGCTTTGCCCAAGACCAGGTTGAATCTCCGCCTGTGAACCTGGACCCTCACTGGAAGCGCGTTTCGAAGGGGGTGTATCGAATGGATGGTGGTCTGCTTGTTCTGTTGGACATAGGCATTTTGCTGGATTTCAGCCGCAGGGCAGCTGCCTGATGCATTAATGCCTTTGCTAACAGGAGGCTAACGGCCTTTGGCCGCGAGCTGTTCCCTTCAAGGCGTCTTTACGCTTCTGCACTAATGTCAAACAGATGCTTGGTCCCGGGCGGTTGTCCGGCTCCAGGCCCCATATGTGCAGGGTGCCCGGTAATGAAGGAATTTCTCATCGTCGATGACAGTCGGGTTGTTCGCAAGGTTGCGCGGCAGATCCTGGAGCAACTCGCGTTTCATACCAGCGAGGCGGAGGATGGGCAGGTTGCGCTTGATGCCTGCCGCAAGCAGATGCCCGATGCGATCCTGCTGGACTGGAACATGCCGAACATGAATGGCATCGAGTTCCTTCGTGCGTTGCGAAGAGAACAGGGTGGCGAAAGGCCCATCGTTCTTTTCTGTACGACGGAGAACGAGATCTCGTTCATGACCCAAGCTATCGAGGCTGGTGCCAATGAGTACATCATGAAGCCGTTCGATCGGGAAATCATTGAGTCCAAGCTGGCTGAAGTTGGCTTGAGATAGGAAAGAGCTGCATTCAGATGATCCATTCGGCAGCCTCTCGCGAAATGAGTTCAACCGGTTGCGGCGATCCTATCCGTGTGCTGGTCGTCGACGACTCTTCGGTTATACGCGGGATAGTCTCTCGCTGGATCGAGGCTGGGCAGGACATGGTACTCGCGGGTGTTGCTGTCAATGGTAGTGATGCCGTCAAGCGCGCTGGGTCGCTTCAGCCTGACATCATCATTCTTGATATCGAGATGCCAGAAATGGATGGCATCACGGCGTTGCCGCTCTTGCTGAAGACTTGTCCCCACTCAAAGATCATCATGGCATCCACGCTGACGCGGCGGAATGCAGAGATCTCGTTGCGGGCGTTGTCGCTGGGTGCCTCGGATTATGTCCCCAAGCCGACGGCCTTGCGTGGCGGCGAGGCTGCAGAGGAATTCAGGCGGGACCTTCTCGCCCGCATTGCGGGATTGGGGCGACGCCGAAAGCTTGCCGGTGGGCTTCCTGGCAGCGACAGATCCCCGGTTCCTGCCGCTCGCGTGGAGCCCCATCGTCCTGGGATGACCTTGCGTGATGGTGGAGTGGCCGCTGCATTGAAGACGTCTCTTCATTTGTGCAAGGCCTCGTCGGTACCACCTCAACTCCTTGCAATTGGTTCGTCTACCGGTGGGCCGCAAGCGCTGGCCTGCGTGGTCGGGGCCGTTGCCGCGGATCTCAATGTGCCGGTTCTGATTACGCAGCACATGCCGCCGACCTTTACAGCTATTCTCGCAGAGTCACTCGGGCGTACGTCCGGGTTGAAGTGTGTCGAGGCGGAAGCCGGCATGATGCTGGAGCGTCGATGTGTCTATGTAGCCCCTGGAAACTACCATATGCTCCTGAAGGCCAGAGGCGGCCCCATCGAGCTCTCCCAGTCGCCCGCGGAAAATTTCTGTCGTCCAGCGGTTGACCCCATGTTTCGCAGCGTGGCGGCGGCCTACGGACCTGCGGTGCTTGCCGTTGTGCTCACCGGTATGGGTTCGGATGGCAGGGAGGGTGCGCGCGCCATCGTTGGTGCTGGAGGAACCGTGATCGCCCAGGATGAGGAGAGCAGTGTTGTCTGGGGTATGCCTGGTGCTGTTGCACACGCAGGACTTGCTGCGGCCATCGTGCCGCTTCAAGGGGTCGCTGCGGAAATCAAGAAGTTCCTGGGGGGCAGATCGCGATGACGCCTGCTGATTTCGACTATGTGTCACAAATTCTCCGGCGACGTTCTGGTCTGGTCTTGACCCCGGAGAAAGCCTACCTCATCCAGAGTCGCGTTGGTCCACTGTTGCGTCGTCATGGGATTGCAAGCTTGGATGCTCTTGTCCTGCGGATGCGGGGGGGGGATGAAAAGCTGACGCGCGATGTCGTAGAGGCCATGACCACCAATGAGTCCTTCTTCTTCCGCGACAAGACGCCTTTCGAGCATTTCGAAAAATTGATCCTGCCTCGTCTGCTTCAGGCGCGAGCGGCAGAGCGTCGACTGAGGATCTGGTGTGCGGCTGCGTCGACCGGTCAGGAGCCTTATTCACTGGCAATGATCCTGCGCGAGAGGGCGCATCTGTTGAAGGACTGGAAAGTCGATATCGTTGGTACTGATCTTTCGACCGAAGTTCTGGAGCGAGCCAAGGCTGGGCTCTATTCGCAGTTCGAGGTGCAACGTGGACTGCCAGTACAATTGCTGGTCAAGTATTTCACCAAGGAGGGTGACCAGTATCGGATCAAGGACGAGATACGAGGTGCGGTGCAGTATAAAGTGGCCAACCTGCTGGATCCGTTCGTCGGGTTTGGTACGTTCGACGTCGTGTTCTGTCGCAATGTGCTGATCTATTTCGATGAGCCGACCAAGCGCAGTGTGCTTGACCGGATCGCGCACTTGATGCCCGACGATGGCTATTTGTTGCTGGGTGCGGCAGAGTCGGTTGTTGGTGTCACGCAGTCTTTCCTGCCGCACGAGTCTGCGCGGGGCGTGAGTGTCAAGGCTCAAAGGGCAGGGAGCAGGATCGTGCCAGGCCTCGCGCGGGCGGCGTCTGCCTAGGTTTGATCTGTTCGTTCGTGCGCGCCAGATTTGCAACTCCGTAAAGGTGAAGGGCGCTGCCGTCGCCGGCAACGCCCCTCGTCAGACCCCCCGGTCCATTCGGTGCTTCAGGCAGCCTTGCCTTCAAGCGGGTCGCGCAAGACATAGCCGCGGCCCCAAACAGTTTCGATGTAATGCTGGCCCGCAGCGGCTTGGAGCTTCTTGCGCAGCTTGCAGATAAAGACGTCAATGATCTTCAGTTCCGGTTCGTCCATGCCGCCGTAGAGATGGTTCAGGAACATTTCCTTCGTCAGGGTCGTGCCCTTGCGGAGTGAGAGCAGCTCAAGCATCTGGTATTCTTTCCCGGTCAGATGCACCCGCTGGCCGTCCACTTCCACCGTCTTCGTGTCGAGGTTCACGGTGAGCTTGCCGGTCTGGATGACTGACTGTGAGTGGCCCTTGGAGCGACGAACCACGGCATGTACGCGTGCGATCAGCTCGTCCTTGTGGAAGGGCTTGGTCATGTAATCGTCGGCGCCAAAGCCAAGACCCTTGACCTTGTTTTCGATCTGCGTCGAGCCAGAAAGGATCAGGATGGGTGTAGAGATCTTGTTCACACGCAGCTGCTTGAGCACGTCGAATCCAGACATGTCCGGAAGCTGCAGATCGAGGATAATGATGTCGTAATCGTAGAGTTTTCCGAGGTCCACACCTTCTTCGCCAAGGTCGGTCGTGTAGACATTAAAACCTTCGGACTTGAGCATCAGCTCGATGCTCTGCGCCATCGCGCTGTCGTCCTCGATCAAGAGAACTCTCATAGTTGCAGTCTCCCCTCGCAGCCCGGCTCAGAGCCGGTACCCTTGTTGGATCGTTCACCAACGAATCTAGACGGTAAAACTTAAGAAAGCTTAACCGCGCAGAGAGGAACGTAAACCGGATCGATAAAATTTGTGGCTGAGATGAAGCTTTCCCGCACCATTAGCATCTTAGGGCAACCTTAAGCCAAATGTAGTCATAATGTCCGTGGTTTAGATGGACTAACTCATGCGGACTCTGATCTCGGCCATCGAAGAAACGCAACGCTCCCGTTCCTATGGGCGCGTCACTGCGGTCAATGGTCTGCTGCTTGAGGTTGCAGGAACGATCGATCCGCTTGGGATTGGAACGAGGCTTTCGATTCAATCGTCGCAGACGCGTCCGGTTGCAGCCGAAGTCACTGGGTTCAGGGACGGTCGCGCGCTGGCAATGCCTTTTTCGTCCGTTGATGGTGTGCGGATGGGCTGCAAGGCCTTCGTTGAGCCGCATTCGGGTGAAATTCGTCCGTCGCGCGCCTGGCTTGGTCGTGTGGTCAATGCACTCGGCGAGCCGGTTGACGGGCTAGGTCAGCTTGAAAGCGGTGATACGCCCTGTCGTCTCAGGAACACGCCGCCCCCGGCACATTCGCGTTCGCGTGTTGGCGGCAAGATCGATCTTGGTGTTCGTGCGTTGAATATGTTCACGACCGCTTGCTCGGGGCAAAGGCTTGGCATCTTTGCGGGCTCGGGGGTAGGCAAGTCAGTCCTGCTTTCGATGATTGCGCGCTACACGGCCGCTGACGTGATCGTCATTGGGCTGATCGGCGAACGTGGACGGGAGGTGCAGGAATTCCTGCAGGACGACTTGGGGCCGGAGGGGTTGGCTCGCAGCGTCGTTATAGTGGCGACTTCGGATGAGAGCGCTCTCATGCGCCGCCAGGCTGCCTACATGACACTGTCGACGGCCGAGTATTTCAGGGATCGTGGCCTGCGTGTCCTTTGCCTTATGGACTCCGTGACCCGATTTGCCATGGCGCAGAGAGAGATCGGGCTTGCCAGCGGTGAGCCGCCTGCGTCACGCGGATATACGCCATCGGTGTTTGCTGAACTTCCGCGCCTGCTTGAGCGGGCAGGGCCGGGCGTGCAGGGCGCTGGTTCCATCACGGGGTTGTTTACGGTCCTGGTCGAGGGTGATGACCACAACGAGCCTGTTGCCGATGCCGTGCGAGGCATTCTTGATGGGCATATCGTGCTTGAGCGTGCGATTGCCGAGCGCGGTCGCTTTCCGGCGGTCAATGTCCTGAAGTCCATTTCGCGGACCATGCCCGGCTGCAACCGGCCGGAGGAGCAGGCGCTTGTCAATGAGGCCCGCCGGACCTTGGCTGTCTACGAGAACATGGCCGAACTCATTCGTCTGGGGGCCTACAAATCGGGATCCGACCCGGAGGTGGACCGGGCGATCAAGCTTTACCCGCATCTCGAGGCCTTCCTTTCACAACAAAAGGCAGAGCGTGGTGAACTGGTTCACGGCTATGAGCGCATGGCCGAAATACTGAAGAGCGTCAATTAACAAGAAAATGGCAGGGGGAAATCATGAAGTCGCGTGAAGCTTTGATCAGGCTCAACCGTTTCCGGGTGGATGAAATCCGCAAGCGCCTGAAGTCGCTTGATGACATGCGGGCTGACCTGATGAAGAAAATGACGGACCTCGAGACGATGGTTCAGGATGAGCAGCGTCGATCGCAGCAGAGCGACCTTGGGCGATTGGCCTATCCAACATTCGTCCGGTCTGTCATGGCTCGTCGCGAAAATATCCAGCGAACCATCGATGAGGTCGAGAAGCAGGCAGCTTCGGTCACGGAGGAGCTTCAGGGCGCCTATCGTGAGCTGAAAAAGTATGAAATTGTTGCCGATGCTGAAGCGCAGCGCGATCGCGTTGAGTATGCGCGTCAGGTTCAGGCTGAAATCGACGAGATCGCCCTGGGGCGTCACGCCCGCAAAGCGTGAACACTACCCCAGTCGCGACTGTCGCTTTCGGTGTGCCCTGAATTGTTGACCCGCCATCCGCGACCCGTGTGGCTGCGAGTGGGGCTACAGGGGCTTGTGCGGTTGCCTGCCGTCAGGCTGCCAGTCGATCGAACAGGCTGGCCTGCCTTGTGTCGTTGCCGGGCTTTGGTTGGGTGACGGGGAAGAGATCGATCTCCTCGTCGTCGACCGGCGCCAGCATCGCGAGCAGTGTTTCAAGTGTTGTATCCGGGTTCAGCCATGCGGGCAGGTCGCGGGGATCCAGGATTACTGGCATGTGCGCATGCACGGTCGAGAACAGGGCGTTTGAGGGGCAGGAGAGGTAGGCGAAGCTTTCTCCGCCCGTTTCTGATCTGTTCCACAAGCCAGCAAGCATCATAGGCTTGCCAGAGCTTAGCCTGATGCAGTACTCGCGGGTCTTGACCTCGGCCACTCTCCTCCACTCGAAAAATCGGTCCGCCGGGACCACGCAGCGCTGGCTGTTCAGTAGCCTGCGCCAACCCGCATTCGTACTCAAAGCCTGCGTCTGCACTGATGTTAAGGGTTTCGCCGCGTTATCTGCGCGGCTTCCTTCTTCCATCCGTAAGCCCCACCGCATAGGGGTGAAGGCGATTTCGCCAAGACCTTCGCGCCGGATCACCAGGCGCCGCGCGCCCGGATTGGCGGGTACCTTGGGTTTGGGTGAGATGCGAAGCGCTTCCGCGTTGCGCCAGGGTTGGCTTGCCACCATTCGCAGGATGCGGGCAGGGCTTGTAGCGGGCTTTCTCGAGAACAGCATCGTGGGGCTCCTTCAATGTAAACCTATTGTTCACTATATGTTCTTTCCTGTCAAGCCGGTTTGAGCTCCAATTTCCACAGGTGGTGCGAAACGTTTCAGCGTGGCACACTGCACTTATTGGCTACAGCGCGCCGGGGAGAGGGCGCTGTGGACCTTAAACAGGGAGAGACAGGCGCCATGGCTGCTGAAGGACAAAAACCACTATCTGAAGCTACAGGGGGGCACCCCGCGCTCAAGCGGACATTGGGTCCGTTTGGCCTGATTGGATTGGGGATTGGTGCCATTATCGGCGCCGGTATCTTCAGCATTACCGGAACGGCTGCCGCGGAGCACGCAGGGCCGGCCATTACCCTCTCTTTCGTCCTGGCTTGCATCGGCTGCGTATTTGCCGGGCTTTGTTATTCCGAGCTTGCGTCCATGATCCCGCAGTCGGGAAGTGCCTATACCTACACCTATGCCGCCTTCGGCAGTTTTGCGGCGTGGATCATCGGCTGGGACCTCACACTCGAGTACGGCGTTGCAGCAGCAACGGTGGCAGTGTCCTGGGGTGGGTATTTCAAGGGCTTCCTCGCGGATGCCGGGATCGTGCTGCCCGCCGCGCTTTCATCTGCACCCATCGGTACTGACAGCAATGGTCACATGGTCGCCACTGGTGCGCTCGTGAACTTGCCGGCCATGGGCATCGTCCTGTTTCTCACTGGCCTCTTGTCGCTCGGCATTCGTGAGTCTGCTTCGGTCAATGGTCTCATGGTCGTCCTGAAGGTTGCCGTCATCCTGGCTGTCATCGGCTTTGGCTTGCCGTTGATCTCGGCAGAAAATCTGGACCCCTTCATCCCCGAGAATACGGGCAAGTTTGGCGAGTTCGGCTGGTCGGGGATCCTGGCAGGTGCCGGTGTGATCTTCTTTGCCTATATCGGTTTCGACAGCGTCTCCGTCGCCGCGCAGGAGGCTCGCAACCCGCAGCGCGACCTTCCAATTGGTATTCTTGGGTCGCTGGCGATCTGCACGTTGCTTTACATACTGATGTCCCTGACGATGACGGGACTTGCGCATTATTCGACCTTGAAGGTGGATAATCCGGTCTATGTTGCCATCGCATCGGGTGGAGAAAGCCTCAAGTGGCTTGGCCCGTTGGTCAATATCGGTGCGATAGCGGGCCTTTCGACGGTTATCCTTGTGTCCCTTTATGGGCAGACCCGCATCTTCTACGCCATGTCGAGGGATGGGTTTCTCCCTTCCGTGTTCGCGAAGATTCATCCCAAGTTCAACACGCCTGCCAAGAGCACGCTTGTGATCGGCGTGTTCGTATCCCTGATCGCCGGCATCTTCCCGCTGAACGTGCTGGGCGAGCTGGTGGCGGTTGGAACGCTGCTCGCCTTCATGTTTGTCTGCACGGCTGTCATCATCCTGAGGCAGACGCGTCCAAATGTGCAAAGGCCGTTCCGAGTCCCGTTCTATCCGCTCACGCCTATCCTTGGCATCCTGGTCTGCGGCGCGATGGTCTACCCACTGCTTGAAGAGTCCTGGCTGCGGCTTGTGGGCTGGCTTGCCATCGGCATCGTGATCTATGTCGTTTATGGTGCACGCCACGCAAAGAAGCCGACATGGTCTTTGCAGGATGCGCCTGTAGACAAGAACTGAGGCGTGAGCGTTCAGGGTGCAGACTGCCGATCGGTAGCCTGCACCTCTTTCTGTCTTGCGCCCAGCGCTCGGGCTACGTTCATGGCGATATCTGCCTGCATGCGTGGAAGGTCACTCATGGGCCCGTCGTGGGTCGCGCTCCACAGTGCGTGGCGCGCCGAGAGCAGCCGGATTGCCAGCACAATCCTTGGGCCGGTTTTCTGAACGGAGCCCTCGAGCGTGAGGCTTGCCGGCGTGTCGCCCAGTGCTGGTTCCAGACGCTCGAAATTGCGCAAGCCTGAGACGATTTCGCGCGAAATACTGTTGCCAAGGTAGAGGTGCGAGGGGTCGGGCCGTAATTCTCGGAGGGGGCGGACCTGAATGCGCAACGGACCCTCTTGCGGGATCGGTCCAGGGCGGCCGCGCATCAGATTTCGGACCACCAAGGCAAGAACCAGCGTAAAACCGGCGAGGCCTACCAAGATCCAGAGTTGCTCGTTTTGGTCCATCTGCGTCTTCAGCTTGCTTGGTTTTTGGTGCAAGGTTCCCCAATGGTCTATCTTACTGCACAGTCGGGCTTTGACCATGGCCAAGGTCTGGTAGCGGGTGCTTGGTCATCAAGGGGGTGGCATGTCGTTTGGCGAGAAGATTGCGCCGGTCATCGGGCGGGTACTGCTTTCCTCGATCTTTCTCCTGTCTGGCGTGCACAAGATACAGAACTGGGATCAGACCGCGGTGCTGATGTCAGATCACGGCATTTCGATGGTTGGCCCCCTGCTTGCCGTCGCCATAGCAGTGGAGGTGGGGGCAGGCTTCGGGTTGCTGATCGGGTTCCATGCCCGTGTCATGGCGTTGATGCTGTTTGTCTTCACGATGGTGGTCAATTTCACCATGCATGACTTTTGGGCGGTCACTGGTGAGACAGCGGGCCGGGCCTTTTCAGAAATGCAGTTGTTCGTCAAGAATATAGGAATTGCCGGCGGCCTGTTGGTGGTCGTCGGATTGGGGGCTGGAGTTTGGTCTTATGACGATTTCAGGGGCGGGTCGTGATCGCCCCATAGCGGTCCTGCGAACCATTCGTCATCAGTCGGGCGCGTACGACCTGAACATGTCCCGGCGTGTGAGGCTGAAGACGAAAATGAGAAATATGTAAGCCGCCAGTTCGAGCGCGAGAAGTGTCTGATCGAGCTTCGGAGCCAGCGCGGTCACGTCTGCCACGACCGTACTGAGCGGTTCCCCGCCCAGAAGTGCAGGTATCGCAATCGGCCCGACCTGATGGATCACCAGAGCGAGCACAGAAGCCACAAGCACTGCCGTGATGCGGCGGACGAAGAGCGAGAGAAGGAGGCTTATCGGCAAGGCCCACATGGCCCACTCAAGCGTCAACAACCTGCCAACGAGTTCTGTTGGGTGCAGTTCCATTTTTCGACGTATCCCCCAGCGTGCTCCATCGGCAAACCCCATAACCGAGCCGATCAGCACATACTCTCAGTATAAGAAAACTTCACATTGCGTGGCCAGCGGAAAATCCGTGCGTGCCGCCCTGAAACCGGGGCGGCACGCCGGAAAATCAGGTTAATCAGTTGCTGCGAGAACCCACTGTATTGCGAATCGTGTGGACGAGCGCGATCAAGATTGCGAACGCGAGGAAGTAAACCGTCAGGTCCCCTACGGACATTACCTTCAGGTTCGTCCACGCGGTGGTCGGCAGCGTCATTGGATCAGCTCCACCTACAACCGAGTAGGCAAGACGCAGCAGGCCAGCAACAACGAGTGACCAGAATGTTACTTGGACGAGCTTACCCGTCTCTCCAAGCCTCAAGCCAAATGCGACGACGACCAACAGCATGATCACCAGCGACACAGTATCTGCGCTGCCGAACACGTTCATCACGATGGCCCACATCTCCCCAAAGATTGCGGTCAGACCATTCAGGATTTCCATTTGCAGTATCTCCCCCTTGGATGGATGGTCCAACGATAGCTCAGGACGGTGATGCTTTTTCAGGGGGCGTGTCGAATGCGTCGGCCTTGTGGCGTTGCTGCAACGTTGCTGCGGGTGCTCAGGCTTATTTTCCTTGCTCCGATTGGTCGTGTGTGCAGTTGCAGCAACCTAGGGAAATGCACGGGTCGCTGTTAACCATGCCGCAGGTGTCAGGTTGCCGTTGCTCAGGCGGTCTGTTCAGAGCTGCCCGAGTGTTCTCAGTCTTGCGCCAGCATGGATCTCGTTCTGCGACATCACAAACGTCTGCGGCCTGAAACGTTCGACAATCGAACGGACGTATGGCCGTGTCGCGGGCGAGGTGAGGAGGACTGGGATCTCTGCCTCGTTGGAGGCTGCGTCGAACCGGGTCCGCACGCCCTGGATGAATTCCTGCAGCTTGGATGGTGCCATAGCCAACTGCTTGTCTTCGCCATTGCCGATGAGCGACTCCGTGAAGGCCATCTCCCATGCCGGAGAGAGGGCGATCAGCGGCAGGTAGCCCGAAGGCGAAGTGTTCGCGGCGCATATCTGGCGTGCAAGGCGGGCGCGAACGTGCTCGGTAATCTGCATTGTCGTCGAGGATCGTGACACGCATTCGGCAATGCCCTCGAGGATCGTCGGCAGATCACGGATCGAAATGCGCTCGGACAGAAGTGACTGCAGCACCCGCTGGACGCCTGTTACGTTGATCTGCGACGGTATCAGGTCATCGACAAGCTTCTTCTGGTCAGCCGGAAGGTCATCCAGGAGTTTCTTCGTTTCGGCATAAGACAGAAGCTCGGCCATGTTGTCCTTCAGCACCTCGGTGAGATGCGTCGTCAGCACGGTTGACGCGTCGACAACGGTGTAGCCGCGGAAGGATGCCTCGTCGCGCAACGGCTCTTCTATCCATGCCGCGGGCAGGCCGAACGCGGGTTCGCGCGTGGGCTTGCCTGGCATATCGATCATGCCACCGCGCGGATCCATAACCAGCAACTGGCCAGGCTGCAGTTCGCCCTTGCCTGCAGGCAGCTCTTTCACGCGTATCGTGTATTCGTTCGTGCCGAGCTGCATGTTGTCGACAATACGTACCGATGGCATGACGAAGCCCATTTCGTTTGCCAGCTGGCGGCGTAGCGACTTGATCTGGTCGGTGATGCGGTGTCCCTTGCTGTCATTGATGAGCGGCAGCAGCCCGTATCCCAGTTCGACCTTAAGGTGGTCGATCGCCAAGGCGGTCGAGATTGGTTCCTCTGCTGCCTGCTTGGGCGCGAGCTCGGCGGCAGCCGTCGCTTGAGCACTGGCCTGCATCGACTGTTTGCGCTGGCTCAGGAACCAGGTCGCAGCAGTGACCATGAGGGCAAGAAACAGGAACGTGAAGAACGGGATGCCTGGCAGGGCCAGCATCATGAACATAACGGCGGCCGTCATGCCCATGGCGCCGGGGAAGCCTGTCAGCTGACCGAAGAGTGCCTTGTCCGTCGAGCCGTCGACGCCAGCCTTTGATACCATCAGACCGGCTGCGATCGAGACCAGGAGGGCCGGGAGTTGCGAAACGAGGCCGTCACCGATTGTCAGAAGCGTGTAGGTAAAACCGGCATCGGAGAAGCTGAGGTCGTGCTGGACGACGCCGATGATAATACCACCGATCACATTGATGAACGTGATCAGTATCCCGGCAATCGCGTCGCCACGGACGAATTTCGATGCGCCATCCATCGCGCCGTAGAATGAGGCTTCATCCTCCAGTCTTTTGCGCCGCTCGCGGGCTTCCTTCTCGGTGATCAGGCCTGCAGAGAGATCGGCATCGATGGCCATCTGCTTACCCGGCATGGCGTCGAGGGTAAAGCGCGCCGAAACTTCGGCGATGCGGCCCGAGCCCTTGGTGATGACCACGAAGTTCACGATGACGAGGATCGAGAAAACGATAGCGCCGATGACGAAGTTGCCCTGCATCAGGAAGTTGCCGAAGGCCTCGATCACTTCGCCTGCGGCACCTGTCCCCTCGTGGCCTTGGCCGAGGATCAATTTTGTCGAGGCGAGATTCAGCGAGAACCTCAAGACCGTCGAGATCAGCAGAATTGTCGGGAATGTCGACAATTGCAGCGGGCGTTCGATGAACAAGGCCGTCATCAGGATGAGAAGCCCCAGGATGATTGATACACCCAGGGCCAGATCCAGCAGTACAGGCGGCATCGGGAAGAGCAGGACCGCGATGATCGCGATGATGCCGGCCGAAAGGGCTACCTCGCCGCGCAGTACCATGCCTGCCGAGAGGTCAAGGCCTGCGACGTTGAAGGTTCCCGCGGGACGGGCAGTTCCTGCTTCCGACATGAGATCAGTGTCCTTTATCAGGCGACGCGTGCATCACCACCGCCGGGCATGGGGATGCGGGCGCCTTCGTCTGCGTACTGCTTCAATTTGTTTCGCAGCGTGCGTATCGAGATCCCGAGGATGTTCGCTGCGTGGGTCCGATTGCCCAGGCAGTGGTCCAGGGTCTGCAGGATCAGATCGCGTTCGACGTCGGCCACGGTGCGCCCGATCATCTCGCGGTTCACCGCCTCTGCCGCCTGTGCGGCCCGTGCGATGACCGCGGGAGATGTGATTGGTACGGCGTCCGCGACCCGCGAACCATCCGGCAGCCGAATGGCGGCTTCCGTGATTTCCGACCCGGTCGAAAGCAGGACGGCCCGGTGGATCGTGTTCTCCAGTTCGCGTACGTTGCCGCGCCAGGCGCAGGCTGCGAGGGCCTTTCGTGCTTCTTCCGAGAGGGGGCGGATCGCCACGCCATTGCTTTCCGCGTATTTCCGACCGAAATGGTCTGCAAGGGCCAGGATGTCAGCCGGGCGTTCGCGCAATGCGGGGATCTTGAGGTTCACGACATTAAGGCGGTAGAGCAGGTCTTCGCGGAAGCTGCCTTCGCGCACAGCTTGCTGCAGGTCGCGGTTGGATGTGGCGATTACCCTGATGTTGACCTTTACCGGCTTCGATCCGCCGACACGATCGATCATGCGTTCCTGAAGTGCGCGCAACAGCTTGGCTTGCAGGCGCACGTCCATCTCGGATATTTCGTCGAGCAGGAGTGTGCCGCCGTCGGCTTCCTCGAACTTTCCGATCCGACGCGCGATCGCGCCCGTGAAGGCGCCTTTCTCGTGGCCGAAAAGTTCAGATTCGAGCAGGTTTTCAGGAATGGCGGCGCAGTTCACGGAGATGAACTGCTTGTCCGACCTGTTTGATTTGCGGTGGACGTGCTGGGCCAGGACTTCCTTGCCAGTGCCGGACTCGCCCGTGATGAGGATCGATGCGTCGCTGGGGGCGACCTGTTCGGCCAGCGCAATGACGTCCTTCATCGCCTTGTCCGCAAAGATAAGCTGGTGGCTATCGTCGGCGACGGCGGCAAGGACGGCGGCGATGAGGTCTGCGTCCGGCGGCAGGGGGATGTACTCCTTCGCGCCGCCCTTGATTGCCTCGACGGCTGCGCCTGCGTCCGTGCCAATACCGCAGGCCACGATTGGCACGTGGATCCTCTCGTTGCGCAGTTGGTCGCTCAGGTTCGCGACTGACAGCGCGACGTCTACCATCAGCAGGTCAGCGCCGCGTCCATCGCGCAATTCCGCGACGGCCTGGTCGATGGTGGTGCAGTGGGCCACCCTCGCGCCGCGTGCGATCGCGATCTTGGTCGCGTTTCCAATCTGACCGTTCAACTGTCCGACGATGAGCAGGCGCATGGCGGTTTCTTCTTTCGGTAAGGGATCAGGTTCTGTCGGTCTTGACGATTTCAGTCATCGTGATGCCGAGGCGGTCTTCGACAAGCACGACCTCGCCGCGGGCGACGAGTCGGTCATTCACATAGATGTCGATGGCTTCGCCGATCTTGCGATCCAGTTCGACGACAGAGCCACGACCAAGCTTCAGAAGTTCGCTGACTTCCATGGTGGACTTGCCAAGGATTGCCGAAACCTTGACATTGACGTCGAAGACGGCCTCGAGGTCGGCGGCAGATTTTCGGGTATCCGGCTCAACGGGCGTGTCGATTGGTGCAGAATTGTCCTGCAATTCGGTTAGTGTGACTTCACTGGACTGCGTCATCTGTCGTTTCCTTCCGTGGCTGCAGTCGGCTTCCACCTGCGCAGCTGTTCCTCGATCGAGGCAAACAGGTCATCAATGTTCTTCTCGATGCCGCCGTCGGCCCACTCAATCCTGCAGTCGGTGACACGCATTGATGGCTCAGGAACGACAATCACCCGGCCTGCGAAGCCGCTTTGATCCGTGAGTTCGTTGATCCTGCTGCGCAAGTAGTCAGCATTGTCAGGGGTGACCGTCACGACGAGCCTCGCTTCCCTGTGCAGCTTGTTCAGGCATTCTGACAGGAAGGCTTCGAGATCTGCCTGTGGGGCGATGGATAACGCGGCTCCTGCGAGTTTCCTTGCGACTGCAAGAGCAAGACCTGCGCTTTCCATTCGGATTGTATCGATCTGAAGGTCGAATTGTTCGATCAGTACAGAAGCGCTTTGCGCAATGGCTGTCAGGGCAAGAGCCTGGCTGTGAGCTGCTTCGGCCAGTGCGGCTGCGTGGCCAGCGGCATGGGCCTCGCGCCGCATGGTTTCGACTTCGTCGGCGGCATAAGTGCTGCGGGCGCGGGTCATCCCGGAAATGCCCCGTGCACTGTCTGCGGCGAAGACCGTATCGAACTGAAACCGTGTTGGCTGGTTGGGGATGTTTCGCGTGTTCATGACTAGTACACCAGCTCGTCGTCCTTGCCGCCGGCCAGCAGAATTTCGCCCTTGTCGGACAATTCCTTGGCCAGTTGCACAAGCTTTGTCTGCGCGTTGTCGACGTCCTTGAGGCGGACCGGGCCCATTGACTCCATGTCGTCCTTGAGAATTTTTCCGGCGCGCTCGGACATTGCGCCGAAGAAGAGGTCGCGCAAGGTGGGTGAGGCTCCCTTCATCGCGAGCGCGAGTTTGTCCTTCTCGAACTGGCGCAGCAGGGTCTGCATCGAATTCGAATCCAGGCGAGCCAGATCCTCGAATGTAAACATGAGAGATTTGATTTTCTCCGCCGCATCGCGGTTTCGCTCTTCGAGGGCGGTCATGAAGCGGCCCTCGGTCTGTCGATCGAACGAGTTGAAGATCTCGGCCATCTGCTCATGGGCGTCACGCTTTTGGGTGCGGGCGAGGTTGGTCATGAATTCCTGGCGCAGGGTCACTTCGACCTTGTCGAGAATATCCTTCTGTACTGCCTCCATGCGCAGCATGCGGTTGAGGCACTCGACGGCGAAGTCTTCCGGCAGCGCTGAAAGAACCTTTGCGGCGTGATCCGGGCGGATCTTGCTGAGAACAACCGCTACGGTCTGGGGGTATTCGCTCTTCAGATAGGTTGCGAGGAGTTGCTCGTTCACGTTGCCAAGCTTATCCCACATCGTGCGACCTGCAGGGCCGCGTATTTCCTCGAGGACCTGAGAGACGCGGTCCTTCGGCAAGAACTTGTTCAGCAGGCGCTCGGTCGTATCGAGGGTGCCGAAGACCGAACCGGTCGATGACATCTGGGCCACGAACTCGACGAGAAGTTTTTCGATGAGATCCGAGGAGACCGTGCCCAGATTGGCCATGGTCTGTGAAATTTCCTTGACTTCGTCGTCGTCCAGCGATGACCAGATGCCGGCCCCGTGCTCATCACCCAGTGCGAGCATGAGAACCGCTGCGCGCTCGGCTCCGGTCAGCGTTTCATAGTCTGTCTTGATCGCTTTCTTTGCGGGCTTTGCCATGTGTCAGCTCCCGAGCCTCTTATGTCGTCTCGTGAAGCCATTGGCGGACGATGCCAACGGTTGCGTCCGGGTGTTTCATCGCGAGTTCGCCCACCCGGTGCAGCGATGTTTCCTTCACCTGGCCGTCGACCTGGGACAGATCGATCATGCCGTTGCCCGAGCCAGCGGCCCCAGCTGGTCCGGCGACAGCGAGCGCGGCCCCCGGGCCTGCTGCGATTGCGCCACCCAGTGGTGACCCTTGGGCGACCAGAAGGCCACCGGCGGTTGGTGCCTGCAGTGCCTTGATCATCGGGCGCATCACGAAGAAGATCAGCAGAAGGGCGATGATGGCGATCCCGATATACTGGCTGAGGTAGAGGATGTCGGCTTTCTCGAGGCCGAGGAAGGGTTCTTCGGCTGGGGGCAGGGGCGGGATTTCGGGTTGGCTGAACCGAAGATTGACGACTTTGAGTTGATCGCCGCGCTGTTCGCTGAAACCGATGGCAGACTTGACGAGTTGTTCGATCTGCTGGATTTCCTCGGCGGCGCGGGGCTCGTAGGTGCGCGTGCCCTTGTCGTCGGTGCTGTAGGAACCGTCGACGGCGACAGCGACTGACAGGCGCTTGACATTACCCCCCTCGAGGATCTCGGTCTGGGTGGTACGAGAGATCTCGTAGTTGATTGTTTCCTGCGTCTGCTTGTCGCTGGTGGTGCTCGAGCCGCCACCAGCGCCACCAGCGTCGGGAAGGGCGTTCGCCACCGTCACGCCTTCGGCTCCCGATCCGTCCTGTGAGGATGAGGCGTTCTGGCTTGTTGTTGTCGAGCGGATAACCTGGCCTTCCGGATCGAACTTCGTGCTCTCGCGCGTAATGCGGCTGTAGTCGATCTCGGCAGACACCTGTACCCGTGCGCGACCCGGTCCCACGATGCCAGAGACAATATCTTCGACCTGCGCGCGCACCCGGTCCTCGAAGCTTGCGGTCTGGCGTTCCTGCTGCAAGGCGACCGGTCCACCGCTGCCTGATCCGCCGCCGGCGAGCATGTTGCCCTTTTCGTCTATGACCGTGATGCCGTTTGCCGTCATGCCTGGCACAGCCGAGGCGACCAAGTTCTGGATGGCGACGACCTGCGCCGGCAGGATCTGGCCGCGCGCTTTCAAGACAACTGATGCGGTGGGTGCAGCCTGTCTTTCTGCGAAGAGCTCACGCTTCGGGATGTTCAGATGGACGCGGGCGTTGGCGACGGATTGGATGGAGCGGATGGTGCGCGACAACTCTCCCTCGAGGGCGCGGACAAGGTTTATGTTCTGGACGAAGCTTGTCTGACCAAATGAATCCGATCGGTCAAAGATTTCGTAACCAACAGATCCTCCGGCGGGAAGTCCTTCGCCTGCCATCTCCATCCGTAGCTTCAGCGCCTGGTCGGAGGGAACCATGATGGTCGAGCCGTCGCCGAGGACCTCGTAGGAAACTTTCTTGGCGTCGAGGCGAGCCACGATTTCGGCGGAGTCGCGAGGTTCGAGGTTCGAGAACAGCAGTGTTTTCGATGGCTGTGCAAGAAAGTGCGTCACAAGAATGTAGCCAATCGTGGCTGCGACCACGAGGCCGACCACGAAGGCGAACCTAAAAGCGCCGAATGACTTCAGGGCTTCCATAAAGTTGCTGCTCCCGCACCATCGTTCTTCTTATGGGTGGGACTGCATCGGCTGTTCACGCCTGCCGCATGTCCCGTCTAGGCAAAAATTACCCATGGTGCGGTAAAGGCGCGTTTAATGAGAGGTCAACAAAGCATGAAAGGCCGGTGGCGGTTGTCCGCCCCGACCTTTCAAATGTCTTCATGGTCCGGTTACGGACTAATTTCTGTACTGCTGGACCCGTGTGGTTCGCAACCCGGCCAGGCCGTACTTGTCGATCGCCCTCTGCCAGGCGAGGAACTCTTCCACCGTCAGGGTGTATCGGGCGCAGGCTTCCTCGAGGCTGAGGAGGCCACCACGAACGGCAGCGACAACCTCGGCCTTGCGGCGGATCACCCAGCGCTTTGTCCCGGGCGGCGGCAAGTCAGCAATCGTCAACGGGCTCCCGTCGGGTCCGATGACATAGGTAACTCGGCCATGCCGTTCTTCGCTCATCACTGTACACGCTCCTGCACTTGCATTTCCCACCTGTTCCGCAGAGCGTATCGTCTCCGGATGAAAACCACCCAAAGAAACACACTTAATACGGCGTTGCCGAGACAGATGCGATTTTCGTGCCGCTCGAAATGAGACATTCACCGTGGTGAATGTCTCATCCTGTCCCTATCGCTTCAATCTCGTCAGTTCATCCAGCATCTCATCCGCTGTCGTTATGATCTTCGACGCAGCGGAGTAGGCGCGCTGGATGATTATCATGTCACTGAATTCTTCAGCGATGTCGACGGTGGATTGCTCGACCGATTTGCTGGCAATCTTGCCTGCACCGGCTTCATCAGCATTCTTCAGGCTTGGTCCGCCCGATTGTGATGTCTGGCGAAACGAGTTGCCGTTGATCAGGCCCAGCCCATCGGCGTTTGCGAAGGTTGCCACGGGCAGCTTGTAGAGGTTGCGCTCGATGCCGTTGGTGAACTGGGCGACGACGAAGCCCTGATCATCAATGCGGACGCCGCTGAGGCCGCCATAGAGCGTGCCGTCGATGGTGCTGCTATAGAGCGATGACGTGGTGTCGAACTGCGTGAAGCCATTCGCCTGTCCCGGTGTCCCGAAATTGACTGCGATCGTCTGTGACGACAGACCAGATGCGGCCACGAAGGGGATCGTGACGTTCACGTTGGCGGCGGGTGTTGCGATTGTGCCGTCCGTATTGAATGTGATGGCACCGTTGGCGATCGGGTTGTTGCCCGCGCCGCCGATGTCTGCCGCGTTTCCATCATAAATCACTTCATAGCGCCACTGGTTTGCGGCGGTCTTGACGAACGACAGACGCAGGGGGCGAGAGCCACCCTGGGTGTCGAAAATTTCCATCGCTGTTTCGAATTGAGGGCTGACCGTCCCCGCCGCGATGTCGCCGGGTGTGTAGCCTGGCACGATGGGATCTGATGAGCGCAGGTTGGCGCGCAGGGTTGCCTGGGTTGTGGGCTGAGAAGCGCCCGTGACCTGACCCAGGTTGACCAGTTCCACATCATTTCGATTTGCGGGAATTTCGCCGTTGCTGTCGAGCGCCCAGCCCTGGAGGTACATGCCTGACGAGTTCACGAGGTAACCAGCGGCATCTTTCTGGAAAGATCCGGAGCGGGTGTAGAGGACCTCATCGATGATCGGCGTCTGGACTGGCGTTGGCGTAACGACGAAGAATCCCTGTCCCGAGATTGCAAGATCCGTCGACGAGCTGGTCTGAAGGATGTTGCCCTGCGAAGAGATCTGGGGCAGTGAGATGCTCTGGACGCTGCCCGTGAAGTTGCCCGTACCGTTAGAGGAGAGCAGGCTCGAGAACTCGTTGCGTGATCCCTTGTAGCCCACGGTGTTCACGTTAGCGATGTTGGTCGAGGTGTGCGCCATGGCACGACCGTTTGCTGCGAGTCCGGCTACGCCGGTATAAAGTGCACCATAAAGACTCATGATCTGACTTCCTGTTTCAAGTTCGGGAGCGGATCACCCTTCGGGTCGTCCGCTCCCTGCCTGATCACGTGGCCTTCTGCCCCATGCACGCACTCAGCACTGGCTTTCCTGTTGTTTTAGTTTTTGAAGCCAGTGATCTCACTCAAGCCGAGTTTCCGTGTGCCGATGAACATCACGGGGTCGGGGGTTGACATGTCGATTTCGGAAACCATTCCGAGGCCGGATATCCGGACGGGAATGGAGGAGCCCTCCGCTGTCGTTGCGGCTACGGAGAGGCGATAGGTTCCAGGTGGCATGGTGACACCAGCATTGTTGGTGCCGTCCCACATGATTTCGTGTGTGCCTGCCGTCGACGGCGGGTTCAGCGTTTTTACCGGGTTTCCGTTCTTGTCAGTGATGCGGACCTGCAGGTTCGCCGGTGTGTTGGGCATGGTGTAAGTCCAGTGGGCCTGCCCGCCGGAGAGTTCGCTTTCAGGGCCTGCAGTGATGGCCTTGCGACCCAGGAAGGAAACGGCGGTCGCTCCGGCTGATGCACGGGTTGCAGAGATCAGCGTCTCGAGGCTGCTATTCGTTGCAATCTGCTGCTCGACCTGGCTGTAGGATACCAGCTGCTCGGTGAATTTTGTCGCGTCCAACGGTTCAAGCGGGTCCTGATTCTGCAGTTGCGCTGTCAGGAGACGGAGGAATGTCTCGTAGTTTCCAGAGAGGGACTTCTGGGCTCGAGAGGCGTTGCTTGCTGCTGTTACGGCTGCGATGTCCATGTGATGCTCCCTCAGACGTGAATATCAATGCCGTCGCGCTTGCGTGTCGCGATCCAGGCGGTTGCGGTGACGTCCCGCGCAGTGTCGTCCTTGTCCTGCGTCATGGCGTTGGCAAAGCCGCCATTATCCCGCTGGTACCGGTGTGCATTGCCCTGTGACAGGTGGAAACTCAGGGCGCCCGCGTTGACGTCAAGGCCGGCTTGGCGAAGCTGGCTCTCGAGGGTGCGGGCATCCTGTCTCAGAAGATCGAGTGTGTCCTGGCGTTCGGCGCGCAGCACGGCCTGGACACGCCCGTCGTCGGAAATCTTGAGCGAGATGTCGAGCTTGCCCAGTTCAGCCGGGGTCAGAGTGATTTCGAACTGGTTCAGTCCCTGTTCGACCTTGCGGGCGATGTGGACTGCAAGTGCATCAAGTGGCACGGGGATGGGTGCAGTTGTCGGTAATGGCGTGTATCCCACTTGCTTAAGATCGACCGTGAATGAAGACTGTGCGGCCTGGGCCGTCGTTGCTGTCAGCGGATCCACGCTGGCTGAAGTCTCAGCAGTTGTCGGAGCTGATGTCTGTCCTGGTGTTGCTGTTGCGTCTGGCATCAGGCGGGCATGGGGGTGTGCTGCCGCATCGGTCTGCATGTCGGTCGTCAACACGCTTGTCGCGGTCTGAGATTGTTCAGAGGGAGATTGTGTTGCCGCATCCATTGAGGGTGGCCGGCTTGAGGGTTTTGTCGGGACTGCAGCTGTTGCCGTCGTGTTGGTTGTCGCCGCTGCCAGCTGGGCGGTGATGGATGCAGGCAGCGCTTGCGCGCCGGCGTCGTCCTGCGCAGGCAAAGCCGTCGAGAGGTCAATCGTTTCCGGAAGTGGTGTGTCGTGACCAGCCGACGGTTCCGGCACTCCCGTCATGCCACTGGCCGCGGCGGCAGCCTGAGGGCTGTTAGCCAATGCGGCCGGGGGGGCTTGCGTGTTTCTGGATTGTGGCATCACGAATGCCGAGAAAAGCGCGAGAGCTGAGGTGTCGACCGGGGGCTCGGTCTGGCTCGCCGTGTCTGGACCCGTCGATTCATGCGTTTCCGTTGTCGGTTCGGGCGTGGCTTGTGACGTAACCATCGACACGGGCGCCTGGGCTGATGCATGCGCCATGAGCGCCGCATCTGGACCCTGTACAGCCACGTTCGGTTGAGGTTTGACGAGTATCGCCGTTGCCGTGTCACCAGATTGGGGCAGGGGCGCCTGAGCCTCGGTTTCGATCTGCATCTGGTTCAGGATTGCGGCAAAGACATCGCCTTGCGCGGGATCTGTCACCTCCATGGCTCCGCGTCCTGCAGCGGGCTGAGCTGCTGGCGTAAGGAGCGAAACAATGGCGGCGGCAGATGTCATGAGGGCCCTCGGGCGCACGAATGGATCTGCTCAACCGTTTGCAAGGGCCTTGCCACGGCGATGATTGGCGGCAACGCGCCGTTTTTCAGTCGGCGAGGCGCTCGTCGCGCGGCAGAGTTTGCTTGTCTGATCCGGCAGAATTGTCACGTTGCAGCGGATTTTGCCGAGGGCTTTGCAGTGGCACCGTGGTTGCAACTGTGAGTGCGGGAGATTGCTACGTCATGCTGGAAATGGCGGCGTTGCAGTCACTGGTCCGCCAAAACGCGGTCTCTCGGGCAAATTCTGCAGGCAAGCGTGCGGGCAGGATTTTCCTACAAGGCAGGAAAGGACGTTGGTCATGTCGGTGTCTGGAAACATATCGCTGGGTGCGATCATGAATACGGCTGCCAGCGCCCTGCAGGCGAACCAGACAGCCTTGCGTGTGACGTCGAACAATATCGCCAACATCAACACCGAAGGCTACAACAGACGCCTTGTCGATTTCGGTCCGCGCCTCACGGCTGATCGCTTGTCTGGTGTCAGCGTCGACCAGATCCGGCGCGTCGCAGATGAATTCCTCGCGCGTGAGGCGCTGGAAGCCAGCGGGTCGGTTGGTCAGCTGCAGGTCCTGTCGTCCTATTTCACGCGTGTGCAGGGACTGATCGGATCCATCAATGACGGCAACTCTATTGGCGCCCGTGTTTCGTCGGCGATGAATGCGCTGCAGCAGTTGAGTACGGATCCTGCCTCGCCCGCGCGCCGAAACTCGGCGCTGTCGGCTGTCAGTTCGGCCCTGACTGCCCTCTCGGGAATTGCAAACAGCATCCAGTCGCTGCGGCAGGACGCCAATGCGCAGATTGGAACCAACCTGCGCGTTGTCAATCAGCTGGTGTCGCAGATCCACGATCTGAATGGCCGTATCAAGACCGCGGTCGCTTCCGGTGACATGACAACCGGGCTTGCTGACCAGCGCGAGAAGGCGATCGGGGATCTTTCCAAGTATCTCGACATTCGTACCTTCGAACAACCTGACGGGCGGATGTTTGTTTCGCTGACGGACGGGACGGGCCTGGTTTCAGACTTGAGCTCGGAGTTTCGCTATGACGGGCCTGCTTCGGTTTCAACATCGACAGTTTTTCCCGAGGTCCAGCTTCAGCGCCTTAACCCAGCAGGGGGAAATTCGGGCCCAGCCTTTGCCATGGAGGGTCGCATCGCCGGCGGCGAGTTGCGGGGCCTTCTGGACATGCGAGACCGGCGACTGCCGGACCTTGCTGAACAGCTTGGCCAGATCGGTGCCGGATTGGCCGAGCAACTCAACGCCATCCATAACGATAGTTCGTCCGTGCCTGCGCCGCGCACGCTTAACGGTGTCAACACGGGTCTTTCTGCAGCGGACGCTCTGAACTTCTCGGGCTTTGTGCGGGTTGCCGTGGTCGATGGCCAGGGGCAACTGGTGCAGCAGGTGAATGTGGACACATCCGGCCTTGCCACAGTCGGGGACCTTGTCAGCGCCATCAATGCAGGCCTTGGCGGTTCGGCGACGGCCAGTTTTGCGAACGGTGCCCTGACGCTGACTGCCAGCAACTCCAGTCATGGGATGGCGCTGCTGCAGGACCCCTCGTCGCCGGCGCTTCGCGGTGGCCGAGGCTTGTCGCACTTCTTCGGTTTGAACAATCTTGTGACGGCTGCCAGCCCTTCCAGCTTTGCCACTGGCGTGCAGAGCGCCAATCCGCACAATCTTGCGGCTGGCGGTCAAGCCGAGTTCGTCCTGCGCGGCACCAATGGTGCGGTTCTTACATCGTTCAGCTACTCCGTTTCCGGGGTAACGGTTGGCAACATGATCAGCTCGCTGAACACTGCGGCGAACGGGTTTGCCACGTTTTCGCTGGACAGTAACGGGGCCATGGTCATGACGCCGGCGGGTGCCTATGCGGGTGCCCGACTTGAAGTCAGGAATGACACGACCAATCGTGCAGCGACCGGCGTGAGCATGTCGGAGTTCTTTGGTCTTGGAACGGCCATGCGGCAGAACCAGGCAATCTCTCTGGCGGTACGGTCTGACATCCTGCAGAACACGTCGAAGCTGGCGTTGGCCAAACTGGATGTCACGGGTGCAAGTGTGGCCGGCAACGTGGTTCTGGGCGCCAGTGATAATCGCGGTGCAATGGGGCTGGCCAATGCCGCCAATGCGCTTCATGGGTTTGCTGGGGTGGGTGGCCTGTCGGCGGGTGCGCAAAGCCTCAACAACTATATCGCGCAAATCTCGGGCCTGCAGGCTGATCTTGCGACGTTTGCCGAAGATGAGCGCTTGAACCGCGTTAGCATCCAGCAAGAGGTGGCTGCACGGCGGGATTCGACCGAGGGTGTCAATCTGGATGAAGAGCTTGCGAACATGATGATGTTCCAGCAGGCGTATAACGCGTCCGCCCGTCTCATGAGCGTGGCGCGGGAAATGTTCCAGACGTTGCTTGAAGCCATTTGATGGAGGATCGCAAACATGCTTGACCGTGTTGGCACACTTTCGATTTCGCAGGGCATGATCAACGAGTACGGGCGCATCCAGTCGCGCTCGGTCAAGCTTCAGATGCAGATTTCGAGTGGCAAGGTCGGTGACAGCCTGGCTGATGTAAAGGACAAGGCCTATGTCCTGGTTGCAGCCAAGCAGAAGGCTGAGGGCGTGGCCTCGTTCCTTTCCGCCACCAAGGAGGTTCGGGCGCGGCTCGACATCCAGGATGTCCAACTGCAGCAATTGTCGGATATCACAAGCCGTCTGCGCGCAGCGGTCGGTAATGCCATGTCTGCCGGGCGAGCGGGGGCTCTGATGGATGAGGTGCGAAGCCTCTATTCGGAGGCCGTTGGCGTACTCAACTACCAGATGAATGGCTCTTATCTCTATGGCGGCACGCGTAATGATGCTGCACCTGTCGCGGCGCCGGACCTGGCGTCGCTGGCGGCTGCGCCCAACGTTGCTGGTGTCTTCAGGAATACGACGCAGGAGATGGCCTTCACGATTGATGAGAGCGAAGTTCTGACGGTCGGTATGACAGCCAGCACTGTGGCGACAGACCTCTTGCAGATGTTCAAGGACTTCGCCGACTTCAACGCGGGTGGCGGTGGCCCCCTTTCAGGTACATTGACCCCAGCACATATGAGTTTTCTGTCGTCCGCAAATGTCCAGCTTCCGGGTGTCCAGACGGGGATCACGGAACTTGCGGCACTTAACGGATCGCGGCATGAGCAGGTCGAGCGTACGGCTGACAGGCTTGAGGGAATGGCGGCCTATTTCGCCAAGTTCATCGGTGACATCGAAGATGTTGACCTTGCGGAGGCGGTTGCCCGGTTGAACCAGGACCAAGTGGCGGCGGAGGCTGCCGGTCGCATGATTGCGCAGATCAGCGAGACGAACCTGCTGAAGTTCCTCTGAGACCCAGCGCTCTCGTGGCCCATTACGGGTGTTAAGCTTGCAAGGGGCCTGATCGACAGGATATAGGCCCTGTCATCATGATCTCTATTGAACGGATCCGTGCCATCATGGATCTGCCCGGGGAACCCGGGCGGACGCGTGTGGTCGCGGCCATGTCAGGTGGCGTTGACAGTGCAGTGGCTGCGGCGCTCGCGCGGCAGGCCGGGTATGATGTCGTCGGGATCACGCTACAGCTCTACGCCTCGGGGTCGCCGGCGCGTCGCAAAGGGGCTTGCTGTGCGGGACAGGACATCGAGGATGCGAGGCAGGCGGCAGCCAGGATCGGGATCCCGCATTATGTGCTCGACTATACCGAGCGGTTCCGCGCCTCCGTGATGGAGGATTTTGCTGCGAGCTATGCCAGGGGCGAGACGCCGGTGCCCTGCATTCAGTGCAACCAGACGGTCAAGTTCCACGACCTGCTGGGCGCGGCCAAGGATCTCGGTGCCGCGGCGCTGGTGACTGGACATTACATCCAGCGTCTTGCGGGCGTTTCAGGGCCAGAGCTGCACCGTGCGGTCGATGCGTCGCGGGACCAGAGCTATTTCCTGTTCGCCACGACCCGTGCGCAACTTGATTTCATTCGCTTTCCCCTTGGAGGTTTCCCAAAGAGCGAAACGCGTGCCATGGCAGCGGCGTTCGGTCTTGGGCTTGCCGAAAAGCCGGACAGCCAGGATATCTGTTTCGTGCCCGATGGTCGCTATGGCGACATCGTGCAGAAGCTTCGTCCGGGGGCCATCGAGCCTGGGGATATCGTCGATCTCTCGGGGCGTGTGCTGGGGCGGCACGAAGGGGTCATTCATTTTACAGTCGGCCAACGCAAGGGGCTCGGAATCGCCCATTCCGAACCCCTGTTTGTTGTTCGCATCGATGCGGCGAGGCATCAGGTTGTCGTGGGGCCACGGACCGCACTTGGAACCCGGCGGATCGTGCTGCGTGACCTTAACTGGCTGGATGCCAACTCTCTGGGAAGCGAGCCGCGCGCCGTCCTTGCCCGTGTGCGGTCCACCCGACAGCCCGTCCGTGCGGAAGTGCGCCAGAGCAACGGGCTGGCGGAGGTCGAGCTGCTCGACCCAGAAGAGGGGGTCGCGCCTGGGCAAGCCTGCGTCCTCTATGATGCGGTCGAGGAGGGCCGTATGCTCGGAGGTGGATTTATCGTCCGCGGCGAGGCCGCTGTCGCCGCTTGAAGGGCCTGTTGCCTTGACAGAGCCGAGGCGGCCGCCTTACATCCCGCCCTCGCTTTGGAGCGGCAGCGTAGCTCAGTGGTAGAGCAGGGGAATCATAATCCCTTGGTCGGGGGTTCAAATCCCTCCGCTGCTACCAATGCGATCCCTGTTGGCGCATTGCCAGCCTCGGCGATCCAGCACATGTGATCGACAGCGTCTTCATTTCGATCCGGGGAGCCAGTGACCATGGCCGTCACACTCGCAGACATCCAGCAGGCAGCGACGGTCATCAAGGGGCAAGTTCAGCGCACGCCGTGTCTACGCTCCCAGACCCTGTCGCAACTTACGGGCGCAGAGGTACATCTCAAGTTCGAGAACCTGCAGTTCACGTCATCCTTCAAGGAGCGCGGGGCCTTGAACAAACTGCTGAGCCTGACCGCCGAGGAGCGCAAGAGAGGCGTGATCGCGATGTCTGCGGGTAATCACGCGCAGGGTGTTGCCTATCATGCGACTCGTCTCGGCATTCCCACCACGATCGTGATGCCCGAGACGACGCCATTCGTGAAGGTCAAATATACGATGGCCCACGGTGCACATGTGATCCAGAAGGGCATGACGCTTGCTGATTGCGACAAGGTTGCCCATGACATTGCCGCAGAGAAGGGCCTCGTCTTTGTGCATCCCTATGACGACGACAAGATCATCGCTGGCCAGGGGACCATCGGCATCGAGATGCTGGAAGATTTTCCGGATCTCGATACGATCGTCGTGCCGGTGGGCGGTGGTGGGCTGATATCAGGCATTGCCATTGCGGCGAAGGCGATCAAGCCATCGATCCGCATGATCGGCGTCGAGACACAGTTGTTTCCTTCGATGTCCAACGCGCTTAAGAACCAGCAGGCGCCCATTGGTGGTCCCACGATTGCCGAGGGCATCGCCGTGAAGAATGTCGGTGCCAAGACCGTCGAGATCTGCCGGCTGCTGCTGGATGACGTTCTGCTTGTGTCGGAGGAGATGATCGAGCGCGCCATTGCCATGCTTCTTTCCATCGAGAAGACGCTGGTCGAAGGTGCAGGGGCGGCCGGATTTGCAGCGCTGCTTCAGTATCCGGAGGTCTTCGAGGGTAGGCGTGTGGGGCTTGTGCTGTGCGGCGGCAATATCGACCCGCGTCTGCTGTCCAATGTGATCATACGCGAATTGCAGCGCGAGGGACGCATCCTGACGCTGTCCATCGAAATCGAGGACCGGCCGGGTGTGCTTGCAAGGGTTGCGACGCTGGTCGGGAATTCTGGTGGCAACATCATCGAGGTTGCACATAATCGCATGTTGACCGACATGCCGGCCAAAGATGCCGAATTGCGCGTCAGTGTCGAGACGCGCGATGCGCTTCATGCCGAGGCTATCTGCCAGGCTGTGCGTGATGCGGGTTTTCACGTCTCGGTGCTTGGCACGACCGCAGGGCGGCGACACTAACGCTCGAATTTCACGCTGAGCACGATGGACGACATGGTCTTCTGGACGCCTTTCAAGTGGCCAATGGCGTCGAGGACGGCGTCGATCCTTGCCGTCGTTTCGGCTTCGAGCTCGGCCATGAGGTCGTAGGTGCCGCTGATGGCGGCCAGTGTGCGGACCTCGAGCATCTTCTTGAGGTCAGAGGTCACGGAGGCTGCCATCTTCGGATCGACGCTGATCATCACATGGGCGAGGATCTGGCGGTCGGCATGACTGACGCCCTGCCGGATCGTGTAACCGGCGATGATGCCCCTGCGCTCCAGGCGCTCGATGCGCTCCTGGACCGTGGACCTTGCGAGGTCCAGCTTGCGGGCCAGCACCGCTATGGGTTCGCGCGCGTTGGCGCGCAGCAGCGCAATGAGGTTCTGATCGATTGTGTCCGTCATTTTGCCGACTATACCGTTGATATGCTTGTTATTCTACTTAGAAACGACGGATTGAAGGCTGCAGATCGGCGGATTGCTGTCCTAGAATTTTCCCTGTTTCAGGCGATTTCAGGGAGGCGGACGTGGTCAAACTCATTCTTCTGGGTGGCGGCAAGATCGGTAGCGCGATCACGGCCATGCTGGGCAGCACCGGCGACTACCAGCTGACCGTGGCAGACCGCGATGCCGAGAGCCTCAGCCGCCTGCCGACCCGCAATACGCGCACGCAGGTTCTGGACGTCGCCGACGCCGCGGCACTCCGCGGGGCGATCAAGGACCACGACGTGGTTGTCTCGGCGATGCCCTATCATCTCACGCCGGTGATTGCCGGGGCTGCGAAAGATTGCAGGGCGCATTATTTCGACCTGACCGAGGATGTCGAGAGCACGCGCGTGGTGAAGGCGCTGGCCAGGGGAGCGGACACGGCTTTTGTTCCGCAGTGCGGGCTGGCCCCCGGCTTCATCTCGATCGCTGCGCATGACATGACGAAGAAGTTCGAAAGCCTGCGTGATGTGCAGATGCGGGTCGGTGCGCTTCCGGAGTATCCGACCAACGCGTTGAAGTATAACCTTACCTGGTCGACTGATGGCTTGATCAATGAATACTGCAACCCTTGCGAGGCGATCGTCGATGGGAAGCTGCGCGAGATGCCGGCGCTCGAGGAGATGGAGCATTTCTCTCTCGACGGGATCGATTATGAAGCCTTCAATACGTCCGGTGGGCTTGGCACACTGTGCGAGACGCTGGAGGGGCGGGTCGAGAACCTGAACTACAAGACCGTCAGGTATCCCGGGCATCGCGACATCATCAAGACGCTGGTGCGCGACCTGCGGCTGGGACAGCGACGGGATATCCTCAAGGATGTGCTGGAGGCAGCGATTCCGATCACATATCAGGACGTGGTGCTTGTGTTCGTTACCGTCTCGGGTCAAATGCGGGGGCAGTTGACGCAAGAGAGCTTTGCGCGAAAAATCTATGCCCACAAGATCGACGGTCAGTTGATGAGTGCCATCCAGATCACGACGGCGGCCGGCATTTGCGCGATGGTCGACATGCTCGTCCAGGGCAAGCTTCCCCAGAAGGGATTTGTCCGCCAGGAGCAGGCGGAGCTTGCCGGATTCCTGGACAACAGGTTCGGTCGATATTACGCCGAGACGGGGCATTAGACCGTCATGGCCAATCTTCGCACGGGCGGGCAGATCCTTGTCGACCAGTTGAAGATCCATGGTGTCGATCTTGCGTTCGGGGTGCCCGGCGAGAGCTATCTGGCCGTTCTTGATGCTCTGCATGATGCGCAGGACCGCATCCGGCTGGTCACGTGTCGGCATGAAGCTGGTGCTGCCAATATGGCGGAGGCCTATGGCAAGCTTACCGGCAGGCCCGGCATCGCCTTTGTCACGCGTGGGCCTGGTGCGACGCATGCGAGCATTGGCCTGCACACTGCGTTCCAGGATTCGACACCGATGATCCTGTTCATCGGGCAGGTCGCGCGCGACCAGGCCGAGCGGGAGGCTTTCCAGGAGATCGATTATCGCCGCATGCTGGGGCAGGTGACGAAGTGGGTTGCCGAGATCCCGTCAGCAGACCGGGTGCCGGAGTTCGTTTCGCGCGCCTTCCATACGGCGGTCAATGGCCGGCCGGGTCCTGTTGCCCTGGCGTTGCCCGAGGACATGCTGACCGAGCGCATGGCGGCGGATGACACCCGGGCCTATCAGCGGATCGAGGCGGCACCGCGACCGGCGGATATCGAGCGACTGGGACAGATGTTGTCTTCCGCCCAGCGTCCGCTGGCTGTGATCGGTGGAGGTGGCTGGACGGACGAGGCGTGTGGCACCGTGCGCCAGTTCCTCGAGCGATGGACGTTGCCGGTGATCACGTCGTTCCGGGGCAAGGACAGGATCGATAATCGGCACCTGCTCTATGCTGGCGACATGGGTATCGGCATCGACCCGAAGCTCGGCCAGCGCATCGAGGATGCGGACCTGCTGCTGGTGATCGGGCCGCGCTTGGGCGAGATGACGACGCAGGGCTATACGCGCCTCAAGGTGCCGGTGCCGCAGCAGAGGCTGGTGCATGTCTATCCTGCGGCGGAAGAGCTCAATCGTGTCTATCAAGCGGAGCTTGGGATCGTTTCCGGGATCGCGGCGTTTGGTGAAGCTGCGCTTGGGCTGGTACCGCCTGTGTCTGTTGGCTGGGAGGCTTGGGCGCGGTCGGCGCGCGCTGACTACGAGGCTTTTACGCGGCCTGTTACTGTCAAGGGGGATGTGAACCCGTCCGAGATCTTTGCCTGGTTGAATGAGCGCCTGCCAGACGACGCCATCGTGACCAACGGGGCGGGCAACTATGCCGGTTGGGTGCATCGGTTCCATCTTCATCGGCAGTTTCGCACGCAGCTTGCGCCGACCAGCGGGGCGATGGGCTATGGGGTTCCGTCCGCGATTGCTGCGAAGGCGATACATCCTGCGCGGCTGGTCGTATCGTGCTCGGGTGATGGCTGTTTCCTGATGAACGGACAGGAACTTGCGACGGCTGTGCAGTTCGGCCTGAATGTCATATTTCTGGTATTCAATAACAGCAGTTATGGCACGATCCGGATGCATCAGGAGCGCACTTATCCTGCCCGTACGCTTGGGACCGATCTGCAGAACCCCGACTTTGCTGCCTATGCCCGGGCCTTTGGCTGTTTTGGTGCCACCGTGCGGCAGACATCGGCGTTCAAGGATGCCTTTGAGGCAGCGATCGCCTCGGGCAAGCCGGCGCTTATCGAGATCGTCACGGATCCGGACCAGATCACGCCGACTGCGACCTTGTCGGGAATCCGGGCGGCGGCATTGAAGGGCAAATAGGTCCGGTTGCGGTTGGGAAACACCCAGCAGGACGCGTCAGGAACAGGAAAACGGAGGCAAGCTTGGTATCCGATACATTGAAAGCGCTCGGGATTTCGTCCGACGATGTTTCGCGCGGTGACCTGACGGTGCGCAGCCCGATCGATGGGGCGGTTCTTGGGCATGTACGCAGCGATACGGCCGCCGAGTTGGAGGCGAAGATCGCGGCTTCGGTTGAAGCCTTCCGGTCCTGGCGTGACGTTCCCGCACCACGACGGGGTGAACTGATCCGCCTGTTCGGCGAGGAGTTGCGCGGGAGCAAGCAGGCCCTGGGACGGCTGGTCACGCTTGAGGCGGGCAAAATCGTGCAGGAGGGGCTTGGCGAGGTCCAGGAGATGATCGACATCTGCGACTTCGCGGTTGGACTTTCCCGCCAGTTGTATGGCCTCACGATTGCTTCCGAGCGCCCCGGTCACCGGATGATGGAAACCTGGCATCCGTTGGGACCTGTTGGTGTCATCAGCGCCTTCAATTTTCCTGTCGCTGTATGGGCATGGAACGCTGCCCTTGCGATCGTGTGTGGTGACAGTGTGATCTGGAAGCCTTCCGAGAAGACGCCTCTGACGGCCATGGCGACGCAGAAATTGTTCGAGCGCGCCTTGGCGCGCTTTGGAGATGCTCCGGCCGGGCTGTCGCAGGTCATCCAGGGTGGTCGTACCACGGGCGAGCAGCTGGCAGCTGACACACGCGTGCCGCTGGTGTCGGCCACCGGTTCGACGCGCATGGGCAAGGCACTGGCGCCTGTTGTCGCTGCGCGCCTCGGGCGGACGATCCTGGAGTTGGGTGGCAACAACGCGATGATCGTCACGCCGTCTGCGGACCTCAAGCTGGCGGAGCGCGCCATCACGTTTGCTGCGGTGGGAACCGCCGGGCAGAGGTGCACGACACTGCGTCGTGCTATCGTCCATGAGAGTATCGCAGCCCAGCTGGTTGCGCGCTTGAAGTCAGTCTATGGAGCCATTCGCATCGGTAACCCGCTTGAGGAGGGAACCCTGGTCGGCCCGCTGATCGATCGTGCCTCGTATGAGGGGATGCAGGCGTCGCTTGCCGCTGCGAGACAACAAGGTGGTGTCATTACGGGCGGTGCACGCGTTCTGGTCGACCGGTTTCCCGATGCCTTTTATGTACAGCCCGCGTTGGTCGAGATGCCTCAACAGACCGACGTGGTCAGGCACGAGACATTTGCGCCCATTCTCTATGTGATCACCTACCGGGACTTCGACGAAGCCATTCGCCTTCAGAATGATGTCACCCAAGGCTTGTCGTCATGTGTCTTCACGCGTGACATGCAGGAGGCCGAGCGCTTTGTTGCGGCGTCGGGTAGCGACTGCGGCATTGCCAATGTCAATATCGGACCCAGCGGCGCCGAAATCGGTGGCGCCTTCGGGGGCGAGAAAGACACGGGTGGCGGACGCGAGTCGGGTTCGGATTCCTGGAAGGCCTATATGCGTCGGCAGACGGCGACCGTAAACTATTCCAACGCCTTGCCACTTGCGCAGGGCATTCGCTTCGATACGGATCAGTAGAGGCTGGCCTGAAGGGGCCGGCTGAACCGGGCTTGTTTCACTTGTCAAGACGCAGCAGGAGGGGGCGAGGGCTCCCTCCTGAAATGATGAAAAGAACAATAGTAGAACAAATGGCCGGTTTCAAGTGAGCCAAAGTGACGCCCCCCATGACGTGTGGGAGGGCTGGTATCGATCTTCACTGTAAATGCGCCCTACACGATCTCCGGGTCTTCGTATCTGCTATGCTTCCGGCTATCCTTTGGGGGAAGGGGCTTGGATCATGTCACTGCGGCAATCGGCCGGAATGATCGTTGTGATCGCTGTCGTCATTGGCGTGGACTTGCGCCTGGAGTGGCTGGTGCCGCTGGCCATGTGCTGTGGCGGTCTTGCGGTCTATATGTTCAGCCTGTGGGAGACCCGGGGACGCTAGACCTTGGGTGCGGCGCTGAGGGCGGTCTCCAGTTCGGAGAATGATGGCTGGAAGTGGCTTGGAACGCTGCCTCGCCCGATTTCAACGGAGACTTGGGCAGCATTGCCATGGAGGTGAGCGACGAGAACGTCGCGGATCACATGGTAGAAGAGCCCTTCCTCGTCCACTGCAGCCTTGATGCGCGTTGCCATCGGACCGACGAACCCGTAGGCGACGAAGACGCCAAGGAAGGTTCCCACCAGAGCGCCACCGATCATGCCGCCCAGGACTTCTGGTGGCTCGGTGATCGAGCCCATCGTCTTGATCACGCCCAGAACGGCAGCAACGATGCCAAGTGCCGGAAGTCCGTCGGCCATGTTCTGGAAGGCGTGGGCGCCGGTGAGGGCTTCGTGGTGATGCTTCTCCAACTGCTTTTCCATGGCCGTCTCGACCTGGTGTGGGTCTTCGAGGCTCATGGTCATCATGCGGATCGTGTCGCAGATAAAGTCGAGTGCGAAGTGATCGTTCATGATCCGCGGATAGTTCTTGAAGATGGTGGATTCTTCCGGCTTGTCGATGTGCTGTTCGAGGGCAATCATACCCTTCGACTTCATCGTTTTCGTCAGCGTGAAGAGCAGGCAGAGCAGGTCTACATAATCCTGCTGTTTCCACTTCGCCCCTGAAAAAATCTTGCCGGCCGAGCCCATGGTGGCCTTCAGGCCAACACCGGTCGAAGAGATCAGCAGAGCGCCGATGGCTGCGCCCAGGATCATCGTTGCCTCGTAAGGGAGCGAGTGCAGGATCACGCCGAACTTGCCGCCAGCCCACATGTAACCGCCGAAAACGGTCACGAAGACGAATATGATCCCGCCAATCTGGAACATGAACAGCGCTGCCCAATGATTTCCCACGCGATCGAGCGCGCAGCAATTTCGAGGCAGCAGTATCGCCGAGGGCGCTTAAGGATCGTTGAAGCCCCGCGACACAAGATTATAAGGCTCTATTAAGGATGGTGTCCCCGTTTACGATCCAGATAGGTTTTGACGACGTCACGTTGTTTCAGCCACGAGGCCCATTTCAGCAGAACGCGTTCGATGCGTGGCGCGCTTACGCCCAGCTGAACCATGGCCACGCCGCCGTTAACGCTTTCCCAGTATTCGGCGATCAGCCCGTCCCGCAGGCGGAAGCGGCTCATGCCGTCTATGACTATCTTGCGGCCCTGGAACTCCGGGATGGTCGACGTGAATCGCGAGAGTGACCAGGCATAGGCTGTCTGGCCGTCGCAGACAGGGTCGAACATCTGCCAGTCATAGTCGCTTGCGTCGCGATGGAACAGGTTCTCGAGCATGTCAGCAATCGCTGCCCTGCCTGCATGCGGGCCGTAGATGTAGTCGTTATAGACGGCATCCTCGGTGAAGCAGCTGGCAAAGGCAGTTCCGTCCCCGCTTGTGGCTGCTGTCGTGAAGTGTTGGAGGAGTGTCTTGAATTCGTCGTTTGTCATCTTTTTATGCCCTGGCCGTGATGATCCAGATTGCGCCACCCATTGTCACAGGTGTGGTGCTGGAGAATGGTGCGAGCCTTGCGCGGAGTGCAGCCATCGCCTCGGAACGCTGTTCTGGTGTTGCGTCGGACAGCATTCGCGAGACGGGGCCGATTTCGGACAGATGCGCTGTCGCGTCGTCAAGGCTTGAGCCCATTGCCAGCCCCGTGTCGAAGGGTTCTGCGGTCATGCGATCGAAGCCCGCCCCGGTCAGGATGCGCCGGACACGTGACAGATCGGCAAAGGAGAAAGGACCGGGGTCTTCCGGACCGTTCTGGGGTTGAGGCGGCAGGAGTGTGCGCACGGCGGAAACCGGGACGCTGACCCATTCGTTTTCGCGCCAGTCGCGCCAGCAGGCGAAGACCAGTCGCCCGCCCGGCTTCAGGGTCTTGCGCAAATTGATGAAGGCGGTGTCGGGGTCGTCGAAGAACATGACGCCGAACCTCGAGAACAGAGCGTCGAAGAGGTCCGGAAAGACATGCGTGGCGGCGTCGGCAAGAACGAAAGCCATTTGGGGTGCACGTTGGCGTGCGCGATCCAGCATCGGGCGTGAGACATCTATGCCGGTGGTCGCGGCGCCGCTGTCGTTGATTGCAATGGTGGTCTGGCCGCAGCCGCATCCAATGTCGAGTATACGTTCGTCCGGCGATGGGCGCAGGGTCTCAAGCAGGCGCTGCGAGACGGGGGACAGCATCATGTCCAACCTCTCCTGGGCCTTGACCCATTTCTCGCCCGCTAGTCCGTTCCAATAGGCAATCTGGTCGGCGTTGGTTGGCGCTGTCGTCATCCGGAGGTCTCCATTATGCCCGCCGGGTCAGGTTAGGCAAATCCAGCGACAAAGAGAAGAGATCCGCTTAGTCCGGGTCGGACTTGCCAAGGTGCGGAGCAAGCATGCTTGCCTGGTTCAGGAACGTCTCGATGGCCCGATCAAGTCTCTGTCGCGCTGACATAAGGCCTTGAAGTGTGGTGTCGACTTCGCTGTTCGAAACAAAGTGTTCGGATGGTGTCGTCAGGGCTAGGCCACGCTCACCTGCCACAAGTGCGATATGGTTGATGGAGTGGCGTTGGTTGCCCGGGGGAACCAGTCTGATCTCGATCGCGTCCTGGCCTGCGTCGATGAGGTTCACGCCCTCGAAGCTTGCGCCCTTTGCGACCGTGTCGATTTGTATTCGCAACTTCTCGTACCTGTCGGCAAACAATGCGCGCGCGGAGGGGTCATCGGTCTGCAATGCCTGTGTTGTAAGCTCGAGCGCCTCGACCAGGTACTCATGCATCGTATCGATGGCGACCAATGTGCCTTCGACTGTTGATACAGCGCGTGCTGCAGCAATTTCCAAACTGGACGGAGTGGCCGGGCGCTTCGTTGCCGGGCACAGCGCGCGGTCGATGGCCAGGCGCATGTCGAGAGGTTCTAATGTCGGGGTGGGCGGGTCTTGGTTGCCGGCGAGGATTTGCCTTGCGCGTGCGAAGAGGGTGCGAACGTCGGCATTGCTTTTTGTTGCGGGCATTTGAGGGTCCGTTGCAGTAACAGTTGTCGAGGCTAGGGGCCCTGGGTTAGGGACCCTTTAGCGAACAACGTTTATCCAGCGTGAAGAAATTCATTCAGAGGCTGTCATGTCCCGCTTGATCAGCCGCACGGTCGGTGCGGCCACACGCGTCGTGAACAGGGTTCGCCGGTTTGGACGGATCGGGCGCTGGCCATTGACCCTGGGTGTGCGCACTGCGGTGTTCGATGGCGGCGGGCAGGTGCTGCTGGTCCGGCATACCTACGCGCCTGGATGGCATTTTCCCGGAGGTGGCGTCGATCCGCGCGAAACGCTTGCAGATGCTGCCCTGCGCGAATTGCGGGAAGAGGCTCTGCTGGCTGCGCGTACAGCGCCCGAGTTCTTCGGCATGTATCTCAGCCTGGTCGACAATAAGTCCGATCATATCGGGTTGTTTCTCGTGCGGGACTTCGAGCCTGTTGCTGGCCGCTTACGTGCTCTGGAGATTGCCGAGGCGCGGTTCTTTTCCGTCAATGACCTGCCCAAGGGAACGACGGGTGGCACACGCCGTCGGCTGGGTGAGATCCTGCAGGGGGCGCCGCGCTCGGCCGCTTGGTGATGCCTACCAGGCCTGCTCCAGGATCTGCCCGACGTCATCCGTCGACGTAATGGACCTGGGGTTGCTCAGCACGACAGGGTGCTTCGCGCATTCGTCGGCAATGCCGGGCAAATCTTCTTGCCTGATCCCGATATCACGCAGACGGCTGGGAAGCCCCAGGTCGGCAATCAGTTGCGAGACGGCGTCACCTGCCGGCATGTCTGGCCGACCAAGTGCCTGACTGATGAGAGCCTGACGGTCAGCGGTTACGGGTGCGTTCCAGCGCAGGACGTGCGGGAGGATCGTGCAGCTTGCGTATCCGTGGTGGACGCCGAAGCGGCCTCCCAGGACGTAACCTATGCCGTGGCTTGCGCCTGATCCCGTCCTGTAACCTGCTGCGCAGGCAAGATGGGCCGCGATCTGGCTCTGGGTGCGGGCATCAGGGTCGCCCGGTACCAAGCGCGTGCGACGTAGTGTGTGCGAGAATATCCTGAGCGCCTGCAGGAAGCTTGCGTCGGCGTGCAGATTTCCCCGGCGGGACAGAACGCCCTCGCAGCAATGATCGATGCTTCGGATTGCGCTTGAGAGCCAAAGCCACTCAGGTGTCAGTGCTCCGAGGGCTGGGTCGTATATGACGCTAATGGGGACAAGGGCTGGCGCATGGAACCCAAGTTTGACGCCATGTGTTTTGTCGGTGCCGCCGCCGGCTGGCGTCGTCTCCGCGCCGGAGAGGGTGGTCGGGATCGCAATCTGTCTGATCCAGCGATTGGGGGGCGTGTCAGCCGAGGCTGCCCGTGCACGGAGCTGGTCGATCGACGTTACATCCCATGCCAGTCCGAGCTGGACGAGTTTCAAGCCATCGATGACCGATCCGCCGCCGCAGCCGACGAGGAGATCTGCGCGCATGCGCTTGGCCTCTTCGATGGCAGCCAGCACGCCTGTCAGGCTGGTATGTTCGCTGATGCCGTCAAAGATGGCGATGCAGCGCTTTCCCAACGCGCCTGCGAGCAGGGATACCGCGCCTGTTTGACGGTGCAGCGTGCGAGATGTTGCCACGAAGATCCGCTGCGCGCCGAGGCGCTCGACCTCGGATCCCAAGGATGCACGAACGGATGCACCGAAGTGGACCCGTTCCTGCAGAAGGGCCTGCCATGTGAATGGCCTGGTCAAACCGGATCCCATCCAAACACAGAGGTCGTCGCGCCCGTATCGTACATCATCGGCTTCATGGCGGGGAAAGCGTGATTGCAGATAGCTTCGGGTGTCCAACCTTCCATGCGCGTCATGCCGCGGACGGGGCGCGACTGGGACATGAGGAAGATCTCATTGCCTCGGGCGACGAACACCTGACCTGTGACGTCCTTTGCCGGTGGCGCAATGAGGGCGATGGCCAGCTTGGCGACCTGGTCTGCCCTCATGTGGTTGCGCATGCGTTCCACGCGCTTTGCGGAGGCTTCGTCCTTGACCGGGATCGTTGCGATCATGCGCGACCAGGCAAAGGGGGCGATGATGTTCGAACGTACGTTCTTCTGTGCGCCTTCCATCGCGATGATGCGGGACAGGCCGGCCACGCCCATCTTGGCGGCAGCGTAGTTAGCCTGACCAATGTTTCCGATGATCCCGCTGGTTGATGTGAACAGGACATAGGCTCCGTCCTGCTGCTCGCGGAAATGCTCTATCGATGCGCGGCAGACATTGTAAGCGCCGTTCAGGTGGACGTCGATCACCATGTCCCAATCGGCATCGGACATTTTGTGAAACATGGTGTCCCTCAGAATTCCTGCAGGGTTGATGACGGCGTGCAGGCCGCCGAACGTGTCGCGTGCCTGTTCGATCATCCGCTTGACGCCCGGGCGGCTGGTGATGGAGTCGGAGTTGGAGGCAGCCTTGCCGCCAGCGGCAACGATCTCGCGCGCCACGGTCTCTGCCGGGCCTGCCGAACCTTCATCCCCGCCTGCCACGCTTCCGCCCAGGTCGTTGACCAGGACGCTTGCGCCCTCGCGCGCTGCCAGCAGCGCGCATTCCTTGCCGATTCCGTTGGCGCCGCCTGTGACCAGGACGACCTTCCCGTCAAGCATACCCATTGCCGTTCTCTCCCGTTTTCGATGGTGATGCTGCGCACGTTAGCGAGCGCCAAACATTGATTCCAGCCCCCAAAAGCGGGTTTGTCTTTTCCCGGGTGCGGCGCTATTGCCTTGGCCGATTTTCATCGCGGGAGCTGGTTACATGAAGATCCATGGCTGGATGGAGCGGGTCGAGACAATGCTGGGCCTTGGCGGAGACCATGCGTCGGAGCGCAAGCGGCGTGTTCTGAAGCATGTGTCGGACCGAACGATCATCGCGCGTGACCTGACCCACGAGCGGGCGGGCATGGAAAGCTTTGGTCAGCGGCTTGCTGATCGTGTGGCCGAGTTCGGCGGATCGTGGACCTTCATTTCCTTGTTCGTGCTGATCCTGATCGCGTGGACCCTGACTAATACCTATGTGCTGGTGACCGGAGCTTTCGATCCGTATCCATTCATTTTCTTGAATCTGCTGTTGTCGATGATGGCTGCGTTGCAAGCTCCCATCATCATGATGGCCCAGAACCGGCAATCTGCGAAGGACAGGGCTGCCGCGCAGCATGACTACGAGGTGAACCTGAAGGCCGAGCTGGAAATCATGGCGCTCCACGAGAAAGTCGATCACCTGCAATCACAATTGTTGCTGCGTCTTCTGGAGAGGCAGGAGGAACTTCAGCGGATGATCATCGACATCAAGAGCGGGATTGGAAAATGAGCAGCGTATTTTTCCGGCCCGAGGAGGCACGGGATGCGGCAGCAGTGGATGCGCTTGTTGCGCAGGCCTTCGGTCCCGGTCGCCATGCCAAAAGCGCCTATCGCCTGAGAGAGGGTGTGGCTGCGCTCGCGGACCTTGGTCACGTGCTTGAGATCGATGGTGTCGTGGCAGGAACTGTGCGGTACTGGCCCGTGGCGATTGGGGATGTTCCAGCGATCATGCTTGGGCCGATCGCTGTGCGCGCTGACTTGCAAGGGAAGGGGTATGCCCTGAAGCTCATGCAGAACAGCCTGGACCGCGCGAGGGCCCTCGGCCACCGGATCGTCGTACTGGTCGGAGACGAGACTTATTATGCCCGTGCTGGTTTTGCGCGGATCCAGCCCATGGGACGTATCACGCTTCCTGGACCTGTCGATCTGTCACGTGTGCTGGGGCTTGAACTTGAACCTGGTGCGCTGGATGGGGTTGCGGGTGAGCTGTGCAAGCGTGGCGTGGCAGAAGAGATTTATGCGGCCGGCGCCCGGCTATCTACCTTCGCGGCGCCAGCCAGCCAGTAGGGCTCCTACGACGACGAGCAGGGCCAGGGCTGGATGCAGGAGTGGCGTCTGGCGTGTTGCGCTGACGGCATAGGCTTCGTTGGCCTGCAGGCCGATCCAGTTGCTGCCAGCCGCATTGCGACCAGGACGAACGCGGCGAATATCGGGAATGCCGTCGCGTGCGATCCAGCGTGTGGCACCCTGGTTTGCGGTCGCGAGTGGGGCGAGCAAGGTCTGGGTTGCCCGAACATCCGAGAGTTCCTTGGGGTTCAGCGGGCCGGCAGCAGCGACCGCAGAGAGGGTGCTGTCCTTCAGGCGATAGAGGCCAAGTTCCTCGGCTTTCAGCGTGCCCGAGAATGTGCCGTTGTCGCCGGCGCCCAGGGTGACGGTCTCCTTGCGCCCCGAGGGGAACGTCACTTCGACCCTTGATGCCGCATCGGACATCGTGCGACGGGTGATGGTGAGGCGGTTGCCCGTAATGGCTCCGTGCAGGCGCTCCTCTTCGAGATCCGGTTCCTGCATGAGCCAATGGGCGAGGCGGCGCAGCAGCTCGGCTTGCGGACCGCCGCCCTCGAAGTTTCGCGTCCAGAGCCATGCATGATCCGACAGCAACAGTGCTACTCGCCCCTTCTCGATCTTGTTGAGAACCAGGAGGGGCTTGTCCGATGCGCCACTCATCAGGGTCTGCCCGCGGATCACCGAGGATTGCACCAGGCGGAACCATCGACCCCACGCTGGTTCGTTGCCTGAAGTGTTTGCACCTGGCAGGCCCGTCGTCACCGGGTGCTTGAGACCTTCGGTCGTGAGCCGTGGCTTGAAGCCCTGCTCGATCACGGTTTCCAGCGGTTCTGCTGGCAAGACGGAGGCGGCCGGCGACTGGAACAAGCTGTAGGGGGATGCGTATTCGGGTCCGGATGTCACCAGAAGGGCGCCACCGTTGCGCACATAACGGGCGATGTTCTCATAGTATATGAGCGGTAGAATGCCGCGGCGCTGGTAGCGGTCAAAGATTATGAGGTTGAATTCGCCGAGTTTCCTGTCGAAAAGTTCGGCTGTGGGAAATGCAATCAGCGACAGTTCGCTGTTCGGCGTGCCGTCCTGCTTCTCGAGCGGTCGCAGAATGGTGAAGTGAATCAGAGATACGGACGGATCAGCCTTCAGGAGGTTGCGCAGCGTGCGCTGGCCCGCGTGCGGCTCGCCCGAGACCAAGAGGACCTTGAGTTGGTCGCGGATTCCTGTGGCGATGATTGCCGCGCGATTGTTGAGGAGCGTGAGTTCGTCGGGTCCCTTGTCAGCAGCGAACTCGATCACGTTCTCGCCACCGTGTGGCAGCCGCAGGTCGACGGTCACTTCCTTTCCGGATTGCGCTTCAAGCGTGTCGACGACCTTTCCGTCGATACGGATCTCGACGTTCGCCGGCGGGGCCGCATCGTTTCCGAAATCGTCGACACGCAGGGTGAAGCGTATCGGCTCGTTCACGATGCCGAATCGGGGGGCCTTGATGATGGTCAGCTTGCGATCCCGTTCATCGGGTGCGCCTGTCAGCAAGGCGTGGACGGGGTAACCCAAGCGGGCTGACGACGCTTGCGGTACATCGTGGACCTGCCCGTCGGTTACAAGGATGGCTCCTGCTATGCGGTCTGGAGGGACGTCGGCCAGTGCTTCCCGCATCGGATCGAGGAGGCGCGTGCCTCCGTCGGAGGCATTGATCTGGGTTCCGGTGACAGTGATTACCCGGACCTCCAAATCCTTGACTTCGGCCAGCCGTGCCCTGAGGGCTGCGACTGTCCGAGTGACGCTGGCAGACCTGTCGCCGATGCTCTGGCTCTGCGATTGGTCGGCAATGATCACAGCAACGTCGGGCAGGCCCTTGCGTTCCTCCTCGATGATCGAGGGGTTGGCGAGGACCAGCAAGGCGCCTGCTGTCGCGATGGCGCGCCACAGTATGCCCGGAGCGGCCAGAAGTGCGCCGGCACCCACCACTGCAACGGCAAGTGCCGTCAGGGCCAGGAGAACCAGGTCCGACACGTGCGGAACGAAGACGATATCAATCGCCATCTTTCTCCTGCCCCAGGCGCTCGAGGATGTGCGGGACGTGGACCAGGTCGGCCTTGTAGTTTCCGGTCAGCGTATACATCACCAGGTTCACACCGAAGCGCATAGCGTATTCGCGCTGGCGCTCGCCGCCGGGGACGATCGCGGCCAGCGGGCGTCCCTGCATGTCTTCAGCCCATGCCGCAGCCCAGTCGGCACCACCAACGATTATGGGCGTGACCCCGTCGGAGGCCGTGGTGGTCGTGATGCCGTCTGCCGATCTCTGACTGCTTTCCACCCAGATGCGCCCGGCTGGCCAACGACCTGGAAAGTCATCAAGGAGGTAGAATGTGCGTGCGAGGATGTGGTCCTTGTTCAGTGGTTCGAGCAATGGGATGTCCAGGCCTGCAAGGAGACGTCGAAGGATGGCTGTGCCCTGGGGGGCGCTTCCGGTTCCCATCGGCAGTCCGGTTCCCTGGTCGCGGGTGTCGAAGAGGATTGTCCCACCGTTGCGCATGAATGCGTCGATGCGGGCCAGAGCTCCTGCGGAAAGGGATGTCTGTGCTGGCGTGATGGGCCAATAGAGCAGGGGAAAGAACGCAAGCTCGTCTTTCTCGATGTCCACGCCTACTGGTGCTTCCGGCTCAACAGCCGTGCGTTCGGTGAGAACCCGCGTGAGCCCCTGCAGCCCCGCCTTGCTCATGGCGTCAACCTGAGTGTCGCCGGTCTGGACATAGGCTAGCCTGAATTGCAGTGACGCCTTCATGGCAAAGGCATCATCTGCCGCGGCTTGCCCAGCTGCCAACATCATCCCTGCCACCAGAAAAGCAATGGGAAGAATCCTACCATTTGCAGATGCCCTCGAAGGAAGGGCTGGGAGAGGGAGAAGCCCACGCATGATGTAGCCGACCAGCAGGTCTGCCAGAGCCAGCAGCAGGGCAAAGACCATGAGGTCGTATTTCAGCGCTGTTGCTTGCTTCAGGCCAAACTCCGCGGTCCTGATATCGCTTGGCAGGGAGGGCAGGGGCTGGAGCCTCGCGTCGGGCTTGAACAGGTTGAAGGCGCGCCGGCTGCTGGTGTCGCCGTAGAATCCAGGGGGGTGCGTTGGGCTGGCGTCTTCCTTGTCCAGGTCGCCCGCCCTTATCGTCAGCGCTGCAGGTGCTGGCGGTCCCAGCCTGCCGAAGCCATCGAGCGTTTCCTGGGGTGAGAGGAGGTCACTTGCGGCGGAGCCTGCGGGTGCCGCCGACAGCCCTGCCGAGAGTGCGATCGTCCGCCTGAGCATGTCGACATAAACGCCTGACAGCGGAAGGTTGGACCAGGCACTGTTCGCGGTGACATGGAACAGTATCACCCATCCCTTGCCCTGCTGCATGGCAGTCACTAAAGGCGTGCCGTCCAAAAGTTGCGCCCAAGTCCGGTGGTCCGTGCCTGCGCTGGGATCTGTCAGTACCTGACGGTGTACCGATATGTCTGGTGCGATCTCCAATCCCAGGAAGGGGCTTGCTTCGGGCCATGGGGCCAGGGTCTGCGGTTTTTCCCATGCCATTGCGGAGCCCAGCAGACGCCCGCCTGTCCGCAGGCGTCCGGGGATCAGATCGTCGGTCTTGGCAGCCATGCGCGGACCGGCGAACCTGACCAGGACGCCACCATTGCTGACCCAGTCACCCACGCGCTTGCGGTCGTCTCCCACGAGTTGGCCAACATCGGCCAGCATGAGCACCGATAGGCCCGACTGAACCAGATCCGCAATTGTCCCCTTGTGAATTTCAGCGTAGGGTTGCAGGGCGCGATCGAGGAAAAACACGTCGGAGAGCAGTGGCTGGGCTGCGTCTATGGACTGGCCTGACACGAGCCCCACGGGCCTGCGTCGCCAGCGTTCGTCAATCAGTATGGTGCTGCCGGCTGATGTGCGGTTGACGATCTCGACGCGGGCAAGGTCATTGCGCAGTTCCGTTGCGAGTTCGAGGAGCACTTTGGTTTCCGTTGCACCTGACCTGATCACGAAGTCGCGGGAACCAATAAAACGGCCTTGTGTTCCAGTTGCCCGCAGCGTCCCGCTTATCTCGTCGTTGGCAGTGCCACGAATGACGCGAAACACCAGGGCGCTGCCCTCGACCTTGGGCTGTGTCAGGGCGAGAGGCGCATTGATGCTGCTGTCTGTCAGGATGCGCAGGTCGCCAAGTTTTTCCAATGCGGAGATGAACTCTCCGAGGTTGCGCCCATCCAGACCGTCGGACAACCAGACAATGTCCGGCCGGTCCCTGAATTCGATGTCCTCCAGCGGCTTGATCGCGGCCAGCCTGTCCACGCCGTGCGGTTGGGGGGCTATTGCCTTCACGGCACCCTGGGCATCGGCTCCCGAGAGTTTCTTGACGCGGATCTTCAAATCTCCCGGGGCTGTCGGAACGACGACGAGGGGGCGCTGGTCGCGCTCGGCCTCGGCTGCAATACCCTGCATCGCGCCGACGCGGTCATCCCATCGCGCGGCCGCCGCCCAGCTGTTGTCGACCACAATGATGATCGCCCCCTTCCGGAGGGTTGCCATCTGCGGGTTGAGGTAGGGATCTGCCAGAGCTACGATCACCAGTGCAGCAATGAGGAGTCTGAGAAGGAGCAGCCACAGTGGTGTGCGTGCGGGTGTTTCCTCTGCCTGCTGCAAGCCGAGAAGCAGCCTGACAGCGGGGAATGGGACTTTTTTGGGCGCTGGCGGTGTCACCCTGAGCAGCCACCAGATCACCGGAAGAACAGCGAGGCCCAGAAGAACCCAAGGCGCACCAAATGCCAGCGGTCCAATCGACAGCATTTCTAGACCGTTCCGATCGTGCGCTGGGACGTCAAGGCCTCGTAGGCGGCGAGCAGTGCGCCTTGTGGCGGCCTGTCGGTCCTGTGTGTCGCGAATGTCCAGTCCTGCCTTATGCAGGCGCGCGACAGAGTTTCCTGCAGCCCCCTCAGCCTGTCCCTGTATGCACCCTTCAAGGCCTCGGCCCTGCGCGCGAGCATTTTCAGTCTCGTTTCGATGTCCTCGAATTCGGTGCGTCCGTTGAACGGCAAATCCTCTTCGGCTGGGTCAAGGACCTGGATGAGGTGTCCGCGCACGCCCATGGTCCCGTAGTGGCGCAGCACCTCCAGCGTTGGTTCGGGGGGGGCCAGCCAGTCGCTGATCATGATCACTTGCGAGAACCGCGGGAGGGACACCTTCGGCGGTTGACGTGCGCTTGCCTTCATGTTGCGGACCCAGTTCATGGCCAGCCTGTCGACAGCCTGTTGTCCGGTGGTTGCGGGTTGGTCGCCTCCCAGTTCGCCCACGCGCTCGCCACCGCGCACCAGCAGGCAGGCAAAGGCGAGCGCCAGGACTGTCGCCCGCTCGATCTTGGCGCTGGTGGCTACGTGGGATTGGTATTGCATGGAGGGCGATGCATCGCGCCAGATCCAGATGCTGGCTGCGGCCGACCACTCGCGCTCGCGCACGAAGAGATGCTGGGACTTTGCCGATTGGCGCCAGTCGATCGCCGTAGAGGCGTCTTCGTTGCGGTAGCGCCTGAATTGCCAGAAAGCGTCTCCCTGGCCGACACGCCGCCTGCCATGTTCGCCCTGCGCGACGGTTGCCGCGACCCTGTTGGCCTGCACGAGAAGCGGTGGCAAGCGTGCGCTGAGATTCTCGGCGTCGGAGCGCAGGCTTGTGGAAGGCGCTCTCCCCTGCAGCCATTCGCCGAACTTCGAGCCCCAACCGGGGGTGGCGTGCACTTTCACTGGCGCGGTTCCCGGTTCTTGGTCATGCGCTGCAATCCTGGCTCACTGGAAAGGACGGGTCAGCCTGTTGATCACGTCTGCCATCGTCACGCCATCCGCACGCGCTGCAAAGCTCAGGGCCATGCGGTGCCGCAGGATGGGTTGGGCGAGAGCCACGACGTCGTCAACCGACGGAGCAAAGCGGCCTTCGATCAAGGCGCGTGCGCGAACAGCCAGCGAGAAGGCCTGGCTGGCGCGTGGGCCAGGACCCCAAGCGACATGTGCACGGATATCTTCAGCGCCGCCTTCCTCCGGTCGGGCGCTTCTGACCAAGGCGAGAATCGCGTCCAGCACTTTCTCACCAACGGGTATGGCGCGCACAAGGCGCTGGAAGAACATCAGTTCCTGCGCGCGAATTACTTCCTTTGCATGGTCGTCGCTTACGCCGGTGGTCGAGAGGAGTACCTTTTTCTCGGCGTCGAGGTCCGGGTAGCCTATGTTGATCTGCAGCAGAAAGCGGTCGAGTTGGGCTTCCGGAAGGGGATAAGTGCCTTCCTGCTCCAGAGGGTTCTGCGTGGCGAGCACATGGAACGGGTGGGGCAGGTCATAGCGCATGCCTGCTACTGTCACATGTCGTTCCTGCATGGCCTGCAGCAAGGCTGACTGTGTGCGCGGGCTGGCGCGGTTGATCTCGTCAGCCATTAGCAGCTGTGCAAAGACGGGGCCGCGAATGAACCTGAATCTGCGCTTGCCTGCTTCATCTTCCTCGAGCACCTCCGAGCCCAGGATGTCGGCTGGCATCAGGTCTGGGGTGAACTGGATGCGTTTTGTTGCCATGCCAAGCACGATACCCAGGGTTTCGACGAGGCGCGTCTTGGCAAGGCCAGGGACACCGATCAGCAGGCCGTGTCCGCCGGCAAGCATGGTAACGAGTGTTTGGTCAACGGCCTCTCTCTGGCCGAAGATCACATGGCCGATCGCCTCGCGGACGGCTGCAAGCCTTGCGACGGCGTTTTCGACTTCGCGGACGATGGATTCGGAGCTGTCCAGCGCTGGCAGGTTAGGTGACACGTCTGCGTTTCCGTTCATCAGGGCACAGGAACCATGCGAAAGCGCCTAAGCTCGAACACGAGGCGGCGCATACGCTTGCATGTGACCTCTTATAACCAATTTGGACCGGGCAACGGAACATTCCATCGCCTTATGTTGAATGCTCGCCTGCTCTTGATGTTAATGTTTGACGTCGACCTGCCTTATCGTCGAAACCTTTGCGTACCATGTCAGATTTCAAACACGATCCCTTGCATTGGGGTGCTCCGGCGCCGGATGTGCTGCGTGGCCTGGCGGAGGTTCAGGCTGAAGCTGCCCGTGGTCGCAAACTGCCGCCGGTCGAACGCTGGAACCCACCCTTTTGCGGTGATCTGGACATCAGGATTGGTGTTGACGGCACATGGTTCTACCTGGGCTCGCCGATTGGACGGCCCGGCCTCGTCCGGTTGTTTGCATCCATCCTGCGGCGTGACGAGGACGGCAAGTACTATCTGGTTACTCCGGTGGAAAGGGTTGGTATCCGGGTTGATGATGCCCCCTTTACGGCCGTGCGGGTGGACTGCCGCGGGGAACGGGAGGCCCGAACCCTCGAATTCACAACAAATGTCGGGGATATCGTGATTGCCGGTCCCGATCATCCTGTTCGTGTAGAAACCAACCCCCGTGATCTGGCGCCGCGACCTTACATACGGGTACGTGGTCGGCTGGAGGCTCTCATTTCGCGCGCTGTTTTCTATGAATTGGTGGCGCTGGCAGAGACGCGACCGACGCCCAAAGGGGACATTCTTGGCGTTTCAAGCCACGGGGCGTTCTTTTCCCTTGGCCAGGTTGAGCCATGAATGAAGGCGATCTGCGAACCCTTCTTGCCCAGGTGGCTGCGCGCTCGTCCGTACCGCAGGGGCGGGGTGATCATGACCTGAACCCCCATATCACACCTGTTTCAGGCAGGGGCTTGCTCAGGCCCGCGGCGGTGCTGGTGCCGATCATACTCCGGCAATCCAATCCGCACGTGCTTTTCACAAGGCGTGCTGATCATCTTGCCCGGCATGCGGGACAAGTGAGCTTTCCCGGCGGACGCCTGAACCCGGGCGCCGAGACTGCCATGGAAGCCGCGCTCCGCGAAACCGAAGAGGAAATTGGTCTCGAACGCCACCATGTCGAGGTTCTTGCTGAGCTCGATGCCTATGAGACCGGTACCGGGTTCAGGATCCAGCCCTTCGTCGGCCTGGTGCGGGAGGGTTTCGATCTGAAGGTTGATGCAGAGGAAGTTGCAGAGGTGTTTGAGGTGCCGCTCGATTTCCTGCTGGACCGGCGCAACCATGAGACGCACGCTGGCGTCTGGCAGGGGATCGAGCGACGCTATTATGCCATCCCCTTCGGGCGTCACTATATTTGGGGCGCGACGGCCGGTATAGTTGTGAACATGCATGATTGCCTGCGGCGCTAGCCCATGACCATCCAGACATCGATCGCAGGGCAGGCCTGGTTTGCCACCTCGGAGGTGAGGGCCCTCATGGACGCGCTGGGAACAGCCCGGTTCGTCGGCGGGTGCGTTCGCAATGGGCTGCTTGGTCTTCCGGTTGATGACATCGACATCGCAACTCCGCTGACACCCGATGCCGTTGCTGCCGTCGTGCAGGCGCGCGGGATGAAGGCCATCGACACGGGTGCCGAGCACGGCACTGTCACTGTGGTCGTGAATGGACACCCGTTCGAGGTGACGACGCTCCGCCGGGATGTCTCGACGGATGGACGTCGGGCAACAGTTGCCTTCACGACCGCATGGGAGGAGGACGCTGCCCGACGAGACTTCACGATGAATGCCCTCTATGCCGATATGGATGGGCGTGTGCATGACTATCATCATGGGCTTGAAGATCTGCGTGCAGGGATCGTTCGCTTCATCGGAGATGCCGATACAAGGATTGCGGAGGACCATCTCAGGATCCTGCGCCTGTTTCGCATTCACGCGTGGTATGGCCGGGGAGAGATCGATCCCGTGGCGCTTGTTGCGTGCCGCGCCGGGCGTGGACGTATCCGTACTCTTTCCGGCGAACGGATCCAGAAGGAGATCTTCAAGCTCTTGCGGGGGCGCAGTCCCGTGCATGCTGTTCGCTCCATGCGAGACATTCATGTCCTCGAGGAGGTCATCCCGGGCGCGGTCGATATTGATGCGCTGTCCCGGCTCTGCGAGAATGATGCTATCAATCACTTCAGTGCAGATCCGATCATGCGCCTTCGAGCGATGATCGCGGACGTGGACGTCGCACGCGGGATCTGTTCCCGGTGGCGCCTGTCCAATCACGACAAGGCCCGGTTTCTGGCAAGTTTCAGGGCGGATGCTTCGTTGCGGTTTCCGGTTGATGACGGTGCCTTGGGGCCCGTCCTTTATCGACATGGTGTGGAGATGATCGACGTATTGGTTCGCCTTGCGTGGGCGCGTTCGCAGGACCCGGTTAATGACGTGGGCTGGCTTGACCTGATACGCCGGATCCGTGCGTGGCAGCGACCGGAGTTGCCTGTTGATGGTGCTGATGTCCTGAGGGCAGGCATTCCCGAGGGACCCATGGTGGGCAGGGTGCTCGAAGACGTCGAGGCGTGGTGGATTGCTTGCGGTTTTCCATCAGATCGACAGCTTGTACATCAGCGCCTGCAGGCCGCGGTGGTGCGCCATATGCCGTCGCGCACCTGAAACAAATCCGTTTGGAGTTCGAATGGCCAAGATTGAACTTATCGATGCACTCAGCATTCCCGGCTCGCCGGAGCGAGAGAACGATGATGCCATGGGCCATAACGCTTTCATTGGATTTGTCCTGGACGGGGTGACGAGCCTTTCCGATACGCCCTTGCTGCCTGGACGAAGTGATGCGGCCTGGGTTGCAAGGCTTGCGCGGGAGCTCTTGCTGCGCGCGCCCGCCAGCCAGGCAGGCGATTTGCGTGGGCTGGTGCGTGACGTTGCCGAGGGCATAACGGCTGCTTTCGAGGCCCAGCGTGCCCGCCCGCCCTCAGGCCGGCACGAGCTTCCCTGGACCACGCTCAGCCTTGTTTCGGTCGAGCCTGGTCGGCTGAACATGGCCTATGTGGGCGACAGTCGCATCCTCATCGAGACTTATGACGACCGTGTTCACAACGTCGGAACCACTCCGTCGCGCGGTGCATTCGAGGCGCGGCTTGCCCAGAAGATGCTGTCGCAGGGAAAGGGCATTGGTGTGGACGCCCTGAGGCAGACGGTTGCGCATGAGTTGCGGCAGGCGCGCGAGATCGTCAATACGCCTCATGGCTACTGGCTGCTGGGTGCCGATGTGCAGGTTGCCGACCATCTTGCACTCACAAGTCTGGCGCTGGATGGACCGGCGATCGCGTTGCTTGCCACGGATGGCTTCTATGCCCTGGTCGAGGACTACAAGGTCTTCGACGACCGTGATTTGCTGGCGACGGCGCAGACGATCGGGCTCGCGGCCCTGGCTAACCAGCTTCGGCGCATTGAGGACGAGGATCCCCTGGGTCAACGATTTGCACGCATGAAGAAGAGCGATGACGCCACAGCGTTGCTGGTTCGCATCGAACCCTAGCGCGTGCGGAGCCGGCGCAGCGTGCCTTTCACCGAGCGGACCAGTTTCCCGTCGGTCACATTCGTGAACTCCAGCCGCATGTCCGCGCCGGTCAGGCGACGGCGATAGGTGTGGAGTTCCGGCTTGCCGCTTGCATTGATGGCGAAGCTTGAAATGACCAGTCCGCTGCCGTCCAGTCTGGCCCAATACAAGGTACCGCCGCTGTAAGGGTCGACATCAGCCTTGGACTTCCAGGTGTTGGGCGTGGGGGCAGGCACGAACTCCACCGTGGTCGACTTCATGACTTCCAGAGGTGCGCTTGGGTTGCCCTTCTGGCGCTGCAGGGTTGACCAACTTACGAGAAATCCGCCGATGTCAGATGCCGCGAGGGTGACGGCGATATCGCGAGAAGAGGTCGGGAAGTCTTCGTCGGTCTCGCTCGTAGCTGTTGCCTTGCCTTGCCAGTCGCCGAAATAAACATCGATGGACAGGTCCTTCGTTGCGGCCGGTGGTTGGGCTGCAGCTGTTGATGGCTGCAAGGCCAAGGGGATCAAAAAGGGCGCCAAGAGCAAGGCTGCGAATAGGGGCGTGGTCGACACCGCCCAACGGATCATCTGCATTCGTCACCTCTGATCAACGCGCGATGTCCCAGCGATAGTGACTTGGGACGCTGGGATCAAGGCCAACGTACTTCCGGTGGCATTGACATCAGGATTGCTTCCACATTGCCGCCTGTCTTGAGGCCGAACTGGGTGCCGCGATCATGGAGCAGGTTGAACTCCACGTATCGTCCGCGCCGAACCAGCTGGTGTTCGCGGTCCTCGGTCGTCCACGGGCGGTTCATGTGTCGACGCACGAGTTGAGGATAAACCCCGAGGAATGCCAGTCCGACGTCGCGCGTGAATGCGAAATCGGCTTCCCAATCCGCGTTATCAAGATTGTCATAGAAGATGCCGCCTGCGCCTCGGGGTTCGTTGCGGTGAGGGAGAAAGAAGTATTCGTCGCACCAGGACTTGAAGTCTCTATAATACGACGGGTTGTGACGATCGCATGCTGCGCGCAGTGCAGCGTGGAAGTCCTGCGCGTCCTGCTCGTCGTGTTTCATCGGCGTCAGGTCGGCACCGCCACCGAACCACGACCTGGTCGTGATGATGTGACGCGTGTTCATATGAACCGCCGGCACATGCGGGCTCTGCATGTGGGCGACCAAAGAAATGCCCGAGGCCCAGAAGCGTGGGTCCTCGCTCGCGCCGGGGATATTCTGGGCAAATTCCTTCGAGAAGGTCCCATAGACCGTCGATATGTTGACGCCCACTTTCTCGAAGACCCGACCTCGCATGATCGACATGGTGCCGCCGCCGGCATCCGCATCCGGGCCAGAGGCGCGAGACCAGGTCTTTCGTTCAAAGCGGCCTGGCGGTCGATCTGACAGCTGTCCGTCGTGTTCGTCCTCGAGTTTCTCGAAAGCCTGGCAGATGCGATCGCGCAGCTCTTCAAACCATTTTGCCGCCCTGTGCTTGCGGTCGGTCATGATGTCCATATTCATTGTCCGGCTCTCTCGTTGCGTATCGTCCAGCGTGTCTGGCGCAGCATTTCACCAAGTATCATCGCGGCTGCGAGCGCCACATTCAGCGAGCGCATCTGCGGTTCCATAGCTATAGCAACCGCACCATCGGTTGCAGAGGCGACTTCCGGCGGGACGCCGGCGGTCTCGCTGCCGAGTAGAAGGGTGTCATCCTGACGGTAATGCCAATCCGTGTAGAGGTTCGTCGCGCGGGTGGAAGCCAGAATGATTCGGCCAGGTGCCGACGGTCTGAAAGCATCCCAACTGGCATGGCGGGTCACAGTCGCCTTCGGCAGGTAGTCCATACCCGCCCTACGCATTGCCGCATCACCGAATGGGAAGCCGCAGGGCTCTATGATTTCGACAGCCACACCCATGCAGGCTCCAAGGCGGATGATGGTTCCCGTGTTGGCCGCAATGTCCGGTTGGTAGAGCGCGATACGCATTGACAAGGATCAAGTCCCCCTTCGGAAATCCCGGTACAGATGTGAGTGATCTGGCACGGTCTGAGAAATCCGCCATTTATGCGGCATCGTGACGCAAGACCGTCGTCGCCCGACTCCCATATTTTCGCAGCGTCGACAACGGACCGGACTTGCCAGTTCGGGGTTGTCATCCTATCGCTTCCGCCCACCTATTCTCTGAAATTCCCCGCGCGAAAGGGAGCTACACACTTGGCGCACGCGTCCGACAAATCCCACGTAACACGTCGGGACTTCATCATCGTATCTTCCCAAGTCGCGCTCGCGGTCGGCGGCGCTGCTACCCTGTGGCCATTCATCGACCAGATGAACCCTGCGGCGGACATGCTGGCCCTGAAGGAGGTTGAGTTCGACCTTTCGGCCGTGCAGCCCGGTCAAACCGTGACCACCGAGTGGCAAAAGAAGCCTGTCTTCATTCGCAGGCGAACGCCCGAGGAGATCAAGGCTGCCGAAGACGCGCAGCTGACAGATCTGCCAGATCCGCAGGCGGACAAGGACCGCGTGCAGAAGCCTGAGTGGCTGATCCTTGTCGCCACCTGCACGCATCTGGGATGTATCCCATCGAATCTTTTCAAGGGTGAGTATGGTGGCTGGCTGTGTCCTTGCCACGGCTCGCACTACGATACGTCTGGCCGTATTCGCAAGGGGCCTGCGCCGCGCAATCTTGATGTGCCGCCCTACCAGTTCGTGTCTGATACCAAGGTCCTCATCGGCGCGGCGCCCTCGGCGTCGGCTCCGGCTGCCAAAGGATAAGAGACCAAGCCATGGCCCACGGCAATTATCGCTACGAACCCAAGTCCGGCTTCACCAAGTGGCTCGACTCCCGGCTCCCGATCATCCGTCTGGTGGATGAATCGGTTCTCAAGTTTCCGACGCCGAAGAACCTGAACTTCTGGTTCACATTCGGCGGTATCCTGACGTTCATGCTGGCTGTGCAGATCGTGTCCGGCATCGTGCTTGCCATGCACTATGTTCCTCACGAAACCATGGCATTCGACAGCGTTGAGCGCATCATGCGCGACGTGAACTACGGGTGGCTGATCCGCTATATCCACTCCAACGGCGCCTCGATGTTCTTCATTGCCGTCTATATCCACATCTTCCGTGGCCTGTACTACGGCTCATACAAGGCGCCGCGCGAGGTCCTATGGCTGCTGGGCATCGTGATTTACCTGCTCATGATGGCCACGGGCTTCCTTGGATATACACTGCCGTGGGGCCAGATGTCGTTCTGGGGCGCGACCGTCATCACGAACTTCTTCAGCTCGATCGACCAGATCCTCCCCGGCGTTGGATCGGCCATCACGCAGTGGCTCTGGGGTTCGTTTGCGGTCGACAACACGACGCTGCAGCGCTTCTTCTCGCTGCACTATCTATTGCCATTTGTGATCGCAGGTGTGGTGGTGCTTCACATCTGGGCGCTTCACGTGCCCGGCAACAACAATCCGCTTGGGATTGATGTAAAAAGTGCAGCCGACACTGTTCCATTTCACCCTTACTACACGATCAAAGACCTGTTCGCCCTTGTCCTGTTCGTGCTGTTCTTCTCGTATTTCGTGTTTTTCTATCCGAACTTTCTCGGTCACGCGGACAATTACATCCCCGCTGATCGCTTGGTGACGCCGCCGCACATCGTGCCTGAGTGGTATTATCTGCCCTTCTACGCGATCCTGCGTTCTGTTCCCGATCAGTTGCTTGGCGTGGTGCTGATGTTCGGTGCCATCGTGATCTGGGCTTTTCTGCCCTGGCTGGATCGCAGCCATGTGCGGTCCAATAATTTCCGCCCCCTTAACCGCCAGTTCTATTTCATCCTGGCCGGTGTCATCTGGATCCTGGGAATGCTTGGTGCGCAGACGCCGGATGGCAATTTCGAGTTCTACTTCGGCATCGAGGTGCCCATCTCGAAGCTGCTGCTGACGCAGATCTGCACCATCTGGTACTTCGCGCACTTCCTCGTGATCACGCCCATCGTGAGCACCATGGAAAAGCCGCTTCCGGTGCCAGAAAGCATTGCCACGGCAGTGCTTGCCAAGGGTGCTGATGCTTCTGTGGCCAAGGCGAACGGGTAAGGTGACAGCCATGAGAGTTCTTGCAATCGCGTCGCTTCTTGCCCTCGTCATCTCCTCCACGGCTCATGCCGCGGGTGGGGGAGATACCGCCCGCAAGCATCCAGAGCCGCAGTCGTGGTCGTTTGCCGGCCCTTTTGGAACCTTCGATCGCCAGCAACTGCAGCGAGGCTATCAGGTCTACAAAGAGGTCTGCGCTGCCTGCCATGGCATGAAGCTGCTCTCGTTCCGAAATCTTGCGCAGCCAGGTGGTCCGGAGTTCTCGGAGGCGCAGGCCAAGGCACTGGCAGCTGGCGTGCAGGTCGCGACGCTGGATGACGTTGGCGAGCCGACGGAACGTCCGGGTACGCTTGCCGATCGGTTCCCTTCGCCGTATCCCAATGACAGGGCTGCGAGGGCTGCAAATAACAACGCGATGCCGCCTGACCTTTCGGTCATTGCAAAGGCGCGTGCTCACGGCATCGAAGGTGAGGGGCCGGATTATCTCTACTGGCTGATGGTTGGTTACTCAGACCCGCCTGAGGGCAAGACCGTTCTCGAGGGGCTTTATTACAATCCCTATTTCGAAGGACACCAGATTGCGATGCCGCCTCCGCTTGCTTCGGATGGGCAGGTGACATGGCCGGAGGGCAATCCGCCCGCCACGAAGTCTCAAATGGCCAAGGATGTCGTTGCCTTCATGACGTGGGCTGCGGACCCGCACATGGAAGCGCGCAAGTCCTTGGGGGTGAAGGTCTTCATCTTCCTGATCTTCCTGTCTGTGCTGCTGTACTTTGCTTACAAGCGGCAGTGGAAAGACGTCGATCATTGATTTGCGTACACTGCGGTGCCCGCTTTCATCGAGGGACCGGCGCTGGCCGGTCCCTTTTTCCTTTGTGACCGGGCACGTGAAATCCGTTGCGTGAGGGGGCGCAGATGCTACAAACGCGCCGCAATCGGGTCGGGTGAATCTCATGAGCAAGACAGTCTTGGGCGTCATTGGCGGTAGCGGGGTCTATGGCGTCGATGGTCTCGAGGGCGCCCGATGGGAGCGCGTCAACTCGCCGTGGGGGGAAGCATCTGACGAGCTTCTTTTCGGCCGCCTGAGTGGCGTTGACATGGTGTTCCTGCCACGTCACGGGCGAGGACATGTCCATACACCGACGTCGATCAACTACAGAGCCAATATCGACGTCATGAAGCGGGCGGGCGTGACGGATCTGATTTCGGTATCGGCCTGTGGGTCCTTCAAGGAGGAGTTGCCTCCAGGGATGTTCGTGCTTGCTGACCAATTCATCGACCGTACATTCGCGCGCGAGAAGTCTTTCTTCGGTCCCGGCTTTGTGGCTCACGTTTCCATGGCCCATCCCGTGTGCCCGCGGCTTGTGTCCGCGCTGACCGCGGCGGCAAAGCAAGCAGGCATCAGCCATGTCGTCGGTGGAACCTATCTTGCGATGGAGGGGCCGCAGTTCTCGACCCTCGCGGAATCCAATCTTTATCGCTCGTGGGGATGCAGCGTCATTGGCATGACGGCCATGCCGGAGGCGAAGCTCGCGCGAGAGGCGGAGTTGCCCTACGCCATGGTGGCGATGGTCACTGATTATGATTGCTGGCACCCCGATCATGACCATGTCACGGTGGATCAGGTGGTGAAGATCCTCAACGGAAATGCCGAGAATGCGCGCAAGCTGCTGAAGGCGCTCGCGCCGCTTGTCGGGCCGCAGCGCACGCCATCGCCGCTGGGGATTGAAACTACGCTCGATACGGCGCTGATCACGGCGCCTGAAAAGCGCGATGCGGCGCTGGTTGCCAAGCTCGATGCCGTCGCGGGCCGGGTTCTAAGGAAAGGCTGACTCATGGACATCAAATCCGTCATTCGTACGATCCCGGACTATCCCAAGCCTGGAATCATGTTTCGTGACGTGACCACCCTGTTCGGCAATGCACGAGCCTTCCGCACGACTGTCGACCAGTTGGTACAACCTTATGCCGGAACCCGGATCGACAAGGTGGTGGGTATCGAGGCGCGCGGGTTCATTCTCGCGGGCGCCGTCGCGCACCAGCTTTCCGTTGGTTTCGTGCCGGTTCGCAAGAAAGGCAAGCTGCCCTGGCGAACAATCAGTCAAACTTACGATCTTGAGTACGGTACCGATACGGTCGAGATCCACGAGGATGCCGTTGTCCGCGGAGAAAATGTGCTGTTGGTCGATGACCTGATTGCGACGGGAGGTACTGCCGAGGCTGCCATAAGGCTCATCGAGAAGGTGGGCGCAAATGTTGTGGGCTGCAGCTTCATCATCGATTTGCCCGAACTGAAGGGGCGGGCGCGTCTCGAGAAGCTCGGGAAGCGCGTGCTGTCACTGGTCGAGTTTGAGGGGCACTGACGCGCCATGAAGATCCATGGGCGCAGCTACCGGACCATCTGGGTGCGGCCTGATGGCTGGTCTGTCGAGGTGATAGACCAGACGCAGTTACCTTTTGTCTTCTCAACACATTTTCTTGCTTCCGTCGATGATGCGGCGACCGCCATCAAGGGTATGGTGGTTCGCGGGGCGCCACTCATCGGCGCGACTGCAGCCTATGGTTTGTGCATGGCGCTGCGATTGGATGCGTCGGACGAGGCCCTGTCGCGGGCTTATGCCCAGCTGTTGGCGACACGGCCCACGGCTATCAATCTGAAGTGGGCGCTGGACCAGATGGTTGCAGCTGTCCGACCCGTTCCGGTCTCGGCCCGCGTGCAGGCTGCCTATGCGCGTGCTGCGCAATTGTGTGATGATGATGTCGCTACCAACGAAGCCATCGGCAAGCATGGCCTGTCTGTCATCAAGGATATTGCCGCACGAAAGCCAGGCGCGACCGTCAACATCCTGACCCACTGCAACGCAGGTTGGCTGGCATGTGTCGATTGGGGTACTGCCCTTGCGCCGATCTACATGGCGCATGATGAGGGTATTCCGGTTCATGTCTGGGTCGACGAGACAAGGCCACGAAACCAGGGTGGTTCATTGACGGCCTACGAGCTGGGTGCGCACGGCGTCAAGCACACGATCATCGTCGACAATGCGGGCGGGCACTTCATGCAGCACGGTCAGGTCGACATGTGTATCGTCGGTACAGATCGCACATCGTCGACCGGCGATGTGGCCAACAAGATCGGCACCTATCTCAAGGCGCTGGCAGCGCGTGACAATGGTGTGCCGTTCTATGTCGCGCTTCCCTCGTCGACCATCGACTGGACGATCAGCGATGGGCTTCGCGACATCGAGATCGAGGAGCGGTCGCCGCGCGAGGTCACCCACGTGCTTGGTCGTCTCCCCGACGGTTCGGCACATCAGGTTGAGTTGACGGCTCCCGGCAGTCCTGCAGCCAATCCTGCGTTCGATGTCACGCCCGCGCGACTGGTGACGGGCCTTATCACCGAACGTGGCGTGTGTGCGGCCTCGCGCTCTGGCCTTCTGGGCCTGTTCCCGGAACGCGCCTGATGGTGCGACGGCAGGGGCGCACTCAACAGCCCATGCGCGTCGGCATGGCGTCACTGTGTCAGCAGATGCAGGATACCGGACGAGCCATGGAGCGAACGGGATTGTCCCCCGGGCGCAGCGGGAATTTTTCGGTTCGGACCGAGCATGGCATGCTGATCACGCCTACTGGAAAGGACTATGCCGAACTGCAGAGGGCTGATCTTGTCGAGGTGGATCGGGATGGGCGCTCGTCCCCGGACCATTCGGCGCCATCCAGCGAGTGGCGCATGCATCTCTCGATTTATGCCGCGCGACCTGACTGCGAGGCAATCGTGCACACGCACTCGCTCCATGCGACGGCGCTTGCGTGTCTGCGGCAGCCCATTCCCGCATTCCACTATATGGTGGCGGCCTTTGGCGGTGTCCGCATTGATTGTGCACCCTACGCCACCTACGGGTCACCGGAGCTTGCCCGCCACGCGGTCAAAGCGCTGGGTCCTCGGAACGCCTGCCTCCTGGCAAATCATGGGGCGATTGCCCTGGGGCGGTCTCTTGCGGAGGCCTTCGAGCGCGCTGAAGTGCTGGAAGCGCTTGCTGCCCAGTACGTGATCGCCCTGCAGACAGGGCGGCCGCGGCTTCTTTCGGCGAGGGACATGAAGATTGTGCTCGAGAAGTTCCGGACCTATGGTTCGCAGGACAAGCAGGGATCTTTGTGATGCCTACAGCCCTGATTACCGGAGCCGCCCGTCGCCTTGGCCGGCAGATTGCGCTCGTGCTCGCGTCCGAAGGTTGGGACATCGCGATCCATTATCTCTCGAGTGAAAGTGATGCGCTGAGCCTCAGTGCCGAGGTGCAGGGCATGGGTCGCCGATGCGGTCTGGTGCGCGCAGACCTGGCTATCGAGGCGGAAGTCCAGGGTATTGTCGGCCGTGCCGAGGCTTGTGTGGGACCTGTCCGTGTGCTGGTCAATTGTGCGTCGGTCTTTGAAGATGACCGCGTTGATACCGCAACGCGCGCGAGCTGGGACAGGCACCTGGAGACGAACCTGCGCGCGCCCTTCGTTCTGTCGCAGGCGTTTGCTGCGCGCGTCGGCGAGGGCGAGGATGGTTGCATCGTGAACCTGATCGACCAATCCATCTTGCGGCTCACGCCGCAATTCATCTCCTACACGGTCTCCAAGGCGGGATTATGGACGCTGACGCAGACGATGGCACAGGCGCTTGCTCCGCGCATTCGGGTCAATGCCGTGGCGCCGGGACCGTCGTTAAAGGCCTCGCACCAAAGCGAGGCCAATTTTGATCGACAGGTGCAGTCGACTCTTTTGCAACGTCCATCGGGGCCGGACCAGATTGCGGCAGCCGTTTCCTACCTTGTGTCCGCCAGGGCTGTGACGGGGCAGATGATCGCGGTCGACAGCGGGCAGCATCTTTCATGGTCTGCCGGCGACTTCGTGGAGTAATGTCTCGTGGCCAATGAAAGAGCCCAGGTCCAACCCTTGCGCATCGCCGATGCGCGTCGGCGCATCCGCCACGTCTTCGTGCGCGATCTCGAGCTGGATGCGAATATTGGCGTTTATCATCGTGAGAAAGGTCAGGCCCAGCCGGTGCGGATCAATGTGGATCTGACGGTTGAAGAGGGGGATATGCCCCTCGAGGACAGGCTCTCGAATGTGGTCGACTATGGTGCTGTCGTCGATGGCATCAAGGACATCCTTGCCGGAGGGCACTTGAACCTCGTCGAGACGCTTGCCGAGCAAATTGCGTCCTTCTGCCTGGAGGACCAGCGTGTCCGGGTTGCCAGGGTGCGTATCGAGAAGCTGCAGGTCGTTGCCGAGGCCAAGTCGGTTGGTGTCGAGATCGAGCGCGAGGCCGAGCGGTCGGCGTTCAGGTGATCCGGCATGTCGCAGGTCGATGACACCAAGGGCAGTTCCTCGCCGGAGACGCCCGGGCTTCTGGCGCGGGGTGCCGAGGTCATCGCTGCGTACCTGCCGCGGCTGCCTCATGCCCCTGGCGTCTATCGCATGATCGGGGCTGACGGGTCCGTGCTCTATGTGGGCAAGGCAGCCAGCCTGAGGAAGCGCGTGCAGGCCTATACCAAGCCTTTCGACCAGCCCCAGCGTATCGCGCGCATGATTGCCCATACCGTCAGCATGGAGTTCGTGCAGACGGCATCAGAGGTCGAGGCGCTTCTGCTTGAAGCAAACCTCATCAAGCGGTTGAAGCCGCGCTATAATATCCTTCTGCGCGATGACAAGTCGTTTCCCCACATCCTGATCACGGCTGACCACGAGGCGCCGCAACTGGTCAAGCACCGCGGGGCGAAGTCACGCAAAGGTGATTATTTCGGTCCCTTTGCGTCCGCAGGTGCAGTGAACCGCACCCTCAACACGCTGCAGCGAGCGTTCCTTTTGCGCAGTTGTTCGGATGCGGTCTATTCAGGGCGAACGCGGCCTTGCCTGCTCTATCAGATCAAGCGGTGCGCAGCGCCATGCGTCGGGAAGGTAACGCATGAGGACTACCAGCGGCTGGTGGCGGACGCGCGTGACTTCATGCGTGGCCGGGGACAGGATGTGCGTAACAGTCTCTCGGTAGAGATGGAGGCTGCCGCGGCTGCTCTGGACTTCGAGAAGGCGGCGAAGCTGCGTGACCGTATCCGGGCCCTTGCGCATGTTCAGCTTCAACAGGGTATCAATCCTGACACAATCAGCGAAGCGGATCTCTTTGCCCTTCATCAGGACGGGGGGCAAAGCTGCGTCCAGGTCATCTTCTTCAGGTCCGGGCAGAACTGGGGCAACCATGTGTTCTTCCCCCGCCATGAGCGTGGTGTGGAACCAGCCGAGCTTCTGGCCGGCTTTGTCTCGCAGTTCTATGACGAGCGAGACCCGCCGCGTAGCGTTATCCTGAGCCATGATGTCGATGAGGCGGGCCTGCTGGCCGAGGCGCTTTCCCAGAAGGCAGGGCGCCGGGTCGAGTTGATTGTGCCGCAGCGCGGCGAGAAGCGTGACCTCATGGGCCAGGCGATGCTGAATGCGCGTGAGGCACTGGCTCGCAAGATGGCCGACAGCGCGTCCCAGTTGCAGATGCTGGCTGAGGTTGGAGAGGCCTTTGGGCTGGATGCGCCACCGCGCCGGATCGAGGTCTATGACAACAGTCACATCCAGGGCGCTCATAGCGTGGGCGCCATGATCGTTGCTGGTGCAGAGGGATTGCTCAAGACCCAGTACCGGAAGTTCAACATCAAGGGCGTGGATACTGCGCCCGGTGACGATTACGGCATGATGCGTGAGGTTCTGGCCCGTCGTTTCAGGAAACTTGCCCGTCAGCAGGATCAGGTGGCGGACGAACCCGTTGCGTTCGATGCGGCTGCGGAGGATGAGGATCCAGCAGATGTTCCCGTGCCCGATCTTGTTCTCGTCGATGGCGGGGCAGGGCAGTTGGCGCAGGCGCTGCAGGTCGTTCGCGACCTCGGTGTGCGGGGTGTAGCGGTTGTCGCGATTGCCAAGGGGCCGGAGCGTGATGCCGGACGTGAGCATTTCTTCATGGAGGGGCGGGCGCCGTTCCAACTGGAAGCGAAGAGCCCGGTGCTGTTCTACCTGCAGCGGCTGCGTGACGAAGCCCATCGCTTTGCCATCGGCGCGCATCGGGCGAAGCGGGCGAAGTCACTGACGCGCTCGCCGCTGGACGAGATCGACGGGATCGGACCGGCGCGGAAGCGGGCCCTGCTCAACCATTTCGGGTCCGGCAGGGCGGTTACCCGCGCAGGACTGTCCGACCTTGAGTCGGTCAAAGGGGTTTCGAAGGAGCTTGCCCGCAAGATTTACGAGCATTTCCACGAGAAAGGCCCGTAAGCGTGTATTCCGGTGCGAGAATTTGTACCAACGACGCCATTTCCACTTTCCGCAATTCGGCATTATCCTGCGCGTATGGGTGATCATCTTCCTAATCTTCTGACCTTGGCGCGGATTGCGCTGGTGCCGGCGTTCGTTGCTTCATTCTGGATGACGATGCCCGCCGGTCGGTGGGTCGCTTTCGTCGTCTTTGTAGTGGCGGCGTTGACGGATTATGCGGATGGCTGGCTTGCGCGGTCGAGGAATCTCGAGTCGCGGCTGGGGCAGATGCTGGATCCGATTGCGGACAAGCTGCTGGTGTCCGCGGCCCTTGTGATGCTGGTCTATAATGACGATATCCGTGGACTGGTCATCATCCCGGCACTGGTCATCCTGGCGCGCGAGATCCTTGTGTCGGGCATGCGCGAGTTCCTGGCCAGCATTGCGGTCCAGGTTCCAGTGTCTTCAGTCTCCAAGTTCAAGACGGCCGTGCAGCTTGTTGCCCTGTCGATGCTAATCCTTGCACCTGCGGTCGAGCATGTCTGGGGGTGGTTGCACATCGCAGGGATTGTCTCGCTGTGGGGGGCGGCGGTGCTGACCATCTATACCGGGTTCAGCTATGTGCAGGCGAACCTCGCGCATGTGTCCCAGGAGGATGCGCGTGACCGCGAGCGGCGGCATGCGGCGCTCAGGCATCCGACGTGAGGGTTCTCTACTTTGCATGGCTGCGGCAGCATGTGGGCTGTTCCGAGGAAGCGGTGGTTCCCCCTGCTGACGTGAGGACCGTTGGTCAGCTGATTTCCTGGCTTTCGAGGCGTGGGGACGGGTATGCGCGCGCGCTCGCCGATCCGACGCGGATCCGGGCTGCTGTAAACCAGGTGCATGTGCCATTTTCCGCAGAGATTGCGTCTGGCGACGAGATCGCACTTTTTCCGCCGGTGACTGGCGGATGATTCGCGTTAGCGTGCAGCGGGATGATTTCGATGCAGCGTTTGTCCTGCGCCAAGTGAGCGACGAGGCGGGGGGTGTCGGTGCCGTTGCGAGCTTCATCGGGATCGTCAGGCCCGAGAGCCAGGGAGAGCGGCTTGTTTCGCTCGAAATAGAGCATTACCCCGGAATGACCGAGCGCGAGCTTGCGCGCATTGCGGGGGCTGCGGCATCGCGTTGGCCGCTTTCCGCCCTTTCGGTCATCCATCGCTATGGCGTGCTTGAGGCCGGCGCGCAAATCGTTCTTGTCGTGGCTGCGTCTTCGCATCGGCAGGCCGCCTTCGATGCAGTCCAGTTCGTCATGGATTACCTGAAGACAGAAGCGCCTTTCTGGAAACGCGAGCATCGAAGTTCAGGCTCGTACTGGGTGGAGGCGCGCGTCAGCGATACTGAGGCTGCCGCGCGCTGGGATTTATCCTGACCGGTAGTGATCAGCTCGGGATCGCATATTTGCCGCGAACGAGGTTTGCATAGTCGTCCATCAGTGTTCGCGTGATGTTGCCGACTTCAAACTTCCAGCGGCCGATGCTCCCGACTGGCGTAACTTCAGCGGCAGAGCCGGTCAGGAAGCATTCCGAGAAGCCTTCTACGTCCTTGCTTTCGATATAGGTTTCCACCACGTCGATCTGGCGCGCGCGGGCCAGGTCCATCACGGTCTGGCGGGTGATGCCGTTGAGGAAGCAGTCCGCATGAGGCGTGAACAGGCTATTGTCCTTGACGAAGAAGATGTTTGCACCGGTCGCTTCGGCCACCAGGCCGCGCCAGTCATACATCAGCGCATCTGCAAAGCCCTTCTGCTCGGCTTCGTGCTTCGATAGCGTGCAGATCATGTAGAGGCCGGCGGCTTTGGCTTTCCAGGGTGTCGTGTCCGGTGCAGGCCGGCGCCAGCGCGAGATGTCCATCGCGATCCCCTTCTTCTTGATCTCGGGATCGAACATGGATGGCCAGGGCCAGACGGCGATTGCGACGTGGATCTTCGCCTTCTGTGCGCTCACGGCCATTTGCTCGCTGCCGCGCCAGGCGACGGGACGCATATAGGCGTCGTCCATGCCCTGCGCCTCGACAACTTGCCGGCAGGCGTCGTTGATCTGCTGCGGGGTGAACGGAATCTCGAACCCCATGAGCCGGGCGGACTGGAACAGGCGGTCGGTGTGCTGTTCCAGCTTGAAGATCCGGCGGTTGTATACGCGCTGTCCTTCAAAGATGCATGAACCATAATGAAGGCCATGCGTCAGCACGTGCACCTTGGCGTCCCGCCAGGGCACGAGCTTGCCATCGAGCCAGATCTGGCCGTCGCGGTCATCAAACGGGATAAGAGACATGCCTGTTACTCCTTACAAGGGCCCATTGGTTAAGGCGCCTTCCGACAGATGCTGGTGAAGGCCTGCTTGCAGCGGGCAGGCCTCGCACCGTATTGTGACCATATCTGCCACAAGGACCCTGCATGCTTCCAGCAGGCAATCAATGAAGGCGTCAGCACCACTCCTTTATCTGCGCGAAGAGGAACTCACCGATGGGGTTGAGCTGTTCTTCTTTGCCAGCAGGGATGTTGGCTGTGCGCTCGACGCGGCGTTGCTGCGGCTTGGATTGGGTCGGGCACATGCGCGGGCGATCCATTTTATTGCGCGGCAGCCCGGCCTGTCGGTATCCGCGCTTCTGGGAATCCTGGGGATCACGAAACAATCTCTCGGGCGCGTCCTGAAGGAGCTGCACGCCCTCGGCCTTGTCTCGCAGGCTTCCGGGCAAAAAGACAAGCGGCAGCGCCTGCTCCGCCTGACCGATCAGGGTCTGGAGGTGGCCTCCGAGCTTGCGGCCTTGCAGCGTGCCCTTTTTGCCAAGGCTTTCCGTTCGGCCGGGCCGGAAGCCGTTGCCGGGTTCCGGCTGGTACTCAGCGGTCTTATCAACGAGGAGGAGCGGGCGAGTGTGCTGCGCCTGCTGTCCCGGCGATGAGCATGCTGCCCGATACAGAGCGACCGGGGACACCCGAGCATCATCTGCTGGTCGTCGACGATGACACGCGCATTCGTACGCTGCTGCAGCGGTTCCTGACCGAGAACGGCTATCGCGTGACTGCGGCCAAGGACGCGGCCGAAGCGCGTCAGCTGCTTGAGAGCTGGGAGTTCGATTTCATCATCCTCGATGTGATGATGCCGGGCGAAGACGGGTTTTCGCTGACCAAGGCCATACGGGCGCGCTCGAATGTGCCCATCCTGTTGCTGACCGCGCGTGGCGAGTCCGTCGACAGGATCGAGGGTCTTGAGCGTGGCGCGGATGATTATCTGCCCAAGCCCTTCGAGCCCCGGGAGTTGTTGCTGCGGGTGGCCACGATCCTCAAGCGCGCGGCGCGCCCGAGCGGTGATCCGAAGCATGTCGTGCAACTGGGTGTGTGCCGCTTCGACGCCGAGCGCGGCGAGCTTTCGCGCGAGGGCAAGCCCATAAAGCTGACGTCGGCCGAGTTGCAGTTGCTGCGTTTGCTTTCTGCGAGCGCCGGGCAACCGTTCACGCGCAGCGAGCTTTCGCAGCAGATGGGCGCTGTGCTCGAGCGGACCGTCGATGTTCAGATCACTCGGTTGCGGCGCAAGATCGAGGTTGATCCACGGTTGCCGCTGTACCTGCAGACGGTACGTGGCATCGGTTATGTCCTCGTTCCCGACAGGCAGGGTTAGTCGTGTCGGCGGGTCTTGTCAGGCGATCACTTCCGCGTGGCCTGTTCGGCCGGTCCTTGCTGATCATCGTCATGCCTGTGATCCTGGTGCAAGCTGTTGTCACCTATCTGCTGTTCGACCGGCAGTGGGATGCAGTGACAACACGCATCTCGCGTGCGGTTGCGGCACAGATTGTCCTGTTCGTGCAGAGCTACGAGACCAACGGCCCCGAGCGTTTCGAGGTCGAAGCGGTCAAACTGCGCGAGACCTCGTTTGGCCTTGTACCCGTCGTCAGGCCAGGCGAGCGGATTCCTGATACGGAGCCGCAAGCCTATGAGGTGCTGCAGCGCGTCTTTGCGCGCGAGCTGTCAGCGCGCATCAACCGGCCCGTCTGGATCGATTCGTTCAGCCATCCGGACCATGTGGACATCCGCATCCAGCTTGACGGTGCGGTCATGATAATCCTTGCCGAGCGCAAGCGCGTGATGTCGACCAATACCCATGTCTGGGTCCTATGGATGATTGGCACGTCCGTCATCTTCCTCAGCATCGCGATCCTGTTCCTGCGCAACCAGATCCGTCCCATCGAGCGCCTCGCAGATGCGGCGGAGGCCTTCGGCAAGGGTCGGGATGTGCCAGACTTCAGACCCGCGGGTGCCAACGAGGTGCGGCGCGCGGCGTTGGCCTTCATTGACATGCGCGAGCGCATTTCACGCTTCGTGCAACAGCGCACCGACATGCTGGCCGGGGTCAGTCACGATTTGAGGACCCCGTTGACGCGCATGAAGCTTGAGCTTGCCATGATGAAGGAGAATCCATCCATCGTTGCGCTCAAGGGTGACCTCGAGGAAATGGAACATATGCTCGAGGAGTATCTTGCCTTTGCGCGGGGGCAGGCGGGCGAAGGGGCCAGCGACACCGATATCTCTCAATTGCTGCGCGAGGTTGTTGGCAACGCGCAGCGCAAGGCAGATGGAAAGCAGCCAGGCAAGACGGTCGAGGCCGACGTTCCCGATACGCTTGTCATTCCCGTGCGTCCGAATGCTTTGAAGCGCTGCGTCGTGAACCTGGTCGAGAATGCGGTTCGGCATGGCTCTCACGTGCGCGTTACCCTGCGGCATGGCGATCATGCTATCGAGATCGTGGTCGATGATGACGGCCCGGGTATCCCGCCAGAGCGTCGCGAGGAAGCATTCCGTCCCTTTCACAGGCTTGATAGTGGGCGTTCTCTTGCCACTGGCGGTGCGGGGTTGGGGCTTGCGATCGCCCTTGATATCGCGCGTGGGCACGGCGGTGACATCATTCTGGATGACAGCCCGCTTGGCGGGTTACGCGGTGTGATCCGTATCCCGGTCTGATTCGGTGTCGGTCTCGCGTCGCAGGCCTTCCAGGGTCTCGGTCCATTCTTCGATCATTCGAAGTCGCCGGTCGAGATGTGCCATGGTGCGCGCAAGGTCGCGTTGGTCGTCCAGCCAGACGGGCAGCGTGTCCGCCATCAGAAGGCCCATGCCCCGCGTAATGGCAAAGCCGCGCCATCCTGTATCGGGTAGGTGCGCGACCTCTGCGATCCAGTGGGCGCTGCGTGCGACCAGGGGCAACAAGTCCACAATGAGGCCGGGATCGCTTGAGCCAGCCTCGCGAATGGCTCCTAGCAAGGCCCTGTGTGGTTCCAGATGCTCGAACCAGCACAGCATGGCATCAAAGGCGCGATCACGCGGTGCCATTTGTGGGTCAATCTCATGGTCGTGCCGAAGGAAGGCGAGGTCGATTTCCTTTCCCAACAATGAGAGCAGCGCCGCTTTGCCAGGGCAGATCTCGTAGAGGGTGGCTAGCGGGATGGTGGCCTTGCGTGCTGCCTTTGTCAGGCTGAAGCCAGCCCATCCATGTGCAAGGATCTCGGCTGTTGCAGCAGCGATCAGCTTGTGTTGCGGTGTGCTTCTTGTGGTCATTTGCTGCCTGCAAGCTCGCGTGCGCGCCGGGTGGCTGCGGCAACGGCCTCGATCATCAAGGTCTCATTCCTGTTGCCATCCATCAGGACATGCAAGGCTGCTTCCGTGGTTCCTCCAGGACTTGTGACCGAGCGGCGCAGCTCTGCAGGCGACTGGTTGCTTGCTGCCAGCAGGGCTCCGGCCCCTTCTACAGTTCGTCGAGCGAGCAATCCTGCTATGTCCGGGGGCAGGCCTTGTTCGTGTCCTGCTGCAGCCAGGCACTCGACCAGGTGGAACACATAGGCAGGACCCGATCCGGACACGGCTGTGACTGCATTGATGAGGTCTTCTGCATCAAGCCAGAAAAAGTCACCCACCGATCGCATCAGGGCTTCGGCTGTGAGGCGTGCGCCGGGCGGGGTGCCATGGCGTGCAACGCCTGCCGTGATTCCCTTTCCAATCGATGCCGGCATGTTTGGCATGCAGCGTACCAGTGCGCGCGGGTTTCCCAGCCACGTGTCGAGGCTCTGCAGTGTCGTGCCGGCCGCCAATGAGATGAATACGGCGTGATCTGCATGCGGGCGGTAGCTGGGTGCCACTGTCGCCATCATCTGGGGCTTTACGGCCAGGATGACCGCTTCAGGCTTTGTATTGCCGAGGTCCGCGTGGTCCGAGAGAAGTCGTACACCCGCTGCTGCCATGTCTGTTGCGATCCGCGGCGATGGTGCCGGGTCGATCAGCAGCAGCTTTTCTGGTCCGAGAGGCTGCAGCAGGGCGCGCGCCATGGCGCCGCCCATGTTGCCGGCGCCGACAATCACAATGGGGCCGGACGGCAAGCCACCGGTGTCTGATGTCGAGGTTCTGGTCAGGCTGTTCCCTGGCACTGGAATACCGCCGATGCTGCTGCTTCGGCGGCAGATTTGCCAGCCCAGATCACAAATTGGAAGGCTGAATGATAGCGCTCGCAGGCCTCGAGGGCTGCGTCGATCATTCCCTCGCACTGTTCCGGCGTTCCCATGGCGTTGCGCAGCAGGAGTCCGTGGCGGTAGGTGACCTGGCCGCTGTCGGGCCACATCTCGAAGTGGCCCAGCCAGAGCTGTTCGTTGATAATGTTGATGAGGGCGGCGACTTCCGCCCGTTTGTTGCGCGGCGCCTTGACTTCCAGCTGCACGGATACTTGCAGCGTTTCAACGTTTTCACGCCAGTTGAAGGCGAGATGGTGATCGGTTGTCTGTCCGGGAAACGAGACGTGCATCTCGTCTTCGCCCTGCCGGTCGTAGAGCCACTCGTTCTGGGCGGCCAATTGCTCGACCAGGTCGAGCGGGTTGTCGCCAGAGGAGGGGGTGGCCAACTGCAATGTGCTCATCTCACGATCTTCCTTTTTTGCCCCCAGAGTCAGCCCGCCGCCGGGGTGGGCCGGCGGCGGCTGCAGTCGAGAGCTATGTAGAAAGGTTACGCAGGCAGGTTCTCCGAAGCGGGCTATCAGGCCGGTGCCACATTTAGTGGTCCGCCGCGAAGCACCTCCCATGAATTGGAACGTGCACCAAAGGTTGAATCCCCCGCAAGAGTCCCACGGGGCGAATGACGCATTCTTCATGTGGACTGTATCATTGCTGGCGTTTGCGCTTGGGGATGTCCTGCGGACAGATGGATTTCCACTGGTGTGAATCATTTTTTCACATGCGGTGGCCCAGTCAGTGGTGGCAATTAATCCGAATGCAGGGTCCTTGGGCGGGCGCATGCAGAACCGAGATGGGATATGGATAGAGCTGCAGTCCCTTGTCGCGTCGTGTTTCAACCTGTCCCTTCATTCAAGCCGTCTTTCCTGAGTGAGAACCTGGTCCATGCTTCCCTTCCCGGATATCGATCCCGTCCTGATCCAGATCGGCCCTCTGGCGATCCGATGGTACGCGCTGGCCTATATCGCCGGCCTGCTCGGCGCCTGGTGGTACATCCTGCGCCTGATCCGCACGCCGCGCCTGTGGGCCGAAGAACCTTTCAATGGCAAGCCTCAGGCAAGCGAAGACACCATTGGTGATCTTTTCGTCTGGGCCTCGGTCGGCGTGATCCTTGGCGGGCGGCTTGGCTATGTGCTGTTCTATGGGCTGGTCTACGAAACTGATCGGTTTCTCTCCCAGCCATGGCTTGTGTTCGCTGCGTGGGAAGGGGGAATGTCGTTCCACGGCGGGGCGCTTGGCGTGGTCGCGGCGATCATCCTGTTTGCGCGACGTAGCCGGATCGACATGGTGGCGCTTGGCGACCTTGTCGCGGCAGCGGCGCCCGTCGGGCTTTTCTTCGGGCGTGTCGCCAACTTCATCAATGGCGAGCTGTATGGCAAGGTCACCGATGTTCCCTGGTCCTTCCAGTTCCCTGCTGCAGCCATCCGTGCTGCGGATGGAACGGTGATTAGCAATCCGCCACGACATCCCTCGCAGCTTTATGAGGCGGCTCTTGAGGGACTTGTCCTGTTTGTTATCCTCTATGTCATGATCACACGCTTTGGTGCGTTGAGGCGCCCGGGCCTTGTGATTGCCGTGTTCTGGATTGGCTATGGCGTGTTCCGGAGCGTCGTCGAGATCTTCTTTCGCGACTCCAACCAGCTTGTCTTCGGCGGGGCGATGACGATGGGCACGCTTCTGTCACTCTTCATGCTGGGCATTGGCGGCTTCTTTGCCTGGTATGCCCTTTACCGGAAGGGGCCCAGGTTGCTTGTGCCATGAACGAGGTTGAACGGTTCATCAAGGCGCATATCAGGGAGAATGGCCCCATGAGTGTGGAGCAGTTCTTCCTGATCGCGGCGAGCGGTCATCCGCAGTCGTATTATGCAAGCAAAGATCCGTTTGGTGATCACGGCGACTTCATCACGGCACCAGAGATCTCGCAGGTGTTTGGCGAGTGCATCGGCCTGTGGTGTGTTGATGCGTGGGAGAAGATGGGTTCTCCCGAAGCGTTCAGCTTGACGGAATGTGGCCCGGGCAATGGCACCTTGATGTCTGACATCCTGCGGGCGGCGCGCATCAGGCCTGGCTTCGCACAGGGGGTGCAGGTGCAGCTTGTCGAGACCAGTCCGCGCCTGCGTGAGGTGCAGCGTGCAAGGCTTGCCGGGCATGGCGCCGTGAGCTGGCATGAGTCGGTCGAGGCATTGGGAGACGGGCTGCCAATGATCGTGGTCTGCAACGAGTTCTTCGATGCCCTGCCGGCGCGCCAATTTATCCGCCTGGGCGGGTGCTGGCGCGAGCGCGTGGTCGGGCTGGATGCCAATGGGCAGCTGGTCTTCATGGTCAATCGTGACGTCGACTTCACCGGTGCGATGCCCTGGCAACTGCAAGGCGCCGCGGAGGGCAGCGTGCATGAGATCTCTGCTGCCGCGCTGCGCGTTTCGTCCGCCCTTGGTGAGAAGCTGAGGCGCAATGCCGGAGTCCTGCTTGCCATCGATTATGGATACGAGGGACCTGCAGTGGGAGATACGCTGCAGGCTCTGCGGTCCCATGCGCCCTGCCATGTGCTGTCTTCGCCCGGGTCTGCCGATATCACCTTCCATGTCGATTTCCAGGCCATCGCGGCTGCCCTGGCAAGTGCAGGCCTCATGGTCTGGCCGCTGCAGGCGCAGGGTTCGTTCCTGCTGGCCATGGGCGCCGCGGCGCGAACCGAAATGTTGCTTGGCAAGGCGACATCGCGCCAGGCGGAGAGCTTGCGCAAGGCGCTGACGCGGTTGACGTCACCGGAGGCAATGGGCACCCTGTTCAAGGTGCTGTGTGCTTCGTTTCCTCCCTCGCTTGTCCCTGCCGGGTTCACACCATGAGGACCATGCTGAGTTCGTCGCTGCTTGAAGATCGCGGAATCGCGCACGGTTTCTGGGGGCGTCGGGGTGGCGTCTCGGATGGTGTCTTTTCCTCGCTGAACTGCGGTTATGGGTCTGATGATGAACCAGAGCGCGTGCGGCAGAATCGAGGGGTCGTTGCCTCGCGCCTCGGCGTGGATGTCGATGACCTTGTCACCGCCTATCAGGTCCATAGCGCGGACGTGATCGAGGTGACGGCGCCATGGACGCGCACGCATGCGCCGCGCGGCGACGCGATGGTCACACGTGTCCCGGGGATTGCGCTGGGTGTCCTTGCCGCCGATTGTGCGCCTGTGCTGCTGGCTGATCCGCAGGCCCGTGTCATCGGTTGCGCCCATGCCGGCTGGCAGGGTGCACTCAAGGGTGTCATCGCAGCCGTGGTTGCGGCCATGACGAGCCTTGGTGCGCGCCGCGAACGCATCGTTGCCGTCGTGGGGCCGTGCATCACCCAGGCCAATTATGAGGTTGGGCCCGAGTTTCATGCCCGCTTTATCGATGCACAACCCACTCTGGGGCGCTTCTTTATTGCGGCTGCGCGTGCGGATCATTTCATGTTCGACCTGCCGGGCTTTGTCCTGCACCGCCTCGAGGACGCCGGGGTTGGCGCGCGTGAGGCGCTTGGTCCTTGTACCTACCAGGATGAGGCTGGGCATTTTTCGTTCCGTCGAACGACCCATCGCGGCGAGACGAAGTATGGGCGCAACATCTCGGCCATTGTGCTGACGCCATGATCGCGCAACTTCGCCACGCCTGCCTGGTTGCCCTTGTGCTGCTTGCGGGTTGTGCCGCCATCACCGAACCTCTGGGCGTGGAGGATCCGTTTGCCATTCCGCGGGCCTTCGAAGGTGTGGCGCGCAACGAGGCCGTCTTGGCGCCTGCGCTCAGCACGGACAGTGTGGTTGTCGAGGTTCCGAAAGGGCTTGAGTCCAGCTTTGGCGGGGACTTGCAGTCGAAGGTCATCCGCGCGCTTGAGACCCGGGACATCGCGGCGCAACCGCGCAGCAGCGAGCCATCATGGACGCTGAGGGCGCGGTATGCGGGTACCTTCAGGCCCGACAAGAAGGGGCCTGCCATTGGCGTCATCGTCTGGCGCCTGTTCGATCGTGACACCGTGCGGCGCGAGCAGTTCACCACGACGTATACCGGCGACACTGCCGACACGCTGCACCCGACGCTTGGAGACCAGGCGTCCTATGTGACGGAGAAGGTGGTTGCTGCGCTCAACCTGGGTGACGGGAAAGCAGATGGCCTTGAAGGTGCAGGAGACGTGCCCGTCGTGCGGGTAGGACGCATCGGTGGTGCGCCAGGTGATGGCAACCGTTCGCTTGGGCTGGCATTGGAGGGTGCCTTGCGGGCAAAAGGTGCCAAGGTTGAGAGGGGTCAAGTCTCTGGCGCGTGGCGCGTTGATTGTGCTGTGAGTGTCACGCCTATCGATGCACAGCAGGAGCGCGTCAAGCTGGTCTGGACGCTGGTCGCTGCCGATGGTCAGAGCGTGGGAACGCTGGTGCAGGAGAACCCTGTTGTGCGCGGACGCCTTCGCCAGAAGTGGGGCGAGGTTGCCGCCTATGCGGCCGAGGCTGCTGCGGATGGCATCTGGCAGGTTCTTCAACAGATTCCAGCACCGCTTGAGCGTTAAGCCGCGTTGCATCGCTGCGGCGCGGTTGCTAAAAGCGCCTGCGTTTTCAAGGGTATCGCCGCATGAAGCTTCTCTCCGGCAACAGCAATCATCCCCTGGCCACCCAGATCGGTGAGTACCTGCATGTTCCGCTGACCAAGGCGATCGTTCGCCGGTTCGCCGATATGGAGGTCTTTGTCGAGATCCAGGAGAATGTCCGCGGCGAGGATGTGTTCGTCATCCAGTCGACCTCGTTTCCCACCAATGATCACCTGATGGAGCTTCTGATCTGCATCGATGCGCTGCGGCGGGCTTCTGCCAAGCGTGTTACGGCCGTGATCCCTTATTTCGGCTATGCACGTCAGGATCGCAAGCCTGGGCCTCGCACGCCCATCTCCGCGAAGCTGGTCGCCAACATCATCACGCAGGCTGGTGCGGGGCGTGTGCTGACGCTTGACCTGCACGCGGGTCAGATCCAGGGCTTTTTCGATATCCCCACCGACAACCTTTTTGCAGCACCGATCTTCGAGAACGACATCAAGAAGAATTTCGCGGGGGAGCCGCTCATGGTGGTCTCTCCTGATGTCGGCGGTGTGGTTCGTGCGCGTGCGCTGGCCCGGCGGATCGATGCCGATCTGGCCATCGTGGACAAGCGTCGCGAGCGTGCGGGCGAGTCCGAGGTCATGAATATCATTGGTGATGTCTCTGGCCGCGTTTGCATCCTGATCGACGACATCGTGGACAGTGCTGGTACCCTCTGCAATGCCGCTGAGGCGTTGATGCAGAAGGGGGCGAAGGCGACCTATGCCTATGCGACGCATGGCGTGCTGTCGGGTGGGGCTGTTGCCCGCGTCCGGGGTTCGGCGCTGAAGGGTCTGGTCATCACGGATTCCATCGCCGCAACAGAGGCTGTGCGGAGCTGCGGCAATATCCGCATCCTGCCGACGGCCGAGCTTCTGGGCGAGGCCATCAAGCGGATTGCCGAGGAACGCTCGGTTTCCAGCCTTTTTGACTGACCTGCCAATGGAATAATCACAATTTTCTTTGTGATTTACCTGTGTGCTTGACATCGCGGCATTGAGTTTTGGCGGGGGCTCGGGTATTTCCCCGGCCTCTTTCCGATTGGCGGACAGAACAAGATAAGGGGCCCTCGAGGGGCCGCCTGAAAGGGTTCGAAATGAATAAGCAAGTCGACAGTTCCCTGGCAGTTATTCCTGCCAAGAAGCGTGAAGCCACCGGAACCGGGGCGGCTCGGGCGGTGCGACGCGAAGGTCTGGTGCCGGCAGTCATCTACGGCGAAGCAGGCAAGTCCCGCCATATCAGCATCGCCTATCGCGACATGGAGAAGCCCTACCAGACGGGACGCTTTACCTCGACGCTGATCATTCTTGATGTCGAGGGCGAAAAGACCCGCGTGATTCCGCGAGAGGTGCAGCTTGATCCGGTTACCGACAGACCGATCCATGCGGATTTCCAGGCGCTGGTGCCGGGGTCGAGCATTCGTCTGTTCATTCCGGTTCACTTCAACAATCATGTGGACTCGCCGGGCTTGAAGCGCGGTGGCGTTCTGAACATCGTCCGGCACGAGATCGAGTTCTTCTGTCCTTCGGAAAACATTCCCCAGTTCATCGAAGTTGACCTGACGGGTATGGATATCGGGGACAGCTTGCATATTTCCGCGATCAAGCTGCCCGAGGGTCTGGTGCCCGTGATCAGGACCCGTGACTTCACCGTGGCCACGGTTGCTGCGCCGTCTGCGTTCCTTGAGGCCGAGGCAAAGGCGGCCACGGCTGACGCCGCCGCTCCTGCAGCTGGGGCTGCTGCGGCCCCTGCAGGCGGGAAGGCTGCGCCTGCGGCTGGTGGGAAGGCTGCGCCTGCCGCTGCTGCGAAGGCCGCTCCGGCCAAGAAGTAAGCCGCTCCCGGGATTGCGGGACGGCATGCGGCTGCCAAGTGCATTGGCAGCCGTTTTTCTTTGAGACTTCGAGGTTGGGTCCGGCATGCTGCTGTTCGTCGGTCTCGGGAATCCCGGGGACAGTTACAAGAATAATCGTCACAATGTCGGCTTTATGGCCGTTGACGCGATTGCCGATGCGCATGGTTTTGGGCCTGTCCGGGCGCGGTTCCGGGGGCATCTGCGAGAGGGTGTGCTGAAGGGACCTGGCGGTACGGTCAAGGTACTCGTGCTGAAGCCCATGACCTACATGAACGAGAGTGGCGTGTCGGTGCAGGAGGCCGTGGCCTTTCACAAGATCGGGCTTGACGATGTGTTCGTCGTCTATGACGAACTCGACCTTGCTCCGGGGAAGGTCCGGGTGAAGCGCGACGGCGGCAATGCGGGGCACAACGGGCTGCGTTCAATCTCGGCACATGTGGGCAATGCCTATTGGCGCATCCGTCTTGGCATCGGTCATCCGGGCGACAAGGCCCGGGTGCAGGGTCATGTGCTTGGGAATTTCACCGCTGACGAGCGGGCATGGCTTGGTCCGCTGCTGCAGGCGGTTGCGGAGGCCTCGCCGCTGCTGGCACACCATGATGAGGCAGGTTTCATGAACCGCGTTACATTGCTCACGGGTTCTGCCGCGGGCCAGACACAATCGAAGAAGGAAGACTGAAGATGGGCTTCAAATGTGGTATTGTCGGATTGCCCAATGTTGGCAAGTCGACTTTGTTCAATGCGCTGACGCAGACGGCGGCTGCGCAGGCTGCGAACTATCCATTCTGCACCATCGAGCCCAATGTCGGTGAGGTGGCGGTTCCTGACCTTCGACTTGATGCGCTTGCGGGCATTGCCAAATCGGCTCAGATCATTCCAACGCGCCTGACTTTTGTCGATATCGCAGGCCTTGTTCGCGGGGCCTCAAAAGGTGAAGGTCTTGGGAATCAGTTCCTATCCCACATCCGTGAGGTCGATGCGGTGGCCTATGTGCTGCGCTGTTTCGATGATGGCGATGTGACCCATGTCGAGAACCGGATCGATCCGATAGCTGATGCCGAGACGGTCGAGACCGAGCTGATGCTCTCGGACCTTGATAGCCTTGAGCGGAGGCTTCCTGCCATTGAAAAGAAAGCCAAGCAGGGTGACAAGGATTCGAAGGTTCAGGCTGACGTGATGCAGGCAGCCCTCAGCATGCTGCGCGAAGGCAAGCCCGCGCGGCTTGTCAAGGTGTCCGACGAACAGAGGCCTGTGTTCGAGCAGCTGCAGCTGCTGACATCGAAGCCGGTCGTCTATGTTGCGAATGTTGATGAGGCTTCGGCGTTGGACGGGAACGATTACACGAAGCGTGTCGAGGCGCGCGCCAAGTCCGAGGGGGCAGCCTTTGTCATCATATCGGCGAAGATCGAGTCGGAGCTTGCGCAGCTGCCTGCCGAGGAGCGTGCCGATTTCCTCGCGACCCTAGGCCTTTCAGAGCCCGGTCTGAACCGGCTGATCCGAGCGGGTTATTCACTGCTTCGGTTGATCACCTTCTTCACGGTCGGCCCGAAAGAGGCGCGGGCGTGGACGGTTCACGTCGGCGCGAAGGCGCCGCAGGCTGCGGGTGTCATCCATACGGATTTCGAGCGGGGATTCATCCGGGCAGAGACGATCGCCTTTGACGACTATGTCGCCTGCCAGGGTGAGGCGGGTGCCCGGGATGCCGGCAAGCTGCGGCTCGAGGGCAAGGAGTATGTGGTGCGCGACGGGGATGTCATGCATTTCCGTTTCAACACCTGATGTGTCTCGGGCGCTCCTCCTTGCGTGACTTCATCGCCACAGCAGTTGGGGTGGGGCAAGGACTTTCGGTTCATTGGTTACGGTAATGCTGCTATCGTCGTTCTGCGGAATGACGTTTGGGGCGGCTACCGTGAGGTTTGTTCTGATCTTTTCAGTTGGGTTGGCGTTGCTGGTTGCGGCTGCGGAGGGCTCGGCCGCGCCTGCGCGCTTGCCTTCGCCGCCTATCCTCAATGTGGAGCTCGAGAGCGCCGCTGCGGCGATCGACGAGGGGCGGCACGGCGATGCGCTTGCCCTTGTCGAGAAGGCGGGTGCCAGTCAGCTTGCGCAGCAGGATGGCGATTGGGCGGCCTATCTGAAGGCGAGGGCGCTGCTTGCAACGGGGGCGCGGGAGCCTGCGCTTGCGATCGTGCGCGAGCGGCAGAGGCTGCATCCCAATGGATATAATTGGGCTTCGGTCGTTTCGATCCTGAGTTCGTCGGGGGCGCATGAGGATGCAGCCCGATTGATACTGGCGCTGGACGATCGATCGTTCCTGCTTGCGAACAGGCTGAGGCGCGGCTTGATGGAAAGCATACTGAATGCGCTCGAGGCCAGTCAGTCTGCCCAGCGGGATGCGCTTGTCGCGCGGTTGGTTGAAGGCCGGTACACCGGTCCGTCGGGGACGCAGGTGCCAGACATGATCCGGTTGCGCTACATCGGCCTCCTGCTGCGCCAGAACAGGCCCGAGGCGGCCGCGCGTGAGACGGCATGGCTTGAGTCACCGGTCGCGCTCAGTCTGCTGCTTGCCGACCGAACATTCTCGGCACTCTGGAGCTATCCGGCGGTTCGTGCCGTCGAAAGACCGGCTGCACTTGTTGCAAGGGTCGAGCGCGGGATCCATGCTCGGCTCGAGCAATCACACATGCACGCCTCCGATTGGCTGGAGACGCTGCGATCACTGCGTGCGATCGGTCGACCAGACGAGGCCGTGCGCTTTGGGCTGAAGGCGATTGAGGACGCGCGCAGCGGGCGCGCAGCGGCGAGTGCCTCGCTTCGGCTTGAGGTGGGTCACGCCTATGCCGACATGGGCGAGGCGTGGGCTGCGCGGCGAACTGCCAAGGAGATGCTGAAGGAGCAGGCAGTCCTGCCACTGGCCTTGCGGATCGCCATTGCTGATCTTCTGGAGCGCAGCGAAGATGATGAGGGGGGCCTGCTCATGCTGGGGACGATCCAGGGTGTAGACGTGCTTCCTGGGGCGCTGAAGGTGGTTGTATGTGCTGCGCATGACCTGGGTCGCTTCGAGCGGCGTGATGCTGCGCTGCTGCAGCTGGAGGCGCTGGGCGCGCAAGTTGAGCTATTGCATGCCCGCCTCTGTGCAGGGCGGCAGGAGTTGGCACGAGACCAGCTGGTGTCGATGCTTCTGCTCCCGGAGCTGCGCGCCACTGCGATCCTGATGGCACAGTTGTTCGAGGACGGCTCGAAGCCCGGTACGGATGTTCGTGACGACAGCTACAGGCTGCGTGCGCTTGTGGCCAGCGCGGCGGTTCAAGACGCCATGCTGCAGCATGGGCGAACGCTTCCGCTGCCCTTTGTTCCAGTGCTGCCGCGCTAGGTTCTGGGTGTATCCGGTCAGCCTTCCTTCCTGAACCATTGATCCAGGGACAGTGTGCCACCACCCTGGCCTGCGAAGGCGAGGAGGCCGCCGGAGAGTGCGATGTTCTTCATAAACATGATCATTTGAACCGTGCGTTCTTGTCCTTCGAAGGTCCAGAAGGCATGCAGCAAAATTGATACGGTGACGGTGAAGACCACGAGCAGTATGGAAACGAGTTGTACGTGAAGGCCGAGGATCAGGCACAGGCCCGCCGTGGTCTCGCAGGCGGCGGTGAGCGTGAACATCAGCTCGGGCCAAGGTACGCCGTTCGCCGTCATGTGCGCGATCTGCTCGGCGGGTGCGGGGTTCATTATCTTCGATGTGCCGGCAGCCAGGAAGAAGAGACCAATGACAACGCGTCCAAGTGTTGCAAGGTGCTGCATGTGTTTCCCTCTTGAAGATTTCAGGAGCGCTCGCCTTTCAGGCGAGGCGTCACCTTCGGTTTCGTGCATTGCGCGAAATCACGGCTTCGCATTTATTCGGGCAGGAATTTATGCTATTTTCCTGACAATTATCCAAGGGGCAAGCGATGAGCGGAAACCAGAAGGTTTTGAAAGCGATCAAGGAGACGATTTCCGACTATACGTCGAGGTCTCCCCTGCAGCTGGTGACTGCGCTCCGTGATCCGGCGCATGTTGCCAAGATGAAGAAGCTGGGTGTCGACGACGTTCAGATCCATCGCGTGATCCTGTATCTCCAGCAGCATCGTCCCGAACCGAAAGTGTTCGAGGCTTATCTGAAGTCTGCGCGGGTTTGAGTCCAACGGCTGTTTGTGACACGAGAGACAGTTTCGTCATGTGTTTGCCAGAGGCTGCCCGGAGTTGAGCTGACCCGATAATTGCTCTTGAACATATAAGGAACATCTGCCCTGCCTTCAATGGAGCAAGGTGACGCGGGTGTCGTATGTCAGGCCGCGTCGCGATCCTGTCTCGGCGCGTAGTCGGGGTCGATCCTGTTCACGGCCTCGAGGAGGCAGGCGTGCACTTGCGTGATGCGCCCGCCTGCTTCGGCCCTGTCGAGGCTGCGGATCAGGCCTTCGAGGAAGTTGGTTGCGTCGCTCGTGAGTTCGCCGTGGGCTGCCGACAGGTCCGGGTACTGACGAAGTCGATCGGTGATCTGGTTCGCGCATGTGTGGACATGGGCCTCGTCCAGGTAGGGGGCGCTGATTGCGTGGACCGCGTAGTTGAGCAAGTCGCGCGTTAGACGCAGGGCGTTCAACCAGTCACCTGCGCGCACCTTCGCATCAACCGCGGCATTCAGAATGATCAGGTGGCTGATGAGTGATGTCTGCGCGATCTTCGCGCTGGTTGCTGCATTCTTCTCGAGGTCGTTGGCGACGGGTTCCCACGTCCTGATTTGTGTTTGTGCGAGCCGTGCATGCACGCGCTCTTCGGTCTCGTTGAGGTGTACCCAGAGGCGATAGGTTCCCCAGGCTGCGAGCAGCAAGAGCGCTGCGAGCGCGATGTTGATCCATATGGAGACGGGAAGGCTTGTCACCGACGCGGTGAAGCCATTGAGCAACTGAATAAATGCGTCCACGTTTGGACCCCCTCGAGCGGTGGCAAACCCCCCTGCCACCTCGCGATCATCGTAAATCGGAATTGCCTGCAATGCCAGCGTGCGATGAAGACGTGTTGCACGCACACGTGAGGAGATGAGTCGTGTTTTCACGATTCTCCCGGATGGAGAAATCATGTATCTATGGGGGTAACTCGATATAGGTAATTAACCTTGTAAGCGCATGTATTCCTGACGAAAATCAGCTCTGTCAATTTGTCCTTGTTTAGTCTCCAGTTACTTCTTTACTTGTCTTGATTTCGCGTGGGATTGTCCGCCGTCTTTGGCCTGCCACAAGAGCAACGACAACACGCTGGCGGGACAGCGCACACACTTCACATCCCTGGGTAATGGAGGCTTGAATGAACTGGAAAGTTGCCGGAATGACCGGCACTGCACTTCTGACCATCGCACTGTCCGGCGTGGGCGCCGTCGCAGGTGCGAACAAGTTTAGCGGCAATATCAGCCTTGGCGTCGGCCAGACGTTCCAGGATGATTCCTGGCTTGGCCTGACTGGCAGCAATGACGATTCCTTTGCGTCGTTGCATGGCGATGCGAAGCTGAACGTTGCCTTCTCGAGCAATATCAACCTGCAGATCGACCTCGGCGGTGTGGCCTCTTTCGCAGACACCTCGAACCCGATCTTCGATCTTGACCGCGACGCGGGCGTTCAGGCTGCTGCGCACCTTTATTATCGCACTGGTCAGTTCGCCGCTGGCGTTGTCGGCGGCGTGGGCGTTGCTTCGGGTGTCCTCGGATCTCCGGAGTACTATTTCGTTGGGGCTGAAGGCCAGTATTATTGGAATGACTTCACCTTTGGTTTGAATGCAGGCTATCTCGATTCCAGCGCTGACTTCGGCGCAGGTCCCGATGACGTGTTCCTCAACAGCGCCTGGTATGTCGGTGGCGAAGTGCGTTACTACGCGAACGACAAGACCACGTTCTCGGCCAATCTGGGCTATATCGAGGGTGAGGCTGACGTCGGCGCCTATGACGTCGAAGTGCTGCACTGGGGTGCGAAGGTCGAGTACCGTCCGGACGTGAAGGAGCCGTTGAGCCTCTGGGTTGCCTATGAAGGTCGCACGTCCGATGCGACGGAAACGTTTGGCGCTTCGCCCGAGTCCTTCGATCGTGAATCGCACACGATCAAGGTCGGCGTGACGTTCTCGTTCGGCGTCGATGGCTCGAAGATGGAGCAGGACCGTTCGGGTCCGGCGTTCAACCAGATGGACTACGGCGCCATCGTGGTTGGCGGCTAAGATCTACCGCATCATTAGACTTCAGGCGGGCGCCCCTTGGGGCGCCCGTTTCATTTTCAGGGGGCAGGGGTCGAGGCGTCGAATTCCACACGGAAGAAGCGGTTCGCACGGCGCAGTTCGTAGGCGAAAAGCGTTCCGGGGACCGCTTCGACGGCCCAGACATTGGTCACGGAGCGTTCAAGCTTGTTTGCCATGAACAGTTCCTTCGAGAAGGCGTCCGCCGGGAATTCCTGTCGTGTGGCAGAGCCTGGGTTGGCGGTGTCGCCGCCATAACGCGAGACGGTATCCTCGTGGCCGTCAGCGTGGCGATGCACGTGCTTCAGTCGCACGCCTTCGGCGGTGCGGGTGATGACCCAGGTGCGTGAGCGATCGTCGCCGACCGCGAAGGGGATGCGGACCTCTGATGGCGCGCAATCGACCGGGCCCATGACGAGGCGCTTGCCGGCGAAGTCCTTGTCGGCGGGATCCGTCGTTGCGAGCTTGCCTTCAAAGGTCTGGGCGCACATCGACTTCAGGTTCGCCATGAACGCGTCCTGCGGATTTGTGGGCTGGTCCAGCGTTGTGCAGCCGACCGTGGCAAGGAAGCAGGCTGTGGTGAGGCATGCGCGCGCGTTCATTGTTAATCCCCTTGTCCGTTGCGTTGATCGGTCCTATGGCATGGTTGACCGTCATGCAAGTCGTCTTGCGCCGGTTCATCGCCTTCAATTGAAGTTGGCGTTCCGTTAGGATCGACGGCGCAAGCGAGTGATTGGCGTGCTGGATCGAGGAGATGGGCGAGATGTCTGACGAGGGGTTGGTGCCGGAGCGAACCTGTGGGTCGTGTATCGCTTGCTGTGTGATACCGCGGATTGAAGCTCCGAGCTTTACCAAAGAAGCGGGGGTGATGTGCGTCCACTGTTCGGGGCAGGACTGTTCCATATACGAGGAGCGTCCCAATCCGTGCCGCACGTTCTATTGTCTCTGGCGTCGTGTTGGCACGATGCCAGATTCCCTGAGGCCCGACCGAACGGGGGTCATGTTCACGATCGAGCGCCTCGCTCAGCCGACGAACCCCTTCGAGCGTGAATTCGTGATTGCCCGCGCGCTGAACTCGATCGCTGATCTCGATGGGTCGGAGGTGCGTGGGGCGCTGCGCGTGTTCATGGAGCAGGGTGATTTGCCGGTGTGGCTGAGTTTCCGTCAGGAGCGTCGGTTGTTTCATCCGCGACCCGAGTTGCGGGATGCCATCCTGAGCTCTGCAGCGCCGCCCGAGGCGCTGGCGGCGGAAGTTGTGCTGTGGCGCAAGCGCCTAGGTTTGACCCATTGAGCTGAGCGCCATGTTTTCGCCTGTCGCAAGAAAAACCAGCTTTTCGGCTGTTTTAGAGTGGCGGGTCTGTGTGGCTGGCGTGCCACTGGGCGTTACTTTGGTGTTCCGAGGTACATAAACCTGTTGGTTTATGACGTTTTTTCGACTTCTAATGATGGAGAAGACCGCCTCAGAAGACGGCTCTCGGTCACGTAGGGGAATTGAATCATGAAGAAAGCTCTTTTTGCGGTGGGGTGCATGGTTGCCGCCAGCGCGTCGCCTGTTGCTTATGCCGATGGCGAGGCTGCCTCGGAATCGGCCAGCCCAATCTCGCTCACGCTGTCTGTGACCTCTGACTACCGCTTCCGCGGCCAGAGCCAGAACTCTCGCAGCCCGGCCGCCCAGGCTTCGCTCGATTACTCGACGGACCTCGGCATCGATGTCGGCGTGTGGGTCTCGAATGTTGATTTCAGCGACACCGGCGATACTGACACCTACATGGAGGCGGACTTCTACGCCAGCTATGGTTTCTCGCTTGATGACGCCACTTCGGGTTCGGTGAAGGTCACGTATTACTATTATCCGGAAAGCCCGTTCAGCTATGATTATCTCGAAGGCCAGCTTGCGCTGAGCCACACGATGAACGACATCACGCTGAATGCGGAGCTGAACTACAGCCCCGATTACTTCCTCGAGACGGGAACGGCAGTTGCGGCCTCGGTTGGTTTTGCTTACCCGCTCATGGACAAGTTCACGCTGAGCGGCAATGTCGGTCATCAGTGGATCGACGACAACGCCCTGTTCGGCACGGATGACTGGCTGTACTGGGACCTGGGCGTGGGCATCGAGCTCGGTCGCCTGAACCTTGATGTTCGCTATGTCGGCACGAACCTGAACGAGACCGAGTGCTTCGGTGGCACGAACCTTTGCGAAGGCGGCGTCGTGCTCTCGGCGAGCTTCTCGATCCCGTAAGACGTTTCGGGACTTAGCTCTTAGCTTTGTCAGCGGCCAGGCCTCGTGCCTGGCCGTTTGCTATTGTCCGCCGCGCTTCCATGGCAATAAGGGCGTGTCGGCTGGTTCGGTATGCCCAGGCGTGCAGGGCGCCAGCGCAGGCTGCATAAATAAAACAGGCAGAAACCAAGATGGATGAACGCGAACGGCGCATTGCCTCGATCCGCGGAGGGTTCAGCGACCTTGCGCGCTGGTCCGATGTCCGGAACCTCGAGGCGGCCTGGGAGCCGCGCGCGGTTGCAGCGGCTGCTTTCGTCCCTGCCGGTTCCCGCGTTCTGGATGTTGGTTGTGGTTCCATGCACCTGGAGCGCAGCCTGCCTTTTGGCTGTACCTATCAGCCTTGCGATATCGTCGCGCGTGACGCGCGAACGCTGGTGGTTGACCTCAATGCGGGGCCTCTGCCTGATGCAGCCCTGAAGGCTTGCGATGTCGTCGTCATGCTGGGGGTGTGGGAGTACCTGTTCGATGTCGATGCTCTGATGGCCCAATTGGCGCGGGCGGGCAAGATGGTCGTCTGCAGCTATTGCGATACGGGCCTTACTAAAGATGTTGAGCAGCGCCGTGCGCTGGGTTGGGTCAATGATCTTTCCGTCGATGACTTTCGACGTGCAGCACACGTCCACGGCTATGAGGTCGCTGCTTTCGAAACGCTCGATGGCGTGCAGCGGCTTTTCCGACTGGAGCTGCAGCCAAAGCCCGATTTTGTGCCCCGGCGGGTCCATGTCCTTGCCTACAACAATCTGGGTAATTTCGGGGACAGGCTTGGGTATCACCTGATCAACGAGGTGCTACCATCAACGGCCACTGTCACATGGGGTAGGTTGCGCCCATTCGATCCGGTGCCTGCCGACGTCGACCTTCTGGTCGTTGGTATCGGCAATTCGCTCTATGGTGAGCTGGTCGACGCACCATTGCTTGACAGCGTTGCGCAGGCGAAGGCCTCGATTGGCATTTTCGGCACCCAGTATCGTGACGCCATGCCCACGCAGATGTTCGAACGCCTGGTTTCCAGTCTCACCCATTGGTATGCGCGCTATGAGGAGGATGTCCTTCTCTATGGGCGGGGCCGTGAAAACGTGTCTCACCTTGGCGACTGGCTGATCAACATGTTTCCCATGACGGTGCCCACGCGGGACCAGCCTTTGCGTATCGGTTCGGAGGCCCTGACCGAGCCCCAGCTGGATCGCATGATCCAGCATATCCAGCTTCACAAGCGCGTGTTTTCGAGCCGACTACATACACTGCTGTGCGCGCTGACGAGTGCCGAGCAGGTAGCCTATGCCGAGCAACGCGAGATGGATGGCCTGATGGTGTCAGGCAAGTTTCGGTCGCTTCTGAATGATGTGTTCTCGCGCAGCTATCCCGAGCGTGTCTTCTGGGGCGTGGACCGTTCGCGGGTCGCCCTCTACAAGCAGGCTGTGCGGACGAGGACGGACGCGATGCGTGCACATATCGCGTCGTTGCTGTCATGAGGCGAAGAGCTTCAGCCGTGCCGCGACCTCGTCCCGAACGTGTGCCCATGCTCCGGGAGATGGCTGCCTGAACAGCGTTGACTGTGCGTACCAAGGTGATCTTGAAGTCCCCTCCATCCAGCGCCAATCTGCGTTGGATGGAAGAAGGATCCAGGTCGGGATGCCCAGCGCCCCAGCCAGATGGGCGATCGATGTGTCGACTGTCACGACGAGATCCAGTTCGCTGACCAGTGCGGCTGTCTGCGAGAAGTCGGTCAGGACATCCCGGTAGTCGATGATCCCCGCGTCCGCGAGCGGGATTTCATCGGTCTCGCGGACTTCAGGCTGCAGCGACACAATTTCAATGCCCGGAATGGCGGCCAGTGGTGTCAGCGTGGCCATGGGGATCGAGCGCATCGCGTCGTTGGCGTGAAGCGGGTTGCCTGACCAGCAGAGGCCGATCCTGGGTTTGGTTCGTGGCCCCAGAGCCGATCTCCAGCGCGTACGCAGGCCTTCATCTGCGTGCAGGTAAGGTCCTTGTGCGAGATCGTCGTGGCTTCGGATGCCAAGGAACCACGGGAGCGACATGAGCGGCAGGACAAGATCCGAGGTGACGCTGTCGGCAAATGTGTGCACGGCAATGTCTGGATGCAGCGTCGAAAGCAGATCCTTCAGGGGGGCATGTGCCATGATCGACACGCTTGCTGCGTGGTTCAGCAGGCGTGTGGCAAAGCGTGCGAACTGAAGCACATCACCCAGCCCCTGTTCCGCCTGAAGCAGCAGGTGCTTTCCGGCGAGATCCGCCATGGTGCGAGGTTCGGGTAGCCCATGCGTGTCAATCTTCAGGATCGGCTGGTCACCGCGCCGCCGCCACTCATAGGCGGCGAAGCCTTCGTGCAGCCTTCCTGCCGTCAGCAAGGCGAGTGCGCGGTAGTAGTGCGCTACTGGCGTGTCTGCTGCCTTGACTGCACTGTCGAACGCCGTGATGGCGTCATCGACACGCCGCAGGTCGAGGAGGATGTTGCCTTTCGTGAGGTCGAAGTCCTGCTCTGTCTGGAACATGCTCTTGTTGGATGCAATCCAGTCCAATGCGGCGCTGGCGTGGCCGCGCTGGGCATTCAGGCACCCCAGGCTTTGCAGGGCCAGCCAGTTTCGGCTGTCCGTCCTGAAGGCGTGGATAAGGCTTTCGATGGCTTCGTCAAGCCGGCCGAGTTGACGCAGCAGGTTTGCGCGTGTGTTCCACAGCGTGGTGCTTTCGGGCACGAGCTCGCGCAACTGCTCGCAGTCGGCGAGGGCTTGCCTGAAATTACCAAGGTGGCGGTTCACCTCGAGGCGCCGTGACATAGCCTGCGTGTCGTTCGGACTGGCGCGGAGTGCTGCGTCGAGTTCGATGCGTGCTTCGACGAAGCGGGACAGCCCCTCGAGCGCGGCAGCCCTGAGCAAGTGGCTTCGCGGATCCTGGGCTTGGGGGCTCGCGAGAAGTTGCAAGGCCTCGGCGTACTGTCCTGCGGCCACCATTGCCGAGGCAAGCGCGATGCAGATGTCGCTGCTGGTCGGAGCCAGCGCTTGTGCTTGACGGAAGCTTTGCAAAGCGTAGGCAAGGTCGTGACGCAGCATGTGCGCTTCGCCCTTGAGCAGCAAGGCCAGGGGTTCCGGGCCTGTGAGGGCCAGTGCTTGGTCGCAGGACGCGATGGCGCCGGCTGCCTCTCCCATTTCAAGGAGGATGCGGGCTCTCGTCCGGTGGAGGCTTGCCTCTCGGGGCTGGGCGACCAATGTCCTGTCCAGCAGCGCAAGCGCCTCGCTTCGGCGGTCAGCGCGGGACAGCGCTGTCGCCTTCTGACCAATGATCATGGAGCTGGCCTGACCCTGGCGGAGGATCTCGTCGAAGTCCCTGAGGGCTTCGGAGGTCTTGCCCTGCTCGAGGTTTGCTATGGCCCGCAGGTTGAGGGCGCCTGTGTTCTGCTTGTCGGCCGCAAGGATGGTGTTGCAGGTCGCAATAACGGCGTCGAAATTCCCTGATTGGAGATGGATCTGCGCCATCATCGAGAGGGCTGCTGGTTTGGCCTCGGCCTTCAGGGCGGCTGCACGCTCGAGACATGCGATGGCCTGTGCCAGCCGACCCGTCATACGAAGTGCGCCCGCGAGGTTCAAAAGAACGCCTGGGTGGGATGGGTCTATGGTGCAGGCTCTGGAGAGCAGGTCCACAGCTGTTTCGGGATCCTGGGCCTGGATGTGCACGATCGACATCAGGCTCAGCGCTTCGACGTTGCGTGGATCGCTCGCCAAGATGCCTGCGACGATCCTGCCGGCATCTTCGATGGAACCCTGCCGCAGCAGTTGCGTGGCCCGGCTGAACTCTTGGCTGAATATCATGTGCATCCATGCTGTCGCTGCGTGGAGGAGGTCATCGGCGTCGGCCTCGATTTGGGCGCGACCCCGGGCGGCCGCCCCGGGAGCCTGGTCTTGCCATGTCGGACGCGGGTTTGCGCGCTGTGGCTTCGGCAGCCTTGTCCTCGACGGCTTCCTGGCGTGCAAAGGGGTCGTCGGCGATTGCGAGTTCGGTTGCCTGAAGACGTTTGATCTCATCCCTCAGGCGACCTGCTTCCTCAAACTCGAGATCCGAGGCGGCGTCCTTCATGCGCTTCTCCAGGTCGGCGATGTGGGCCCTGAGATTGTGGCCAACGAGGTGCTTCTTCCCGCGGTCGCCTGTTTCCACCGTCACATGGTCGCGTTCGTAGGGGCTCTGGATGATGTCTGCGATCGACTTGCGCACGCTTTCGGGCGTGATGCCATGTTCCTTGTTGTAGGCGTCCTGCTTGGCGCGACGACGGGCGGTCTCGGCCATGGCGCGCTTCATCGAGTCTGTTTCCTTGTCCGCGTAGAGGATGACGCGGCCGTCGACATTTCGCGCTGCGCGGCCAATCGTCTGGACAAGAGACGTCTCGGAGCGCAGGAAACCTTCCTTGTCGGCATCGAGAATGGCGACAAGTGCGCATTCCGGAATGTCGAGACCCTCGCGCAGGAGGTTGATGCCGACCAGTACGTCGAAGGCGCCCAGCCTCAGGTCGCGGATGATCTCGATGCGCTCCAGCGTGTCGATGTCGGAGTGCATGTAACGGACCCGGATCTTCTGGTCGTGGAGATACTCGGTCAGATCCTCGGCCATCTTCTTGGTCAGCACCGTGACCAGAACCCGATATCCCTTTGCCGCGACTTCACGGCACTCGGCGACGAGGTCGTCGACCTGGTGCTCGACGGGACGAATGATCACCGGCGGATCGATCAGGCCTGTCGGACGGATGACCTGCTCGACAAAGACGCCGCCAGTTCGTTCCAGTTCCCAGGGGCCCGGTGTTGCTGAAACGCTGACGGTCTGGGTGCGCATGGCGTCCCATTCCTCGAATTTCAGCGGCCGGTTGTCCATGCATGAGGGCAGGCGAAAGCCATAGTCCTGCAGCGTGAACTTGCGGCGGAAGTCGCCACGATACATGCCGCCGATCTGGGGAATGGTAACGTGGCTTTCGTCGGCGAAGACGATGGCGTTGTCGGGCAGGTATTCGAACAAGGTCGGTGGCGGTTCGCCGGGTTTGCGCCCGGTGAGCCAGCGCGAATAATTCTCGATGCCCGGGCATGAACCTGTTGCTTCCATCATCTCGAGATCGAGCATGGTGCGCTGTTCGATACGCTGGGCCTCGAGAAGCTTGCCCTGCGCGTTGAATTCATCGAGACGATGGCGTAGCTCCTCCTTGATGCCTTTCATGGCCTGTGCCAGCGTCGGCCGCGGTGTGACGTAGTGCGAATTGGCGTAGACCTTGACGGCCTCGAGTTCTGTCGTCTTCTGGCCCGTGAGAGGGTCAAATTCGTGGATCGCCTCGATCTCGTCGCCAAACATCGAGATGCGCCAGGCCCTGTCCTCGTAGTGGGCGGGGAAGAGTTCGACCGTGTCCCCGCGTACGCGGAAGGCGCCACGCGTGAAACTGGCCTCGTTGCGGCGATACTGCAGGGCGACAAGGTTTGCCAGGAGGTCGTTGCGCGAGAGCCGCTTGCCGGTCTCGACGCTGAAGGTCATTGCCGTGTAGGTTTCAACCGAGCCGATGCCGTAGATGCATGAGACGGAGGCGACGATGATTACGTCATCGCGCTCTAGGACCACCCGGGTTGCCGCGTGGCGCATGCGGTCGATCTGCTCGTTGATCGAGGATTCCTTCTCGATATAGGTGTCTGTTCGCGGGACGTAGGCCTCTGGCTGGTAGTAGTCGTAGTAGGAGACGAAGTACTCTACCGCGTTGTTGGGGAAGAAGCTCTTCATCTCGCCGTAGAGCTGGGCGGCCAGTGTCTTGTTCGGTGCAAGGATCAGGGCCGGGCGCTGGGTGGCCTCGATGACCTTTGCCATCGTGAAGGTCTTGCCGGAACCCGTGACGCCGAGGAGGACCTGGTCGCGTTCTCCTGCGCTGATGCCTGCGACGAGTTCACGGATGGCCGTCGGCTGGTCGCCCCTGGGTGTCAGTTCAGAGATGACTTCGAAGCGCTTGCCACCCTCGGATTTCTCGGGACGGTGGGGGCGGTGCGGCACAAACATGGCGGTGGGCGCTTCGGAGAGCGTTTGTGAGCGAGGTTTCGAGGGCATTACCCCAGTATAGGGTCGCTCGTGGTCCTTGTCATTGCCAGCCCGCAGGCTGGCGTGGTCGCGTCACTGCCCAGATACTCCAGCCCGTTGGGCCCGACGCTCTGCATTGCGCTGTTTTTTTTCTAGCGCCCTGCGTTCGGCCTGTTGGAGCGGGTAACGGATGTCGTCCGGGTGATAGACGATGGACAATCGATCAGCTTCGGTGGCTTGCTTGTCTGTGCCCGAAAAGAAATACGTACCCATGGCAGCGGATGCTGCGATAGCGATCAACAGGGCGAATGTGATTTCCCGATCCATCGAGCGGTGGCTCACTGCAATACAGCGTCAGCCTAGTGGATAGCCAGTTAAGGGTTCATCAATGGACTTGTTCGGGTTACCACCAGAGGAGCAGCAGAATGCCCAACAGAAGGTTTATCCCGGAAAGGAACGACAGGAAGATCCGCCTCGCGCCTTGTGTCGCCAGGTCCCAGTTGCGGGCCTGCGCGTAGGCCTGGCCTGTTTCGGCAAGCGCAAATACGCTGAAGGCCGCGGCAACGGCCTTTAGACCTGCAGGTCCTGCCAGGCCTGTCCACAGTAGGGTCCTGCTGAGCAGGTGGTTTGCTGCGATCAGGGCGCGTTCAGTGAGGAGTGCGCGCCAAGGTGCTTGTGGACGACCCGCGCCCTTGGCTTGACCGATCCCGGTCGACAGGAGCGCTGGCAGGAGGGCTATCAGCTCTGCCATCGCGGCACCGAGTGCTGCAACAAGGGATTGGCTCCAGTCTGCCGACCAGAGCCATATGGCCAGCGCAAACAGGCCAAGCTCGCACATCGCTGACCACAGGCCGGACAAGGGTGCGGCGGCCCAGTCCGGGAGGGGCGGGAGCGTGGAGCGCTGGACATAAAGATCGGCCGACACTTTGAGTGCGACCGCGAGAACCCAGGTGCCTGCTCCGATAAGGAGCCAATGCCAGATTGTCATGGGCTGGACTATGTCGGGGGTGGCGACGCCTGTCGAGGTGCTACGAATGTCCCGTACGGGTCGGTTTTCTGGTTCTCATGTGTGTTTGGCGCCGCTGAATCTTTGCGGGTGAGGCTCTGATGCAACCCCGAGGTTGCCGGCGCGGTGCTATGTCTTGATATGTCCATATGGACTCGCCTCGATGTTTGTTGGGCGTTGCGAGGTTTCGCGGTCCAGCCTGATAGGCGAAACGTGCTGATGCTGGGGTTTGAGACATGGTTCGCAAGATCCTGATCGGTGTTGCTGGTCTGCTGGCGCTTTTGGCGGCAGGTGGTTTTCTTCTGCCGTCCACGGCTCGTGTCGAGCGCTCGACCGTGGTCAGGGCATCTCCAGAAGAGGTTTTCGTCGTCATCAATGACCTCACCCGGTGGCGGGAGTGGGCCTCGCCCATGGGGGCTGATCCACAAGCGGCCCTCTCATTATCCGGCCCTCCCATGGGTGTTGGGGCCCGGATTGCCTGGGCCAGTGAGGCGCACGGGTCGGGCAGCGAAGAGATTGTCGAGAGTGAGCCCTTTTCTGTCATTCGCACGAAGGTTGACGCAGGCGGCGCAGTCGGCGGGCAATCAACGCTTTCGTTTGCGCCTACGATGGGTGGCACCAAGGTCACCTGGGTCTTCGAGGCCGAACTGGGTCTCAGTCCCATCAGCCGCTACTGGGGGTTGATGATGGACACGCGGCTCGGTCAGCTGCACGAGCGCAGCCTTGCGCGGCTGAAGGCGCTGGTGGAGCCCCTGGCGGAGGCGAACCTACGAGAGGCGCTCGCGACGGGGTCGGATGTGTCCGGGGTCGTAACGGACTTGCCGGACATGCTCTCTCCGGCTGACGCCGATCCCGAAAAGGCGCCGCAGGTCGTGTCGGTTGAGGGGCGCAATGTCATCCGCGTGGAGGGGCAGGCGGCTGTTAGTGACGATGCGGCCATCTCGGCGGCGCTGGGTGACGCTTACGGCAAGATCCTGGTCTTCGCAGAGCAGAACGGGCTGGAGGTCGGCGGGGGCGCGCCGCAGGCGGTTACGCTTTCAACGGCTGATGGTGTCTGGTCCTTCGAGGCTGCCATGCCGCTGGTCGTGCCGGCTGGCTCGGACTTGGTGGACGTGGAGGGTGTGACTGTTGGCAAAAGCTATGCAGGTCGGGCCATCAAGTTGACCCACAAGGGGCCATATTCGACGCTGTCCCAAACCTATGAGCGCTTACGTGAATATGCGCGTGAGAATGGGCTCAAAGAGAAGGGCGTGCTCTGGGAGGAGTATGTGACCGATCCCGCCGAGATGGGGGAGGACTCATTGCTGACGAATGTCTACTTGGCCGTTCAATAGGCCTTGTCGCCCCGGCTGTCGCGTCAACGCTGCTCGCACTTGTCAGTTTCGTTGCTGCCAGACAGCAGGAGCCTTGCGTTTTCTCCGTTCACCCAGAACACGGTCTCTCCGTCGGAGTATTTCCGGCCCTGGTCCGAGGGCATAAGTCGGAGCCTGATGTCGCTGCGGCGCGTTGCCAACGTGATCGTCTTTCCATCTTCGCCGACCGGGCGGATGACGACGTTGCCGTTGGTTTCACAGAAAAAGGTGGCTGGCCGCGTGTTCATCATTGGCGGGGTGATCAGCGTCGACTGCGTCGGCTGACCGTCGCCGTCGCTGCTGGAGCATGCCGTCAGCGTCATCAGGGCTGTCAGTGTAGCGAGAGCCTGTGATTTCAGTGAGTTGCGCACGACGAACCTCTGCTTTTTTCAGCGATGAGAAAGAGGTAGCAGTTCGTGGCGCTGGCGGGCAAGTCGTGGATTTTCCTGAGCAGGGGGGCTTGGATGCCCCGCAGTCGAGGTGCTTACCGCAATCCCGACTCGACGCGGATCCGGTCGATGGCCGTGCAGTACGACTGGTGATGACCCTTGCTGCCGAAGCTGTCACCAGCCGCGACGATTTGGAGGCCCAATTCCGCGAGCTCGTGGGGTGCTAACATTCCAGCAGCCTCGGCGGCGTTGAGATCGTCGGCAAGCAGAGAAACTTTCAGGGCAGCGTCCTGCGCTGTCGAGCATGAGCGTGCAGCCGCTCTCTCGCATGATGCGAGAAACCCGGCGCAGACAATAGCCACGCAGACCTTCATCAGGTTTTGCAACGAAGCCATAAGCTGTTCACCCATCCCCAGCACAGAGTGTTCCACAGAACCCGGGAAAAGGCCAGAGAGCTTGTGCTTCAGTTAACCGCTTCGGTCGTGAATTCTTCTACAGGATTGAGATGCACGCGCTTCGTCAATTTCCCGAAGGCAAAGAAATTGAAGGTCATTGACCGGTCCTCCGGTGCATAAACAAAAAGCGGTGCCGTGCCGTTCTTGCGTGTCAATATGTTGCTGTTGAACCTTACCTCGCCTCGGGTTGCGGTTTCCCACTGGACCGGAAGCGCGCGTTTCATGGTTTTCGCGGTCTGCTCGCGTTCTGCCAGTGACGCTTCGCTGACGTCTACGGATAACGCTGTCGCGCGAATAATGTTTCCAGGCTCAACCTGAAGGCGAACTGCCAGGATCCAGTCGTTGGACGCCAAGTGGCCTTCCCAACGGCCAACAGGCGCTTCTTCGCTGCTGCAGCCTGCAAGCAGCCAGATCAGCAGCCCCATAAGGGCAATGTTGCCAAGCGTTGTCATGTCGTCGCCCGCCTCTGGACCCGACTGGTCACGAGCGTGCGACAGGATATACTAATGGCTGGTTAATGCGGCTTAATCTTGTGCCGGGCAATAGGGAAGGCTCAGCGCTTGTGTCACTTGTCGCTTGACCCCACTGTGCCTGCCATTGCTTTGCTTTCGGTAGGAGATTGTCTCTTGAGTTTCAATCGTGCGCTGCCGGCGGGTTTCCTGTCTGCCGCGCTTGGCCGGATCAAGCCGTCGCCGACCATCGCAGTTTCCCAGAAGGCGAGAGACCTTCTGGCACAGGGCCGCGATGTCATTGGCCTTGCTGCCGGGGAGCCCGATTTCCCGACACCTGACAATATCAAGCAGGCGGGGGTGCGCGCCATCGAGCGGAACGACACCCGTTATACCGCGGTTGAGGGCATCGCCGAGCTGCGACAGGCCATCGCCGATAAATTTCGCCGCGAGAACGGACTGGACTACGTGCCGTCACAGACCTTGGTCTCGCCCGGTGGGAAGGCGATCATTTTCAATGCCTTCATGGCGACGCTCAACCCCGGCGATGAGGTCATCATTCCTGCGCCGTATTGGGTCAGCTATCCGGACATCGTTCAGCTTTGCGGCGCCACGCCTGTCATCGTGCCTACCCTTGCTTCCGATGGCTTTAGATTGACGCCAGCGCAGCTTGCTCGTGCGATCACGCCGCGTACCAAGTGGTTGATGCTGAACTCGCCGTCCAATCCGACAGGCTCTGCCTATACGTTGGATCAGTTGCGGAGCCTTGCGCAGGTGCTGCTTGAGCACTCGCATGTCTGGACCCTGACCGACGACATGTACGAGCATATCCTGTTCGACGGATTTTCCTTCACAACGATTGCGCAGGCAGAGCCGCGGTTGCTGGTGCGAACGTTGACGATGAACGGATGTTCGAAGGCGTACTCGATGACGGGGTGGCGGATTGGCTATTGTGCAGGGCCTGAGCCGCTGATCAGGGCCATGGCTGCCATCCAGTCGCAATCGACGACAATGGCGACCTCGATCAGCCAGTGGGCAGCGGTGGAGGCCCTGAGTGGCCCGCAGGACTTCATCCCTGTTCGAGCCGCCCGGTTCAGCCATCGGCGGGACCTTGTGGTGTCCATGCTGAACCAGTCCAGCGGACTGAGCTGTCCACGGCCCGAGGGCGCGTTCTATGTCTATCCGTCTTGTGCTGGAACCATCGGGACGGTGGCGCCCTCCGGTCGTCGTATCGAGACGGACGAGGATTTTGCGACAGAGCTTCTCGAGGCTGAGGGCGTTGCAGTGGTGCACGGTGCCGCCTTCGGGTTATCGCCGCATTTTCGAATTTCCTACGCGACCTCGGAGGAGACACTCACCCGCGCCTGCGCCCGGATCCAGCGTTTCTGCGCCAGTCTTTCTTGATCAAGATGCAGGTGCAGGTCCAAAGTCTGTTTTCGTCCGTTCAACCTGGTATAATCTCCGGAGGCATGACATGAACGAGCGCCGCCTTCTGCTGCAGGCCCTGATGGCGACCGGTGCAGTTCTGGCAACCGGCTTGCCCGCGAGAGCCAGTGCGGCGCGGGGGGCTTTCGAGGTCACGAAAAGCGAGGCTGAATGGCGCCGTGTGCTGACGCCCCAGCAATTCTATGTCCTGCGTCAGCATGGGACCGAGTATGCGGGTTCGAGCCCTCTTGACCGCGAAAAGCGCAAGGGCGTCTTCCACTGTGCAGGCTGTGACCTGCCGCTGTTCTCATCGGATACGAAATATGACAGCGGGACGGGCTGGCCCAGTTTCTGGCAGCCGCTTCCAAACGCCATTGGTACTTCGATTGACCGATCCTTTTTCAGTGTACGCACAGAAGTGCACTGTCGGCGGTGTGGCGGACACCTCGGGCATGTATTCAATGATGGGCCGCGACCCACTGGCTTGCGCTATTGCATGAATGGCGTTGCCATGACTTTCAAACCTGCCACGGCGTGAGCATACTGACATGGCGAGAGTTTTCTTGTTTGTGAATGTGCTGTTTGCGGGGCTGCTTGCTGCGCTGGTGATGCCATCTCTCTGGGGTAATGCCAGCGGCGGAGCTGTAGGTGTTACTGCGCCGCCGGGTTCGGAGGTGGCGATCTTTGCCGGTGGCTGTTTCTGGTGCGTCGAGGCAGACTTCGACAAGGTGCCAGGCGTCCTGTCCACCACGTCAGGATATATCGGCGGGCATGTCGCGAACCCGACATACAAGCAGGTGACAAGCGGGACAACCGGGCATACGGAGGCCGTCCGGATTGTCTATGATCCAGGCAGGGTCAGTTATGACCGATTGCTGTTCGTCTTCTGGCGCACGATCGATCCCGTGACGAAGGATGCGCAGTTTTGCGACTATGGTTCCCAGTACCGAACGGGGATCTTTGCAACAAGTGATGCGCAGCTACAGAGGGCTCTGGCTTCGAAGGTTGCTCTTGAGCAGTCCGGTCGGTTGAAGCGTCCGATTGTAACTGAAGTTCTGCGGGCGGGAACCTTCTATCCCGCCGAGGACTATCATCAGGACTATTACAAGAAGGATCCGCTGCGCTACAATCTGTACCGTTTCAACTGCGGTCGCGATGCGCGGCTCGATGCATTGTGGGGCGCGGAGGCTGGCGGCGGAACGCGCTGAGCGTCGGCTTCCGGGAGATACGAATGTTTGTTGTCGAGAGCTTCTCCGGAACGAAGGAGGAGATGTACGAGGAGCTGCTGAGGCAGGCGCGCGGGCTTCTCGAGGGTGAGCGGGATCTTGTCGCCAATACGGCGAATCTCTCGGCCCTTATCTGGCAAATCGTGCCTGACCTGAACTGGGCGGGCTTCTATTTCATGCGTGGCGGAGAGCTTGTGCTGGGGCCTTTCCAGGGGAAACCCGCCTGCGTTCGGATTGCTGTTGGCAAAGGTGTCTGTGGCACTGCCGTCGCGTCCCGTTCGACCATGCTCGTCGAAGATGTTCATGCGTTCCCTGGTCACATCGCCTGCGATGCGGCATCGAACTCGGAGTTGGTTGTGCCACTCATCATGAGCGGGCAGGTGGTTGGCGTCCTTGATCTTGATAGCCCGCAGCCTGGTCGCTTCGATGGTGTCGACCAACACGGTGTCGAGCAGCTTGTCGCTTTCCTGATGACGGCGACAGATTTCCCGTCTTTGTGATCCCGAATTGTGGATGTGATCCCGGGGACGAGGTCGGCCGGACCGACGGGGTGGATCGGTCCGGCCTTTCACGCCTCATTCGTCAGGATATAGGGGGTACCCTGACGATTTCCTGGAAGGGAGTTCCAGTGCCGGAGCTTGGCTGCTACTGGAGGGGGAGAGTGCTGCTCCGGCTTCATTGACATGGTGATGCATCCGCCGATTGCCAAGAGCCCTCAAAAATCTTTTCCGGCTAGAATTGCCATTCCCGGGCTTGTGAAACCATGAAATCCCGGAAGGCTGCGACGCGCTTCGAGCCGCGCATGGTTTCCGGATAGCACAGGTAGACCTCGTATTTCGGCCCTTGGGTTTCCTCGAGAATGCGAACCAGTCCCGTGTTGCCATGTGCCATGTAGTCGGGCAGGGCGCCAATGCCGATCCCGCTTTCGATGGCCTTGCTCATGGCTATGATGTTGTTCACGTACAACGTCGCATCGCGCGGATCGCCGGGTTTGCGACCTACCGCGGATAACCAATTGATCTGTGCGATCTCAGGGGGTGCGTCGCCGTAGATGATGATGTCGTGATCGTCGATGGCGCTGATGTCGGCGGGCTTGCCCTTGCGCGACAGATATTCCTGGCTGCCATAGACATGGTAGCCCACATCGAACAGCTTGCGCTGGATCAGGTCGCCCTGCACGGGCTGGCGCATGCGCAGCGCGATGTCGGCTTCGCGGTGGCTGAGGTCCAGCTCGCCATCGTGAAGCAGGAGATGCACCTTGATATCTGGATAGGCTTCAGAGAACAGGCGCAGACGTGGTGTGAGCCAGTAGGTGCCAATGCCAACGGTGGCTGTTATGCGCAGTTCGCCACGTGCTGTCTCGCGACTGTTCAGCAGGTCTTCTTCAACGGCGCTCAGTTCCTCGAATATGCGGGTCGTCGTCCGAAAGAGGCGCTCGCCCTGTTCGGTCCTTACGAGGCCGCGGGCGTGGCGTATGAAGAGGGGCGTCTTCAGTTCGTCTTCGAGGGCGCTGATCTGACGGCTGACGGCAGGCTGGCTGAGGCCCAGTTCTTCGCCCGCGTGGGTCAGGTTGCCCGCTCGTGCGACTGCATGAAACACACGTAGCCTGTCGAGATCCACCGGCATGGGGTCATCTACTCCGCGGCGGCCCTGACCTGCTGGTTGTGGGCCAGATATCTTTCAGCCTCGAGTGCTGCCATGCAGCCCATTCCGGCGGCCGTAACCGCCTGACGAAATACCTTGTCTTTCACGTCGCCGGCCGCGAACACGCCAGGGATGTCCGTTGCCGTGGAGTCTGGTGCGGTTCTGATGTAACCGTCCGCATCCATCCCTACCTTGTCGTGGAACAATTCTGTGGCCGGTGCGTGGCCAATCGCCACGAAAAGGCCGTCGACTGTCAGTTCGGTGACGGCACCCGTTTTCACGTTCTTCAACCGAAGCCCTGTAACCGATTTCGGGTTGCTGGTGCCGATGACTTCGTCAACTGCGGTATCCCAGATCACCCTGATCTTCGGGTGCCTGAACAGCCGTTGCTGCATCATCTTTTCGGCTCGCAGGCTGTCCCTGCGATGTATGAGCGTCACTGTGTTCGCAAAGTTGGTGAGGAATAATGCTTCTTCCACAGCCGTGTTTCCCCCGCCGACGATGGCGACGTCCTTGCCCCGATAAAAGAAGCCGTCGCAGGTTGCGCAGGCCGAGACACCATGTCCCTTGAAGTGCTCCTCGGAGGGCAGGCCCAGCCATCGTGCCTGTGCGCCGGTGGCGATGATCAGCGTGTCGCAGGTGTAGGTGTCTCCGCTGTCGCATGACAGGCGGAACGGGCGTGCGGACAGGTCAACCGACGTCACGATGTCACTGACCATCCGCGTACCGACATGTTCTGCCTGCGCTTTCATTTGGTCCATCAACCAGGGGCCCTGGATGGTTTCGGCGAACCCTGGGTAATTTTCGACGTCCGTCGTGATGGTCAGCTGACCGCCTGGTTGAAGGCCTGCGATCAGCACAGGTTCAAGCATGGCTCGAGCAGCATAGATGGCTGCCGTGTAGCCTGCCGGCCCGGATCCGATGATGATGACCTTTGCGTGTGGTTGTCCTGGCATTTCGTATCTTTCAGGGGAGGTGGCCGGCGATGTGCGACGCTGGTGATATAGGTAGGGTAGGATGAGGACTGCAATATGGCTTGCGGCGGTTCGGCCCGCAAATCACTGAAATTTGAGTAATTTTTCGCGTATCAGAGCGGCAGCCCTGGCTGTCTCGTCGAGGGGAGTGTACGTCCAGGTCCCGATGCTGCCGTCAAAAACGCGTGCCGCGCCGAGATCTTGAAGGCGCTTGATCAAGCGTTCGAATTTTGCGCTTCCGCCTTCGAGAGGGAGAATGTGGACCGGTTTTCCGGTGGTGGCTGCCTCTACCATCATGTTCGTGGAATCGGATGTCACGAGGATGGCATCTGCATGGGCCAGCATTCCCAGCAGCGGATTGTCTCCGGTACCATCCCATATGTAGACGTGCTTGGCGTCGAGGGCCTCGCGCAGGATGCGTGTCTGCTCCGTGCCGGTTCGCCGTGACGTCGTGATCATCAAGGAAAACCCTGCATGCAGAAGTCCTCGAAGCTGTTCGGCAAGTGCAGTGGCGTCCCTTGTGTCGAAACGATGCGTTTTCGATCGTCCGCCCACGAGCACGGCGACCCTGGGTGATGGGTATGCCCGAACCAACTCCTGCCAGCGGTCTGCTGCGGCCTTCATGCTTGCAGCGTTGATCCTGTTCGGGCTGCCTATCAGAGACACGACGTTCCTGCCCTGCAACTCGTCGTGTTCTGGTGGGAGCACCATATCGAAATTGTCAGTGGCTATCCTGGGATGCTGAAGCTGGACGATCATTGTCTTGCCCAACGATCGGCGCTTGATTTCAAGCAGGAAGGGGATGCTGCGCCAGCCGCAGCCAATCGCGAGGCGGGGCCAAGGCGGCTGAAAGCCGGAGCTGTCTGACGCCAGGGACATGAAGGGTGCCGGCCAGGCGGTTACGGGCAGCAGGGTCCAGGGCAGGCGGGGATGCACGATCTTATTTTCGATCGGCAGTCCCACCGCCTCGGCCAGGCCGAGGCACTGGTTCAGCATGCCTGCTCGGCCGTCGGTTACAGTCCATATTGCCTCTTTCAGCATCGGATTATTCACAGAATTGCGCAGCCCTGAAATTTTATTGCTGAAAAACGCGATGGAAAACTATACAACACACGCGCGAAACAAACTTATCTGGTTCATCTGTCAATGCAGCGCAACAAGCTCGATGCCATCGATCGGCGCATCCTCCACGAACTGCAGACCGACGGTCGGATCACGAATGTCGAGTTGTCGCAGCGTGCGAAAATATCGGCGCCTCCTTGTTTAAGGCGTGTGCGTGGGCTTGAGCAAGACGGTTTCATCAGGGGGTATCATGCGGATCTCGACCCCAAGGCCCTTGGCTACGAGGTCACTGCTTTCGCCTTCGTCGGGCTGACCAGCCAGGCAGAGCCAGACCTGAAGGCGTTCGAGGAGCAGGTGCGCCAATGGCCGATCGTGCGCGAGTGCTACATGATGTCTGGTGAGGTCGACTTCGTCCTGAAGTGCGTCGCGCATGACCTGGGGGAGTGGCAGAGCTTCGTTACCCAAACGCTTACAGCTGCGCGCAGTGTTGCCTCGGTGAAGACGGCGCTGACGATCCGGGAATCAAAGCGCGAGCCGGGTGTGCCTGTGGATCTGGGGTGACTTTAACGCCAGGGCTCTGGCGAGCAGCGCCGAGGAGCTGCCCGCGTGGCGGTCTGGAGGTCGGAACTACTTGAATTCTACCTTCGTAATTTCGTAGGTGCGGCCGCCGGACGGCGTGTTGACCTCAACCGTGTCTCCAACCGACTTCCCGATCAAGGCGCGTGCCAGTGGGGATGACAAAGAGATGCGACCTTTCGAGAAGTCGGCTTCCATGTCGCCCACGATCTGGAACTTCGACTTTTGTTCCGTGTCTTCGTCCACGACTGAAACTGTCGCGCCGAACTTTACCGTCTTGCCGGAAAGCTTCGACACATCAATGACCTGTGCACGCGAAACCTTGTCCTCGAGTTCCATCACGCGGCCTTCTATGAAGCTCTGGCGCTCCTTGGCTGAGTGGTACTCGGCATTCTCGGAGAGATCTCCGTGGGCGCGCGCTTCGGAGATTGCCTTGATGATGGCCGGACGTTCCACTGTTTTCAGGTGCTTGATCTCCGCCTCGAGCGCTGCGTAGCCCTGTGCGGTCATGGGAATCTTTTCCATAGCCTGGTACTCATCACTTTCCAGTCGCGCCAAGGGACAACAGATCTAAGGGGCCTTGGCGGCGCGACCGACCAAGACCTCCGGACTGTCTAATGCTCGCTGAAGGACTGCAGCGCAGCTGGCGTCCCGGGTTCAATCCGCGGACGCATCCGCAATATAGCAATACAGTCGGCGGATTTCAAGGATGCCCGGCGTGCAGCTTTGTCTGAAATCCTTTATAAATCAGCATGTTAGTTTATGTGTGCTTGCAGGGGCTCTACATCAAGGCTGGTTGTCCGCAGCGCAGAAATCGACTGGACCGCGGCTGCGGCGCCTGCCACCGTCGTGTAGTAGGGTATTTTCTGCATCAGCGCCGTTCTTCTGATCGACTGCGAGTCCTTCAGCGCCTGCGCGCCTTCGGTCGTATTGAAGACCAGTGCGATCGACCCGTCCTTCATTGCATCGACGATGTGCGGACGGCCCTCGTACACCTTGTTGATCCGGGTCACATCGAGACCCTTTTCGGCAAGGTGCGCTGCTGTTCCCCCGGTTGCTACGATCCTGAACCCCATGGCGATCAGGCTACGCACAGGCTCGAGGATGGCCTGCTTGTCGACATCCCTCACCGAGACAAAGACCGTCCCTTGGCTGGGAAGGGTCACGCCCGCCGCGATCTGGCTCTTTGCAAACGCACGTTCGAAATTCGAGTCGATGCCCATGACTTCGCCGGTCGATCTCATCTCCGGGCCAAGCACCACATCGACCCCCGGGAACCTTGCAAAGGGCATCACCGCTTCCTTGACGGACATTCGCCGGGGCGTCGCCTCCTTTAATCCCATGGACGAGAGTTTCTCGCCGGCCATCACGCGCGAGGCGATTGCTGCAACGGGCAATCCAACAGCTTTCGCGACAAAGGGTACGGTTCGGCTGGCCCTCGGGTTGACTTCCAGAATGTAGATCTGTCCGGTCTGAATGGCGAACTGCACGTTCATCAAGCCCACCACATTCAGCTCTTGTGCGAGGGCTGCGGTCTGTCTCTTGAGTTCGGCAACGGTTTCCGGCGAAAGAGACCAGGGCGGTATCGAGCAAGCGCTATCGCCGGAGTGGACGCCGGCTTCTTCGATGTGTTCCATGATTCCGGCAACGAAGACGCCTGTGTCGTCGGCAATGGCGTCCACGTCGACCTCGACGGCGTTGCGGAGATATTGGTCTATGAGGACCGGGTCATCGCCCGAGATCCTGAAGACGTCTGTCTGGTCAAGGGTTTCCCGCATGTGCTGTTCATCACGCACAATGGTCATGCCGCGTCCGCCAAGCACGAAGGACGGGCGTATGACGACCGGGTAGCCCACTTCCCGGGCGGCCAGAATTGCTTCTTCCGTCGTAAGGGCGGTCCTGTTCATTGGCTGCTTCAGGCCAATGGCATCAATGAGGACCTGGAAGCGCTTGCGGTCTTCAGCAATGTCTATGGCGTCGGGCTGTGTGCCCAGGATCGGAATCCTTGCTCCTTCGAGCGCGGCCGCCAGCTTCAGCGGCGTCTGCCCTCCGAATTGACAGATGACGCCTGCCACCTCTCCACGCGACTGTTCGGTGCGAATGAGTTCGATGACGTCTTCCGCGGTCAACGGTTCGAAATAGAGCCGGTCGGATGTGTCATAGTCGGTCGAGACGGTCTCCGGGTTGCAGTTGACCATGATGGTCTCGAAGCCGGCCTTGCCCAGCGCAAAGGCTGCGTGGCAGCAGCAATAGTCAAATTCTATGCCTTGGCCAATGCGGTTAGGTCCGCCCCCAAGGATGACGACCTTGCGCCGGTCCGAGGGTTCGCTCTCGCATTCCGCGCGGCCGGCGCCAGCCGCCTCGTAGGTCGAGTACATGTAGGGCGTGATCGCACGGAACTCGGCCGCGCAGGTATCAATGCGCTTGAAGACGGGGGTCACGCCCACGCGCCGGCGAAGTCCGGCGACTTCGCTTTCCCGCTTGCCCGTGAGGCGGGCGATACGGGCATCGGAAAATCCCATGGCCTTGATGTCGCGCAATGCGTCCGGGTCATCGGGCAAGCCGGACGTTCTGAGGTGTTCCTCTGTTCGAACAATTTGCTCGATCTGCTCGAGGAACCACGGATCAACCTTCGATGCCGCGTATACCTCG
>CAZABH010000003.1:0-129276 GCA_964483585.1 uncultured Flavobacteriaceae bacterium
TCTACAAGATCATCGACGCCGTGATGCCCGAACTCAAGCCCGAGCACTACGAACTCGACGAGAAGCAGCGCACCGTCACGCTGACCGAGGAAGGCAACGAAGCCGTCGAGCAGTGGCTGGCCAAGAACGGCCGCCTCACCGAAGGCAATCTTTACGACATCGCCAACATCTCGCTCGTCCACCACGTCAGCCAGGCCCTGAAGGCGCACAAGCTGTTCCAGAAGGACAAGGACTACATCGTCAAGGACAACAAGGTTGTCATCATCGACGAGTTCACCGGCCGCATGATGGAAGGGCGGCGCTATTCGGAAGGCCTTCACCAGGCCCTCGAGGCGAAGGAGCGCGTGGCCATCCAGCCCGAGAACGTCACGCTGGCTTCGATTACGTTCCAGAACTATTTCCGCCTCTACTCGAAGCTGGGTGGCATGACCGGTACGGCCTCGACTGAGGCCAACGAGTTCCACGAGATCTACAATCTCAACGTGATCGAGATTCCGACCAACGTGCCCGTCGCACGCGTCGACGAGGACGACGAGATCTACCGGACGATCGATGAAAAGAACGACGCCATCGTCGCGACCATCAAGGAATGCGTCGAGCGACACCAGCCGGTTCTCGTCGGCACCGTCTCGATCGAAAAATCCGAACAATTGTCGGCCGTGCTCAAGAAGCAGAAGATCAAGCACGCCGTCCTGAACGCCCGCTACCACGAGATGGAAGCCCAGATCATCTCACAGGCGGGCGTACCCGGCGCTGTGACCATCGCCACCAACATGGCTGGCCGAGGCACCGACATCCAGCTCGGCGGCAACGCCGACATGCGCATCGCCGTTGAGACGGTGGGCATGGAGGACGAGGACGAACGCAAAAAGGCAATCGAGCGCATCCGCGCCGAGGTGGCAGAAGCCAGGCAGAAGGTGCTGACCGCTGGCGGCCTCTACGTTCTGGGGACCGAGCGTCACGAAAGCAGGCGCATCGACAACCAGCTGCGTGGACGTTCCGGCCGCCAGGGCGACCCAGGCCACTCCAAGTTCTTCCTGAGCCTCCACGACGACCTGATGCGCATCTTCGGGCAGGACAAGCTCGACGGCTATCTCCAGCGCCTGGGCCTGAAGGAAGGCGAAGCCATCTCGCACAGCATGGTCAACTCGGCAGTGGCCAAGTCGCAAAGCCGCGTCGAGGCTCGCAACTTCGACATCCGCAAGAACCTGCTGAAGTTCGACAACGTCATGAACGACCAGCGCAAGACCATATTCGAGCAACGGCTCGATTTCATTGGCGCCGAAAGCGTTCATGACACGGTTGTCGGAATGCGACACCAGCTGATCGAGGATCTCGTCAAGCGCTACATCCCGGATGGCACCTATGCAGACCAGTGGCGCATGCCTGAACTCGAGGCGGACATCCGCGAGTATTTCGGACTGGAACTGCCGATCATCGCATGGGGCAAGGAAGAGGGCATTGCCGACGAGGAAATCATCGAGCGCCTGAAGAAGGCAACCGACCAGCGGGGCGACCAGCGCTTCGAAGGCGCGCCGCAAGACGCGGTTGACCAGGTCGAGCGCGCCGTCCTGCTGCAGACCATGGATCACGAATGGCGCGAACATCTGATCACGCTCGAACACTTGCGACAGACCATCGGCCTGCGCGGCTATGGCCAGCGTGATCCCCTGAACGAATACAAGACTGAAGCTTTCCTCCTGTTCGAGGGCCTTCTCGCTCGTATCCGACAGCAGGTGACCCGCCAGCTGATGCATGTGCAGATCCAGTTCGAGGCGCCGCCCGAACTCGAGGAGATGCCGCTGCCGCAGATGCGCGCTCAGCACCTCAATCCCGATACCGGGGAAAACGAGTTCGACGCACCCGATGGTCCGCACCGCCCTGCGCAAAACGCCCCACGCATGGGTGGACGCGCCGTCCCCGTAAGCCCCAGCGACCCCTCGACCTGGGGCAAGGTCCAGCGCAACGCCCCCTGCCCCTGCGGCTCAGGCAAGAAATACAAGCAGTGCCACGGCACCCTCTGAATTTCGGTGACAGTGCACTTATTAATTTCGGTGACAGTGCACTAATGAGCAGACGGACAAGGTCGTCGCCACAGGCAGCCTGGAACTCATTAGTGCACTGTCACCGAAATTAATAAGTGCACTGTCAGCAAACTCACGCCGGCACGGCATAGGCCAGCAGATCCCGCCCGAACCCCAGCCGTGCCGCAGCCTCGGCATAATCGAGATAGGCCTCCACACCCTGCTCGATCAGATGATTCTCGCAGAACACCCGCGCCAGGTGCGCCCCCTTGCCCAGGGACCGGTCCTTGGCATAGTTCGAGTGCGGATTGGCAAGGAACACCTCGATCGGAAAACCCGTCTGCACCGACAGCACCCGATAGCCGCAATGGTCAAGCAGCTTGAGTAGGCCATCACGATTGAAATAGGACAGATGCTCCGGCGGGGCAAACCAGGTCGGCCCCGTGTCGCCCCGCGCCATCAACGCCGTCTGGAAAGCCGAATAGTCATTGGGCACCCGAAGCCGCACACAAGCGCGCCGTGCAAACAGCGGCTTGATGTCATGCAGCAGCTGCACCGGATCCAGCACATGCTCGAGCACGTTCTGCAGGTTCACCAGACCAAACGTCCCCCCTTCGGCCACCCGCGCCTTGATCACGCCGTAGAGGTCGCCCGCCGTGAACGCAGGCAGCAGGCTGGGATTGTGCCGCGAGACGCCAAAATCCGAGAAGTCACACGCCGACACCGCCCAACCGAAACGCACGAACGATTGGGAGAAATATCCCTCCCCGCAACCGACATCGAACAGGGTCTTCTCCAGCCCGTGCCGCCGCGCCGTCGCCTCGGCCACGCGCGCAACATTGTGAAAATACGCGATCTCCTCGGGAAGGTACGACGCCGCATACGAGCCCTGCGGGTTCTGGTAGTATTTGCCCGCGTAATGCGCCGCAAGCTCGTCACGCGAAGGCTTCGGCAGCGCCTCGTAAAACCCAAGCGCATTCAGTTCGGCCCGATAGGTTGCGGTCATGCGTACGCGCCCTCAAAGATGAAAGAATTGCAGCCCGATATGCAGGTCGGGCTCATAATGGTTTGGCGAACGGTGATAGCTCACATGGCCACCATTCTCGGCATTGTTCCAGTGCGAGCGCCGGTCGAGCACCATGCGCAGCAAGCGCTCGTCAAGCCTGCAACTCAGCAAGCGCTCGATGCCATCGCAGGAAACAAGCGGCTTGAACACCGGATAGATCTGGAACGCGCGAGAGAAGGCGTGGACAACGACATGGAACGTTGAGCGCATGCCCAGCTTCTCCATGCGTTCGGCCAGTTTTCCAGACGCACGCGCAATGTCAGCGTAAAGAGGCTCGGCCGCCGGAAAAGGCTCAAGCTGATAGGGATAGCGCCGCCCCGCCAATTCGGTCACGATATAGCGCTGCATGTCGGCGACGTCGACCGGCACATAGGGTTTGTCCGTCGTGCCACGGGCAATATCGAGCGTATCGTTCTCCCGCAAGACAACGGCACGCGACGCGCCAATACCATGGTCTGAAAGCCAGCGCGCACATTCATCCCACGTCGCCGTTCCAAGGTACTTGTTCTTCGGATGCAGGTCGCCCCCCAGCACATAGGCACCGGCAAAAGGCAGCACGAGCGTCGGCTTCATCTCGTTGATGATGGCGCGCGCATGCTGGAAGTTTCGCTCGAGGATCCGCTGACTCTCCGACAATTTCTCCGCTTCAGTCAGGTTGTCAAAGCAACTCGGATAGGGCCCGGCGGCGTTGTAGTTCAGCATCGCCAGCGCAATCGGCCCATGACGTTCGCGCATCAGCCGCGCAGCCTCGACCGTCAGCACATTGTCATTCGCATTCAGGGCAGACACCCCGCCGCACGAGACCAGCAGCGCCGAATCGATCAGGTTGCCGACCGTTGCCTCGTGGAAATTGTGACGGGCGAAAGGCGCAAACATCGTGAGCTGGAACTCGCGGAAGCTGACAGTCTCCTTGTCCCGAATCCTGACAAGATTGGTGAACCCCAGGCCAGCAAGCTTCTTGATCAGGAAATTCGGCGCATGGTCGAGAACAATCAGCGGCATACCCTTGTCAAAATCGAAGTGCCGTTCGTCGAAATGATCCGGATGCAGGTGCGACACATAGATGGCATCCACATCCTGCAGGTCGGACAGTTGCGTCTTGAGCTTGGGATAGTGACACCAGCTGCCGTCGAACACTCCATCGACAACCCAGGGATCACAAAGGATCCGCGTCCCCTCGCTGCCCCTGAAGATACCGCAGGCATTGCCGATGAAGGTGAAGTGCAACGGACCGGGGGAGGCGTCAACGCGGGGATTGTCATCAGACATGATTCGCAATCATCGTGAGGCACAGGCCACACGTCGAGCGAATTTTCTCATGGCCAGACAATCGCGGCAGGGCGCGGATTGCGCAGGGACGTCAATCCTGCTGCAATGATGGCCAGCAGAACGCGAGCAAGCCGATGACACAACCCATCCCCTTCCGCATCGAAATCCCGCAGCCGACCATCAACCGCATCATGGAACGCGTGCGCACGTTCGAGTGGCCCGATGCACCCGAAGGGGGTGGTTGGGCCTATGGCGCGGAACTGGCCACCATGAAGCAGATCGTCGAGTACTGGCTGCACGGCTATGACTGGTACCGCGAACAGGACGCGCTGAACCGCTGGCCGCAGTTCAAGGCGCGCGTGCGCGATCTCGACATTCATTTCATTCACGTCCGCTCGAACAGCGAGAAGCGCCGCCCGCTGCTTATCACGCATGGCTGGCCGGGTTCGATCGTCGAGTTCATGAACATCATCGAACCTCTCGCTTTCCCGGAAAAACATGCCGGAAAGGCCAGCGACGCCTTCGACCTGGTGATCCCCTCGCTGCCCGGCTACGGCTTCTCGGGCAAGCCGGCCCGACCCATCAGCCCGCGCACGGTTGCAGGCTATTTCGACGAGCTCATGGTTGGCACGCTGGGCTACACGAACTACATCGCACAGGGCGGCGACTGGGGATCATCGGTATCCGGATGGCTGGGTTATGATCACCCGCAATGTCGCGCCGTACACCTGAACATGTTCGGGTGGCGCGCACCCGGCGTGGAACCGGAGACCGACGAGGAAAAGCAGGCCGCGCGCCAGGCCGAAATGCTCTTCAACCTCGAAGGCGCCTATTTCCGCGAACAGTCAACCAAGCCCCTGACCCTGTCCTACCCGGTGATGGACTCGCCCGTGGGCATGGCCGCCTGGATCATCGAGAAGTTCCACGGCTGGTCCGACCTCGACGGCGGCCGGCTCGAGTCGGCCTATACGAAGGACCAGCTCATCACCAACGTGATGATCTACCTGGTGACACGCACCTTCGGCACCTCGACCTGGCTCTACCGTGGCCTGTTCGAGGACACGACCGGCAAGCCCGTGCCACCGAAATCGCGCATCGAAAAGCCCGTCGGCATCGCCCGCTTCCCCAAGGACCTGATCCCCTTCCCGCCCCGCTCGCTCGTCGGCCGCCACATGAACGTCACACACTGGACCGAGTTCGCGCGCGGCGGCCACTTCGCCGCCATGGAACGCCCGCAAGACCTCATCGAGGACATCCGCACCTTCGCAAGAACCCTCGGAAATTAACGGTGACATGATAAATTCGCCGAACCACCTACCGCAAACGGTCTCCTTCACTGCGTAAGGGAGAGAGACCGCCCCCTGCTCCTCCTCACGCTGTGAGGATGTGGCTGCTGCTGACGGAGGCGTACCTCGACCGGTACACCCTGCGTCACCCCGCCACCTCGAAACGCGGCGAATGTTCTACTATTGTTCAAAAATGCCAACAACCGCAGGAGGCATGCCAACCACCCACGAAACGCAAATCGCGAAACATCTGACGAAAGTGTCTCTCGTGTCACAAGCCCCACCCACAAGCGGGGGTAATTGACACGTCAGGCCAAGCCGACACGCCCCATGGACAGATACTTGTCCCAGCGCGCCTTTCGCAAGACATCGGCAGGCATGCTCTCAAGCTCGGTCAGGGCCAGGTCGATCGCATCGCCCGCGTCCTCCATGACTTGGGCCCGGCCGCGCTGTGCACCGCCAACCGGTTCGGCGATGATGGAGTCGATGATCCGCAGCTGGAACAGGTCCTGCGCCGTTACCTTCATGGCCGACGCCGCTTCCTGCGGCGAGAAGCTCGGCGGCGCCCCCAGCTTGGACTTGCCGAGGATCGATGAGCAACCCTCGGGCGAAATCACCGAATAGACAGAGTGCTCCAGCATGTAAACACGGTCAGCCGTCGCCAAGGCAACCGCGCCGCCCGAGCCACCCTCACCGATGATGACCGAGACCAGCGGCACACCCAGCGTCAGGCAACGCTCGGTCGAACGCGCAATCGCCTCACCCTGCCCCCGCTCCTCGGCGCTCAGGCCAGGATAGGCACCAGACGTGTCGACGAGTGTAATGACCGGAATGTTGAAACGCTCGGCCATCGTCATCAGGCGGACCGCCTTGCGATAGCCATCGGGCATCGCCATGCCGAAATTGTGCCTCAGGCGCGACTTCGTATCGTTACCCTTCTCGTGACCAATGACCATCACCGAACGACCGCGAAACGAGGCAAGCCCACCCAGAATTGCCTTGTCGTCGGCGAAGGCGCGGTCACCACCGAGCGCCGTGAAATCCTGGAACAGGGCATGGATGTAGTCGAGGAAATGCGGTCGCTCCGGATGGCGCGCGACCTGCGTCTTCTGCCACGGCGTCAGCTTGGCATAGATGTCCCGCAGGAGGAGCCCGGCTTTCTGCTCCAGCTTCGTGACCTCGTCCTCAAGCGAGATCGCCTCGCCCTGAGCGGACATGCGCCGGAGTTCCTCGATCTTGCCCTCAAGGTCGGCAATCGGTTTTTCAAAGTCGAGATAGGTCGTCATGTGCAATTGGGTAGCACCGGCTCCGCCCCCCTGCCAACCTGAAATAAATCACGGGGGAACAACGGGTTAATGCTGAAAGGCCCGAGCCCAAAAGAAAAAAGGGCGCACCGGGTCTCGCCGATGCGCCCTGAAGCGAGGGGAAAGCCGGGAAGGCCTCAGTAGCGGCGCTCATAGTCCCGGTCACGCCAATCCCGGCGATAGCCGCGGTCGTCGTGGTAACCGTCCCGATAATGACGGTCGCGATAGTCGCGTTTGCGCTCGTTGCGGCATGCATCCCTTGCAATGGCATTGCCCGCGACACCGCCAATGATGGCGCCGACCACAGTGGCAGGCCCGCGGTCGCGTCCACGCGCAGCACTGTTTCCGATCGCCCCACCGATGATGCTGCCAACGACGGCGCCAGCCGCAGCATCGTCACGACAGCCACGCCTGTCGTAGTGGCCGCCGCGATAGCCCGGAGGCGGTCCGTAATAGCCGGGCGGCGGCCCATAGCCAGGCCCGCCATAGTAACCAGACGGAGGCGGGGGCGGCGGTGGTGGCGGACCATAGCCGGGCCCGTGATAGCCGGACGGCGGATAGACACCACCCGCAAGCGCCGGGCTTGCGGCGAAAGCCAGAAGGCCAATGGCGGCAAAGGTCGTTGCGATGATCTTCTTCATGGCAGTCCTCCTGAAGCGGCGGTCAGTCCGGTCCGGGCTGCAAGGGCCATCCGCTGTCAGGGTCGAGAATGTTCCCCCCTGCCTGAATGCGACATGAACGAGCCTCAAAGCCTGAAAAACGGCCCTCAGATCTCGACTTGCGTACCCATCTCGACCACGCGATTGGCTGGAATCCGGAAGAAACGCGTCGCCGAAAGAGCCGCAGCCTGCATCCCGATGAACAAGGCGGCTTGCCAGCGTCGCAACTCCGAGCGGCTTGCAGGAATGAGGGTTTCCCGCCCCAGGAAGAAGGTCGTCTGCATCATGTCGAATGAAAGGCCGAACGGCCGGCAAAGCTCGAGCGCACGCGGCACGTCAGGACGCTCCATGAATCCATAGTGCACCGTAACCTTGTGGAACCCCTTGCCAAGCTTCTCCACCTCGATGCGCTGCGCCTCGCTGACACGGGGCACGTCCTCCACGTTGACCTTCATGATTACGACACGCTCATGGACCACGTGATTGTGCTTGAGGTTATGGAGGAAAGCCGCCGGCACCACCGTCGGATTGGACGTCATGAACACCGCCGTGCCGCTCACGCGCTCGACAGTGCGATCCCATCGCTCCAGGAACTCCTGTATCGGCATGGCATCGCGATAAAGCTTCGATACCAGGATCTCGCGTCCACGGTTCCAGACAAGCGTGACGGCAAGTGCCGCAGCCGCCACCACGATCGGGAACCAGCCGCCAGTCGGTATCTTCAGGAGATTAGACGCAACGTAGACCGCATCGACCATGAAAAACAGCCCGAACACCCCGAACGCCAGCCACCGCGACCAGCCCCAAAGCCAGCGCGCAACGATGGCCGCAAGGATTGTGTCGATCATCATCGCACCCGTCACAGCAAGCCCATAGGCATGGGTCAATGCGCTGGAAGTGCCGAAGGAGACAACGATGATCATGATGCCGGCCATGAGCATCCAGTTGATCTGGGGAATATAGATCTGCCCCATTTCGGTCGCTGACGTGTGATGGATATCCATGCGGGGCAAGTATCCGAGCTGGATGGCCTGGCGCGTCAGCGAAAAAACACCCGATATGACCGCCTGGCTCGCAATCACCGTGGCACACGTGGCAAGCCCCACAAGCGGAAACAGCGCCCATTGCGGCGCCATGTTGAAGAACAGGTTGTCGAGCGAGGCTGGCGACGACAGCAGCAATGCACCCTGGCCGAAATAGCTGCAGACGAGGCAGACAATCACGCCCGCCCATGCCATGCGGATGGGTCCCTTGCCGAAATGGCCCATGTCGGCATACAGCGCCTCGGCTCCCGTGACACAGAGCACGATGGACCCAAGAGCCACGAACACCGTCCACGGCTGCGCCACAACCAGGTCCAGCGCATAACCCGGCGACATGGCAAGCAGCACATGCGGCCTCTCGATGATCTGCAACAGACCCAAGGTCCCAATCGTGGCGAACCAGAGCATCATGATGGGCCCGAAGAACCGTCCGACCTTGCCTGTGCCGCGACGCTGGAACAGGAACAAGGACAGCAGGATGCCCGTCGCGATGGGTACGATATAGGGCTTGAACTCTCTGGTTCCCGAAAGCCCTTCGACTGCCGACAGCACCGACACGGACGGCGTGATGAGGGCGTCACCATAGAACAGTCCGAGCCCCGTCAAGGCCAAGAGCGAGATCAGCCGACGTCGGCCGGGCGCCGCCTGCCCCGTCCTCAGCGCCAGCGAAGCCAGCGAAAGCACGCCGCCCTCACCCTTGTTGTTGGCGCGCATGACGAAGGCGCAGTATTTGATCGACACCACGATCATCAGCGACCAGAACGCCAGCGACAGAACGCCATAGACCGATGCCTGGTTCATGGCCATGCCGCCCGAGGCGCCAAACGTTTCGCGCATCATGTAAAGCGGACTGGTACCGATATCACCAAAAACGACACCCAGCGCTGCCAACGCCAGCATGCGTTGCTGGGCTGCGGTTTGCTTGGGTTCGTTCGTGTTGGATTCCATGGGCTCGGCGGTCAATAAGTCGATGGATCAGGACTTGGTCCGCGAACGGATCATGTTCATCTGCCCGACGATGACTTCGGCCTGGCGGATGGATGCAAGGTCGATGAGCTTGCCATTGAGCGCAACAGCCCCCATGCCCTTTTCCGTGCCCTCCTTCATCGCCGCCAGGATAGCCTCGGCGCGCTCGACCTCGTCAGCGGGCGGCGTGAAGACCTGGTTTGCCAGGGAAACCTGCGAGGGATGGATCGCCCACTTGCCTTCGCAGCCCATGACGGCAGAGCGACGTGATTGCGCCAGGAACCCATCAGCATCCGAATAGTCTCCGAACGGCCCATCGATCGGACGCAGGCCATGCGCCCGCGCCGCAGCCACCATGCGCACCGTGATGGAATGCCAGAGATCTGACCAGTGTGTATCCCGCGCACCGGCCTCGTTCTTGTCGGTCAGGACAACATAATCCTTGTTCGGTCCGCCGATGTTCGTCGTGCGCATGCCGGCAGAGGCCGCATAGTCGGCCGATCCGAAATGCAGCGACTCCAGCCGCTTCGATGCGCCAGCTATGGCCTCGATGTTGTTGAAGCCAAGGACACTCTCGATGATGACTTCAAGCTTGATCTTCTTCTTGCGCCCGACAGCCATCTCGGCCTGCGAGATCAACATGTCGATCGCATAGACATCAGCCGCAACGCCCACCTTTGGGATCATGAGAAGGTCCAGCCGCTCGCCCGCCTGCTCCACGATGTCGATGACATCGCGATAGCACCACGCCGTATCCAGCCCATTGATCCGGACGGAAATCGACTTGGTCCCGAAATTGATGGTCTTGAGGCCTTCGATGATGTTGGCGCGCGCCTTCGGCTTGTCCGCTGGCGCGACACTATCCTCAAGATCAAGACAGATCACGTCGGCATCCGACGCAGCCGCCTTCTCGAACAATTGGGGCCGAACGCCCGGAACAAACAACTGAGACCGGTTCAGGCGCGGCTCGCTGCGTTCGACTTGTGTGAAGCTCATTGCACTGCCACGCCCAGCTGAGCGCTCCCTCTCCGCGAGGCCGGGAAGCTAGGCGCGCAGCCTCACGCAGTCAACGGCTACGACGCACTGCAAGTGGGTGCTTTTCCGCCACGAGGCGCCTTAACCGTTCATCCTGCACATGGGTATAGATCTGGGTCGTTGCGATATCAGCATGACCAAGCAACTGTTGTACGGACCTCAGGTCAGCGCCATTAGCTACAAGATGGCTTGCAAATGCATGACGCAACACATGTGGCGACAGCTTGGCAGGATCGACACCTGCCCGCACGGCAAGATCCTTCATCATTTGCGCAACACGGCGGCGCGTGAGGTGCCCCTCGTTGCCGCGCGAGGGAAACAGGAAGCGCTGGGCACGCTCGGAGCGTGGCAGGAAGCGGGCACGTACGGACAGATAGAGCTGTATCGCTGCGCGCGCGGGCTCACCCAGCGGCACAAGCCGCTCCTTGCCGCCCTTGCCACGAACAAGCAGCATTCGCCGCTCACCCGTGACAGCACCAAGCGGCAGCGTAACCAGCTCCGAGACACGCAAGCCAGACGCATAGAGAAGCTCGATGATGCAAAGCAGCCGCAGGGCGTCGGCCCCTTCCATCATCTCGGCCGCCCGGATCAGATCCTGCGCCTGCTGCTCGCTGACGACCTTTGGCAACGGGCGCCCACGCCGCGGCGCCTCGATGATCGACGTCGGATCATCCGCACGTACATCCTCATCTATCAAGTAGCGACAGATCTGCCGGATGGATGAAAGCCGTCGGGCCTGCGTCGCGGGCGACAACCCCGCCTGAGACAATGAAGCCAGGTAAGCCCGCACCTCATCGGCACTGGCTGCATGCAGGCTGGCACGTCGACCGATCAGGAAAGCTCGAAAATCCAGCAGATCACGACGATAGGCATCGAGCGTGTGGACGGAGGCGCCGCGTTCGGCGCTCATCATCTCGAGGAACGCCTCGAGGTGATAAAGGTCCCGGTCTGCGCGGACGATCATGTGGTTGCTTCATTTCGTGTTTCGCACCGGCGTGGCAAGGATCGCCTCGCCAGCCAGTGCCCGCGCAGGATCTCGCATGCCAATCGTTGACAGCGCGTCAACGGCGCGCGCGACAATAGCAACCGGAGCGCGCGATGGCCCGTCGCCACCCAGTGCAATCAGCACGTCGAGGATCGCTTCGCCTTTGCGCTGCTGCTGTGCAGAGTGCGCCATGGACCGCGCGGCCTCACCCGACACACCCTTCAGAACGCTCTCTCCCGGAACAGCAGACAGCGCCCACTGGGCCTCCGGGGGGATCGTGTAGCCAAGGGCTGCGAGCAGCGGCACCTCGCGCAAGGCGCGCGCCTTGAGCCAGGCCTCGCCAGCGCCACCGGGAGCGGCATTGGTGCCGAGCCAGGCCAGCGCCTCTGGCAACGCCGCCGTGTTCTCAGCCGAGGGATAGACAATCGCAGCGTGGATACGAAGCGCATTCAAGGTTGCGGTGTCCGTGGGAGACGTCAACTGGGCTTGCCACTGCAAGGCAGCCTTCGCATCGCCATTATAGAGCAGCACCCTGAAAATATGCGGCGCCAGCCACGCAGTCTCGGGCAGCACAGGCATCTGCCGCGCCACCTGGCGCGTCGCACGCGCAAACAGCGGGAAATTGTTCTGCGCATCAGCCCGGTCGAGCGCGGCTGCAAAGGCGGCAGCGCGGGCCGCAGGCAGGCTGCGCGCAAGCATGCCCTGAAAGAAAAGGGCATTGCCCGATGCGACATCCAGTTTGGCAGCCCCGGCCTCTGGATCATCCAGCTGATCGGGCGAAAACGCGGCAGCCCTGTAGGCCGCAACAAGATCCTCGACCGCCACGAGCCCCGCGCGCGCCGAACGCTCAAGCACGGCCAGACGAGCAACCGGATCAGCCCCGGACAGGATCAACTGGCGGCCTGGAAGCCATTGGGAAAGGCCCGAGGTTGCAGGAAGTGCCGCCCGCCGCAGCAACGCAACCTGCAACGCCTTGGGATCAGGAAGAGCATCGATCTTGGCCTTTGTGCCGTTCGCCAGCGCAGAAGCAACGGCAACGAACGTCTCGTCGGCACCGGGGCGCTCTCGCATGACATCTAGCGTCAGCGACGCGGCATCCATGTCACCGGCAACCAGATGACAATAGGCCCGCAAACCCATCCAGAACGGATCATTCAATGACTGGCGCAGGGAAGCTGCATCTCCGCAAGCATCAGCATCACGACCTTGCAGCAGCAAGGCCTCGACCCACGCCTGACGGGCAAAGCGATCATCGCGCGGGCTCTGCGCGCCAAGCATGGCAGCCTCGCCGATCCGCCCGCCATCAACCAGCTTGAAGAGCCGTTGAGCCAGCATCGACGGCTCGCCCTCCGGCGTTTCTCCGGCAGGAGGCTGCGTGGTGCTCAGCAAGATGCGTCGCTGCAGGGACTGCAGCACTGGCGAGACCGAGGTGCTCGGCAAGCGTGCGATCCGCATGACAATCGCAGCCCTTGTGCTGCCCGCATGGATGTCGCGAGGCAAACCACCACCCGCCTCATCGATCAGGCCCACCCCCGCGGGGTCGATGGCATCGAGCGAACTGACCGTAACCTGGGGGCCGCGCGGCTGGCCGGGTTGAGCGGGCAGCACATTCTCGACCTCACGCTGTCCGGGCGATACCGGTGGGAGTGGAGAAACCTCGCTCCCATCCTCCTGCACCTGCAGCGGGGTAAGCCCGCGAGGCGCCCCCGAAGCGGGCGCAGCCAAGCCATGAAAGGAATACGAGGCGCACAGAAAGAGGAGTGTGAAGGAAAGAAACAGCTTAGCGAGGAAAGCCTGCATCGGGGAGAACCTTTTCCACCTTGTAGGTCCCGGGCTTGAGCGTCGAGCCGTAAAAAGCCAGCCCGCCGCCGCCCAGTGCCAGCAGTAATAAGGCAGTCCCGAACAGCCAGCCAAGCTGAACAAGGCCACTGGATCGGTTAAAATCGCGAAATTGCCGCCTGCGCCTCATGAAAATGGCCTTTCACCGCCGATTTCGCAGTCTCTGGAAGCTGCCCGTCTGTTCCTGTACATGCTGATTCCAGGTGGAATGAACAAGATGCAACCGCAGGAACAGGAACGTCAATGCGAAGGGCCGAGGGCAGTGGCCGACCGCGTGATCGTTCTCGTGGGGCTCATGGGCGCCGGCAAGAGCACCGTCGGACGCCGACTGGCATCTGAACTGGGCCTGCCGTTTCACGACGCTGACCTCGAAATTGAAAAGGCTGCTGGCTGCAGCATCTCGGACTTCTTCGAACGATTTGGTGAACCCGCCTTTCGTGAAGGCGAGAGGCGGGTTATCGCAAGGCTCCTCGCGGCACCGCGCCATGTGCTGGCCACGGGCGGCGGCGCATTCATGGACCCGGCAACGCGCGCGCTCATCAGAGGCGCGGGCATCTCGGTCTGGCTGCGCGCCGACCTGGATCTGCTGATGGCACGTGTCTCCAAGCGCCCCACCCGACCACTGCTGAAAACTGCCGATCCCCGTGCTACGATGGAGCGCCTCATGAAAGAGCGTTATCCGATCTACGCCGAGGCCGATATCACGATCGACTCAAGCGGAGGTCCGCACGACACCGTCGTGCAGAAGATCATGTCCGAACTGAAGGCCTTGTACGGAAAAACAGCAGCATGAAACCCGAACGTCTCCGCGTGGACCTCGCAGGACGAGCCTACGACATCGTTGTGGGTACCGGCGTCCTTGATCAAGCAGGAACCGAGATCGCTCGCCTGCGCAAGGTCGGACGCGTCTTCATCGTGACCGATGATACTGTGGCAAGGCGCCATCTGCCGCAGCTTGCAGCCGCGCTCGGTTCAGCAGGGATTGGCCATGTAGTGTCGGTGGTGCCACCGGGCGAAGCCAGCAAAAGCTTCGCCATGCTCGAGCATGTTGTCACCTGCATGCTGGAAGCAAATCTCGAGCGCGGCGACCTGATCCTGGCGCTCGGCGGGGGCGTGATCGGCGATCTGGCCGGCTTTGCAGCCGGCATCGTCAAGCGCGGTCTGGACTATGTGCAGATCCCGACAACGCTGCTGGCACAGGTCGACTCCTCGGTCGGCGGCAAGACCGCCATCGACACACCGCAGGGCAAGAACCTGGTTGGAGTGTTCCACCAGCCCGTCCTCGTCCTTTCGGACACGGCAGTGCTTGAAAGCCTGCCGACCCGCGAACTCAAGGCAGGCTTCGCCGAGATCCTGAAATATGGACTGATCGGCGATGCAGATTTCGCGCATTGGCTGGGCCAGAACGCAGAACGTATCCTGGCAAGCCCAGGCCCCGAGCGGAACAAAGCCATCATTAAATCGTGCAGCATGAAGGCACGCGTCGTCGAGGCCGATGAGCGCGAGGCAGGTCAGCGGGCCTTGTTGAACCTGGGCCATACCTTCGGCCACGCAATCGAAGCCTGCATGAATTTTTCAGGCCGCATCCTGCATGGCGAAGCCGTAGCGGTGGGATGCGTCATGGCGTTCGAACTGTCCGAGCGCATGAGCCTTTGTCCCAAAGGTACGGCAAGCAAGGTCCGCGAACTCGTTGCAAGCGCAGGACTGCCTGCATCTGTGAAGAGCCTTCCGGACCTGGGCGCCGGACCCGATGATATCGTCAGCCTGATGCTGCAAGACAAGAAGGCCCGCAACGGCAAGCTGACGTTGATCCTCGCACACGATATCGGCAAAGCCTTCATCGCCAATGACATTGATGAAGCTGCGGTGCGTGCCTATCTCGCCGAAACCTTATGACCTCTGACCGAATGGAAAAGACGAATCGCCATGGAAGATGCCACTGTTTCTGTTCAGACAATGTCTGACCTGGACTTGTTGCTAGCGGTCGCCCTTATATTCGTGCTGCTTTGCTGCTCGGCATTCTTCTCGGGCTCGGAGACCGCGCTAACGGCCGCCTCGAGGGCCCGCATGCACCAGCTCGAGAAGGACGGTGAGAAGCGTGCGCGCAACGTGAATTGGCTCTTCATGAACCGCGAGAAAATGGTCGGCGCGGTTCTGCTGGGCAACACCTTCGTCAATGTTGCAGCCTCCGCCTTGGTCACAAGTGTGCTCCTGAACCTATTTGGTGACTCAGGAGTGGCCATCGCCACGATTGCGACAACCGCCCTCGTTCTCATCTTCTGCGAAGTGCTGCCCAAGACATTCGCCATCGCACGCCCCGACACAGTTGCCCTTCACATCGCAGGCATGGTGCGGACATTCGCACTGATCTTCTACCCGATCGTCGCCTCAGTGGGATGGGTCGTGGCACTTCTGCTTCAACAGGTAGGCGTGAAGTCTCAAGGTCTCGTGGAGGACAAGGAAGAAGCTGCTCACGAAGAGTTGCGTGGTGCCATCGACCTGCACCACAAGGAAGGCGCCGTGCAGACGATCGACCGCAATATGTTGGGCGGGATTCTGGATCTGAAGGAACTGCAGGTCTCCGACGTGATGATCCATCGCAAGAACATCACGATGATCGACGGCGACATGCCCCCGGAAGACATCATCGAACGCGTCCTGTCGCAGGCCCATACGCGCCTGCCCGTTTACAAGGGCGACAGCGAAAACATAATTGGCATTCTGCATGCCAAAGACCTTCTGCGGGCCCTGTCACGGGCAAACGGCAACATCCGCGCCATCAACGTAGCATCGCTGATCGCCAAACCATGGTTCATCCCCGACACGACAACGTTGACAGAGCAGTTGCGCTCGTTCCTGCAGCGTCGCACGCACTTTGCGCTGGTCATCGACGAGTACGGAGCGCTTCAGGGCCTCATTACGCTGGAGGACATCCTCGAGGAGATCGTCGGCGAGATCCGCGATGAGCATGACGTGCCGGTCTCAGGTCTTCGCCCCCAACCCGATGGCAGCATCAATGTCGATGGCTGGGTCACCATCCGCGAGCTGAACCGCGCCATGAACTGGAACCTGCCCGACGAGGAAGCAACCACGATCGCAGGCCTTGTCATCCACGAAGCCGAAGCCATCCCGGAAGTGGGCCAGGTCTTCAGCTTCCATGGGCTCAAATTCGAGATCCTGCGCAAGCAGCGCAATCAGATCACCGCGATCAGGATCGCACCGATCGGCGACGCGCGTCCGGCCGACAGCTCAAGCGCCTGAAGCCTCGTCCGGCGTGGACAGCCTGAGGCTCAACGCATGGACAGGGCCCTTGAGCTCCTCGGCCAGCACCTGATGGACACGACGCTGGCGTTCGACCCGGCCCAACCCCGAGAACGCAGCTGACACGATGGCAACACGAAAGTGGCTTTCGCCGCCTTCACGCGCCCCGGCGTGCCCGGCATGGCGATGCGAGTCATCCTCAATGACAAGCCGCGTAGGGCAAAAGGCCACCTCAAGCTTCGATCGTATGGTTTCCGCAACGCGCATCATGCCTCTGACTTGAGCAGCCGGAGGCTCAATGTCAAGCACGAGGTTTTCTTGTCTTCTTTACCTTCGTCCGGAATACTCAGGGCGCATGGGTGAGGGTACCAAACACGCATCGAAGTGGGCAAACGACCTGCGCGTCAAGCGCCAGCCGGTCACCAAACCCACGCGCCTGTGCGAGAAGCCCGGATGCGAAGGCCCGGGCGAACATCGCGCCCCCAAGAGCCGCACGGCCCTGAACGACTACTACTGGTTCTGCCTCGACCATGTGCGCGAGTACAACCTGTCATGGGACTATTTTCGCGGCATGACGCCGGGAGAGGTTGACGCCTATCAGCGCGCCGCCATAGTGGGACTGCGCCCCACCTGGAAGCTGGGCGAACGGTCTGCAGGCCCCAACCAGAAGCTCCAGGAGTTCTTTCGCGGCGCCTACGTGGACCCATCAGTCGTTTTCAATGATGGCCCAAACGCCGGACTGGGCGACAAGAGCGGCGACAAACGCAACGTCACCGAGGAAAAAGTCGAGCGCAAGCGCTCGAAAATGCAACTGGCGGCGCTCGAGACCCTGCACCTCGAGCCTGACGCAACCTTGCAGGACGTGAAGACCCGCTTTAAGGAACTCGTCAAGCGCTATCACCCCGACGCCAATGGCGGCGACCGAGGGGCCGAGGAACGCCTGCGACAGGTGATCAAGGCCTATGGACAGCTTCGCGCCTCGGGATATGCGTGACACAGTGTGACCAAACGCGCTTCCGGTAACGGCCCTCGGGGTTGTAAAAGAGACGCGAACGCAATTGCCAAAGAAAGCCTGAAACCGGATGACGACGAACCAGAACGGTCTGTCCGCCGACAGCCGCCCCGACACAAACGTGGATGTCCGCAAGACCTTCGGCCTTGACATCAACATGACCGTGAAGGGCTTCGCCAAGCCCAACGAGTACGTGCCCGAGATCGATCCCTCGTATCGGTTTGACCGCGACACCACGCTCGCGATCCTCGCAGGCTTCGCCCACAACCGCCGTGTCATGGTCCAAGGCTATCACGGCACAGGCAAGTCGACTCATATCGAACTAGTGGCAGCAAGGCTCATCTGGGCCTGCTTCCGCATCAACCTCGATAGCCACATCAGCCGCATCGACCTTGTTGGCAAGGACGCCATCGTGCTGAAGGATGGGCTGCAGGTGACCGAGTTCCGTGAAGGCATCTTGCCCTGGGCGCTGCAGCATCCCGTGGCGCTGGTCTTCGACGAATACGATGCCGGGCGCCCCGACGTGATGTTCGTGATCCAGCGCGTGCTCGAGCAGTCGGGCAAGCTGACGCTTCTCGACCAGAACCGCGTGATCCGCGCCCATCCCGCTTTCCGGCTGTTTGCAACCACGAACACGATCGGCCTCGGCGACACGACGGGCCTCTATCACGGCACCCAGCAGATCAACCAGGGCCAGATGGACCGCTGGAACGTGGTCACCACGTTGAACTACCTCCCGCACGACAAGGAGGTCGAGATCATGCTATCCAAGATCACGGCCTATAATACGGCGGAAGGAAAGAAGAAGCTCGCCGCGATGGTTCGCGTGGCAGATCTCTCGCGAAATGCCTTCATCAACGGCGACATCTCGACTGTCATGAGCCCCCGCACCGTGCTGACCTGGGCAGAGAACGCCGAGATCTTTGGTGACGTTGGCTTTGCCTTCCGCGTGACCTTCCTGAACAAGTGCGACGAGCTCGAGCGCGCGACGGTCGCCGAGTTCTATCAGCGCTGCTTCGGCGAAGACCTGCCCGAATCCGCGGCCAAGGTGATGGTGGCATAACGAGACGTCCGTGGCACCCAAACCCGAAAGCCCCATCGAACCCTTCAAGCAGGCCGTGCGCAACACGCTGCGCGCCATGGGCGCCGAGCCGGAACTTGAGGTCAGCTATGGCACCGAGACCCCACAACTGAAGGGCCTCAAGGCCCGTCTCCCCTTGCCCACGCGGGACCTGTCGAAATCGGAGATTGCCCAGACCCGTGGTGCCGCCGACGCCTTCGCACTCAGGCTTGCACTTCACGACGAGGGCACGCACGCGCAGTTCGCACCACCCGGCTCCTCGGCGCGCGCCATCTTCGAAGCCGCCGAACAGGCGCGCGTCGAGGCCATTGGTGCCAATGCGATGAAGGGCGTAGCGAAGAACCTCGACGCTGCCCTCACCTTCCGCCTGAAGCAGAAGGGCTATGCCAAGGCCCGCGACCGGAGCGAGGCTCCACTGGCCGAGGCTGTCGGCCTCATGATGCGTGAGCGCCTGACGGGGCGCGCAACACCAGACGCCGGCAAGGCCGTCGTCGAGGCCTGGCGCAGCCACATCGAAGCCAAGGCAGGAAGCGACCTTGAGAAGCTGCACGACATCGTGCGCGACCAGGCAGCCTTCGCCCGCATGACCCGCCGCATCCTGACCGACCTTGGCATGGGAGACGAGCTGGGAGAAGACCCGGACGGCTCGGACGACGAACAACAGAATGAGCAGACCGAACAGCAATCGGAAGACCAACAGGACCAGTCCGGCGAAGCAGCTGAAGCGCAGGGCGCCTCCGCCGAGGAAACGGAGATGTCCGAGACCGATGGTGAGGAGGGAGACCAGCAGGCCGTAGAAGTCGAGACCGAAGAGCGTGCCGCGCGCTCGGACGCCGACGACATGACCGACGGCAAGATGCCCTTTCGCCCCGAGACGCAGGCCAGCGGCCGCTCTGAACCCAGCTACAAGGTCTTCACCGCCCAGTTCGACGAAATCATCGCCGCCGAAGACCTCTGCGACACCGAAGAACTCGGCCGGCTGCGCGCCTATCTCGATCAGCAGCTCCAGGCCATGCAGGGCGTGGTCGCAAGGCTTGCCAATCGCCTGCAACGCCGCCTGATGGCCAAGCAGAACCGCACTTGGGAGTTCGACCTCGAGGAAGGCATGCTCGATGCCGCGCGCCTGTCCCGCGTGGTGATCGACCCCATGCACCCTTTGTCCTTCAAGATTGAGAAGGACATGAACTTCAGGGACACGGTGGTAACGCTGCTCCTCGACAATTCAGGCTCGATGCGCGGGCGCCCGATCATGGTGGCGGCCATGTGCGCCGACATCCTCGCCCGCACGCTCGAGCGCTGCAACGTGAAGGTCGAGATCCTGGGATTCACCACCAAGGCCTGGAAGGGTGGGCAGTCACGCGACCGCTGGCTGCAGGAGAACAAGCCTCCGGCGCCTGGTAGGCTGAACGACCTGCGCCACATCATCTACAAATCCGCCGACGCCCCGTGGCGCCGCGCGCGGCGCAACCTTGGCCTGATGATGCGCGAGGGTCTGCTGAAGGAAAACATCGACGGCGAGGCGCTCATGTGGGCCCACAACCGCCTCATCGCCCGCCCCGAGCAGCGCCGCATCCTGATGGTGATCTCCGACGGTGCGCCTGTCGACGACAGCACGCTTTCGGTGAACTCGGGGAACTACCTCGAGAAGCACCTGCGCGAGGTGATCGAGACAATCGAGACACGCTCACCGATCGAGGTAATTGCGATCGGCATCGGCCATGATGTCACGCGCTACTACAAGCGAGCAGTGACCATCGTCGATGCCGAGCAACTCGGCGGCGCCATGACCGACAAGCTCGCGGAACTCTTTGACGAGGACACAGCCAAGATGCCGGAGGGATCATCGTCGGGCCGGCCGATGCGTCCGCAACGTCGCGCCACCGCCCCTGTCAGGAAGGCCTAGGGCAATGCGCTTGGCCCGGACGCTTGGCATCCTCGCCTTCGCGTGCATGGCGACGACGGCCTGCGCCGAGGAAAAGTCACGCCCGCTCGAAATCGAAGCCAAGCCCCTGCCGCTGTTCTATGCCGACCGCCAAGCGAGGACCCTCGGACAGCTGCACCACCGCGGGACGCTGAAGCTCACCTCGCCCGACAGCGACTTCGGTGGCCTCTCCGGCCTGATCGTGTCACTCGATGGCGAGCGCTTCCTAGCGATCACGGATTCAAGCTACTGGCTGACCGGCGAACTGACCTATGCGGGCGGCAGGCTTTCGGGCATCAAGGGCACGCAGATCGCACCGCTGAGGGATCCGGAGGGGAAACCCCTGTCAGGCAAGAGGGGCGACGCCGAAGGCCTCACCGGTTCGCTGGATGGCGATGTCTATGTCAGCTTCGAGGGCAACCACAGGATCTGGAAATATGCCTTCGGACGCGCAGGCCTCGACGCAGCCGCTGTACCAGTGGCAACGCCAGCCGCGCTCGCCGACGCCCCGGGGAATGGCGGCCTCGAGGCGATCGAGCTCCTCAAGGACGGGACCCTGCTGGCCCTGACAGAGTCGATGCAGGATAAATCCGGCCACACCCGCGGCTGGCTGATCAATCCCGCGGATGGCAAGGACCAGGCCCTGGCGATCGTGCCCCGACCGCCGTTCAGGATCACGGACGCGCGACAGCTGCCGGGCGGCGACGTCCTGACGCTGGAACGCCGGTTCAACCGGTCCGGCGGGATAGGATTCTCGCTACGCCGCATCAAGGTCGGCGATCTGAACCAAGGTACACCAATAAAGGCCAAAGTGATCGCCGATGCCGGCATGGATCACGCCATCGACAACATGGAAGGGCTTGCGCTTCGCACGGATGAAGCCGGCCGCACGCTGGTCTACGTCGTGTCAGATGACAATTTCAACAGACCGCTCCAGCAGACACTGCTGATGCTCTTCGAACTTCGGGACTGACCTCTCAGTCCCAGTCCTTCGGCTGCCGTGTCTTGTTCTCGTCACCGGCCTTCAATGTCCAGGCGACGGCCCGCTTCATCACGGCACCCACCGCATCATCGAACGCCTGCACGATGTCAGGGACTTGCTCGCCGGATGCTGGCTTGACGGCCTCGAAGCTTTGCGACGCAACGATCATGCCGACAGCCTGGCGTACCAGCTTGAGGTTCAGCCGAACCCTCACCTGCGTGCCGCCTTCTGGCGTCTTTTCGGCCTGGAACTCACGCAGCTCGATCTTCAGCAGGAAGTCCGACCTGAGGCCGATCGATTGACGCCCGACCGAGACGATCTTCTGGGAGTTCTCGAATGACTGGATCAGCAATTGCTGGATCATGCGCGGCGCACGGTCAGCCCAGCGCGAGCCCGCAAGGTACTTCACTTCAAGCGGATGCGGAGCAATCGCTATCCTGTCGGTATCGATACCCTTCGCTGTCGAGGGCTCCTCGACGACAAGCTGCCAGTCGACAGTCGGCAAGTCGTCGGGAAACGTGCTCTTCGGCGAAAGCACATACAGGTCAGGCGGCGGCCCGGACCCGATATCCGGCAGGGCGCACGACCCAAGCATCAGGGCGATGATCAGGACAAGATGGCGGTTGGCGCGCATCAACGGCTTCCTCCCGGTTTGTACTCGACCGCCTTGTCGCCGAACAGAAGCGATGAGGGGCTGGACTCAAGGCGTTGCGCAGCCCTGTCGACTGAAGCGATCATCTGGCGCGCGTCGCTGATCGCCAGCAGCAACTCGGGCAAGCCGCGCCGCGCAAAATCCTTCATGGGTCCCCGTGCATCCGCCATGAACTGCCTGAGCTCCCCCGCAACGCCACGCACGTCGGACAGCGTCCCCTTTGCATCGCCGGCAATGATCCTGTCCAGGTTCGTCGCGATTGAATCGAACTTGTCCGAGGCCCGCGCAAGATTCCCGACAAGGCGCTCGACATGGTCAATCGTGGTTCCGAACTTCGCCTCGTTCTCGGTACTTAGAAAAGTGTTCAGGCGATCAAGCACGGCATTCCCACGATTGATGAGCTCGGGCGCTCCAGCAAACAATTTCTGGAACGTCGACTTTCGGGTTTCCACGAAGGGATAGTCCTCTCCGGTGTTCGCCTTCGGCGTCTCGGCCTTGTTGCTGCCGCCGGCAAGAAGGATGGCAGCAACACCCGTCAGGCCTTGCGTCTCGAGGCTCGCGTATGAATCGGTCTTCACAGGTGTCGTACGCTCGACCTGAATGGTCACGAGGACGTTCGAGGGATCCTTGGGATCGAGCTTGAGGTCGATGACCTCTCCCACCTTGATGCCGTTGTAAAGGACGTCTGCCGCCTTACCGAGGCCCGATACCGAACCCTCGAAGCGCAGCATGTAGATGTCGTAATGACGATTGAACTCGAACTTGCCGAGCCACATCAGGAACAGCACTGTCAGCACCGAGATGCCGATGGCAAAACTGCCAATCATCAGATGGTGTGCACGCGTCTCCATCAGTCCTGCCCCTTCGTCATTTCAGCCATCGCATTGCGCGCCCTTGCCGCAAAGGCGGCTCGCCCGCGTGGGCCGTGAAAGTAATCCCTGATCCACGGATGCGCCTGCTCTGCCATCTCGTCAATGGTTCCCGTGACCAGCACGCGCTTTTCAGCCAGAACCGCGATCCGGTCGCAGATGGCGTACAGACTGTCCAGGTCATGGGTAACCATGAAAACCGTGAGCCCCAGTGTCGACTGTAGGTTTGCGATGAGCTCGTCGAACGCCGCCGCTCCGATCGGATCCAATCCGGCCGTTGGCTCGTCGAGGAATACCACTTCAGGATCCAGCGCCAGCGCACGCGCCAATCCTGCGCGCTTGCGCATCCCCCCCGAAAGCTCTGACGGATATTTTGGGGCAGCATCCGGCGGCAGTCCGGCCAGCGCAATCTTCACGGCAGCAATCTCGTCCATGAGATATTGGGGCATGTCCAGATGCTCGCGCAGCGCGACCTGAATGTTCTGCGCAACGGTGAGGGAGGAGAACAGGGCTCCATCCTGGAACAAAACGCCCCACCGCCGCTCGACAGCCCGCTCCTCGGTGGCAGTCATCTCGCCGCGAACATGGCCGAAGACTTCAATGCGTCCGGCCACCGGCCGGTTCAGGCCAAGAATGGTACGCAGGAGCACCGACTTGCCCGTCCCCGAACCGCCGACGATGCCAAGAACCTCGCCACGCAGTATATCGAGATCCAGTCCTTCATGGACGACCTGTCGCCCGAACTGGTTCCGTATTCCCCGCACCGAAATGATCGGATCCCCTGGCATCGGTCAGATCCCCAGTTTCAGGAACAGGATGGAAAAAATGGCGTCGAGCACGATGACCGTGAAGATGCCCTCGACGACCGACGCCGTCGTTCGCTGCCCGACCGACTCCGCGCTCCCCGAAACCTTCAGTCCCTCAAAGCATCCGATCAACGCAATCATGAGCCCGAAGAACGGCGCTTTCACGAAGGCGACGGCACCGTCCCAGAAATCGGCAGCGGCATAGAGACGTTCGACATACATGGCAGGCGACATGCCAAGCTCAAGCCACAGCACAAGTCCGCCACCAAGCAACCCCATCATTGCGGCAATGAACCCCAGCAGCGGAACCATAACGACAAGCGCGATGACACGGGGAAGAACAAGCACCTCGACCGGGTCGAGGCCCATGGTGCGCATCGCATCCAGCTCCTCGCGCAGCTTCATCGACCCGATCTGGGCCGTGAAGGCGCTGCCGGAACGGCCCGCGACCATGATCGCCGTAAGCAAGATGCCGATTTCACGCAGGAACCCCGCAGCCACCAGATTGACGGCAAACACCTCTGCACCGAACCGCTTCAATTGCTCCGCACCCTGATAAGCCATGACCGCTCCGATCAGGAACGTGATCATGCAAACGATCGGCACGGCGTTCAGGCCCGCCTGCTCCATGTGATAGGCCGTCGAAGTCACCCTCAGCCTGCGCGGATTGGCGAGTGTCCGCACAAGCGTCTCGAGCACGAGACCAAGAAAGCCGATGATCTCGAGGGTTGTCTTCCACGCCTCGTCGAGGGCCCGCCCCATCCGCACGACGAGCTGTATCAGGGGGCCATCAGGCTTGGCATCCGCCCGCAATGGACGATCGCTCCTTGCAACGGCCTTCAGCAACGTGCCATGCGCCTCATTGCTCCCCCTCACCGACACATCAACGCCAGCACGCTCGAGAGTTCTGAGAGTACGGTGAATCAGCCAGGCACCCGCCGTATCCAGCCTTTGCAGCTGCGAGAGATCGAACGTCGCAACCCCGAACCCGCGACTGTCGACGGCCCGAAGCGCGGATTCGATGGCCGCAGCATGCAGGACAACCCAGTCACCCCGCGCAGCAAGGTGAAGCGAAGACGCGTCTTGCGACACGTCAAGCCATGCTTCATCCCCATGCGCTCGGTCTGACATGCGTTAACGCCGCGCAACAGCGGCCCGCCCCCGGTAAACCTGAGTCGCGATTTTGCCTGCCCCGGCGAACGCGGGCAAGGCAACGTAACGAACAAAGCGTCACATGAAAGGCACGACCGCCCGGCGAGTGGCCATCGTCACACGATCCGTCCTTGAATTGGCAGGCAGACAAGGGAAAATCATCGCGACGACCCGATCTGGCACGACGCCAGCCACCACCGGAGCCTACAGGCAAATGAACATGACGGTCAGGCCAGGTGACGGGGACACAGCCTGCGCATCCGTGAGCCGTCATTCAGCGGCAGGATTCTGACGCGCCATGTCCCAGCGCGACGCCACGACACCGCAGAACGCGCTCGAGATGGCAGGCCTCGCAGGATTGATGCGCTGGCTGGGCCATGTGCCATGGATTGCATTGGCTCTTGCCCTTCTCATCCAGTGGAATGATGTGGGGCGCCTCCTCGAAGGTCAACGCAACAAGGTCTTCGACTTCTATCAGAATGCCGATCCGCGCCCGTACCAGGACGCCTCGGTGCGGTTCATAGACATCGACGAGGAAAGCCTGAAGCGCATTGGCCAATGGCCCTGGCCCCGAACCACGCTGGCATCCATCACGCGCAATCTGAATGAAGCAGGTGCCGGCGTGATTTCCTGGGACATGGTCTTTCCCGAAACCGACCGCACCTCGCCAACCAGCATTGCCCGGGGCCTGCCAGCGGGCCAGGAATGGGATGAAACAAGGAACCAGCTGGCGACCCTGCCCGACAATGACGCAGTCTTCGCCGAAGTGCTCAGCCAGACCCCAAGCGTACTGGGCTTCATTCTAGGTGCAACCGACACGGGCCGAAGGCCTCTGCTGAAAGCAGGCCTCGCACGCATAGGCGATGCAGAAAGCAGCCTGGCTGACGCGGTGCAAACTCTGCCGGGCGCAACGGTTCCCCTGGACCGCTTGCAGCAGGCGGCGCCTGGCATTGGCGCGTTCAACACGATCACGGACGATGACGGTATCGTAAGGCGCGTCCCCCTTCTCATCGGTATGCGGAGTGAGGGTGAAACAGAGGTCTATCCGGGCCTGGCACTCGAGACATTGCGCGTCGCGATCGGTCGTGCCACGGGCACTTATCCGACCATACAGGTCAAGATGGCTGGCGGCGGCGGCGAACTCGCCCTCGGTCAGCCCAACAGGATCGTCTCGATCAAGCTCGGCCCCTTCGTGATCCCCTCGACGATCGATGGCCAGATGTGGATCCATTTCACCGAGGACCAGCCCTCGAGAAAAATTCCCGCCTGGAAAGTGCTCGAACAGCCCGAAGCCCTGGCCGACCTGGAAGGCGCTGCGATTTTCATCGGGACGAGCGCGGCTGGACTTCTCGACTTGCGCACCACACCTCGCCGCATCGACACACCAGGCGTGGAACTGCATGTTCAGGCGCTGGAGCAGATGCTGCTTGGCCAACACTTGGGAAGACCCGACTGGTCCGAAGGTGCCGAATTGGCCTTCGCCCTCATTCTGGGGCTTTTGGTCGTTATGACCATCCATAGGGTACCAGTATTCTGGATCGCCGGAGTAGCAGTCGTAGCCATCCTGTTCGCAATCGGCGCCTCGTGGTGGGCCTTCACCGAACACCGCTGGTTGCTCGACCCGGTCGCACCATCTCTCAACATTGCATTCGTCTTCACGGCTGCAAGCCTTGTGAAATTCATGCGCACCGAAGCCGAGCGCCGAACGGTCCGCAGCGCTTTCGCGCAATACCTGCCACCGGACGTCGTCAATGACATCGCCGATGACCCCTCAAAGCTGAAGCTGGGTGGTGACACCCGCGAGCTCTCGATCATGTTTTGTGACATCCGGGGGTTTACACCGATCGCCGAAAGCTTCAGGGCAGACCCGCAGGGCCTCACACGCCTCATCAATCGCGTTCTGACACCTTTGTCCCGCGATGTACTCACGCATCGGGGGACAATCGACAAATACATCGGCGACTGCATCATGGCCTTCTGGAATGCGCCACTGGACATCGAGAACCATCCGACACTCGCCTGTGATTGTGCCCTCGCGATGCAGGATTCGCTCGTCGCACTGAACCGCGAACTGACATCCGAAGGGTTCTACAGGCTGCACACCGTGAGCCCGATCGCGGTGACTGTCGGGATCAACACGGGAACATGCGTCGTTGGCAACATGGGCTCGGACTTGCGCTTCGACTATTCGGCTCTCGGCGATGCAGTGAACCTGTCCGCACGTATCCAGTCCTTCGCAGGCAACTACGGTTTCCCGCTCGTTGTCGGTGAAGACACGGTCGCCCATGTTGCAGACAAGTTCGCATTCCTCGAGCTCGACTTCCTCGCAGTAAAGGGTCGAGCAGCGCCCACGAGGCTCTATGCGCTGTTGGGCCACGCCCACGTTCGCGAAACACGAAATTTCCAGGAACTGGATGCCATCCTGCAGAGCCTGATCAAGTCATTCCGGTCAAAGGCCTGGGATGAGGCGAACGACGCAATCGCAAGAGGTCGCGCCCTGAGAGGCGCCCCCGTCGAAATCTTCGACACTTACGCCGAGCGCATCCATCATTTCCGCAACGATCCTCCGCCAGCGGACTGGGACGGTTCCTGGTCTGCACGGGAAAAATAGCAAACAAGGAAAGCTTGCCATGAACAGACCCATGTGGATCATTCTCGCAATGGCCGCGACGGTATCGCAGCTTGCCATCCTCACGACATCAGCCCACGCCCGCCGGGGCGACGACGACCGCGGGCGCAGCGATGATGTCTGCACCGCCGCACCCAGATCTCAGTGGCTGCCAATCGAAGATGTGGCCAAGAAGGCCCGCAGCCTGGGCTATGCCGTGGTGAAGATAGAGATTTCGGGCAGTTGCTACGAGGTTTACGGAACCAGGAACGGCGTCCTCTACGAACTCTACTTCAATCCGGTAACGGGCGATCTCGTAAGGACCGAGCGCGAAAGCCGCCGCTGAGCCTTGCTGATGGCAATGACCATTGGAGTAATTGCTGAACGTGGCATGATCATGGCAGGTCCCCCGGAAAGGAGGAACCTGACCATGACACACGCCATTCACAGGATGTGGCTCAAGATCACGTCCATCATCGTCGGCATCTTCGGCCCTGTCTTCTTTCTCGGGACGATGGAGGCAACCAGCGAACCCGCTCGCCTCGCGCTGGACATTCTGACATGGCCAATTGATGGAAACATCACGCTGGCCGATCCGGAAACCAGGTTTCTCTCGGCACTGACCGGAGGCTTCCTTCTGGGATGGGGCATGACCATCTATTGTCTGGCCGCCTGGGTTCATGACCTGGCGCCAGACGCGGTCCGTCGGTCCGTTGTCACCGGTCTGTGCGCATGGTTCGCGCTCGACAGTGCCGGCTCGATTGCGGCCGGACAATCCGTCAATGTCCTTTTCAATGTCGCCGTCCTGATGGTGGCCGTAGGTCCACTGTGGTTTCCCGCACGTGACCGGCAGACTGGATGAGGGCGCACCGCAACGGGGCCTGACGACGAGAACAGGAAACGTGTTTGAACCCCGACAAGGCAAACCACAGCTTGTCATGAGCGGGAACCAGTGTAACGCTGGAAAGAGACCCGTGAAGCTGGCACTATGGCGTTGCACTCAGCAACGCCTGGTCGAGGGCAACCGCCCGTACTTCGCGCATGGATGTCAATTCAATCTTCGCCCGCGATTATTTCGAAGCCCGCAGCAAATTCCGCCTGGCTGCAAGCCAGGCAGGCGCCGCACTGCACGCGCAGCGCCACCCCGAAGCCAGAGGCCCCCTCGGGGAGGAATTGTTCATAGACGTTGCCGTGCTGGGCCAACCATCTGAGGCAACCCTGCTGGCCATTGCAGGCACGCACGGCGTCGAAGGTTATGCGGGCTCGGCTGTGCTCACCGGCTGGCTGAAGTCTGCGGCATCCGAAGTCAGCAATGTGCGGCAGGTCTTCGTTCACGCGCTCAACCCGCACGGCTTTGCGTGGGACCGCCGCGTGACAGAAGAAAACGTGGATCTCAATCGCAATTTCATCGATTGGTCCGCCGAACCACCCGCGAACGAACACTACACACTGCTTGCAGAGGCCATCGCGCCAGCAGACCTGACAGACGCATCGACAGAGGCGGCAAGCCGTACATTGCGCAACTACGCCCGTGAACATGGCGCCTTCGCGATGCAGGAAACAATCAGCAAAGGCCAGTACAACCATCCGCGCGGCATGTACTACGGCGGTACACGACCGCAATGGTCGGCCCGCATGTTGCGCGAGATCATCAACACCCACGCGCTTCCCTGCAGGCGCGCCGCCATCCTCGACTTTCACACGGGCCTTGGACCGTTGGGAGACGTTGAACTTATCAGTGAGGACCCGCAGGACAGCAGCGCTTACGCTCGCGCATGCGCGTGGTATGGCCCCGACGTCACGTCCACCAAGGCCGGAGACTCCTTGTCCGCGCAGGTATTCGGCAGCCTCGATCAGGCCATGCCCTCACTGTTTGCTGGAGCTGAATCAACAACAGTTTGCGTGGAATATGGAACGCAATCCACCCTCGAGGTCTTCCAGGCTCTGCGCGCTGACAACTGGCTGCATACCGTAGCCGGACTGGACCACCCGGACTACAGCGCCATCAAGAACCAGATACGTCAGGCGTTCTATCCCGAGACAGAGATGTGGAAGCAACGGGTCTGGCAGCAGGGGCAACAGGTTATCACCCAAGCCGTAAAGGGTCTCATCGGCTGCTGAACCTATTGCCTAAGCCCTGCTCTTGGGTCACACTCGCTCCAGGTTTTTCGAGGAGAAACAGACATGAAGAAGTCCTGGCGCAAGCCCAAGGTTCGTGAGATTTCCGCTGCCATGGAAATCAACTGCTACTGCTCGGCCGAGTGATGTTACCGGGGCCGCAGCGCTCCACCCGCACATGAAGCTGATAGTTCTGGGCGCTGCCGCTGGCGGCGGCTTTCCCCAGTGGAATGCAGCCAGCCCGAATAACCGAAAGGCCTTCGGCGATCATCAAGATTGCCCGGCCCAGACCCAATGCAGTCTTGCGGCCTCTATCGACGGTGACCATTGGGTCCTTCTGAACGCCAGCCCGGATATCCGTCAGCAGATTATTTCAACGCCTGAACTACATCCAACTGATGCGCCGCGCTCCTCGCCAATCCGGGCGATCATTTTGACCGGCGCCGACGTTGACGCCATCGCAGGCCTCCTTACGCTACGCGAGCGCCAGCCGTTCACCGTCTGGGCGACGGAGTATGTGCTGGGCGTGCTGAGGGCGAATCCCGTGTTCAATGTCCTGGATCGCGGATGCGTTGAGTTCAGGATGATCCGCCCCGGCGAAAGCTTCGAGCCCCTACCCGGATTGACCTGCCGCAGCATCGACACACCGGGAAAGCCACCACTCTTCATGGAAGCGACCGACGGCATTGCACCCACAGCGGGCTCGTCCATCGGGCTGCAGTTGGAGTCACCCAAGGGCCGCAGAGCCATCTTCATGCCGTCCTGCGCAGAAATCACGCGCGACATCCTGCTGGCCGTCGAGGGCGCGGATGCACTGTTCTTTGACGGCACGCTGTGTGTCGACGACGAGATGATCCGCTCCGGCGAAGGCTCGAAGACGGCACGCAGGATGGGCCATGTTGCCATGGACGAAGCCATCGCCCGGCTGCGCGACGCCAGCATCGGCCAGCGCTTCTTCACTCACATCAACAACTCCAACCCGGTTCTGAACCGCGCGTCTGACGAGCGCCGGATTGTTGAGCACGCAGGTTGGACAATCGCCATGGACGGCACGAGGATTGACCTGTGAACCTGCTGTCACCTGTCGAATTCGAAGAGGCCCTTCGCAACATCGGCGCGACGCGCTACCACAACCTCCACCCTTTCCACAAACTGCTGCACGCGGGAAAACTTGACCGGCGGCAGGTGCAGGCGTGGGCGCTGAACCGCTACATCTACCAGAGCCGCATCCCCATCAAGGACGCGATCATCGTCTCGCGCCTGCCAACCCCGGAACTCCGCGCGACGTGGCGCGTACGGATCGAGGATCATGACGGCACCGATGGCTCGGATGGTGGCATCGCCCGATGGCTGAAGCTGACAGACGGTCTTGGCCTGCCCCGCGAGGATGTCACGTCCGAGCGCCTAGCCCTTCCTGCCACCATCTTTGCAGCCGATGCCTATGTCCACTTCACCCGCGACCGCTCGGTTCTGGAAGCCGTGGCCTCGTCACTGACCGAAATGTTCGCCCCGAGGATCATCGCCGAACGGGTCGAAGGCATGCTGGCAGGATACGAGTTCGTCTCGAAAGAGACCTTGTCCTATTTCGGCGCCCGGATGACCCAAGCGCCACGCGACGCTGATTTCGCCCTGCACTATTGCATCGCAAACGCAGCAACCCCGGAAGCACAGGCCCTGTGTATGCGCGCCCTCGCGTTCAAGTGCAGCGTGCTCTGGTCTATGCTTGATGCATTGTACTATGCTTACGTTTCCCCAGGACACATACCGCCCGGCGCGTTTGGATCATGAGCGACCAAGAAAAGAAGCTTCAAGGACAAGACACAAACACCCCGCCTCGGCTGGCCCCGGGCGTCCGCCTGCGCAAGGACGACCAGCGCGGCCCGGTGCTTCTTGGCCCTGAAAGGGTACTGGAACTGGACGACATCGCCCTTTCCATCGTCAAGCAGATCGACGGCAAGCGACGTATATCGGACATCGCAGACGCTCTTGCGAAGGAATATGACGAGAAGGCAGATGTGATCCGGCAAGATATCGATGCCTTGCTCAAGGACCTCGCTACCAAGGGGTATGTGAAGCCGTGAGTGAAACGCCAGTTCCTCTTGGATTGCTGGCAGAACTGACGCATCGCTGCCCCTTGCAATGCCCCTATTGCTCGAACCCGCTTGAACTTGCACGCGCAAACCAGGAACTGGATACGCGCACGTGGCTTCGTGTGATCGACGAAGCCGCAGGTCTTGGAATAGCACATATTCACCTGTCAGGAGGCGAGCCACTGGCACGGCAAGATCTGGCCGAAATCACCAATGCAGCGCATCTGTCAGGCCTCTATACGAACCTCATCACGTCGGCGATAGGCCTGAGCGCCCAGCGCCTTTCCGAATTGCGGGCGGCCGGACTTGACCACGTGCAGGTCAGCTTCCAGAGCCTGGACCCAACGAAGGCCGACACAATCGCCCACGTGAAAGGATCTTTGCGCACCAAGAAGGATGCAGCGCGGCTGATTGTAGAGGAGGGTCTCGCCCTCACGGTCAACGCCGTGATCCACCGCAGCAACATCGATGAGGTGCAGGCCTTCATCGACATTGCCGTCGACCTGGGGGCCGGCCGCCTCGAGGTTGCACACGTTCAGTACCACGGATGGGCCCTGGCAAACCGCGCACAACTGATGCCCACCCGGGACCAGTTCATGGCAGCTCGTACGATAGTCGAGGCAGCACGCAAGCAGCTTGAAGGCACACTCGTGATCGATCACGTGATGCCGGACTACCTTGCAGAACGACCAAAGGCATGCATGGGGGGGTGGGGGCGCCAGGTTATTGTGGTCACGCCAGACGGCCGCGCGTTGCCCTGCCACGCAGCAGCAACCATCCCCGGCCTTGAATTCGATAATGTCAGGAATAGCAGCCTTGCAGCCATATGGACCCAAAGCGAGGCCTTTAACCGCTTCAGGGGTAAGGCCTGGATGCCATCGCCTTGCAGAGACTGCGAACGCGCCGAACTGGACTGGGGTGGCTGCCGTTGCCAGGCGCTTGCCCTGACAGGTGATGCGGCTGCAACGGACCCTGTTTGCGCACTCTCACCAGATCATCCCAGGCTGCTGGAGTTGCTCGCCGAAGAAGCAGGACAAACCGGTTACCGTTATCGCAGGATAGGCGGCTGACATCTGGCATCAACCAGTCGGGACTTGCACCGGACGCTGACCGGGAGGTCCTTGATCAGGCGAAGGCGGCCTGTTGCCGGCAAGCCAACCAAAGATGCGATCGAAAACGGCCTCATCAGGATAAAGCCCCATGCCCGGGATCACCTGAAGCGACGCAAATGGATGCTCCTTGAAGTCACGCACGCTGTCGATGAATGGCACAACGGGGTTCTCCTCCCCATGCCAGACAGCAATCGGCAGCGCGAGTGCTGCGGGATCCATTCGGGTATTTCGCCCAAAAAGGGTAAGTTCTGAGGCAAGTCCCTCACTCGTCCGTTCAAGAGCCTCGAAGATCGTTGCATTCAGATAGGCCGAAAAGGCGGGATCGGCAATGCGCCCCGCATCAGACCTGGACTTCTCCTCAAGATAGGACAGGATGGATCTGATCACCGGAACACGCAGCCCACGGCGCAACATTTCAGCAGCGGTCGGAATGATCCACGGTTGGCTGTAGAAAATGGAATAGCCCCTCCGGTTTTCGCCATTGGTTGCTGCCCAGCCAAGATTGGGAGCGTGCAAGGCAAGGCGCAGGACATCACGCCCCAGCCGATATGCAGCGGCCGCAGCAAAACCGCCACCATAACCATCACCAAAAAGCGCTACGCGCCTCAAACCAAGCTTGGTGCGCAACTGGTCCACATCGGCTGCGATGGTTTCGAATGTGTAGTCCTTGCGAGGATCCGACTGGCCGTAGCCAGGTCGCTCGAATGCTATCACGCGCAGGCCCGAGCGAGCAGCAGCAGCAACCGCTCCAGGCGACAGCATGCTCGCCGATAGACCGAAATGGAAATAGATGACAGGCAGCCCCGTCGAGGGGCCATACTCGCGATAACACAGGAGGCGGCCATCATCGAGCGTGACCAGCCGGCGCGGCGGAACACCCGGTACCGCCAGCGCCTTACCATTCTGTATCTTGAGAGGAAAAGCCGACGCATTTGTCAGCAGACGCAACAAATCAGTCTGTCGTCGCGTACCGGTCTTCGCAAAAATATTTTTCAGGTGCCAGCGCGCTGTACTTGGTGTCATTCCAAGCTCTATACCCGCATCAGCAATGCGCAGCCCCTGCACCAGCTTCGCTGCAAGCCGCGCCTCGGCGGCTGTAAGTCCGAAACTTCGGCTGGACAGGCTGCCAGCCACTTCGGCGTCCTTGGCCGAGAGCAGAACCGCCGCAATCAAGGGCTCGGTCCAGGCATCTCCCAGTTCGAATGCAGCCACAAGCCCATCGGGAAAAGCTTCACGCGGGATCATCACACCAAAACAGGCCGATCTTTCGTCGACGGACCCAAGGGTGAACGGAACCAGCCCTGCCTCCCGCGCGTGAACAGCTGTCTTGAACGACTGGTCAAAAATACGTCCTGCAGGGCCTTGAAGTTGTAGGGGCTGACCAGTGACCACGGCCCCTTGAAGAAAGGGCGCTAGCCGCTCGGCCGCACGACCACAGCACCCGCGAACAAGCCCTTCGGACGAGAACAGCAGCGCGTCCCACGGCCCATCGCCTGGTTGCCGGTCCCGGCGACCGGCATTGAGCCTGTCAATCATGCGACAAGCGCGGGCAGCATGATCCATGATCAGCTTTGCCTCGGGATCACGCGTCGGGTCGAGTGGCGCCCCAATTGCTTCAATGGCAGCCGTGATGTCATGCCATTGGGCTGGATTATCGGCAAATGCATAAAGCGCCTCGACCACCGCAAGCACGGTCGAAGCAGAAACACCACCGCCGACTGCACCGCCCTCACGCATGGATGCGACGCCTCCACGCGACAACAGATGAACATCGTGCTGGCATTGGTTGCGTCATCCTATTGCCCTGCGGGCTTTCCGGCGCGGGCCTTGTGGATGAATATGGATTTTGGTGGCGGGGATGACGGCAAATCGTCTGACACGACAGCCCTCAGCGCAAGACGTCTGTCTTCATCCGTGAATGTCCCGGTCGTGACGCAGTATTCAACCAAGGTTCCATTAGGATCCCGCGTATAAACGGAATGGCACCAATTATGGTCGATTTCCATCACATCATAGCCATGAGCCAGCCACTGGTCCCGCTTCTCGCGCATATGTTCGAGACTGGGCGAGTGAAACGAGATGTGATTGACCCACTCAGGCAGTCCCATGGCGCTGGACAGCCCCGTATCCTGCAGGTGAGAAAATGCATCTCCATGCAGCTCCCAGAACGCGATGAAGCGATCAGGCTCGATCTCGTAGAAGAAATGCTTGGCAAAGCCGCCTTGTGGCGTAGGCGCAACCTCAACCTTGCGCAGATCGAAGCCCATGACCTCACGATAGAAATGGTCGGTCGCTTTCATGTCGCGCGTGACCACAGCAAGGTGATGATAAGCCAAGGCAATGCTCCCCCCAACGCATGATGAAGACGCCTGATCAGCGCGGAAAGGGTAACCGCCCCGCTAGCCCGAGCAAAGGCCCACCATTCCAGATCCGACCGAGACCAAGCGCCGCCAGCAGGGCAAAACCGCTGCAGGCAGTCATCAAAAGATAACCCTGCGCGCCGAAAAGGGCAAAAAGATGGCCTGACGCGAACTGCGCCAAAGCCATCAATACCCCAATGGTTACGGCCGCAAGTATGCTCTGGGCCGTGCCTACCAAATGAGGGGGAACGGCACGCGCAACGAAATGCATCGCCCCGAGATGAGCGGCTCCAAAAGTCCCCGCGTGGAGCAACTGCAGCGGCAACAGCAGCTCCAGGGGCGGAGACATGGCAAGCACACTCCAACGCACCAAACCTGAGACAGTGCCAATCACAAGCAGACGGACGGGACCCAGCCAGGCCACAATCCGACCGGAAAAGCTGAAAAGGACAATTTCGGCCGCAACACCCACCCCCCACAGCAACCCTATGAGGTCCGCGCTGTAGCCCTGATCCTTCCAGTTCAGTGTGCCGAAACCATAGTAGAAAGCATGGCAGGCCTGCGCGAGACCCGCCGCCAGCAGGAAGAGCAGGAAGGCAGGTTTCCGGCAAAGTTGAAGCGCTTCGCGCCAGACCAGTCCGCCCCCAGGCATCTCCTTCGGCGCATCCTCACGGGGCAACGCAAGCGAGGCCGTCAGCGCGATGACGGACGATCCAATCAGAAGCGGTAAAAACTGGTCGATCCCGTAAACCGCAAGATAAACTCCGCTCCCGAAATTCATCGCAATGAAAGCTGCAGACCCAAAAGACCGAACACGTCCATAATCGAAGCGCTCCGCCAGAGCGGTCTTGAGCGTCACCCCCTCCAGGATGGGGCCGACAGCCGAAAAGGCAATGCTGGCTGTCAACGAGAAAATGATGATGAAACCGATCCCGGGGAACACCGCATACCCTGCATACGACACGGTAGCGGCAAGCATGAGCAGGATCACGGCCTGTCGGCGCGCCGCCATCGCGTCAGCCATCACGCCCAGAAGCGGACCGGTCACAACCCGGACCAGTCCCATGAACATCATCAGCAGACCGATGGACTCCGGCGACAAGCCCCGACTTGCAAGCCACGCCGGAAAAAACGGCAAATGCACGCCACCAATGAAGTTGATGCCAACATAGAAGGGAACAAACCTGACAGCTGCGGGATGCAGCGCAGGCATGCGAAATCGTTTCATGGAAGACACGGGACCATTGAGCTCGACGCACGCGCAGTCTGCTCCCATGGCGGTCACGCCGCCAGCAAACCGATCGTCGCAGACGAAGCCCGATTACATCGCCGGAAGCACGACCTGTCGCCGCCCCGCCCAGTCCCGCATAAGCCTGACGATGCGCTGGTCCAGAACCGCATCGCCGCTGGTCTCGGCAAAGACATGCAACTCAATCAGCAACGCCTTGAGCGTGGCATTCGTGGCATCAAGGGCAGACACGGAAAGATCAGGATCCGAGCCGCGCGCTGCCTCATTGAGCACAGATGAGAGGGGAGCAGGAACCTGCGCAGCGACCGCGCCGAACAGGACACGCATGGCATCGTTCTCGGACTTCCGAATGGCAACGGCGCGACCGAACTCCTGCGCCACCATCAGCAACAACACACCCGTTGTTGTTGCAGAACCCTGCCCATAGCCAGCAGGCAAGGCAGGACCCATCTCCATCGCAATCTTTGCGAATGCCTGATTGAGCACGAGCTCAGGAGATGGTTTCATGATCGAACACCCCTCGCATCGGCCAGCAGATCCGCGAGCCGCTTGTTGTGAAAGGGCATGCAGTAAAGCCCCGAGAACGCCATCACCGGATCAACATTAGTCCCAGCCTGGAATTCCTTCGCCGAGGAAATCCAGATCGCAAGACCTTTCAGGCTTGCAAACATGGCCCACCACTCAAGAGCTTCGGGGCTCGCCCTGAGCCCACTCGCACGCTCCCATATGGCAATGGCCTCGGCACGCGGTAACATGCCACCAGGGTTCTGTCGATCCGATGACCAAAGCGGATCCAAAGCCCACGCAAGGTCTTCGAGTGGATCTCCGATATGCGCCATTTCCCAATCGAGGATCGCCCTGATGTTACCAGCTGGATCGAACAGGAAATTGCCGGTGCGATAGTCCCCGTGCACGATTGAAATCCTCTGGGCCGGTGGCGGCGGATTGGCACGCAGATGCCGGATCACCGCCCGCGCGATCGGCTGCGGCTCAAGCTCATCCTCGTCTATGACCTTCTCCCACTTGTCGAGCTCACCGACCCATGCCCGATCCGGCACCGGCAGCGGAACATGCCCCGACAGCGGCGACACGCTGGCTTCGTGCCTGCAGATATCCCCAAGGATCCGATAGAACTGTTCACCGACACGCTGTCGGTGCGGACCATATGGATCGCCGGCCAGAATCGATCCGGCCGAACAGCCCTCGACTTCCTCCATGACGAAGAATGGCCGCTCGAGCCAATCGATGCCCCTCTCGAGGAACAGGGCGCGGGGCACTGGGACAGCACTTCCCTCGAAGCTGCGATAAGCAGCAAACTCGATCTCGCGCTCGGTCTCGATCAGCGTCGAGACAGGATCGCGGCGAAAGATCAAACCCAGTTCGCGCCCGTCACCTGTCTCAACACGCACCCGAAAGGTTTCCCGGCTGGCCCCGCCGTGAATACGAGATAGGGAAAGAACACGCAGCCGACCCTCGGAGGGCCACTGCGCCGAGAGATACCTGACGATACGTTGTTCGATATCTGCACTCATCACGTCACCGAAATCACTTGGCCATATCCATGAGATCCGTGAACCCGCTGGGGGCATGGGGGCCGATCACCAGCTGTTCAAGCACGCCGCACCCCTCACGTTGAAGGCCGTCTGGCCCTCGCAAAATTGCCTGGCAGAACGCCTGGACATGAAGATAGGGGAACGCACTCGTATCGACTTTCGCAGTTTCAAGCGCATCATAGGCCACCCTGATTTCCCCATGCAGGCGCCCATGGCCCCACTCGGGATGAGTATACCCGAGGCCGCTCATGAAGAAATTCCATTGAGGCTTCAACTCGACACTATACGCCGCACCCCAGCTATCATGCATCGCAATGGTCGCAGCCGCCGCATGGCGCGTTCCAGATTTGTAAGAGACCTGCGAGCGGCACGCCTCCATGTGCACAACGGCCCCCTGACCGACAGGCGCCATCACGGCGTGGGTATTCCAAGGACGTCCTGTCTCGTCGGCATTGTTGTGATAGAGCGTGATACGGTCCTCGAAGTTCATCGGCGCCCAGAGCCAGTAGAACTGCGGTGCACGTGCAGGCGCTGCAGGCTGAGGATCAGCCTGACCCACAGGCCTCACACCCCAGGAACGATCCCGCGTTCCGAGAAACCCGGCGCCAATGTCGATGCGCTTGCCTCGAACATCAATCCAGCCGACATACGAACCGTTTTGCGTCAGCCGCGTGTAATCCATGATCGTACGCGGACCAATGCGATAGGTGAAGCGTGGCTCTTCGATGGCAGCAGTGCGGGCCGTGAACAACAGTTCGGCGGCGATGCCATGCTCATTGGGCTCGACGCTGACACGCAGGCTTTGCAGGGGCTCAACCACATTTACGCCGATTGGCCCCACGGACGTATCCATCCGCTCCATGTGGAGGATTCGCGACGCACGCAAATTGTGCTGTACCCCGTCCACCACGACACAGAATGCTGCATCCATGACATTCAAGGCGGGATAGACACCTAGCGCGGTTGCAAAAAATACGGATCCATCCGGTGCATAGCCATTGAAGAAGTAGCGATCATAGAAATTGCGATCCGTGCCTGCATACGCGATGGGGTCGGCCGTCTGGTGTATGGGATAGTCATCCGCCTTTGTGAGCATTCGCGATCCAACCTTGCCGGGGGCGCAGTCTCCTGTACGACGGCGCCTGTCTTTCTGCAGGTGATACTGGTACAAAGCCTGCGGCATGAAAAGGCGAAAACATGAGACGCATATGGCTGACGATCGGCAGTCTCGGCATGCTGCTGGCCCTTGTCGTCGCTACCCTGCAGTCGCGGGAACACTGACCCGCTGCTGCACGGATCCCCACACTCGGGCCATCGCCATGCTGGACGCTACGGCAGGCGGCGACTGTCTGGCGGACCACGCAGCCATCTCGACATGATGCAACTTTCCTTTAGATGTAACAGACGTATCAGCCGCTTCAGGAGCGAGGACGGATCATGCCCGAGAACATCATCATCGTTGGCGCAGGCATAGCAGGCCTCGGAACCGCAATGGCCCTGGCCCGCCAGGGCCGCAACATTACCATCCTCGACCGCGACCCACCTCCGTCAACCGATATCGAAACAGCCTTCGAGCAATGGGAGCGCAGGGGAGCAACCCAATTACGGCACAGCCACGTGTTCCTCGGCTGTCTCGTTTCGCTGATCCGCAAGAGACACCCCAGGCTGCTCGATATGCTTCTCAAGGCTGGCGCGCGCGAGGTTGGTTTTGCCGAAAGCCTCCCGCCACAGCTCAAGGACACCTATGCGCCAAGCCAGGACGATGGCGACATGGCGTTTCTCTTCTCCAGGCGCACGACGCTGGAGCATGCAATGCGAACCTATGTCCAGACACTGCCCGGTGTGACTTTCGAGAATGGCATGCGCGTACGCGAACTCGTGACCTGCAAGCAGGGTGGCACACTGAGTGTCACCGGCCTGAAGGCCGAGAGCGACGAGATCCCACTCCATTCGAAGATGGCCGACATCATCATCGACGCGGGCGGACGAAACTCCATCCTGACAGATGACCTGCGCAACAAGGGCGCCTCCATCGAGGAAGAGCGACACCCCGCAGGAATTCTTTATTTCACTCGCCATTATCAGCTGCGAGACAACCAAAGCGAACCACCACGCGACAATGTCCCGGGTGCAGGCGATCTCGGTTACATAAAGTTTGGGGTGTTCGCGGCTGACAACAGGCACTTCTCGATCACCTTGGCCGTGCCTGAAATTGAGACACGACTGCGCGTTGCCGCACCCAACCCACGTATCTTTGACAGCATCTGCAACCAGATTCCGGGCATGGCGCGTTGGATCGATCCTGCCCGCGCAGTGCCTGTTACCAAGGTCTTCGGCATGGGCAACCTGTTCAATGTCTGGCGAAGCTACATCACGGCAGGCGTGCCACAGGCCTTGAATTTCTTCTCGGTAGGGGACGCAGCAATCCGCACCAACCCCCTCTACGGCCGAGGCTGCTCGCTGTCAGTCATGCACGCACACATCCTGGCAGACATCCTCGACCGCACGCCCGACCCCGTCGAACGAGCAGTACTTTTCGATAGGCAGAGCAGGCAGGAAATCCGCCCCTATTGGGACTCACTCGTCAAGCAGGACCAGGGCGCCATTCGCCGCGCAAAAAACGAGCAGAAGACGAACTACAGGCCCCGCTTCAAGGCGCGGCTAATCCGCAGCTTTGCAGAGGATGCAATCGGTCCGGCCACGCGACGGCACCTCGACGTCTACAGGGCAATACTGAAGACATTCCACATGCTCGAGGTGCCAACTGTTTGGCTGAAAAATCCGGTTGTCATGGGCAAGGTGATTTTGACATGGCTGACACCCCGGTCAGCCAAGGCCCATCTCTATCCACCCAAGCTGGGCCCTGCGCGCGACGAAATGCTCTCGGCACTCGGCCTCACAGGTCAGACCTCTTAAAACAGGGAGCGGACATCATGGGCGTCGACTGGAAGAAGCCGCATTACGCACGCACGAATGACATCCGCATGGCCTACTTCGAGCAAGGCTCGGGGATGCCGGTCATCATGTGCCATGGTTTTCCTGAACTTGCCTATGCCTGGCGCCACCAGATACCAGCCTTGGCAGACGCGGGCTTCCGAGCGATCGCACCCGATCAGCGAGGCTATGGCTTCACCGATCGGCCTCAGGCCATAGAGACGTACGACATTCGCCATCTGACCGACGACCTTGCAGGCTTGCTCGATCACTTGGGCATACCCAAGGCCATCTTCGTCGGACATGATTGGGGTGGTTCAGTCGTCTGGGCGATGCCCCTGCTCCACCCGGATCGCGTGGCCGGCGTCATAGGCGTAAACACGCCTTTCCTTCCCCGCCCGCCGATGGATCCCATTGCCCTCATGCGCGCCGCCTATGGCGAGGACATGTACATCGTCTTCTTCCAGCAACCTGGACCAGCAGACGCCATCCTCGACGCCGACCCCGGCAAGACGTTGCGCTTTTTCTACCGCAGGTCCCCACTGACAATCGCCCAGTTCGACAGCCTGCCCAGCGAGCAGCGCAACCTCGCCCTTGTCTCGGCGCTGCAATCCGACGAAAGCCTCTGGCCAGGCCTCCCCCTGCACACACCCGAAGAGCACGACCATTTCGTGGACATGTTCACCCGCACCGGGTTCACGGGCGGCATCAATTGGTACCGAAACTTCACGCGAAACTGGCAGATCATGGAGACCGTGCCGCAACGCGTCGAGTGTCCAGCCCTGATGGTCATGGCCGCAAATGACATCGTGCTGCGACCATCACTGGCAGACGGAATGGAAGCATTCGTTCCGGACCTGGAGAAGCACTTGATCCAGGATTGCGGGCACTGGACACAGTCCGAGAAACCGGACGAGTTGAACAGGGCCATGATCACATGGTTGAGGAACCGCTTCGGTTAAGGTTTCCGTCACGACACTTTGCCGAAGCCTGCCATTGCAGATATGCTCTGCACAGAACGCCCAGGAGGGACATGATCAATGCCTGCACTGCCCGAAATCACGCCTGCCACCATGTACCTCGTGCTGACTTTGGGCGTCTTGCCGTTCTGGGCACTTTTGATCCTTCTCCCCCGCGCCCGGATAACCGAGCACCTTGTGCATTCAGTGGCGCTACCTCTCATCCTGGGCGTCACCTATGCCTGGCTGCTAGCCACGGCATTGACATCCCCTGCTCCCGAGGGTGCGGGGTTCGCAACACTTGACGCATTGATGAAAACCTTCAGCGTCGAAATCGCGGTGGTTGCGGGCTGGGCGCATTACATTGTGTTCGACTTGTTCGTCGGCGCCTGGATCGCACGCGATGCACAGCGGGTCGGGCTGAATCACTTCATGCTCATTCCCTGCCTGCTGCTGACGATTGTCATGGGACCAATCGGCCTGGTGGCCTACCTGATGACACGAGGCCTTTCAGGCAAAGGCGGCACCAGTCTTTTTGAAGGGTGAACCGCAGAGTACCTCGCTTCGCGTCCACAGGGCAGAAGCGACATCCTCGTCATGCGAGACGGCCGACGACCGCGCCGGCTGGCACTTGTCAAAATACTGCCCCGTGACACGCGCAAGTGTGGGATCCGTCGCCACGTGCACGCTTGTGCGAGCGCCATCTATCTCGGAAATCGCTGCCACACGTTTCGCAAGCCCCAGCATGACCCCGAACAGGCCTCCATTATTGTTGCCGAAGGCCGACGCAACGAATCCAGGGTGCAGGCAGTTCGCCGTAACGCGCGTCCCACCAAGCGCTTTGGCAAGCGAATAGGTGAAGTAGATGTTCGCAAGCTTGGAGCGAGAGTAAGCTGTCCAGCCACTGTAGCCTCGCTCCATCTGCAGGTCATCAAGATCCAGCTTGGCACGCAGGTGCGCTGCTGATGCAACGTTTACAATGCGGCCCTGCTCCGCGGCCACCAGAAGGTCAAGCAGCTCGGACGTCAGCAGAAAATAGGCAAGATGGTTCAGCGCAAAAGTCATTTCGATCCCGTCAACGCTGGTCTGGCGTGTCTGGAACATGGCACCGGCATTGTTGATCAGCACGTCAAGAGAACTGAAACGCTCGCGCAATAACTGCGCTGCGCTCAGGACCCCGCGCCTCGACGACAGATCTGCCTGAATGAAGTATACCTTATCATTCCCGGTCTGGCTGCGAAGAGCCCTGACAACCGTATCCCCCTTGGCAGCATTGCGTCCGACCAGTGTCACAAGTGCGCCCCTGACAGCCAGTTCTCGCGCCGTCTCGCGCCCTATACCATCCGTACCGCCCGTGACGACAACAACCTTGTCTTTCATCTTCATGCCTTTCTTCCGCACGCAGCGAGGCAACTCTCGACCAGAGCACGCGCACGAGTGAGGATTTCATCATCGCCATACTCAGGCTTGAACAGGCTGCTGCCAACGCCAAAGCCATCGGCGCCTGCCTGCACCCAGGCTTTCATTGTATGAGTGTCGACACCGCCAACGGGAAATATCGGCACGACGGACGACGGCAAAACTGCGCGCAACGCCTTGAGCCCGGCAGGACCGACCACTTCAGCCGGGAACAACTTGATCACTGAAGCACCAGAGGCGACCGCCGCGAACGCCTCACTCGGCGTCATGACACCGGGCATCAGCGGTACGCCTGCCTGCCGCCCGGCCTGCATGACCTCCAGATCCAGATTTGGCATCACAAGGAACTCAGCCCCTGCACGGATAGACGCTTCCACATCCGCCGCCCGCAGCACAGTGCCAGCCCCCACAAGAACGCCGCTGGGAACAGCCTCACGAGCCAGCCGGATGGAGTGGAGGGCTTGAGGAGAGTTTAATGTCACCTCCATCAGCCTGACACCAGCTTGTGCCAGGACACGAGCCACGGCAGCTGCGCGTTCGGGAACGATGCCGCGAAGCACGACGACAAGGGGCACGGCCGCCATGGCCGCGGAAAAAGGGGTCACAGGCAGGACAGGCTCTCCATTCACAGGTCTTGAAGCTCCAGCGGGGTGCCGCAATCAGCAAATGATAGCAGCGTTATCAACGAATTTGAAACAGCTGTTGGCTTATTCTCCGCGCAACGGCTGCGAAAAGGCCAGAAGCAGGTGGGGACAATATGAAGGTACTTGTGGTGGACGACTACAGCACGATGCGGCGCATCATCCGCAACCTGCTGACACAGATCGGTTACACGGACGTGGACGAGGCATCGGACGGTGGTGACGCGCTCACCAAGCTGAAACAGGTTCACTACGGCCTCGTGATCTCCGACTGGAATATGGAGCCCATGACCGGCTACGACCTGCTGAAGCAGGTCCGTGCGGACGACAAGCTGAAGGGCACTCCCTTCATCATGGTCACGGCCGAATCCAAGACAGACAATGTGATCGCGGCCAAGAAGGCGGGCGTCGACAACTACATCGTCAAGCCATTCAATGCCGCCACGCTGCAGCAGAAGATCAACGCTGTCATGCAGCCGACACCCAAGCCAAACTGAACAGTCGGGGATTCAAAAATGTCTGCGCACCCGGTTGCTCAAGGAGCAAACACATTCGAAACACTGGAGAAAGCCATCCGGGAAACTTCGCGTGGACAGGCTTTCCTGGAGGAATATGGCCGTCGTATTCGCTCCGGAGACACCGCTCGCATTCTCGGCGCGATCAGTGACCTCAAGATTGTGTTGACCGATACGGTCGCAAACGCAAGCCTTGAAGTCCTGCGGCGCGAACTTGAGACCATGGCGGCTTCCATAGCTCAGACACGCAGGGAAATTGCCTCGATCAGGCCAGAAGGACCCGGCCACAACCGCATCGTGACAGCCACAGAGGAACTCGACCACGTCCTAAGGTCAACTGAACAGGCAACATCGGAGATCCTCGGCACCGCCGAACGCATCCAGGCGATTGTCGCGGAACTGAAGTCCAAGGGCGTGACCGACCCGCTGTGCGACGAGCTCGACATGCACGGCACGAACCTGATGATGGCCTGCTCGTTCCAGGACCTGACGGGTCAGCGAATGACAAAAGTCGTCAACACCTTGCGCTACCTCGAGACTCGCGTAAACGCGATGATAGAAATCTGGGGCGTTACAGCGGAAGAGGCGGAACAACTCATCAACGAGGAAGCAGAACGCAGAACCGATGCACATCTCCTGAACGGCCCCGCGAGGGACGGAGAGGGCGTCGGACAGGACGACATCGACCGTCTGCTGAACGCCGACGACAACACCCCGTCCGTCACGAGCACGGGACAAGGCTTGGCAGCCTCGCAGGATGACATCGACGCCCTGTTTCAATAGAAACGCCCAGCTGCATCTCCCGGTACAGGTGCGGGGATCGTCCACGTCTTGCTTTTTGCACCGCACTCAGTTGATAAAAGCATGGGTATCGACATGAATGGGCAGGAAGCAGGACCATGGCAGCGACGCCGGACGCGCTTCTTTTGTCTTTGGGAACATCGACAACGACAGTCATAGCAGCCATCATCCTGATGAGCTTCTTGATGGAAGACTTGGCTACGGTAGGCGCAGCTATGCTGGCAGCGGCCGGAACGATTTCACCTGCGATGGCTGCAACAGGCCTGTTCATAGGGATCTTCCTTGGCGACCTGTCTCTCTACGCCGCTGGCGCGCTTGCTCGACGCCACACCTGGACACTCAAGAGGCTGGGCACGGACCGCCTGCAGCGGGGACAGGACTGGTTGCGCCAGCGATATGTCGTGTCGTTGCTGACAGCGCGCTGCCTTCCCGGAATGCGGCTGCCAACTTTTGCCGCTAGCGGTTTCCTGGGCTTGTCATTCAGGACATTCTTTGCCGTCCTTCTGCTCGCTGGCGTGATATGGACTTCACTCATATTCATGCTTGTCTACAAGCTAGGCCTTCAGGCAACCGAAGCACTGGGCCCGTGGCGCTGGATCGCTGCCGGAACGCTGATCGTGCTCGTCCTGTTTGGCCCGCGATTGACGCGATGGCTGCTGGCTCGGCAGGGCAAGTCGACATGACAGACCCTCTCCGGTCGGAAGTCAGGCAACCACACAAGGGCATGCCAGCCTTCGACCCCTCGGGTCCACCCATATCGTTCTTCGAGTTCTGGCCACAATACCTCTTCTACGCGCCTCTATGCCTTTACTGGGGCCTCCTCGCGCTTCGTTTCGGCGGTATGACGCTGCCGACAATCGCCAACCCTCGAATCCCCTTCGGAGGCTGGATCGGGGAATCAAAGGCAGTTGTATTCGAAAGCGCCGGCCCCTACGCACGTAACTTCATCGCGCCCTGGAAAGCCTTCAACAGGAGCCATGACCTGAACCCGGATGACGTCCTTGCAGAGGCCGGACGCCATGGCATCACCTTGCCGTGCATCGCAAAGCCGGATCTGGGCTGCCGCGGCGTGGGTGTCCGTCGGATCCGAACCCGCGAAGAACTTGCCACCTATCTCGGTCAGTATCCTCGGGGTGAAAATTTCCTCCTTCAGCAACTGGTCGACCACGAGGCCGAAGCCGGAGTCTTTTATGCAAAAGACCCCCTCAAGAGGACAGGTCGCATCATTTCCGTAACGCTGAAGTACTTCCCCTATGTAAAAGGCGACGGAGACTCAACCCTTCGGCAGTTGATCTGCAACGATCCGCGAGCAGGCAAACTGGCCCATATCTACCTACCCAGGCACCAGGACAGGCTGGACTGGGTGGTACCGGCAGGTCAACCTGTTCGCATTGCCTACGCCGGCAGCCATAGCCGGGGGACCATCTTCCGAAACGGCAACGCGCTGATAACGCCCGAGATGACATCTGCCTTCGACCGCATCGCTGCCGACATGGAGGAATTCCACTTCGGGCGCTTTGACGTGAGGGTCAACGACATCGAGGAACTTCGACAGGGCCGGGGCTTCACGATCCTGGAGATCAACGGCGCCGGCTCGGAAGCGACCCACGTGTGGGATCGAAAAACAACACTGTGGCAAGCCTACGCAGACCTGATGGCGCAGTATCGTTTGCTGTGGCAGATTGGGGCTAGCAACGCACGACGCGGCTTCAGGCCAGCGCCTCTCGGCGCACTCATTCGAGCCTATCGACATGAAGCTTCGCTTTGGCTGCGTTATCCTATGACCGACTGAACCCCCAGATCCCGACAACATGATCACCAGCAAGTCAAAAGCAGTCGTTGACGAGTTCTCCTACGCCTCTCCGGAGGATCCGCGTTTCAAGCGTTTCGTCATCCAGATGATCGAACGGATGTCTGGTCAGCCCGAACTGAAGCGGATGTACCTGGAACACCAGGAAAAGCCCCTGCCCGGGGAGAGTTTCTGGGAAGCCGCCAAGCGCAAGCTTCGGCTCACAATCGACCTGAACGAGGAAGGCCTGGTACAGATACCGGCGGAAGGCCCGCTTGTCATCGTGGCGAATCACCCCTTTGGCGTGCTCGATGGACTGATGATCTGCTGGCTGGTGTCGCGCGTGCGGCAGGACTTCAAGGTTCTTACGAACGCACTTCTGAACCGTGCGGAAGAGATCAAACCCTACCTTCTGCCCATAGATTTCGAGGAAACAAAAGCTGCCCTCGAGACCAACATTCGCTCACGTGCCGAGGCAAAGGCGCTGCTCGAGAGAGGCGGTGTTTTGATTGTTTTCCCGGGCGGCACCGTGTCCACGACCCCATCGATCCTGTCCCGCCGGGCCGAAGACCCCGAGTGGAAGACCTTCACCGGACGCATGATCCTGCAAGGCAAGGCACCGGTGGTACCCGTATTCTTCGCCGGACAGAATTCCATGCTGTTCCAGGTTGCAAGTCACATCAGCATGACATTGCGACTGTCGCTATTGTTCAAGGAAGTTCACGACAGGATCGGAGACACCATGGCCATTCGCATAGGGAACCGTATCCCCTATGAGAAACTGAAGTCATTCAGCGACCGCAAGCTGATGATGGCCTTCCTTCGTGACCAGACCTATGCCTTGGGATCATCACTTCCCAAAAGATCAAAGCGACGCCGACGCCACAAGTAGCTTTTCGATGATCTGGTCCAACTGCGACCGCTCGGTCGCGCTCAACGCGACCACAAGCCTCTGCTCCATCTCTCGAGCGAAAGGCACGATCTCGCCGTGGTCGAGTTGGCCCGAAGCCGACAGTGACAAATGTTTGGCGCGACGGTCGCCATCCACAGCCCTCTGCTCGACACGACCTGCGCGCTGAAGACGCGCGACAGCCCTGCTGACCTGGACCTTGTCCATCGCCGTGCGCTCGGCAACCTCGGCCGCAGTCAGCCCGGGAAACCGGCCCAGCACCGCCATGACGCGCCACTCCGGAATGGTAAGCCCGAAGCGCTTCTCGTAAATGCGGGCAATACGGCCGCTCACCCGGTTCGAAAGGACGGACAGCCGGTACGGCAGGAATGTTTCAAGCTCGAGCGATGGATCGACGGGGTGGCCCCGGCTCTGAACCTTCATGATACAGACTTACTGCCGCTCAGGCGCAGCAGCAGCGAACGCCGGATGTTTACGACATGTCGCGTCGATGCGCACTAGGTTGGGAAACGCCTCGAGAGGAACCTTGAACCTGTAGGCATTCGCCATTTGTGGGACCAGGCAGATATCCGCAAGGCTCGGGCTCGCACCGAAACAATAGGGCCCATCCGTGGGTGTCTGGCTGACCATCGTCTCAAGCGCCTTGAACCCCTTGACGATCCAGTGCGGATACCAGACCGAGGCAATCTCGGAATCGGCATGGCCCATGCGACCTAGCATCTGGCGGGTTCCCAGATTGTTGATTGGATGGATGTCACAAGCGATGACATAGGCGAACTGCCTGACACGGGCACGCTCAACCGGATGCGTGGGCAGCAACCGCGGCTCGACATGCGTTTCGTCAAGATACTCGATGATGGCAAGCGACTGCGCGAGAACACCCGCCTCGGTCTCAAGCGCTGGAACAAGCTCCTGCGGGTTGACAGACCGGTACGCCTCGGAATGCTGCTGCCCACCATCTTTTGTCAGGTCGATATTGATGCGCTCATAGGCGATACCCTTCAGGTTCAGGGCGATCCTGACCCGGTACGCGGCGGACGAAGCCGCATAATCATAAAGCCTCATGTCACCTCTCATGGCGCTTGACGCGCTGGTGGATTGCTCCGAAGACCGACCCGCCCTCAGGAAGGTGCATCTCGATGCGCACCATGTCGCCGAAACGCAGGAAGGGCGTCACCGGCTTGCCACTCTCGATGGTCTCCAGCATGCGCCGCTCCGCGATACAGGCTGAGCCACAGGACCTGTCAGCATTCGACACGGTTCCCGAACCAATGATGGAGCCAGCCTCGAGCTCACGTGTACGTGCCGCATGCGCGATGAGCTGCGGAAAGGAAAATGTCATGTCGACGCCTGCATTCGGACTGCCAAAGCGCGATCCATTGACATCCACCAGCAGCGGAAGGTGCACGCGCCCATCGCGCCAGTGCGCTCCCAGTTCATCGGGGGTTACCGCAACAGGCGAGAAAGCGCTGGCGGGCTTGGACTGGAAGAACCCGAAACCCTTCTCCAGCTCCTTCGGGATGAGATTCCGCAGGCTCACGTCATTGACAAGCATCAGAAGCCTGATGCATCGCGCAGCCTCATCTGGCATCGCACCCATCGGCACATCCCCGGTCACGGCAGCAACCTCGCCTTCAAGATCGATGCCCCACGCCTCGTCGGCCGCAAGAATATCGTCTTCCGGACCAATGAAGCTGTCAGAGCCACCTTGGTACATCAGCGGGTCCGTCCAGAAAGACTGTGGCATCTCCGCGCCTCTGGCCTTGCGTACAAGCTCCACATGCGTGACATAGGCAGAGCCATCAGCCCACTGATAGGCGCGCGGCAATGGGGACGCGCAATCCGACGGACGAAAGGAAAATCGCCCGATCGGCGCACCGGCATTCAAGGAACCGTAGAGCTCCTGCAATTGCGGCGCCACCCGCTCCCAGTTATCGAGAGCGTTCTGCAGCGTCGGCGCGATACCATCGGCAGCGATGGCATGCCTGAGATCACGGGACACCACGACAAGCCGTCCGTCGCGCCCCTGCTTGAGCGATGCAAGTTTCATTTCGCACCCCGCCAGCTATCGGCATAGGACGGATCCTCGATGCTTTCCGCAAGCGCAGACGCATCGAGCGGAAGCCGCGTATCGATCATGACGGCGACCTCATCGGTCTCCTTGCGTTCGGACTTGGCACCGGCCGCAAACGCCTTGGGATGAGGTCCGTGCGGAAACCCAGCCGGGTGGAACGTGATCATCCCGGGCTTGATATTGTCGCGGCTGAAGAAGTTGCCGGCGTGATAGAAGATGACCTCGTCGAAATCGTCATTGCTGTGAAAGAAGGGCACCTTCAGCGCACCGGGATCGCTCTCGATCGGGCGAGGCACGAATGTGCAGACAACGAACTTGTCCGCCAGGAAGGTGGTATGAACCGATGGTGGCAGATGATAGCGATGACTGACGATGGGACGAATATCGCGCCAGTTCAACTTGACCGGAACGCAGGTCCCCTTCCAGCCCTGCGCATCCAGCGGATTAAAGGGATAGGTGATGGTTGACATCTGTCCGCGCCGCTTGACCTGCACGCGCCAGGTCCGCTCGCCCTGCTGCTTCAGGAACGCATCGTCGATGTGCGGCGTGTCCAGGATGGCAGGATCGAATTGGGCGTGTTCGCCGAGCATGCCGCGATCAGGCAATCGGTATGCGCTGTCGGTGGCTTCGATCAGCAGGATAGAGCACCGCCCCTTGGGCTCGATACGCCACATGGTTCCACGCGGCAGCAGCACATAGTCGCCATCACGAAACGCCATGTGCCCGAAGTCGCAGAATAGGTCTCCTGACCCGGCGTGGACGAACAGCAAATCGTCACCGTCGATATTGCGCACGAGCTCCGACATAGGCTGATCGGTATGCCACAGGCGCAGGGACGTGTTACCGTTCAAAAGAAGCGGCGACAGCAGATAGGGCGATCCTGCGCCGTCTGCCAGACGGTTCGTGTCATAGGCATGAGGCCTGAGCGGCCCCTCAAACGACGTCCATGCCGTTGGCATATGCGCGTGATACATGTGCGTCGCCGGACCGAAGAACCCCTCACGCCCGATCTCGCGCTCGTAAGTCCCTTCCGGCAAATCGGCATGCGCCTGTCGCGAAGCGCGACCCTCGACGCGAGGAAAACTGATCCAGTTCTTGCTCATGCCTGCAGCACCCCGCGACGGATCTGGTCGAGCTCGATCGACTCGAACAACGCCTTGAAATTACCCTCGCCAAAACCCTGGTTGCCCTTGCGCTGGATGATCTCGAAGAAAATTGGACCAATCGCATTCTGGGTAAAGATTTGGAGCAGCAGCCCGGAATCAGGTCCGCCATCAATCAGGATCTGGTTACGCTTGAGACGCTCCACATCCTCGCCGTGTCCGGGCACACGGCGATCGATCCCTTCAAAATAAGTTTCGATCGTCGACTGGAATGCGACGCCAGACCGGCGCAGGCTCTCGACCGAAGCATGGATGTCTTCACTCGACAGGGCAATATGCTGGATGCCTTCGCCCTTGTACTCCTCAAGATACTCGGCGATCTGGGACTTGTCGTCGGAACTCTCATTGATCGGAATGCGGATCTTGCCGCATGGGCTTGTCATCGCCCGGCTCTTGAGACCGGTGAGCTTGCCTTCAATGTCGAAATACCTGATCTCGCGAAAGTTGAAGAGCCGCTCGTAAAATCCAGCCCACAGGTCCATGTTGCCGCGATAGACATTGTGCGTAACGTGGTCGATCTCAGTGAGGCCTGCGCCCTCATGCCGGAAGCCGCGCACAGGATCCGTCGGCACAAAGTCGATGTCATAGATCGAGACCCTGCCGGGTCCATATCGGTCGACAAAGTAGATCACGCTTCCGCCAATGCCCTCGATCGCAGGAATGTTGAGCTCCATCGGGCCGACCTTTGCCTGGAAAGGCTTCGCTCCATTCTCGAGCGCCCGCGCGTGGGCCTTGCCCGCATCCTTGACCCGGAATGCCATCGCGCATGCCGATGGTCCGTGCGCACGCGCAAACCGCGCACCATGGCTGTCAGGCTCAGCATTCACGATGAAGTTCACATCGTTCTGCCTGTACAGCGCGACATTCTTCGACCGGTGACGCGCAACAAGCCGGAACCCCATCGTTTCGAAAAAGTGACCCAGCGCGGCCGTATCCGGAGCGGTGTACTCGATGAACTCGAAACCGTCTGTGCCCATCGGATTGTCGAACAAATCAGCCATTTCAGCTCTCCTTCAACCTAAGGTGTTGCGACAAAATAGTTTCATTTGCAACTATTATCAACCCTGAAAAGCTTTTCCGCGAGAATTGAACCCCTGTATTCCACACCCATCTAAGGCAGCACCGCCCCGCAACCTGCGGACCCACGAGCGGATTTGAGGAGATACGCGAGAAATGTCGAACATCTTCACGCCACGCACAGGCGGCAAAGGCGGACCATCCATGCCAGAACTCGGCGGGCTCGTAAGAGCCCCCCTTATCATTGCCGCAGTGGTTGCTGGCGTCGTCGTCTGGTCGGGCTTTACGACCATCGACCAGGGCAACATTGGCGTACGCCTGCGTTTTGGTGAAGCGGTCGGCACGATGCAACCCGGCTTTCACATCGTCATCCCCTTCATGGACAGGGTCGTGACGTTCTCGACCCGAACCAAGAAGCAGAGCTACAGTCAGGTGAACGCCTATTCGCGCGACATCCAGGCAGCGGACAATCTGGTCTCCGTGAACTATCGGGTCGACGGCAACAAGGCGATCGAAGTCTACTCGCGCTACGGCGAGAACTTCGTCGACAGCATCATCAGCCCCGTCATCCAGAAGCGCTTCAAGGAAATCTTCGGCAAGTACGACGCCAGAGAGATCGTGAACTCACGCGACAAGCTGGGCATCGAGGTCGAGAACAACATCCGCCAGAACATGCCGAATGGCATCATTATTGAAGGTGTTCAGATCGAGAATATTGAATTCTCCGACGCCTACGAGCAAGCCATCGAAGCCACGGCCCAGGCGGAAGCATCAGTCCGAAAAGCCATGCAGGAACTGGCCCAAAAGAAGGTTGACGCCGAGAAAGTCGTCGTCCAGGCCCAGGCCGACGCACAGGCACGCCTCGCAGCTGCCAAGGCCGAAGCCGACGCCATCAAGCTGAAGGGCGAGGCCGAAGCGTCCGCGATCCAGGCCAAGGCCAACGCGCTGCGCGAAAACCCGAGCCTGGTTGCCCTTGCAGCAACCGAAAAGTGGGACGGCAAGCTCCCGTCGACCTTCGTGCCTGGTTCAGCGGTACCCTTCCTGCAGATACCCCGCGGCCAGTAGTTCAATTCTGTATCGGAATCACTCGAGGACCCGCCCGCGAACGGCGGGTCCTCTTGCATTGGACGGACGGATCGTCGATCCTTAAAACGGGCCTGGACAAGGAGGCCGGGATGACATCGCTGACCAACATCGCGCAGATTGCCGTGACAACGCAGAACCTGGCTGCAGCCGTGACCTTCTATAGGGACACGCTGGGCCTGAAACTCATGTTTGAAGTTCCCGGCATGGCGTTCTTCGATGTTGGTGGCACGCGTCTCATGCTGGGCGAGAGCCGCCTCAGCGAAAAACTTCAGAACAACACCTACATCTACTTTGATGCAGGCGACTGGCACGAGACCGAAGCCGCGCTCGAAGCCCGCGGCCTGAAGTTCGATCGGCCCGCCGACGTCGTGCAGCGGGCCGAAGGGAAGGAGCACGCCATCCGCTTCTTCCGCGACCCCGATGGCAACGCGCTCGCGATCATGGGTTGGCGGCCAGCAAAGGCCTAGGCCTTCGTCTTGAGAAGCACCAGCTCTTCGGCGGCCGACGGGTGCAAGGCCACCGTCGCATCAAAGTCCCGCTTCGTCGCACGCATCTTCACGGCAATCGCCACGCACTGGATCATTTCCGCCGCTGCCTCGCCCAGGATATGACAGCCGAGAACGCGCTGGCTGTCCGCATCGACGACAAGCTTCATGAAGACTTGTGTATCACGCCCCGACATGGTCGCGCGCATGGACCGGAAGGCGGTCTTGTAGATGTCGACGGCGTAGCCCTGCGCCCGCGCAGCATCCTCAGGCAATCCGACGACGCCGATCTCAGGCGTTCCAAAGACCGCCGTCGGAATGTCGGCATGATCGACCGTGGTGGGATTGCTGTTGAACAGCGTCTCGGCAAGGGCCGCACCCTCGCGGATGGCAACCGGCGTCAGGTTGACCCGGTTCGTGACGTCGCCGACGGCATGAATGCCCTTCACGCTCGACTGCCCGAAGCCGTCCACGACCACGGCACCGGCACCATCAAGCTGGACACCGCACACCTCGAGCCCGAGCTCGTGCGTGCAAGGCCGCCGCCCCGTGGCAAACATCACCTCATCGACAAGGTGTGCGGCCCCATCCGACAGCGTTACGCGCTTGGCGCCACCCTCGGCCCTGATCGAAACAACGGCGGCATTGAGCGCAACCTCGATGCCTCGCTTCTGCATCTCCGCACGCATCCGTGCCCGGATTTCGGGGTCGAAGCCCCGCAGCACGTCCGCACCATGGTGCACGAGCACCGTCTGGCTCCCAAGACCATTGAAGATGCCGGCAAACTCGATGGCGATGTAGCCACCGCCCACGACCATGACCCGGCGCGGCTGTGCGGCAAGATGGAAGGCCTCATTCGAGGTAATCGCCAGCTCACGGCCAGCGATCTCCGGCGGCACGAAGGGCTGCCCGCCCGTCGCCAACAGGATGTGCCGCGCTGAAAGCTCCCGACCGGACGCCAAAAGCCGAACCCGGTGGGGTCCCGCCACAACAGCACGATCCTCGATCAGCGTGACGCCGGCACCCGCGAGGTTCTTGCGGTAGAGCCCCTCCAGCCGCGCGATCTCCCGATCCTTGTTGGCGATCAGCTTCTCCCAACTGAAATCACGCGGCCCAACTTGCCATCCAAAACCGCTCGCATCCTCGAAGTCCTCGGCATAGCGGCTCGCATACACCATGATCTTCTTGGGCACACAGCCCCGAATCACGCACGTTCCACCCACCCGATAGGATTCAACGACAGCTACTTTGGCACCATGCGCCGCCGCCATTCGGCTCGCCCGCACACCACCCGATCCTGCACCGATCGTAACCAGATCGAATTCGAACGCTTCCATGACCTGCTCGCCCTACCCACTGACGAACACGGTTTAGCAAGGCACATCAACCGCGACAACGGCTGCCCCGACAGATTGCGATCTAGACGCCTGCTCTCGTAAGCAACGGCTCCAGAGCTGGGTCGATATGCTGGGCGTGCGCACGCAAATAGACGAGCAATGCACGCTCGTTTTCATCGATGCTGCCAGCCGCAAGCATGCGCTCGGTAAGCCAGACAGCCTCCTCTGCGTCGATCCGCTCGCACGCGAGGCGCCGCTCGGTCTCTTCGCGCAACGCAACCGCCTCAGCCCGGGCTTGCTCCGCACCCGTGGGATCAAGCTCACGCCAGACATCCATGAAGGGGACATTGCCACCCACGAGGGATTTGGCGCTACTGGCCAGCATGGAACCAATCGACCCGCGCGAATCCAGCCAGCGCTCGCGCGCCAGAGCCGCATCATGTCCCGGCAATGCCGGATCCTTCATGGGATTGAGCAGGTGGTTGGCAAGCGCCAGGCAAAAGAACTCCTGCCACGCAGGATCATTGGCGCCCGAGGCAGTCGCATCATTGAGCGAAATCAACATGTCCGCCTCGCGGCGTGAGACAAGCAAACTGCGATCACCCGCTGGCGCATACAGCGCCTTGCGCAGGATCGCGACATCAGCAGCCGACACGCTGAAGGCCGGACGATTGAGGCCCGACGCAGCCTCGCTGGACAGAAGAACCTGCTGCCGGACAGCCTCGATGACAAGAATGGATAGCTCGTCAGGAACGCTGACGGCCCAATGGACAATGTTAAGCAACAACTCGAGCTCAGTGCGGCTGGAGACATGCCCGTCCTTGAAAACATGCGCGATCAGATACTGCGCTTGTTCCGCATCGACATGCCCACGCGGCTCGCTTTGCCAGACAAAATAATCCGTAAGCGCCTCGACATACAGCGCCTCGAAGGCAGGGTGCTTGCGCGGGCACGCCTGATCCAGTCGAAACAGGATCTCGGCACCACCCTGCCCGACCTTGTCCCGCGCATAAATCATCTGTCTCAGCCTCAGCGCATGCTGCGCGTCAATCTGCCCGCGCGCGCGCAGGCTCTGATCCAGTTCTTCGATTTGCAAAGGCTGCGTCATCTTCGACCCCGAGTCTGGCAGGAAAGTGAACGAGTATCGCGCCAAAAACATAAGAAAGCGCATACGGATGACCAGGGGTCGACAGGTCACAGGCGAACGCCGAAGAATGAGAACAAGCTGCCCTTGTAAAGCGGAGAATTACTTCCTAACTGCATGTTTACCTTGTCCCTCGAAATCCCCCCCCCGCATGACACAACGACCTGAAAGACTCGGACATCCCACGGTATGGCTCGTTGACGACCAGCCCGTTCGAAGATTCGGACTGCGTGCGCAATTGGCGTCCGCAGGCTTCGTCATCGTTCGCGAGGGTGACTCGATTGAGGACGCGCCCGACATCATCAGCATCGAGGACCGCGGCGCGACCAGCCCCCCAGATCCGGATCTGCTCGTCTTGGACGGGGCACAGGGCTCTGACCCTATCAGCAAGGCCATAACGCTTAACCCCCACATGAGGATCATGGTGCTGGCCAGCACGGCCGAACCGACAGCGTTGGCAGAAGCCTTCGCAGCCGGCGCTCACGGCTATGTGCTGAAGCGGATCATGCCAGGAGCCTTGATCGAGTCGATAAGGCTTCTGCTTGCCGGCGAGAAGGTCTTTCCCTCAGAGCTCTCCGAGCTGCTGGTCCGGATACCAAGCCCGCACCAGCCACCACGCCTCGGCGCAGCGGGCCGCGACTTGCCCTTGTCACCTCAGGAGATGGCGATTACGCGCCATCTGGCGGGTGGAACACCGAACAAGACCATCGCACAGGCACTCGACATCACCGAGGCAACCGTCAAGGCGCACGTGAAAACCCTGATGAGAAAGATTGGCGTTTCCAACCGAACCCAAGCCGCCATCTGGGCCCTGAACAACGGTCTGGCACCGGCTGCTGCCGGTCGCCAAGCCGGGATCAGTGGTAAATGAACAGCGGATAGGGGCTCTGCGACAACAAACCGGTTGTGAAGGAACCAAGCAGCGTCTCACGCCACCCGCGATGCCCATAGGCACCCATCACAAGCATGTCCACGCCAAGCGTTCGCGCCGTCTCCAGTATGACATCTTTCGGATTGGCTGACGAGGACAGCGCATGCAAGGTCGAACCATGCCCGTACAGGGAAAGATAGGTCCGGGCATCGTCAAGAACACGCTGGGACAATCGGGCATCGTGGCTGACACACGCGATGTGAACGTCACATAAGCGCGGCAGCCCGAGGAGCACAAACAGCTGCAAGGCGCGCGATGCAGCAATGCTGCCATCGGTGCAAACCAGAACGCGACCCGTCGCCTGCGCGGGTTGGGACGTGACGATCACCGGCCGCGACTGAAGTTGCAGCAACCGACTGACGGGACGCGTGACACGTCCCTCGTCGACACCATGGAAGGAACTATCCCGGCCGACAAACACGACATCATGCTGCGCGCACACCGACTGCACGAGAGCAACGGGATCGCCCTCCATTTCGAACATCCTGTTCGCGATCCCTGCCTGCTCGCATCGCGCCTTGAAACCATCCAGCAGGATCCGCGCCGACTTGTGAGCCCGCTCCAGACGAGCGGCATCAGCGCGCTGCTTGTAAGCCGACGCCCCAAGAGGAACCGCCTCCGAGCCTGCGAAGTAATCAAGGTCCACAATGCCGAGGCCCGATAACTGGCTACCATGGCGCCCGGCCATGAGGACCGCCAACTCAAGTGCCACCTGGGCCGCAGGAGTCTCATCCAGCGCAACAAGCAAATTTTTCATGGAACCTCCCGATTTCTGGCAGACTATGGCATGCACAAGCCAACGATCGGTTGACCTGGATCAAGATAGGCTCGACCCATGGGACAACCATGAGATGAGCCTCACACCGTAACAATCCCTGAACATCGTGGAGAACCGCTGGGACATCAAGCCCTTGAAATGATAGGTACCGCCAATGTGCCGCGCGATTTCCGGGTGGCCGCACGACAGCCAGCCCAGAACAGGCATGATTGATCCGCAGGACCCATGATCATCATCACGACGCAGTGTTTCCCGCCCAAACTGGGTGGAATCGAGAACCTCATGGGCGGCCTTGCGCAAAGCCTCGCCGCACAGGGCATAAACGTAAAGGTTTACGCAGATGTCGCAGGCAATTCTGGCGACATGATCCATACGGGCTATGAGTTACGGCATTTTGGGGGTTTCAAGCCGCTGCGTCGCCTGCGCAAGGCCATTGTGGTCACGCGGGAAAGCAGACGCACCGACGTGCAGGGCATCTTCGCGGACTCATGGAAAAGCATCGAACACCTCGGCACAACGCGTGCCCCGATCTCCGTGCTCGCCCATGGCATGGAATTTCCAGCCTCGCCAAGCCCATCCAAGACAAGGCGCATACGCAAGGCAATGGCAAAGGCGCGCACAGTCATTGCTAGCTCAACCTACACGGCCACCCTCGCACAGCCTTACCTCGACCCGGACCGAACGAAGCTGGTCGTGATCAACCCACCGATTGGCCCGCAGCCGGAGGCGCCTCCGGACGATGTCGCCGCCCTCGCCTCGGTCGTCTCAGGTAGCCGCCCCGTCGTGACAACCCTGTCACGGCTCGAACCGAGAAAGGGGATCGACAGCGTCCTGCAAGCCCTGCCCACCTTACTTCGCAAGCACCCATCCCTCATTTATCTGGTTGGTGGCGGAGGCGATGACCTACCCCGCCTGCAGACACTGGCAAAAGACCTCGGGGTTGACCAAGCAGTCAGGTTTTTGGGACCACTTGCCTCTGGCCGCAAAGCTGCGCTCTACGCCGTATCAGATGTCTTTGCCATGCCAACACGCAGGGAAGGAAACTCTGTGGAAGGCTTCGGGATCGTCTACCTGGAGGCAGGCTGGTACGGACTGCCAGCCCTGGCAACGCGTGACGGTGGTGCCGTTGACGCTGTCAGGGACGGCGAGACAGGGCTCCTCTGCTTGCCACGAGACATCGACGACGTGGCCGAAAAGCTCGATCGCCTGATCACCGACGCACGCGGCGAACGCAGGATGGCCGAAGCCGCGCGCACACGCGCGCGTGCGCAAGCCCAGTGGGACACGCAGATCCACGAATACCTGAGAACATTCGGGGCATCGGACACACAATGAGGAAGATTGGTGGGTGATGCAGGAATCGAACCTGCGACCCGCTGATTAAGAGTCAGCTGCTCTACCATCTGAGCTAATCACCCGCGCCAGACGCCGGAGAACCCGACCGCGCATCACGTCGGATCCCGAAAGAGCCACCGCGAAAGAGGCGTGCGTATACCAAGCACGCCCACGCCTGTCCAGAAAAGCCTCTCAGAAAACACTGGGAAAGAATGGCGCAAATCCGCGCGGCCTCAGCCACCCCCGGATTTTTCAGCCCCCATGCGCTGGGCATAGCCAGCCGCGAACATCTGCGCCATCAGGTCGAACAGCGCATCAGGGTTCTGCCGCCTGAGCTTGACGATCTCGGCTTCCATGCCCTCGGCCAGCACCAGTTCCCGCGCGCCTGCCCTGACGCCATCGAGAATGCGAGCCGCCAGCGCATCGGGTCCAAGCCCATTGTCGATGGCCGCATCGCTGACACCACGGGCCTCACCGGTCGCACCCAGCGCGTTGCGGGAGACATTGGTCCTCACCGAACCTGGCGCCACGACCAGAACCCGCACCCCCTGCTGCGCAGTTTCTGCGCGCAGGCTGTCATGATAGCCGATCAATCCATGCTTGGCGGCACTATAGGCAGTCCGCAGAGGCGCACCCACAATCCCTGCCACGCTTGAAATGGCCACGATGTCCCCGCCACCAGAAGCGATCATGCGTGGCAACAGGGCCTGCGTCAACGCAATGGGCGCAAGAAGGTCGACCGCAATAATTCTTTGATAGACGTCGAACACGGTCTCTACTGCAACCGAGCGCTGCGAGATGCCAGCGTTGTTCACAAGACCATCAAGGCGTCCCCCCCCCTTGCCTGCCCATGCGCACGCCTTGTCGACGACATCGGGAAGAGCGCCATAGTCTGTCGCCTCGAAGGGTAGGACCAGGGTCTCAGTCTTGCAGGCAGACTGTACCTCCTGCAGGGCATTCACATTGCGTCCAGAGAGTACCAGCCGCGCCCCCTCCCCAGAGAGTGCCTCCGCGAGGGCAGCACCGATCCCGGATGATGCCCCCGTAATCCACCAGCACGTATCCTTGAACATGACAGCCTCTCCGCATTGAAGGGTGGACACTTGCAGGCGGCATTAAGCCTGTCCAGAGGGATCAGGCGCCCCTCGGAATTTCGGTATTGCGATGGACCTGTACAGACAGCATCAACCCGAACCCGATCAGCACGGTCAACAGTGCCGTACCGCCATAGGATACGAGTGGCAGCGGGATCCCCACGACCGGTATCATCCCCATGGACATGGAGGTGTTGATCAGGATGTAGAGCAGGAAGTTGAGGCAGACACCCATCGCGACCAGTCGGCCAAACTGGCTGCGCGCCTTCAGGCCGATCCTGACCCCCTGCGCCAGAAGCAAAAGATAGAGGCTCATAAGCACCAGCAGGCCGACAAGACCGAACTCCTCTCCAAGGACAGTAAAGATGAAATCCGTCTGTTTCTCCGGCAGGAAGTTGAGACGGCTTTGCGTTCCCTGCCCAAACCCTTTCCCGAGAAGCCCCCCGGATCCAAGTGCGATCTTCGACTGCGTGATGTTGTAGCCGGCCCCAAGGGGATCGCTGTCCGGGTCAAGAAAGGTCTGCACACGCTGTTTCTGATAGTCCTTCAGCGCAAACTCCCATCCCAGCGGAATGACTGCAAGACCAAGCGCGATCACTGGAATAATGATCTTCCACGACAAACCTGCCAGGAAAATCAATCCGCACCCCCCAACCATCAGGATAGTTGCCGTGCCAAGATTGGGTTGGATGAGCACGAGCCCGGCAGGAACAAGGATCAGCAACAGCGCAGGCAACAGCCGCGAGGGTCGTGAGACATCATCAAGCAAAACGCCATGCAGGAACCGCGACAGGGCCAGGATCAGGGCGATCTTCATCAACTCCGAGGGCTGCAATTGTACAGGCCCGATCTCGATCCAGCGCTCGGCACCTTTTCCCATCCGACCAGCAAATTCAGTCGCAACCAGCAAAAGGAGAGAGGCGCCATAAATCGGATAGGCAAGCCGGTACCAAATCCGGACATGGATCAGTGCAACCACGAGCATCACGACGAAACCTGCACCAAAGCGCGTGATCTGTCGGCCAGCCCAAGGCTCGAAATTTCCGCCTGCAACGGAATAGAGCAATGCGAACCCGATCATCGAGATGATCGTGACAAGCGCAACCACAGACCAGTTCAGTCGGCGCAGCTTACCGGCAATGCGCAGCTCACGACCGACTGGCGCAAAGCCGTCATCAAGTGCCATGGCGGGGCCCGGCGGATGGAAGACCCGCTTCCGCATCCCGAGACGGGGGAACGAATAATGGCTTGCTCGAGGGATTGCGCTGGGCAACCAGCGTCATGACATCCTTGGCGATGGGCGCGGCCGCGCGCGAACCGCCGCCACCATGCTCCACGACAACCGAAATGGCGTAGCGCGGATTGATCACCGGCGCAAACGCGATGAAGAGGGCATGATCCCTGAGTTCATAGGGAATGGTGCTCGGATCACGCCCCCGTAAGGCTGCAGTCAACCGACGGACCTGCGCTGTGCCCGTCTTTCCAGCCATGTCGAAACCCTCGACGTCGAGGCGGGATCGCGCGGCTGTACCGCCCTGGTTTGTCACGGCATCCATGCTGTTGTGCACGATGGCAACATGCTCAGGATCAAGCCCGATGTCTCCGACGGTCGGACGCACATGCGGCTTGCCCCCAAACGACTTTATGACGTGCGGCAACACTGCCCGGCCCCCATTGGCAAGTCGTGCCGTCATGACGCAGAGTTGCAGTGGCGTCATCAGCACAGCACCCTGCCCGATACCGACATTGTAGGTATCGCCGTCCCGCCAGATATCGTTACGCGCACGCTTCTTCCAGGCCGGATCAGGCATCAGCCCCTTTTTCTCGCCGGGAATCTCCAAACCATACGCCTCACCGACACCAAACCGATGCGACATTGCCGCGATCGCATTAATGCCCGTACGACGAGCGCACTCGTAAAAATAGACATCGCACGAATGCTTCATCGCCAGCGTCATGTCCATGCTGCCATGTCCACCCCGCTTCCAGCAGTGGAAGACGTGCCGGCCCAGCGACGTTGCCCCGGAACAATGCACACGCGTATGCGGCGTCATGGCGCCCGAAGCAAGAGCCGCGAGCGCAACGATCGGCTTGTAGGTCGAGCCCGGAGGATACATTCCCGTGATTGCCTTGTTCAGAAGCGGCTTGAGCGGATCCTCATTAAGCGCCCGCCAGACTTTCGCAGAGACCGTCGTCGTGAACTCATTGGGATCAAACCCTGGCGCAGAGACGATCGAAATGAGTTCACCCGTGTTCACGTCCATGACAACGACCGAACCGCTCTGCCCCGCAAGCTTTTCTTGCGCCAGCTTCTGCACTTCCATGTCTAGCGACAGAACGACATCATCCCCCGACTTGCCTTTGGTGCGAGCCAGCTCGCGGATTACGCGACCATGCGCATTGACCTCATTGTGCGCAGCATCAGGCTTCCCGCGCAGCGCCACGTCGGCAGCCTTCTCAACCCCCGAACGGCCAATGCGGAACCCGGGCAGCGAGAGCAACTCGGGCTCTTCCTCGATGTCCTTGTCGGTTGGGCCCGCAACATATCCCAGCACATGGCTGAGCCAGGGCCCGAACGGATACGAGCGCAACTCCCCGACATCGGGTGTCAATCCCGCCAGGTCCGCAGCGTGCAAATTGACCCGAGCGAATTCATCCCAGCTCAAACCCTCGGCGACGAGCACCGGGTTGAACGGCTTGGACCGGCGCACCTCGCGCAGGACGCGTTGGATGCGCGCAGGTGAGATATCGATCAGCGAGGCCACGCGTTCAAGCGCTGCCGCCGGATCAGGCGTGCGCTCCGGGGTCAGTAACAACCGGAAATTCTGGGCAGTCCTGGCAAGCTCCACACCGAACCGGTCGAAGATGCGACCACGCCGCGGCGCAAGAAGCTGCAGGTTGATCCGGTTGTCCTCCGCCATCATGGCAAATCGCTCGCGTTCGACGACCGAGAGCTGGAACATCCGTCCAGTCAGGAGGCCAAACAGGCCAAGCGTTCCCGCCGAAAGGATGGCAGTCCGCCGGGTGAAGGCTCTGAAACGAACACTGTCGCGACCATCCATCATCAGGGCACCTGTCCTGTCACGCGCTTTCGGGCGCAGTGGTCAGCAGCCGGCGGAGCAGGGAAAACACGCGCGCAAACAATGGATAGAGCACAAGCGTGACCAGCGCCTGCAACGCAAGCTCCAGAGGATGAACCCATCGCTCGAACAAGACCATGCCCATGAACCACGCAAGGCTCGTCACAAGCATGATGACCAGCGCAAAACCCAACCACGCGCCGATACCGGTTCGCCCGCGAAAGAACACCCGCTGCGTGAGCGTGAAACCATAGGCGGCAAGATAGATGACAACCCAGAAGCCCAGGGGAGTCCCAGACAGCAGGTCATGCGTCAGGCCCAAAAGGAATACCGCCCAGGGCGGCATGAAAACGGGTCCATTGATCGCCCAGAAGTAAAGACTCAGCGCGGCGATATCGGGCAAGGGCACCGCGCCATGCAGAACATGAACGGGTACCGCAGCAACAAGCATGAGACCGACAGTGATCAGCAATGGCAGTGACCGCCAGCAGAGTTGGACAAGCTTCATATAGGCTGCGTGCACTGTCTCGATCATCGGACACCCGGCCCCACAAGCTGGAAGACGCCGGGCCTCGGTATGGAACCCGACAGCGGTGGCACACCTCCCGGAAAGGACGATGGCACGCGCACCGCGCCGGGTACAGCTGGCGGCGGCACATCCCCCCCGGCATCGACATCGACAGGTGCTTGATAATCAAGCACCCTGACAAAATCAGCGCGCCGCTCGCTTGTAAACAATTCAACCCGCGGAGATCCCGCCCCCCGGACCACAACACCCACGACCACACCTGGCGGCAGCGCACCACCGTCGGCAGTTGTGAGCACACGAGCCCCGGCAGTCAAACGCGATCCCGGAGGGAGATACGAGAGCATCGGCCGGTCCGATGAATCGCCCGCCATGATGGCTTTCAGGTTCGCACCCTCGACTATGACAGGAATGCGGCTATTGGGATCGGTGAGCAGAAGCACCCGCGATGAACGCCTGCCCGTGCCAATGACACGCCCCAGCAAACCACGATCGTCAACAACCGCCTGCCCCTTCATCACCCCCTGCTCGCGCCCGACGCTTACAATCACGGACCGCATGAACGGCCCGGACATGTCGGCAATTACCCGGCCAGCCACACCAGCTACAGGCGCCTCGACAGGAACGCGGAGCAGCCTCTCGTAGCGCTTCACCTCGCGTTGCAGCTTTCCCAGTTCGCTCTGCGCCATGCGAAGCTTGGCGTTCTCGTCACGCAAACGCTGATTCTCTTCGTAGACCGAAAAGAATGTTCCGACGCCCTCGATCCAGCGGTTTGCGGTTGCGGCAGGCCCGGAAATCAGGTCGAGCACCGACGCTGCAGCATCATCGGCAAGGCCACGCACAGCAGTCGTCAGCTCACCCTGGCCGCGACTGAACACAAGCAACGCCATCCCGGCAACGAACAAAAGCGCGAGCATGCGGTTCTCGAGCACAAAGGCCCAGAGCCCGGATGTTCTGCGTCGCTTGGAGTTCCACGCCATGAACAGAAGACCGCATTGATCAGTAATAGACCGAAGACAGGACCTGCTTGTGTGTATTGAGATGCTCGAGCACCTTACCGGTCCCCAGGGCCACGCACGACAACGGCTCATCCGCGATCGACACAGGCAACCCGGTACGATCGCGCAGCACCTGATCCAGATTGGTCAGCAGCGCACCGCCACCCGTCATGACGATGCCTTTTTCAACGATATCGGCAGCAAGCTCGGGCGGAGTAGCCTCGAGCGCGACCTTGACCGCCTCGACGATTTGGCTGACCGGCTCCTGGAGGGCGTCAGCAATCTGCGCCTGTGTAATCGTGATTTCCTTTGGGACACCATTCAGAAGGTCTCGTCCCTTGATATCGATGCGCACCTCGCTCGCATTCTCGGGAGCCTTGGCGCAGCCCACTTCCTTCTTGATGCGCTCAGCCGAAGCCTCCCCGATCAGGAGATTGTGTTGCCGCCGTATGTAAGAAATGATGGCCTCGTCCATCTTGTCGCCACCAACCCGCACCGAGCGCGCATAAACGATCCCGCCCAGAGACAGCACAGCGACCTCTGTCGTGCCACCGCCGATATCGACCACCATCGAGCCCGTCGCCTCCGTCACCGGAAGATCAGCACCAATGGCGGCAGCCATCGGCTCTTCGATCAGGTAGACCCGTCGGGCGCCCGCCTGCAGAGCTGACTCCTGGATTGCGCGTTTTTCGACGGCCGTTGCTCCCGATGGTACACAGATGATGATCATCGGGTTGGCAAACGAGCGTCGATTGTGAACCTTGCGGATGAAGTGCTTGATCATTTCTTCCGCTACCTCGAAATCCGCAATCACGCCATCGCGCATGGGCCGGATCGCCTCGATGTTGCCGGGCGTGCGGCCCAGCATCATCTTCGCGGCATTGCCGACCTCAAGCACTTGCTTCTTGCCATTCTTGCTCATGATGGCAACGACAGAGGGTTCGTTCAGCACGATGCCTCGCCCCTTCACATAGACCAGGGTATTGGCAGTCCCCAGGTCGATAGCCATGTCCGAGGACAGCATTCCAAGCAGGCTAGACAGCATTTGCGTCTCCAACGTCTTCTTGTTGGCGAATGGTCCCCAAGGGGCCACCCGCAGGGCAGGTGGCGCGCTAGCGCGCCACCGTCAGGGTTTCAGGTTTCGTTTTCAGACGCTTCACCAGCAGCTTGTTGAGGGCGTGGACATAGGCCTTGGCTGCCGAGACAAGCGTATCGGTATCGGCCGCGCGTCCCGTGACGCTGCGCCCCTCCTCGACAAGCCTGACGGTGACCCCTGCCTGCGCATCGGTTCCCTCGGTAACTGCGTGCACGTCGAACAGCGCGAGCGTCGCCTCGTGCGGGTAGAGCGACTTGATGGCATTGAAGATTGCGTCGACCGGCCCGTCACCACGCGCAACACCTATGCGGGTAAGCCCGTCAATCGACAACTCAAGCTCCGCGCTCTGCGGGCCGAACGTGCCCGCGACCACACGCAGGTTCACGAAGCGGATGGAGTCCTGCCCACGAGCAATCTCGTCATCCACAAGGGCAATGATGTCTTCGTCGAACACGTGCTTCTTGCGATCTGCCAGATCCTTGAAGCGGCGGAAAGCATCCTCAAGGGCATTGGGCCCCAATTCATACCCCATGGCCTCGAGTTTGTCCTTGAAAGCATGCCGCCCCGAGAGCTTGCCCAGCACCAGCGATGTCTTGGCCACACCGACGGACTCCGGCGTCATGATTTCATAGGTCTGCGTATGCTTCAGCATACCGTCCTGGTGAATGCCGGACTCATGGGCAAACGCATTCTTGCCAACGATGGCCTTGTTGAACTGAACGGGAAATCCCGTGACGTTCGAGACCATTTTCGATGCACGCGCAAGCTGCGTCGTCTCGATCCCGGTGACGAAGGGCAGGATGTCCTGCCGCACATTCATCGCCATGACGATTTCTTCCAGCGCCGCATTGCCGGCACGCTCGCCAATCCCGTTGATCGTGCACTCGATTTGCCGCGCGCCCGCTGCAATACCCGCAAGCGAATTGGCAACCGCAAGCCCAAGGTCATTGTGGCAATGGGTTGAAAACACGACCCGCTCGGCTCCGGGCACATTCTCCATCAGCGCGCGGATAAGTGCCGCGTACTCCGAGGGTATGGCATAGCCGACCGTGTCGGGAATATTGATCGTGGTCGCCCCGCAACGAATGGCAGCTTCGACGCAGCGGCAAAGAAATTCGAACTCGGTTCGCGTGGCATCTTCGGCAGACCACTCGACATCATCGATCCAGTTTCGCGCACGGGTCACGCTCGCGGTCACCGCCTCCAGCACCTGATGGGGCTCAAGCTGAAGCTTGTGCCTCATATGCACAGGACTGGTGGAAATGAATGTATGGATGCGTCCCCGCGCAGCCCCCTTGATGGCCTCCCCGGCACGATCGATATCCTTGATGCCAGCGCGCGCAAGGCCGCACACCACGGCTCGTTTCACGATCCGGGATATCTCCTGCACGGCTTCGAAGTCGCCATTCGAGGCAATCGGGAACCCGGCCTCGATGACATCGACACCCAAATCGTCGAGCATGGCGGCAATCTTGAGCTTCTCCTCAAGGTTCATGGCCGCGCCAGGCGACTGCTCGCCGTCACGCAACGTCGTGTCGAAAATGATAACTCTGCTGGAACTGGACATGGTCTGAACTCACTTCCCGCCTGCACGCGGTTTCGGATCTGGCGCCCGGGGCTGTCACCCGTCTCGATCCCCTAGGCACCGGCCGCTTCGCCCCTCGGGCATCTGCAGCGACCATCGTGCGCCTAGGGGCGACTAAGCAGCAGCCCGAGCCCGATCCGGAAGGAAAGACGAAGACCTCCACAGGCGCACAGGATCGGGCGTGCGAAAACCGCACCCTGATGTCCTGCCATGCAACCTGCACCGACCATGACGTCCCAGCCTCGCGCGCCAGCCCGATAACCTGGCGTTGACCATAAGGGACCGTTCTTAAAGCCCGGTGAAACACAAGGCCACGAACCAAACAATCCCTCGTATTTAAATACGGCGAATCGGGCATCTGGCGCAATGCCAATCACGCCCATCGAGTGCTTTTTCCGTCACCTCATCGCAGCCTTCGCATGACATCACCGCCGCCAGACCACGCCTGCCCCTTTCATCACTTCGAAACCCTTCGCTAACCCGATAGTCAGCATCCGTATGCTTTCATGCCGCAAACAAAAAAGGGCGGCCACCATCATGGGCAACATCGCGTCACCGGAACCAATGCCGGCGAAAACCCCTGCACGCCAGCTGCCAGAGCGGCTCCTCGAGATCATTTTCCCGCTGACCACTTCGGCCATCTTCACGGCCGCAGCCTTGCTCTTCTGGGTCCAGCCGATGATCGGCAAACTGGTGCTGCCGCTGATGGGCGGTACGCCAGCCGTGTGGGCAGCAACACTGCTGTTCTTCCAGACGGCGCTTCTGATGGGCTACCTCTACGCGCATGCGATCGGCCAATTTCTGCCCATTCGCGCACAAGTCCTCGTCCACATGGCCGTCCTGCTGCTGGCCACCCTGGCCCTGCCGATTGGCATACCCACCGGGATACACCCCCCAGCAGACAGCATGCCGGTCCTCTGGTTGTTTGGCCTGTTTGCCGTCACAGTTGGCGCGCCCTACACGGCCCTGGCCGCAACCTCCCCTCTGCTGCAGCGCTGGTTCTCGATGTCGGGACACCCGGCAGCCTCGAACCCATATCAGCTCTACGTTGCCTCGAATGTCGGCAGTCTTGTAGGACTCCTGGGCTACCCGCTGCTGATAGAGCCCCTTGCCGGCACCAGCCTGCAGACCGTCTTGTGGTCGATCGGGTTCCTGGTACTTGCCCTGATGATCGGGTTCGCGGCACTGGCCCTCCAGGTCCGACCGCAGGCCGTGCAGGCCCAGGCCGCCGCAAGCACCGCGCGCATCACCACGTTCGACCGCTTCCGTTGGGTCGCGCTTTCATTTGTGCCTTCAAGCCTGCTCCTCGGCGTCACCACCCACATTACGACCGACATTGCAGCCATGCCCCTGCTCTGGGCGTTCCCGCTGGCGCTCTATCTGCTGACATTCATTGTCGCATTCGCAGACCGCCCTCTGATTGCGCGCTCTATACTGCTCAAGGTGGAAACGCTGGCCATCGTTCTTCTGGCAGCAATGATGTGGTTCAAGGTCGCCACCGCCATAGGCCTCGCCGTCAGCCTCTTCGCCTTTTTCGCAATCGCGCTGATGCGTCACACGGACCTCGTCGAGACAAAACCGCCGGCGGGCAACCTGACCGAATTCTATCTCTGGATGTCCTTCGGTGGCGCCCTTGGCGGCGTCTTCAATGCCATTATTGCACCGATGGCGTTCGACACGGTGGCCGAATACCCCCTGACATTGGCGGCGGCAGCCTTTACTCGCCTGCTCATGGTTCCAGCATCCGAACGCTGGTCATTCAGCAAATATGACTTCGTTCTCCCCGCGGTCACCGTGCTGGCAGTGGCCTCGATGCACGTCTTCAGCTACGACTTCTCGCAACTGCCACTGCTCGTCATGGCCCTGGCTATTGGCCTGATGTCGTTCGTTGTCTATGTCTTCCAGGACCGCCCTTGGCGGTTCGCTCTCGGCCTGTCCTGTGTACTTGCACTGCTGATCGGCAGGTTCGACAGCGCCCTGATGTACCAGGCACGCAGCTTCTTCGGCACCTACCGTGTGCACCTGCAGCCGGACATCAACCAGGTGATCCTCTCGCACGGCACCACAATCCATGGCGCCCAACGGGTTGGCGAAGCCCGCCCGACACCGCTGACCTATTACGCCAAGGAGGGCCCGCTGGGACAGGCACTCACCGCCCTGCGCGGCCTGTCGCCAAGCCTGCGCTTCGGCGTTGTCGGTATGGGATCAGGTGCATCCGCGTGCTACTCCACACCCACGGACACATGGACCTTCTACGAAATCGATCCGCTGGTCGTGAGCATTGCCAGGGACCACGGCACGTTCCGCTTCCTCAGCGACTGTACACCGAACGCCCGCATCGTCACGGGTGACGCGCGCCTGTCGCTTGTCAACGAGCCCAACGCAGCCTTCGACATCCTCATCCTGGATGCCTTCAGCTCGGACTCGATCCCGACCCATCTGATGACGCGCGAGGCGCTTGAACTCGCCCGCACCAAGCTGGCAACGGACGGCGTGATCCTGTTCAACATCTCGAACCGCTACCTCAAGCTCGAACCGGTCGTGGCGAACACCGCGCGGGCCGCGGGCCTCTCGGGCATCGCGCAGCTCTTCCAGGCAACCGAGGAACAGTCAGAGCAGATGATCACCTCGTCCCACTGGATCGCCCTGTCGAACAACAAGGCCGCACTCTCAAGGATTGCCGAGAACGGAAAATGGCAACCGCTGAAGCCGGATCCGAAGAGCCCGATCTGGACCGACGACTACTCAAGCCTGATGGGCGTCGTCTCGATCAAGTGACGACCTTCACAAGGGCAGCACACGCCTTGGCATTTCCTCGCGCGGTCTGAACGTCCGGACCGCGCGCCACGGCGACCCCCATCCGACGCTTCTGGAAAGCCTCCGGCTTGCCAAACAGCCTCAGCTCGGTTCCCGGCACGGCAAGCGCCTGGGCAACCCCTTCGAACGCAACGCCCGTGGCATCGACCCCACCATAGATCACGGCACTCGCCCCGGGCGAGCGCAGGCTGGTGTCGACCGGCAGCCCCAGGATGGCACGCGCATGCAAGGCAAACTCGCTCTGGTACTGCGTGGCGAGGGTCACAAGACCTGTGTCATGCGGACGAGGGCTGACCTCCGAGAACCACACCTCGTCACCCCTCACGAACAGCTCGACACCGAAGATGCCAGCCCCGCCCAGCGCGTCCGTTATCTTTCGTGCCATCGCCTGCGCCCGCTCGATGGCGATCGGGCTCATGGGCTGCGGCTGCCACGATTCCACATAGTCCCCGTCTACCTGCACATGCCCGATCGGGGCGCAGAACGACGTGCCGCCGGCATGGCGGACCGTCAGCAACGTGATCTCGAAATCGAACTGGATCTCGCTCTCCACGATCACGCGCGCCTGCTTTACCCGGCCAGCTGCCATCGCATACTCCCACGCCGCCGCAACGCCGGAGGGCGCCTTGATGCGGCTCTGCCCCTTGCCCGACGACGACATGACGGGTTTCACAAAACACGGGTACCCGATGCCCCCGTCGATCGCTGCCTGCAGCTCTTCAAGTGACGAACAGAACGCATAGCGCGACGTCGCAAGCCCGCAGTCTTCGGCCGCCAGCCTGCGGATGCGCTCCCGGTTCATGGTGACATGCGCGGCATTCGCTGTCGGGATGACCCGGGCAAGGCCTTCGGCCTCGAGCCGAACCAACTCATCCGTCGCAATCGCCTCGATTTCCGGCACAATGAAATGCGGCTTCTCGCGCGCCACCAGCGCCCGCAGGGCCGTCCCGTCCGTCATGTCGATGACATGCGACCGGTGCGCAACCTGGTGCCCCGGCGCGTTCGCGTAGCGGTCGACCGCGATCACCTCGACGCCAAGCCGCTGCAGCTCGATGACGACTTCCTTGCCCAGTTCCCCGGCCCCTAGCATCATGACCCGCGTGGCTGATGCAGAAAGCGGCGTTCCGATACGTGTCATGGCGTTCCCTCGCGCACATCGTTCCTGACGAAGGCGCAAGATGTGGCACCGGCCAACCCCCAAGGGCAAGCCGACACGCGATTTAGCCACAGCCCAAAGGGATCAGTTCTTGTCCTGATCGACCAGCTTGTTCTTGGTGATCCAGGGCATCATGCCCCGCAGCTTGCGGCCGACATCCTCGATGGGATGCTGGGCATTGTTCGCCCGGATGGCCTTGAAGCTCGCCTGCCCCGCCTTGTTTTCAAGCACCCAGTCCCGCGCAAACCGCCCGGCCTGGATGTCCTTGAGAACCCGGCGCATCTCTTCCTTGGTCTCGCGGGTAATGATGCGCGGCCCCGTGACATACTCGCCATATTCAGCCGTATTCGAGATCGAATAATTCATGTTCGCGATGCCGCCCTCATAGATGAGGTCGACGATCAGCTTCACCTCGTGCAGGCACTCGAAATAGGCCATCTCGGGCGCATAGCCCGCTTCGACCAGCGTCTCGAAGCCGGCGCGGATCAACTCGACCAGACCGCCGCAAAGCACGACCTGCTCGCCGAACAGGTCTGTCTCGCATTCCTCGCGGAACGTCGTCTCGATGATGCCGGACCGCCCACCACCGATCGCGCTGGCATAGGACAGGCCGATTTCCGTCGCATTTGCGCTGGCATTCTGGTGGATGGCGATCAGGCAGGGCACGCCCCCACCCTTCTGGAACTCCGAGCGCACCGTATGCCCCGGCCCCTTGGGCGCCACCATCAGCACGTCAAGGTCGGGACGCGCCTCGATCAGTTTGAAGTGAATATTGAACCCGTGCGCGAACAGCAGCGCCGCACCCTCTTTCATGTTCGTGTGCAGGCTGTCGCGATAGATGTCCGCCTGCAACTCGTCTGGCGTCACCATCATCATGACATCCGCCCACTTCGCGGCGTCGGCCACATCCATGACCTTGAAGCCTTGCGCCTCGGCCTTCTTGGCCGACGCACCCGGACGCAGGGCCGCCACGACATCCTTGACCCCTGAATCCCGCAGGTTCAGCGCATGCGCATGACCCTGGCTGCCAAAACCGATGACGGCAACCTTCTTGCCCTTGATAAGACCGACATTCGCATCGCGGTCATAGTACACGCGCATCGACACCCTCCGATTGATGAAAACAATGGGGACCAGCCGAGTGGCTGGCCCGCAAACACTACATCGCCTCTGCCCCGCGGCTGATCGCAACCACACCCGTCCGGGAAACCTCGACAAGCCCCAGGGGCTTCATCAGGTCGACAAAGGCATCCAGTTTCTCTGCACTTCCAGTAACCTCGAACACGAAGCTCGAATGCGTCGTGTCGATGACCCGGGCGCGAAAGGCGTCCGACAGCCGCAACGCCTCGACGCGCTTTTCGCCCGTACCCGCGACCTTCACCAGCGCCAGCTCCCGCTCGATGCCCGGATGCTCGGCCGTCAGGTCGAAGACCTTGTGGACCGGCACAAGCCGCTCGAGCTGGTGGCGGATCTGCTCCAGCACCGCCGGCGTACCGGAGGTCACGATAGTGATCCGCGACGTGCGGTCCAGATGATCGACTTCGGCGACCGTCAGGCTCTCGATGTTGTAGCCCCGGCCCGAAAACAGACCAACCACTCGCGCCAACACGCCAGCCTCGTTGTCGACCAGCACGCAGAAAGTCGTCCGGATCTCTCGATCCCTGTCCTCGACAAGGAAATAGGCCGACTTGGGTTCGTCTCTCTTGGCAGTGCTCATGGCTCAGACCAGAACCTTTCCCGCTTCACTGACCTTCGCCTCGTCCGGGGCGTCGTTCAGGATCATCTCGTTGTGTGCAGCACCCGACGGTATCATGGGATAGCAGTTTTCCATCTGGTCGACGACGCAATCGAACAGCACCGGGCGATTGGTGTTGATCATCTCGTTGATCCGGTCATCGAGCTCATCAGGCGTGGTCGCCCGCAAGCCCAGGACGCCATAGGCCTCGGCCAGCTTGACGAAATCCGGCAGGGCCTCCGAATAGGAATGCGAGTAGCGCCCCCCATGCAGCAATTGCTGCCACTGGCGTACCATGCCCATGTACTTGTTGTTCAGGATGAAGACCTTGATCGGCAAGTCGAACTGCACCGCTGTCGAAAGCTCCTGCATGACCATCTGCACGCTGGCCTCGCCCGCAATGTCGATGACCAGCGCATCCCGGTGCGCCACCTGGATCCCGACCGCCGCCGGCAGTCCATAACCCATCGTGCCAAGCCCGCCCGACGTCATCCAGCGGTTGGGTTCGTCGAACTTGTAGAACTGCGCCGCCCACATCTGGTGCTGGCCCACCTCGGTCGAGATGTAGGTCGTCCGCCCTTTGGTCAGTTCATAGAGCCGCTCGATCGCCTGCTGCGGCTTGATGACGTCCTTCGACGTCTTGTACGAGAGGCAATTGCGCGCCCGCCAGCCATCGACCTGCAGCTTCCAGGCGGTCAGTGCCGCCCCATCGACGCGCAACTGCCGCGCGCGCCACAGACGGATCATGTCGTCGAGCACGTGCGCGACATCACCCACGATGCCCACATCCGCGCGGACGGTCTTGTTGATCGAGGAAGGATCGATATCGATATGGATTTTCTTGGAGTTGGGAGAAAACGCATCCAGTCGTCCCGTCACCCGGTCATCGAAGCGCGCACCGACAGCGATCATCAGGTCGCAGTCGTGCATCGCAAGGTTGGCCTCGTAGGTGCCGTGCATGCCCAGCATGCCCAGCCACTGCGGATCATTGGCCGGATAAGCACCAAGGCCCATCAGCGTCGATGTGATCGGAAACCCGGTCATGCGCACGAACTCGCGCAGCAGGTGCGAGGCAAGCTTGCCCGAATTGATCACCCCGCCGCCCGTGTAGAACACAGGCTTCTTGGCGGCCGCGATCAGATCCAGCGCCTGCTCGATCTTCCGAAGGTCACCCTTGACGCGCGGCTGATAGGTGCGATGGCGAATATTGGACGGGCCCACATAAGGCGCCCGCTTGAACTGTACATCCTTCGGGATATCGATCAGGACCGGTCCGGGCCTCCCTGATGTCGCAATGTAGAACGCCTCATGAAGGATACGGGGCAGGTCCTTGACGTCGCGCACCAGCACATTGTGCTTGGTGCACGGACGCGTGATGCCCACTGTGTCGGCCTCCTGGAACGCGTCGGTGCCGATCAGATGCGTGGGCACCTGGCCCGTGATGCAGACGAGCGGGATGGAGTCCATCAGGGCATCGGTCAGACCGGTAACCGCATTGGTCGCACCCGGTCCCGACGTCACCAGCAACACACCCGGCTTGCCGGTCGAACGCGCATAGCCTTCCGCCGCATGCGCCGCCCCCTGTTCATGCCGCACGAGAATATGTTCGATCCCGTCATCCTGAAACAGTGCATCGTAGATCGGCAGTACGGCACCGCCGGGATAGCCGAAGATGTGGCGTACGCCATGATCCTTCAGCGCCCGCACCACGATTTCGGCGCCGGTCGGATCCTGGGTCTGGCTAGTTGCTGCACTCATCGTTCTGGCTCTCGAGCAAAAGAAAAGGCCCCGTCGGGGCCTTCAATACGCCGCTGCTTCCTAAGGACCCCTGATCAGGTCCAGGATTCAGCGGCACGTCCAAGTACAAGCACAAAATTCCACATAAAGCGACTTTCTCGCAATAATATTACCAAATCCCTACCCGTTTCGTTGCAGCGCGTCAAGAGCCCATGCACCATTGCGATGCCATAATCAATTATGGCATGAGTTATGGCATGGAAGACAGCATCCGCAAGATCACCGTCCACGTCCCCGAAGACCTGCTCGCCGCCGCCCAGGCCGAGACGGGAGAGGGTGTCACCGAAACCGTCCGCCGCGGCCTCGAGCTGCTCCGCCGCGCCCGCGCCTACCGCGAGCTCGCGAAATTGCGGGGCAAGATCAAGTTCGAGATGACGGCAGACGAGTTGCGCGGCGAGGATTGATGATTTCAGCCGACACCTCAAGCATCATCGCCTTCCTGCAAGGCCAGGAGGAACCCGATGCCAAGGCCGTAGCCAAGACACTCAATGACGGCAACCTGGTCCTTCCGCCCGTGGTCGTTACCGAACTGCTGAGTGACCCGAAAGCCGGTTCACGCATTGCTGATTTCCTCGTCGACATCCCTATCCTTCCACTTGGTGAAGGATATTGGGAGAGGGCGGGCCGAAATCGCAGCATGCTGCTGCACAAGGGTCACAAGGCGCGTCTTGGCGATGCCCTTGCAGCGCAGGCATGCATCGACAATGATATCACGCTGATTGCGCGCGACCGTGACTTCCGCCACTTCGTGAAGTTCGCAGGGCTCAAGCTGTTCGGCTGATTTCGCCAGCTACTGCATCCAGCAACGCACCGGGATTTCCCGCCTCGACCACCACCCAATCCTGCATCTGGTTGCGGAACCACGTCATCTGGCGCTTGGCGTATTGCCGTGTCTCGGTAACCGCCCGATCAATGGCCGCATCAAGCCGCATCTCGCCACGCAGATGCGCCCGCAGTTGCGGCACGCCGAGGGCACGCGCCGCCGGCAGCGTCTCATCGATCGCGCCCAGCGCCCGCACCTCATCAAGCGCACCCTGCGCCATCATCTGCTCGAACCGCCGGCCGATCTGTGCCTTCAGCCAGTCCCGGTTGGGCTTCAGCACGAAGCGCGCCATCGCACCGGTCAGGACGGGTGTCCCCTTGAGCTTCTGCCACTCGTCGAGCGACTGTCCTGTGGCCTCGATGACCTCCCACGCCCTGACAAGCCGCTGGCTGTCCCCCACATCAAGCCGTTGCCCCATCGCAGGATCACGCGCAAGCAACAACGCATGGAACGTCTCGTTCCCCATCTGCGCAAGCTTGAGCCGCGCCTCCGCCCGGATCGTCGGATGGATCTCGGGGATGGGGGACAGCCCCTGTAGCAGCGCCGCGAAATAAAGCCCGGTTCCACCCACGAAGACCGGAACCTGGCCACGCGCGCGGACGATGCCAATCGCTTCGGCCGCAGCCTGCGCCCAGCGCGCCACGGAAAACGGCTCGTGCGCACTGACAATCCCGTAGAGCGCATGCGCCACCCGCGCCTCGTCCGCAGCCGAAGGCCGGGCCGACAAGACCCGCAACTCGCGATAGACCTGCAGCGCATCGGTATTGACGATCACGCCATCAAGATGCTCGGCAAGCGACAGCGCGAGCGCCGACTTGCCGCTCGCGGTCGGCCCTGCAATAAGGACGGCCTCCGGCCTGCTCAACGTGATCTCCATTCGAAAAAATCAGCCATGACCCACATGTTGGTACTCACCGCCGCGCAGGGCAAGCTGGACGACGCCAGCGTCTCGGCCGCAGCCGACACGACAGGCGTGGCCCCGCACTGGCTGTCCCCCGGCACGGCCTGCGAGTTCCGCACGCAAGATCCGGAAATCCTGGCGCACATCCGCCGTCGCCTCATCGACACGCCAGTCGACGCGAATATCATCGCAGTCGCCGACCGCCGCAAGAGCCTGCTGGTCGCCGACATGGATTCCACCATCATCAATTGCGAATGCATCGACGAACTGGCGGATTTCGCAGGCATCAAGCCTCAGATCGCGGCCATCACCGAACGCGCCATGCGGGGCGAGATCGAATTCGAAGGCGCGCTGCGCGAGCGCGTTGGCCTGCTCAAGGGGCAACCGGAGCAGATCCTTTACCAGGTGATGGAAAAGCGCATCCGCCTCAACGAGGGCGCCCGCACCCTGGTCACGACGATGGCACGCGCCGGCGCCGTGACGGCCCTGGTCTCCGGCGGCTTCACCTGGTTCACATCAAGGGTCGCCGAGCGCGCAGGATTTGCCCACAACCGCGCCAACATTCTCGAGTTGGAAGCAGGCCGCCTCAACGGAACCGTGCGCGAGCCCATCCTCGGGCGCCAGGCCAAGCGCCAGGCGCTCATCGAGCTGGCGTCAGCCAATGCCATCCCGCTGGCGCGCACCATGGCCATCGGTGATGGTGCCAACGACCTCGACATGATCCGCGCATCGGGCCTCGGCATCGCCTACAGGGCCAAGCCCGTCGTGGCAGAGGCCGCCCATGCACGCCTCGACCATTCCGATCTCGTGGCAGCCCTGCACATCCAGGGCTACCGCGAGACCGAGCTGGTCCTGGCCTGAACACCGGGAACAGCTTCGGCATGCGCGCTGCAGGATTTGACTTCGGCACATCGAACTCCGCCATCGGCATCGTGCGCGGCAAGGCACCGGCACTGGCGCCGCTGGAAAACGGCGAGACCATGGTGCCCACCTCTGTCTTCTTTGATTTCACCGAACACGACAGGCCCTCATACGGCCGCGCGGCAATCAACGCCTATGTCAGCGGAAACGAAGGCCGCCTCATGCGCGGCCTCAAGACCATCCTGTCGACCAGCCTCATCAGCGAGCGAACGGCGCTTTCGCGCAAGTCCATCGCCCTGACCGACGTGATCACCATGTTTTCGCGCCACCTGAGACTGAAGGCGGAAGAGGCTGCAGGAACTCCCATTGACGCCGTCGTGCACGGCCGCCCCGTTCGTTTCATCGAAGGCGATGATGCGGCCGACCAGCGGGCCGAGGACACGTTGCGATCGCTGGCAATGCAGGCAGGCTTCGCCGAGGTCTCCTTCGTCTACGAACCCGTGGCAGCCGCCTCGCAATACGAACAGACCGCAACCCGCGAGGAATTGGTGCTCGTGGCCGACATCGGCGGCGGCACGTCAGACTTCTCGATCATCCGCATTGGCCCCGAAAGACGCAGCCGCAACGACAGGAAGAACGACATCCTGGCCAATACGGGCGTGCGCGTGGGCGGCACCGACCTCGACCGCAACCTCAGCATGCAAGCCGTAATGCCGCTGCTGGGGTTGGGGACGGAATTGCTCAACCGGCGCCTGCCTGTACCGCGATCAACCTTCGCCGACCTTGCCTGGTGGCCGACGATCAATCTCTGCTACACCCCCAAGGTGATGAGGGAAACACAGGACGTGCATCGCCAGGCGGCCGAACCGCACAAGACAAGCCGGCTCATCACTGTCCTGCAGAGACACCTGGGCCACCGCATGGCATTCGCGGTGGAAGCAGGAAAGATAAGACTTTCAGGCAAGCCTCAGGCGCAGATACCACTTGATTTCGTCGAGCCGGACCTTGCCGCAAGCGCAACCCGGAACGGCTTCGATGACGCCATAAGCGCCGAGATCACGCGCATGCGCCTGTCGATTTGGAACTGCCTCGCAATGGCCGACATCGAAGCGAGCGATATCGACACGATCTTCTTGACGGGCGGCTCAAGCCGCGTCCCCGCAATCGAAGCCCTTGTCCAGGAAGAATTTCCCGAGGCAACCATACGCCGTGGCGACGATTTCCTCTCGGTCGCCATAGGCCTGACACACGAAGCCATCAAGCGTTACCGATGAAACGACGAAGATCGCTGTCGTCGCGCAGCCCTGATAGCCGCGCGTACATGGGTGTAAAAAACGTTTGACAGAACTGTCGCGCACACCTACATGTAAAAGATGTTGTACAGACTCATGCGGAGCACCAACCAATGTCGGGAAGCGAACGATATGCGTGGCTTTCACTGATCGCCTGGATCGCGATCATGCTGTTTCTCCTCATGCGTTTCACGACTGGATTCGAGCTGTTCGGAAACTCGTTTGGCTTGAAGATCGTCGAGCAGTCGGCAGCCAGACTGCTTGGCATCTACGCCAGCATCATCATTGCAGCCATCATTGCTGAGGGCATCATTGCCGCAGTCACCTCGCTGGCCGGCAAGGGGGTGGAACGCGACGAACGAGACCTGATGATTTCACAACGCGCGAACCTGGTTTCCTACTGGTTCATGGCGCTTGCTCTCAATCTGATCATATTCCACATCTTGGCATCGGCAACCTATGGTCGCGCACCGATTGATGGCCTTGATCTCACGACAACGACAGGCGTGGCATTCGCCATATTGTTTGTCCTCGTGGGCGCGGAGGTCGTCAACCGCACAGCCCTGATCTGGAACTACCGCAAAGCATGAGCATCAGCAGGGGCAAGGTCAGCAATCGGATCCGCGAACTGCGGACAAGCCGTGGATGGAGCCAGGGCGAACTCGCTGAACGCGTCAACGCTACCCGCCAGACCATCAATGCGATCGAGCAGGAAAAATACGCCCCGTCCCTGGAACTTGCCTTCCGCATCTCTCTTGCCTTTGGCGTCGGCTTCGAGGACGTCTGGCAGTTCAGGTAAGTCCATGCACAACTGGCGAAGATAGGACGTCAGTCGCAGAGCAACTCGCCATACTGGCTGCGCTTGTTGCGCTTGACACAGGCCTCGGAGGGTCCGACCCATTGGCCATCGGCGGACCAGTTTTTCTTGCCACGTTGCGAGGCCTGATAGTGTTCCTCCTCGCACTTGGCCGAGTTCAGCGCCCCCTGCACATCAGGCCGGAAACCGAAATAATTGCACATGATGATCGATGGCCAGCGTTCGCTGTGCGCATTGAGGATGTGCTTCTTCAGATACTCAGGCGCAAGGCTCCACCACTTGGGCAGGTTCTCCTGAAGCTCATAGGGCAGGCGCTCGCGCGAAATTGAGAGGAATTGCGCCTCCGTATAGGGCGGCCCGGGATCGGCCACCTTGGCATGGACGAGGCTTGCGCCGGTCAATGTCACGACGGCAACCAGAAGGCTGGCAAGAAACTGGCGCATGGAGAACTCCACAGAAAGCATCGCTGCAGGATCCCTTGAGTAATCCCGCGGTCACTGCAATGAATAGGCCGGATCAGAATTCAGGAAAAGCCCCATGGCCCTTCGCACCCCACTTTGTGACTTGCTCGGCGTCGAATACCCCATCCTCCTCGCCGGAATGGGTGGCGTTTCCTACGCGGAGGTCTGCGCCGCAGTCTCCGAGGCCGGTGGCTTCGGGACGCTTGGCATGGCCGGTCGCAGCACGCAGGAAATCCGCGACGAGATGCGCAAGGTGCGAAGCCTGACGAAGAAACCGTTCGGCGTCGACCTGCTTGCGGCAGTGCCCGAGTCGCTCGAGAAAGCCGCCGATATCATCATCGAAGAGGGGGCCTCGGCCTTCATTTCGGGCCTCGGCGTACCCCCGCGCCACCTGGTCGACAGATTTCATGCTGCCGGCCTGAAGGTCATGAATGTCTGCGGCACGGTCCGCCATGCCAAGGCAGGCGAGGACGGCGGTCTGGATGCCGTCGTGGCCCAAGGCACCGAGGCTGGCGGCCATACAGGCAGGATCGCCGCCATGGCGCTGGTCCCGCAAGTGGTGGATGCCGTGAAGATACCGGTGATCGCCGCAGGCTCCATCGTTGACGGTCGTGGGTTGGCAGCGTCACTGGCGCTGGGCGCGCAAGGCGTCTGGATCGGCACGCGCTTCATCGCCTCGAAGGAGGCCCACGCAGGTGACCTCTACAAGCAGGCCGTCATCGACTGCACCGACGAGGACACGCTCATAACGCGCGCCTATTCGGGCAAGCCCATGCGCGTCTACAAGAACGACTACGTGGCTGACTGGGAACGCCGCCCTCAGGACATCAAACCCTTCCCGATGCAGGCCATGATCTCGCATCAGGCTGGTGTCATGGGCGGCATCGGTGGCCAGATCGAGGGCCTTGACCGCAACCGCTCGGCCTTTGCAATGGGACAGGGTGCAGGCGCAATCCACCAAGTCCAGTCATGCGCCGAGATCGTCGCCAGCATCATGTCCGAAGCAGAAAGGATCATCGGCCGGATGGCCGCCCTGAAAGGCTAGAACGGGAGCCGGTTCCAGATCGCATAGCCAAGCAACACGGCCCCGGTCGCCGCAATCAGTAAGCCCGAGGCCATATTCATCCGTCGTAGCGTATTGGTGCTGATAGACTTGCGAAACGTGCCAGCAATCGCCGTGACCAGCATCCACCAGAGCACCGAGCCGCCAACGGCCGCCAGGACGAAGATCAGCGTTGCCATGTAACTCGACTGGTAGTCGACGATCTCCCGGAATGCCGCGAAGAAGGTGACAAAGCCAACCAGGGTCGCCGGATTTGTGACCGTCAGGGCAAATGTGCTGACAACGGCCGCCGCCAGGTCCCCGACCGAACCGCGCTGGATGCTTCCGTCCGGATTACGCATGATCTCGGGCGGGCTTGCATTGGCAAAGACCCGCCATCCATAAGCGATCAGGATCGTAGCACAGATCAGCTGCAGGAAAAGCTGCATGTTCTCGATCGCGTCGAACAGCCATTTCACACCGAAACCGGCGATGAACGCGAAGACCGCATCGCCCAGCGCCGCACCCATGCCCGCAAGGAACCCGTTGAGCTGTCCGTAGGACAGTGTCCTGCGGATACAGATCAGGTTGACCGGCCCAAGCGGCGCAGCAGCAATAACGCCGATGACCAAGCCACCGGCGATCAGTGTGAGCCAGTCTAGACCCGCATTCACTGGCACCTGCCCCCGGCGCAAGAAAGATTAACAAGACCAACGCAATGATACAGCTTCCTGAACGAAGCCAAAAACATCATTTGCGAGGCGGACCCTGCCCGAAGCTGGTTAACAACTCCTGCACAAGCCGGACCGGGAGTTAACCGTTCACGTCGATGACCAGCCGGCCACGGATCTGCCCCTTCAAGATACGTGGGGCCAAGCCCGGCAGATCCGTCAGCCCGGCACGCGAGATCGTTGAAGCCAGCACATGCTGGTCAAGGTCACGGGCAAGTCTGTTCCAGGCATCAAGGCGAAGCGGACGGGGACACATGACCGAGTCGATCCCTGCCAGCGTGACCCCGCGCAGGATGAATGGCGCAACCGAACCCGGCAGGTCCATGCCCTGCGCCAGACCACACGCTGCAACGGTACCACCGTAGCTGGTTGAAGCGAGCACATTGGCAAGCGTCTTGGAGCCAACACTGTCGATGGCACCAGCCCAGCGTTCCTTGGCCAACGGTCGCACATCACCCGAGAGCTCCGCGCGGTCAAGCACCTCCGCAGCACCCAGCGCGCGCAAATAGGCCTCTTCCTCGCGCCGCCCCGTCGAGGCGATGACGCGATAGCCAAGCCGGGCGAGAAGGGCGACCGCGACACTGCCCACGCCTCCAGCCGCGCCCGTCACGAGCACCGGCCCGCGCGCAGGGCTAAGCCCATGCGCCTCGAGTGCCATCACCGCAAGCATCGACGTGTACCCGGCTGTGCCGATTGCCATGGCCGTTTCCGGCGAGATTGAGGCGGGCAGTGGCACAAGCCAGTCGGCCTTCACGCGCGCAACCGGCGCATAGCCGCCATGATGCGTCTCGCCCATGCCCCAGCCATTGCAGACGACTGCATCACCTGGCTTGAAACGCGCATCGCTTGATGTGCGCACGCGCCCGGCAAAGTCGATACCTGCAATCAGAGGAAACTTGCGGACGACAGGCGAGGCACCCGTGATCGCAAGGCCGTCCTTGTAGTTCAGCGTCGAGTGCGACACATCAACCGTGACATCACCCTCCATGAGTTCGCTCTCGGAAAAGGTCGCCACGCTACCCGTGGCCCCAGCCTCAGACTTGGTGACCAGGATGCATCGGAAATTATCTGCCATTGCTCACTCCTGAAATTGGCACTCGATAATGGTAAGCGCTAACACACCTTCGGCCTGTTGCACCAGCAGCGCAAGGCGACTGCATTCAGCATGCATTCAGCATGTTTGCTGAAAACTCGATCTCGACGGATTTCAGAACCCGTGCCTACGATTGCTTCAGGGGTGCGTAGCACACTCGAACCTGTGGACGCATCCGGACAGCGCCCGCCAGTGAAGGCGGGATGACGGAAGGTGTTGTGTTTGCAGGGAGGAAGACATGGGCACGATCAACCTGATGCTCAAAGGCTACCGACTGACGACGGCAGAAATCCTATACCACATGCCTGACTACCCGAAGCTTTTGCAGAGCTTCGTCTGGCAGGAATACGATCTCGAGCCGAAATTCCCGGTCCTGTCGAAGTTCCTGAATTTCTGGCAGGAGCGCCTCGACGGCAAGCTGCACTCGGTGCGCGTCGCAAAATGCGGGATCCTGTGCCCGCTCGACCTGCGTCACGTGGGAACCGAGATCAGCTTGCACTGAGCGACGCCGGCGCACGAGACGCTTGCATTTGCGGGCGGACACGAAATAGTGCTGCCGCATGAGCACATGCGTTTTCCTTGCTGACCGCGCCATCCTGAAGCTCGAAGGCCAGGACGCGCGCACATTCCTCCAGGGCCAGGTCACCAACAACGTCGACAGCCTTGCCCCGGCACACCCGCTCTATGCGGCCCTGCTGACGGCACAGGGCAAGATCATCGCCGACTTCATCCTCATGCAGGCAGGCGAGGCGATCCTCCTCGATTGCGCGAGACCCCAGGCTGCCGATCTTGCCGCGCGCCTGAAGAAATTCCGCTTGCGCGCCAAGGTCACCATCGAGGAGACGGCGACAAACCTGACGGTCATCTCGGCACCGCAGACCCCACCGGAAAACCTTCCCGTGGTCGCCGCGGCCCCCGACCCGCGCCTGCCCGAACTGGGTTGGCGCTTGATCGTCGAGACCCGCCTCCTGCCATCTCTCGATCTGGAGCAGGAGCCACATCCCGCCTACGACCGCCACCGCATCGAGTGCGGCGTACCCGACAGCCTGCTGGACCTGAGGCCCGAGACCTACTTCCCCCTCGACTGCAATTTCGAGGAACTCAACGGCGTCGACTTTGCCAAGGGTTGCTACGTGGGGCAGGAACTGACGGCGCGCATGAAGCACAGGGCCACCGCCCGCAAGCGCATTCTGCCCGTAGCCTGCGCGACCGGCCTGCCTGCGCACGGGACACCCCTGAAATCAGGGGACACCGAGGTCGGCGAAATGCTCGGATCGCAGGGCCCGATCGGCCTGGCGATCCTGCGCCTCGACCGCCTGGGCACCACACGAACCCTCACGGCCGCAACAGGCGAGGCCATCGCGGTCGGTCAGCCACATTACAAGCTGGTCCTGCCCGAGGCAGGCCCGCATGTCTGAGCGCATCCGCTGCCCCTGGCCCGGCACAGACCCGCTCTACGTCGCCTATCACGACACGGAGTGGGGCGTCCCCGAGCACGACGACCGCGCCCTCTACGAGAAACTGGTCCTCGACGGATTCCAGGCCGGCCTGAGCTGGATCACGATCCTGCGCAAGCGAGAGAATTTCCGGAAGGCCTTCGACGATTTCGACCCCACGCGCATCGCCCGGTACAATGAAGCGAAGATACTGCGCCTGCTGAAGGATGAAGGCATCATCCGCCACCGCGGCAAGATCGAGGCCGCCATCCGCGGCGCCCGCGCCTGGGAACAGGTCATGGAGACCCACGACGGCGGCTTCCGTGGCCTCATCTGGAAGTTTGTCGATGGTCGCCCGCTGCAGAACAGCTGGAAGTCAATGCGCGATGTACCGGCCGCAACGCCCATGAGCGAAGCGCTCTCGAAAGAGCTGAAGCAGAAAGGATTCAATTTCTGTGGTCCGACGATTGTCTACGCCTTCGCGCAGGCGGTCGGCATGGTCAACGACCATCTGACGGACTGTTACCGCCACCGAGACTGCGCAAGGCTGTTAGGAAAAAGAGACCGGTAGCATCAAACAAGGCAACGAAGTCGCCTCGGGACAGAGTCCCACGCTATCGATCAACAGCGCCGAACATCGCCGAAAACGCCGAAAACAAAAATAGAACAAATTGTCGCAGGGCGGGAAACCTAGCCCCGCCCCCGATACGGCGCCACACCCTGCTCGGGCACCCACATCCCCGACGGCAGCTTCCCCGTCTGCCAGAACACGTCGATCGGAATGCCGCCGCGCGGATACCAGTATCCCCCGATCCGCAGCCATTTCGGCGCGATTTCCTCGACAAGCCGCTTGCCGATCCCGACCGTGCAGTCCTCGTGGAAGCCCGCGTGGTTGCGGAAACTGCCCAGGTAAAGCTTCAGCGACTTCGACTCCACGATCCATTTGCCCGGCGCATAGTCGATGACGAGGTGCGCGAAGTCAGGCTGGCCCGTGACAGGGCAGAGCGAGGTGAACTCCGGCACCGCAAAGCGGATCAGGTAGTCGGTCCCCGCATGCGGGTTCACCACCCGCTCGAGCTCGGCCGCGTCCGGCGACGCCGGCAGCTTCGCGACTTGACCCAGCTGCTTCAGATCCCTGACCTTCGTCATCACGCCCTCCGGAAAGTGCAGGACTCGCCCAGCGAGTCACGTCGCACGGTAACAGACACAAGCTCCGGCAATTTCGGTGACAGTGCACTAAACACCCACGCCGCAAGCGTCTCGAGCGTCGGCAACGCCAGCCCCTCGATCTCGTTCAGCACATGATGGTCCAGACGCTCGCGCACGCCCGCCACCGCCGCATCGATCTCGGCAAAGTCCCGGATGAGCCCCGACTGCGCCCCCGGCACCCCCTCGAGCGTCACAACCACCGCGAAGGAATGGCCATGCATGCGCGAATTGGGATGCCCCTTCGGCGCCGTCGGAAGGTAGTGGGCCGCATCGAAGCGGAATTCCTTGGTAATCGAGATCACGGTATTCCAATCCACTTGTGCGTCTGGACGCTGAGGCGCCAGCGCGGATGCTCCATGCAATAGCGCGCCGCCGCACGCATGTTCTCCTGCGTCTGTGCGCCCCACAGCGGTTGCAGCAGGAAATGCGCAAACGCAAGCCCCTCGAACTGCGCCGGCATCGCACCCGCCTGCGGATAGACCAGCTTGAGCTCGTGCCCCATTGTCTGCACCAGTTGCGTCCCGGCTTTGGGGCTGACGCAGATCCAGTCGATCCCGGCAGGTGCCGCGATCGTGCCGTTGGTCTCCACCGCAATCTCGAACCCCGACGCATGCATCGCATCGATCAGCGCGGTATCAAGCTGGAGCAGGGGCTCGCCACCCGTGAACACGACGTAAGGCGCGCCACCCTGTCCTTGCGGCCAGAGCGCGGCAATCGCCCGGGCAAGCGCCACAGCCGTCTCGAAACGTCCGCCGCCGTGTCCGTCGGTTCCAACAAAATCCGTATCGCAGAACGTGCACTGCGCACCCGCACGATCCTCTTCGCGCCCGCTCCACAGGTTGCACCCCGCAAAGCGGCAGAACACGGCAGGCCGTCCCGCACGCAGGCCTTCACCCTGAAGCGTGTAGAACATCTCCTTGACGGCATAGCTCATGGCAGAAGGGCTCCTGCGCGATACCGCTCCCAACCCTTCGCACGCAGCTCGCAAGCCGGGCAGGCGCCACACCCGCGCCCCCAATCATGCCGAACCGAACGCTCGCCCCGATAGCAGGAATGAGTCTGCTCGATGATGAGATCGACCAGCACCTTGCCCCCAAGGTCCTCCGCAAGCGCCCACGTACCTGCCTTGTCGATCCACATCAGCGGCGTCTCGACCACAAACCGCGTATCGAGCCCCAGGTTCAAGGTCACCTGCAGCGCCTTCAGCGTATCGTCCCGGCAATCCGGATAGCCCGAATAATCCGTCTCGCACATGCCGCCCACGAGATGACGCAACCCCCTTCGATAGGCAACCGCCGCTGCCGCCGTGAAGAACAGGATGTTGCGCCCCGGAACAAAGGTCGTGGGCAGCCCGTTGCGTCCCATCTCGATGGCGACATCCGCCGTCAGCGCCGTTTCACCCATCTGCCCGATGACCGAAAGATCCAGCATGTGGTCTGCCCCAAGCCGGTCCGACCAGACCGGGAAGGCGGTCCTGAGACCGGCAATGAAACGCTGGCGCACCTCCAGTTCGACCGCATGGCGCTGCCCATAGGCAAAGCCAATGGTCTCGACCTCGGAAAAGCGCGCAAGCGCCCACGCCAGGCAGGTCGCAGAATCCTGCCCGCCGGAAAACAGCACCAGAGCCTTTCCAACAGAACTCAAGTTGTACCCCGATCGAAATGCGGCCGGAGATTGGGGGGATGCGCCCGGCCACGCAATGGGCTAAACCACGCACCTCCAATTTTCATCGTCGACGAGGGTTAACGTGACGGCAATCGCAATCAGCGGGACGGGGCTTTTCACCCCGCCAAACGCCATCAGCAACGAGGAACTGGTCACAGCCTTCAACGCCTACGTGAAGAAGTTCAACGCCGCCAACGCCGACGCCATTGCCAATGGCACGGTCCAGGCCCTTGCCGAGTCCAGCGTCGAGTTCATCATCAAGGCCTCCGGCATCAAGTCCCGCTACGTCATGGACAAGGCGGGCATTCTGGACCCCGACATCATGTGCCCGCGCATCCCGGAGCGCCCGAACGAGCAACTCTCGCTGCTCGCCGAGATGGGCGTGAACGCAGCGCGCCAGGCGCTGGATCGGGCGGGCCGCACCGCACAGGAAATCGACTGCATTCTGGTTGCCTGCTCGAACCTGCAGCGCGCCTATCCGGCCATCGCCATCGAGATCCAGAACGCGCTGGGCTGCACCGGCTTCGGCTTCGACATGAACGTCGCGTGCTCCTCGGCAACCTTCGGCATGCAGGCCGCCGCCGACATGATCCGCGCCGGTAACGCGACGCGGGCCCTGGTCATCAGTCCCGAAGTCTGCTCCGGCCATCTCAATTTTCGCGACCGCGACAGCCACTTCATCTTCGGCGATGTCGCCACCGCGATCGTGCTTGAACGGGCCGCCGATGTGAAATCATCGCCGGCATGGGAAATCGTCGGCACCCGCCTGCTGACCCAGTTCTCGAACAACATCCGCAACAATTTCGGCTTCCTGAACCGCGCCGCACCGGAAGGGGCCTCGCGCCCCGACAAGCTCTTCGTCCAGGAGGGCCGCAAGGTCTTCAAGGAAGTCGTGCCGATGGTAGCAGACCTGATCGTCTCGCATCTGGGCGAAGAGGGGATTGCCCCCGCGAGCCTCTCGCGGCTGTGGCTCCACCAGGCCAACATCAACATGAACGACTTCATCGCCCGCAAGGTGCTGGGACGCGACCCGAAGCCTGGCGAGGCCCCGGTTATCCTCGACACCTATGCCAACACAAGCTCGGCAGGCTCGATCATCGCGTTCCACCAGAACAACGCGGACCTGAAGACCGGCGACCTCGGCGTGATCTGTTCGTTCGGCGCCGGCTATTCGGCCGGCAGCGTGATCGTGCGTCGCACCCACTAGCCCCGAGACCCGACAGCGAACGGACCAACCCCGATGCGCCTCATCGAAGCCGCAAATCTCGACAGCATTGCGTCCTATTCAATCGTGGAACGCGACAAGCCGGTGCCCGGCAAGGGCCAGGCACTCTTGCGCGTCCATGCCTGCGGCGTCGGCTATGTTGATGCGCTGGTCGCGCTGGGCAAGTACCAGGTCAAGCCAGCGCTGCCGCATACGCCGGGCATGGAGGTCGCAGGAACGATCGAGGCGCTGGGTCCCGGAACCGAGGGGCTGGCAATAGGCCAGCGCGTCCTCGCTCAGGCCGTCGGCGGTTTCGCCGAGTACATCCTCGTGGCCCCGGCGCTCATCACGCCGATACCCGACACGATGACGTTCCCGCAGGCCGCAGCGTTCCGCATCAACTACCTCACGGCCCTGCACGGATTGCAGGACCGCGCCCGCCTCGCCGCCGGAGAGACCCTTCTGGTCACCGGCGCGGCCGGTGGCGTCGGGCTCGCGGCGGTACAGGTCGGCAAGCATCTGGGAGCCCGGATCATCGCCTGCGCCAGCACCGAGGAAAAACGAGCCTTCGCCCTCGCCCACGGCGCCGACGCAGCCATCGATACCCAAGCCGACAAGTGGCGCGACCGCCTGAAGCCGCTCGCCGGCGGCAAGGGACCGGACGTCATCTTCGATCCGGTCTGCGGTCCTCTGTTCGAACCGGCATTCCGCTCGCTAGCTTGGGGCGGTCGTCACATGGTCGTGGGCTTTGCCGGGGGGCCGATCCCCGCCCTGCCCGCCAACCTGCCCCTGATGAAAGGCGCAGGCCTGCTGGGCGTCGACGTGCGCCAGTTCATGATGTTCGAGTGGGAGCGCGCGAGCGCGCATCTCGCAACGCTCCTGTCATGGGTCGAACAGGGACACCTCGCGCCTGCGATCGGCAAGGTCTTTGCCTTCGAGGAATTCCGCGAGGCCCTCACCTATGCACTCAGCGGCAAGGGCCTCGGCAAGACAATACTGTCAGTCACCTGAGCGTCCGGCCTCACACCGGCGCAACGCTCGCAACCTTGAACGTGCGCAGCACGCCATCATGCTCCGTAACGGAGACATACTCGCCCGCTTTCAGCAGGTGGCGATCAAGCTTGTACAAGGCCTCATCGTCCTCGCGCGAGCCCTTTTCGTAGTCGAAGTGCCATCCCTGGCCGACATGAACCAGCTGACCGCGCTCCTGCACATTGTGGTGCAGGATACGCTCGACCGTGCAGCGCGTGCGCTGCGCCTTCCACGTGGCTGCATCCAGATGACCGGACGCGTCGAGTGGCGCGACAAACACATAGCCATGCGACGGATCGCCATTAGGCGCCTCCTTGGACCGCGCCAGTTCCAGCTTCACACGATAAAGGTTCATCGGTCTCTCCCTTGGGTTCAGTGTGCCATGAAAACAGGAATGGTGGCCTCCGACAGCACGTGGCGCGTCACGCCACCAAGCACCAGTTCGCGCCAGCGGCTATGACCATAGCCGCCCAGCACGACAACGCCCGCACCGGCCCTGCGAGCAACATCCATCAGCACCGCTCCGGTGGGCTGGCCGCCAGGATTGACACCATGCTCGGTCGCTGAAAGGCCATGCAGGCGCAAATAATCACGCACCCGGTCCATCTCTGCCGTCTCGATACCCCCGCTGGTAATGCTGACGATCTCGATCGCGGAAGCAGACTTCAGGAGCGGGATTGCAGCCGCAACGGCTCGCGCCGCCGTGGCACTTCCGTCCCAGGCTACGACGGCCTTCGAACCATGAACCTTATTGGGACCCTGCGGCACGAGAAGTACAGGGCTGCGGCCATGCATGAGCGTCGTCTCGATCGCCTGGCGAAGAGCTGCATGCCCGGATGACCCAGGCAGGGGAAAGACCACGAGATCGGACAGCCGCGCTTCCTCCGAAATCATGACATCCAGTGGACCATCTCTCAGCAGGAAGGATGCCGACAAACCGGTCGTCCCTACGCTCGCCGCATTGTTCTTCTTGGCAAACTGGTCCAGCGCCCCGCGTGCAGACGCAGCCGACCGCGCCGCAGCCGCCCGCGCAGAGTCGATGATCTCCTGCAACACCCCCGCAGAGATACCCTCACCCAGATAAGGCAGAACTTCCGCTGCATCCGGACGTACATAGATGCCCGTCACGTGCGCCTGGGTAGGCACAGCGATCTCAAACGCCGCCGTTAGAACCAGATTGTCGCGCTCTGTGCCATTCAGTGGCACCAGTATCTTGCGGTAAGACATGTTCGTCAGCCCTTTCGCTGCCTCGTGAGGGACTTGTAGGACCAGACCGTCCGCAGCGCCTTGACTTGGATCAAGCCGTTGCATTCAACACCGCCCAACCGCTACAGGACTGTCCATGACCAAGACGCTCAAAACACCCCAGACCCGGGCTTGGCAACGCATGCTCTCGGGCCGCCGCCTCGACTTGCTGGACCCCTCCCCATTCGACATCGAGATCGAGGACATCGCACACGGCCTGGCGCGCGTCGCGCGCTGGAACGGGCAAACCAACGGCGATCACGCGTTCTCGGTGGCCGAACACTGCGTTCTTGTCGAGGACTGTCTGGCACAGTTGAAGCCCGGCGCACCTGACCGCTGGCGGCTCGCAGCCCTTCTCCACGACGCACCGGAGTACGTGATCGGCGATCTGATCAGCCCCTTCAAGGCAGCCGTTGGCATCGACTACAAGGCTCTTGAGAACAGGCTGCAGACCGCCATTCATCTGCGCTTTGGACTGCCAGCACAACTGCCAGACGAACTTGGCGTACTGATCAAGCGCGCCGACAGGGCTTCCGCATTTTTCGAGGCAACACAATTGGCAGGTTTTACCACATCAGAAGCTACCGAATTCTTCGGCGCGCCGCGCGGACTGCGCCCGGTTAAGCTGGTGCCGCTGTCCGCACGCGACGCGCAGGCAGCGTTTCTGGATCGATTCAGGGACCTGCTGTCTTCGAGCGACGACAAGCTGTAGGAGCCCACTGTGCCCGAGATACACGTGTGCCCGAAAAGCCAGGTTACCGCGCTCAGCGAACGCATCCGGCCATCCCACCTGATCACGCTTCTCGATCCCGCTGACGAGATGCCGACACCGGGTGGGATTTCGGGGCACAGACACCTGAAGCTGGGTATGCACGACACCGTACATGCGGCACCAGGCAAGACGCCACCCGATGAGATTCATGTGAAGGAACTTCTGCTGTTTGCGAGGGACTGGCACCGCAAGCAACCTCTGCTGGTGCACTGCTGGGCAGGCATAAGTCGTTCGACAGCCTCCGCCTTCTCCATCGCCTGCATGCTCAGCCCGCCCGGACAGGAAGGTGTCATCGCAGATCGGTTGCGCGCACAGGCGCCCCATGCCCAGCCCAACCCGCGCATTGTTGCCTTCGCCGACGCCCTGCTCGGACGCGATGGACGCATGGTCGATGCCATAGACGCGATCGGTCCCGGGAAGATCGTCTTCGAAGGCGTTCCCTTCGCGCTGCAGCTTCAGGTATGACCTCGAGCATGGCCACATCACGATCCAGCGAGGCCGGCAATGTCGTTGTCATCGGCCTGAACGCCTGCGTCATCACGATGCTGAATGACACGCCATGCGTGCTGGTCGTTCCCCAGCAGCCGTCGCAGAAGGCAGAACTGGTCGAAGGACTGCCCTTCGGTCCATTCGATCCGCAGCACCACCGAACGCTGGAAATCGGCCTGCGCAGCCTTGTCGAAGAGCAGACGCACATTTCGTTGGGGTATGTGGAACAGCTTTACACCTTCGGAGACCGCGGCCGGCACGAACTGCTGCGCGGCGAGAAGGCGCGCGTCGTATCCGTGGGCTATCTGGCGCTCACGCGACTGGGCGAAGAAACGCAGCGTTCGGGACGCTGGCACGGCATCTACGATTTTTTCCCCTGGGAAGACTGGCGTCGCGAGAAGCCTGCACTGATTGACACCATGATCCGGCCCTATCTCGAAGCCTGGAGCAGCTTGTCTCATCCCGACCAGAGATGGGAACGCGCCCAAAGATGCTTCGGGCTGGATGGCGGTCACTGGGACGAGGAGAAGGTACTTGAGCGCTATGAACTGATGTACGAGGCAGGCCTTGTGCTCGAAGCGCGTCGCGACGGTCGTACCCTGCCCGCCTCAGCACCCACGGCATCGATCCAGTCACGGTTCGGCAAGTCCATGCAGTTGGACCATCGCCGGATCCTGGCAACCGGCCTTGGCCGCATGCGCGGTAAGCTGAAATACCGTCCCATCGTGTTCGAGTTGATGGACGCAACCTTTACGCTGCTCGACCTGCAACGCACCGTCGAGGCAATGTCTGGCATCAGGCTGCACAAGCAGAACTTCAGGCGCCTCATCGAAACAGGAGGCTTCGTGGAGCGCACCGGCAAACGCACCGCCAAGGCGGGCGGCCGCCCAGCCGAAGAGTTCCGCTTTCGCCGCGAGGTTCTGCGCGAGCGCCCGACACCCGGCGTTCGCGTGCCAATGCTGCGCACCGCACGCCCCTGACCGGGATACAACGCCTCACGCCGCCGGGCAGGTCACAGTCCGCGAAACACCCACCGTTGCCAACACTGGTGCGTGATCGGACCCCGCCGCAGGCAGAACCTCGCGCTTGAGAAATCGAAGGCCAGGGCCAGCAGCGAAATGATCAATCGGGATGCGCATCTGCCGCGGAAGCGAGGCCGGCCAAGTGCCACCCGCTCCAGAAAGCAGGGATAGCTTGCCCGGCGCGACAACCGCCCGCATGGCCTCGCTCCACGGAGCGGAATTGAAGTCGCCGAGGACCAGTTGCGACGCCTTGCCGCCAGCAAAAAGGGCCGAGACGTCCTGCGCTTGCCTCAGCTGCGACATCGGCTCGGTGAATGGAAATGGCCGCACCAGATGAACCGCGTGCAGGCTCAAGGGGCAAGGCGCAAGCTGCGCACGAAACGACAGCACCGGCGACCGGAACCTGTCATCCGTCCGCCTGACACCATCGCCCTCGAGTGCAACGCGCGACAGCACGAGGATATCGCAGGGATCAGTATCCGGACATGCAAGGCGATGCGGATAGATGTCACCAAGAACCGAGAGCTTGCGCCTTAAATCGGGCACAGCCTCAAGCAGAACGATGATGTCGGCATCGGAACGTCGCACGGTATCGACCAGGCGCGCGGCATCTGCATTGCGATACCAGACATTGAACAAGAGCACCTTGAACGTCTGCTGCACGTCTTCGGATGGCCGGGGCGGTGTCGTAAAGCCCGATACACTCAGCGACGCGGTAATCGCAATGGCCAACGCCCCTGCCCCCGTCCATGTTCGACCAAGCAGGCCCGCTACGATGGAAAGGCCGCATGCAGCAATGATCGAGGGCAACACGAAGTGGGATACGAGGTCCAGGGCCCAATGCACAGACCTCCCCCAGAACGCCAACATTGGCATCGCGCAAAGCGCCAGAGCGCAAATCAACGTCAAACTGAGCAGTGAATTCAGGAATTTGAGCATGACAGGACCCGCATCACGCCGGGATGGAAGCACGTCCGCCCACCACTGCAAAGGGCGCGACGACAGGAGCGCTGGATATTCAAGCTGCTTGACAGCTCTTATGCTCAGCCTTAGCATTATCTCGTCGGCGTTATTGCAACGCCATTTTTTGATACCATATATATGCTCACAATGAGCATTAAAGAGGCGGCGATGGCTGAAACAACCACCCCAGACCTGACCTACACTCCGGAAGTCGCCGAGGCGACCCGCCACCTCTTCGCCAAGGTCGCCAACGTCATCCCGGAAATCGAGTGGCCCCATTTTGCCCCCGTGATCGCCGAAATTAACCGGCTGAAGAGGGAGCGCGGCGCTGTCATCCTCGCCCACAACTATCAGACACCAGAGATCTTCCACTGCGTCGCTGACTTTGTCGGCGACTCCCTTCAGCTCGCCCGTGAAGCCGCGAGGACTGACGCACGCATCATCATCCAGGCCGGCGTGCACTTCATGGCCGAGACCTCCAAGATCCTCTCGCCCGAAAAGATGGTGCTCATGCCGGACATGCAGGCGGGATGTTCGCTTGCAGCCTCGATCACTGGCGCTGATGTTCGACTGCTGCGCCAGAAATATCCGGGCCTGCCAGTTGTGACCTATGTCAACACCTCAGCCGAAGTGAAGGCCGAGAGTGACATCTGCTGCACGTCGTCCAACGCCGTCGCGGTTGTCGAAGCCATCGCTGCCGAAAAGGGTGTCGACACGGTCATAATGATCCCGGACCAATACCTCGCCCAGAATGTCGCCAACCAGACAACCATCAAGGTGATCTCATGGGCAGGACAATGCGAAGTCCATGAACGTTTTACAGCCGAGGACATCCGAAGGTTCCGGGCTGACAACCCCGGCGCCATCATTTTGGCCCATCCGGAATGCCCGGCAGACGTGGTCGCCGAATGTGACTTCGCTGGCTCGACTTCCGCCATGATTGACTACGTGGTGACGAAGCGACCGCCAAAAGTGGTCCTTCTGACCGAATGCTCGATGGCCGACAACATTGCTGCCGAGAACAGGGACATCGAGTTCCTGCGCCCCTGCAATCTCTGCCCGCATATGAAGCGCATCACGCTGGGCAAAATCCTGCATTCCTTGCAGACCTTGACCACGGAAGTGAAGCTTGACACCGACACTGCCGCGCGCGCCCGCAATGCCGTAGAGCGGATGCTTGCAGTTGGCAAGCCCGCCAAGGCTGTACACTGATGGTGAAGCGACCCATGGGCAGTGACAACGTGATCCACGCAGGTGACGTCCTGATTGTGGGGGCCGGCCTCGCAGGACTGTTCGCTGCCCTGCAGTGCAAGGGGGCTGTCACTGTCCTGTCCCCCGTTCCAATGGGATCCGGCGCGTCAAGCACCTGGGCGCAGGGTGGCATCGCCGCAGCCCTCGGCCCTGACGACACACCAGACCTTCATGCCAGAGACACCGAGGCGGCGGGAGCGGGCATTGTCGATCCGACCACAGCACGCCTGCTTGCTGTCGAAGCACGCCAGCGCATCGCTGACCTCGCAGATCTCGGCGTCCCCTTCGACCATGACGCGAGCGGTCACCTGATCCTTGGCCGTGAGGCTGCACATTCTCGCAACCGCATTGTGCGCGTGAAGGGGGACCGGGCGGGCGCGGCAATCATGGCCAGCCTCGTCGCGAAAGTCAGACAAACACCGCGCATCCGTGTGATCGAGGGCCTTTTGGCCTACGAGCTCGCCATGGAAGGTGGACGCGTCGCCGGCGTCTACGCCCACCCCGTCGGCGACAAGGCCTCGACCCTTCTGATCCGCTCTCAATCAACGATCCTCGCCATGGGCGGCGTCGGTGGACTTTATGAGGTCACGACCAACCCGGCCCAAGCCCGCGGTCAAGGCGTCGGTATGGCCGCGCGCAAGGGTGCCGTGATCGCCGATCCGGAATTCGTCCAGTTTCATCCCACCGCCATCGCCATCGGCCGCGACCCATCACCGCTTGCCACAGAAGCCCTTCGCGGCGAAGGCGCGATCCTCGTCAACGATCGCGGCGAACGCTTCATGCTGCAGACGCATCAAGACGCGGAACTCGCACCCCGTGATGTCGTCGCCCGCGCGATCTTCCGCCAGATCAGAAGCGGACGGCGCGTATTCCTCGATGCAAGAAAAGCCTTGGGCACCCGCTTTCAAGATGCATTTCCGACCGTGTTCTCCCACTGCATTGAGGCGGGCATCGATCCAGGGCAAGCCCCGATCCCAGTCGCACCGGCAGCACACTATCACATGGGTGGCATCAGCGTTGACCAGAACGCACGCAGCACCCTTCCTGGCCTCTGGGCAATCGGCGAATGCGCATCGACCGGCGCCCACGGAGCGAACAGGCTGGCCTCCAACTCATTGCTGGAAGCGATTGTTTTTGGAGCACGTGCAGCATTAGACATCAATGCAACACTACGACCGACCAGTTCACCGCTCACTGCGATCATGCAGCCAGAACCAATCATGCCGTCCCCCCCGCCAGCATTGTCGAACCTGCGGCGGATGATGACCGCGAATGTCGGCCTGGAACGCAACGCACAAGATCTTCGCGACGCCATCGACTTGATCCTCAAACTGGAGAAAGCCGCGGGCCAGGACCCCGATCTCCGAAACATGACAGCTACCTGCCTTCTCATTGCCGGTGCAGCGCTGATGCGGACAGAAAGCCGTGGCGGCCATTTCCGCAATGATTTCCCGTCAACACAGGCAAACTGGGCTCACAGAACGTTCGTAACGCTCGACCAAATCCGGGACTATGTAGCGAGCGACGCGACCAGGCTGCAAACGCAACCGATCATCCGCGCAGGCAAGGCATGAAGAAACCCGAAGTCCTCGTGGAACCCCTCCCACGTTTCCTTCTGGCCGAAGCCGTGACAAGAGCTCTGGCCGAAGATATGGGGCGCGCCGGCGACCTGACTACCGCCGCAACCGTACCGGCCAGCGCACGCGCCCACGCGCTTCTGATATCCAGGGAAGCCGGACGAATTGCAGGCCTCGACCTCTGTACCACAGCCTTTCATACCCTCGACCCGTCCATCGAAATCGCAGTCATGATCCCCGACGGCGCAAACGTCGCTGCTCACGAGACGGTAGCCATCATCACGGGCCCTGCCCGTCCCATTCTCTCGGCCGAGCGCGTGGCGCTGAATTTCCTGGGGCACCTATCCGGCATCGCAAGCGCAACCGCCCGGCTTGTGGAACGCGTGGCGGGTACTGGAGCCCGCATCACCTGCACACGCAAGACAACCCCTGGACTTCGCGCTCTCGAGAAATACGCTGTACGCTGCGGTGGCGGTTTCAATCACAGGTTCGCACTCGATGACGGCATCCTCATCAAGGACAACCACATCATTGCGGCTGGCAGCATCACCTCTGCAATCAAGGCCGCACGCCAACATGCAGGCCACATGGTCCACGTCGAAGTCGAAGTAGACAACCTCGACCAGCTGAGCGAGGCCCTGGTGGCAGGCGCCAACGCCATCCTGCTGGACAACATGCCACCTGACATGCTGCGAGAGGCAGTCAAGCGAACCGGAGGCCGCGCCATTCTTGAAGCCTCAGGCAACATCAGCATCGACACAATCGCTGCGGTGGCAGCCACAGGTGTCAACCTCATATCCTCCGGAGCGATAACCCACTCGGCACGGTGTCTCGACCTTGGGCTCGACTTCAACAAGCTCTAATTCGTGGCAATATCAGGCTGTGACACGCCCTTGGACTTGAACTCGTTGAAGAATGCCTCGAGCATCTCGACAGACGCAATGCGCTTGACCAGCGTGCGATAGTCCTCGCTCGTGACATCTGGAGCATTGGTCAGCATGGCAAAGGCATTCGCATCCGGCGATCCCTGCATCTTCTGCTGGAACCGGGAACGCAACCTCTCAAGCGAAGCCATGTCCCCTGCAAGGGAATAGGCAACGCACGCCCTCATGAGGCTCATGCGCTCCAGCTCGTCCAGTGGCTCGTCCGCAGCATAACGGGTCCCCAGTATGGCCTCTGCCTTGGCAGCAGCCTCTGGCCAGCGCTGCGCATCCCAGAGGATATCAGCGCGCAGTTGATCTGCCTCGTCGCTGGCATGAGACTCAAGAACCTCCAGCGCGTGCGTATGGTCGTTCGTGTCGGACAATGCCCGCGCCTCGACCAGATCACGCTGCTCGATCAGGTCATCCGGCAGCCTGGTCTGCCGCGTGGTCCGGATGGTTTGAAGTGCCTTGGCAGGCTGCTTGTCGAGCAGATAGATGACGGCAAGTCGAACGGCGACGGCCGACTTGGCCACCCCCTCCAGACGATTGTCCACCTGGTGCTGCAGCAGTTCAGCCGCCTGAGGAAGCAAATCCACGGAAACCAGCCGCTCGACCAGTCGCCTGATCATCTCGTCGCCACGCACCCCGACCGGCGTCAATTCCTTGTAGTCATAGAACAGACTCAGCGCATCAAGCGGCGAGAGGCTCTTCTCCTTCTCGCCAATGAAAAACGACTCGAACATGCCGCTCATCTGAGATGCAGCACTCCGAGCTTCCTCACTGTCTCCGAAATTTCTGATGGCGACACGCATCGTGCCCATTGCTTCTCGAAGCTTGTTCTCTCGAACGTAGAGTTGCGCCAGCTCACTGAGGGTCCTAAGTTCCAGTTCATCACCGCGCCACTGGAACCGCAGGCGCTCCAGATTATCGATGGCCTGCGGCAACTCGATCTTTCCTAGCTTGAGCCTTGCAAGCGTCCCCTCAAGCGTCGCGCGTGCAGCCACCGGACGGATGCGGGACTGCGCCAACCTGTCGAAAGCCGCCAGCGCCTTGTCCTGTCTGTCGACAGAATTATCAGTCAGGGCTTGCGCCAACGCGAACTCGGCCTGCACGGCCGGGCTTAGTCCCGATGAAGAAACACTCTCCAGAGCCTGCTGCGCCGACGCAGCGTCCCCCAACTCGAGCGAAGCGAGCGCAAGAGCCGTTCGTGCACGAGCATTCCAGTCGGGCGGATACTCAGGCATGACCTTCATCGCAGCCACGAGATTGTTACGCGCTTCGCGCCAATTCCTCGCACCAGCCGCCGCGATACCCTTCCAAAGAGCCAGATGCGGATCATTCGCCAAGGCCTCGATATTGAGATCATCGAGCGCTTCGCGGTGACGCGCCATCTGGATGTTCGCAAGCGCGCGAAGGACCCTGAGCGACGGGTCACCTTCGGCAGTCTTGTCTGCGTGTGTTATCGTGCGAAGGACGCCCAGCGCCTCGGAACCGAAGCCATTGGCCACATAATGCCGCGCAAGTGCCATCCGCGGTCCGCTCAACCCATCGGGAGACTTCGCAGACGCCAGAATAAGTTTGCCAAGCGATGAGCGAAGCGTGGCGTCAGACTCACGATTGAGAAGCAGATAATCCGCTGCCGCGCTGGATTTGGCGGCCTCTGCCGGGCCAGAAGATTTTAGTCCGTCAACAATCTGGGCATTGGTAACATTCAGACCGAGCGGACGCGAAATCACCGCCTCACTGCCCTCCACAACAACACTGAGATCATCGGCTACCGATTGGATCGCAATACCATGACGGGTAGGAAGTGCCGAGAAATCAACAAACCGGCGACCATCAAGCATGCCTCTCGCCGGAGCGTGGCCCAGAACAACTGCAATCTTGTCTTCAAGTTCCGGATCCTTGAGCCAAAGCACTTGCGTGAGCCCCGGCATTGGAATGCGAACGCGTGTGCTCTCCGCCGTAGATTGTCTGACCATATGTAGCCGCTGAGGCACTTCCGGCACGGCATTCCCGACTCCCAGCACCCAACTATCACCAGCAGGCGCGAAACTGACAGACATCGATGCCGGAACAGCCAACCGGAAGGCTGTAACGCCCGGTGCGACTTCGGCTGGTGCCGAAAGCAATGCCACGGGGGAATTCGCAACGTCGGTGATAGCGCTGAGATCCATGGCAGTCGGGCTCTCGACGACAACCCACACCGCAATGCCGCGCCTGAACACCGCCGCTGCAGGCAGCTGTACATACGGCAGTTCTATGCGCAGGACAGAGCCAAAGACCTGTGCCCTCGCAATACCCGGAACAGCGGGAGTCTCAGCTGCGACCGGTGCAAGCGCCGCTGTCAGATCCGTTTTGCCCAAGCGAAGGGTCTTGGGCAACGGATCGGCAACCGTAATCGACGCCTCACTTGGAGAAATGTCCTGCGGCTCGCTGGATCCCCGAGCCGCCTGTTTCTTGAGCGCCGCCTCGTCGTCAAGCCGTGCCTGCTGATTGCCCCCGATTGCCGGAGAAGATCCCGCCTCTGTCGCAACACCCTTTCGTGACGGACGATCGAAGGCAATCTCATCTGCCGGGATCTTTGGCGGCGGCGGTGCCTGCAGGGCGTCGTCGCCGACGAGCACGCGCGGAGCACCTGCAGCAACCGCTTTCTCCGTCATGGCCGCAGCGTCCGACTTCGGCTCCCTGAGAAGGACGGCAATCTCCCCATCCCCGCTGTCATCCCGGAAATCTGCCTCCGGATCAATGTCGAACTCCAGTGTCAACCTGTCCCGTTCCGAGAACGCTCGCGCCCCGCGAATCCAGGCAGGCGGGTTCTCCGAGAAGCGATCAAGGTCTACCTTCGCAGGCTTGGAAAAGTTGGCGAGCAGCTTGCCCCCGCTCACGCGAAAACTGTGCTCGACCTTTCCGGGAAAATCGAATTGCAGCCGGGTAGTCTTCTCTCGCTCTGTCACCCGCACCGTCAGTTTGCGCTGCGGCGTGGCATTTTCCGGCGCAGGCACCGCAGGAGGTTCGCCTTTGAATGAAGGCGGAAGAAGGTCAAACGCGTGGCGGACATCGAGATCTGTAGTCTTCAGACGGACGGGGCCCTTCAACGCCATTCTCAGGCCTTTGCCATCCGCATCGCGTCGGACGAGGGCGGCATATGGCTCAAGGGTCTTGGAGAGGGCACTTGCGTCCAGGTCAAACGGGCGATCAAACCTGATGACAAGGACACCGTCAGCGACCTGTGCCGAGCCAGCAACTTCATCGGGCCAATCGAAGACAATCCGGGCAAAGCCACCTTGGGTCGAAGCCTGCACCTGAACACTCTTGGACGCGACCTCTTCTGCACGCGCCACAGATGTGAGCACAAGCAACCCAAGAACGAGCGGAAGACGTCGCAGGAGTTCAATCACGCGCGGCAGGCCCCATAACGGCTCAGCCTAGCTCTGTCGCAGTTAAACGCGCGTTAAGCTTCAGCCATTTGGCCCACTCGATGAGGCAACCTCCCCAGCACCAGTTACAATTCCACCCTGAGTAACCTTCAGTCTCCGAGCCAGTAAGACCGTCAAGTCCTGCGCCCGCGCAGGCTCCATGGCAGCAAGGACTGCACCGATCTTGGCAGGCTTCATGCGATGTGCGACATCGACCAGGATCCCACGCTCGAGCCGGTTGAAAATCCTGGCTGCATCCTCAGGTTTCATCGACTCATACGTCTTTACAAGACTGGAAAGCTGAGATTCCTCCAGCTCATTCCGCTTGCTGACAAGGGCTTCAAGCTTCTGCTCAAGCTGTTTCAGTTCGGAAAGCTTCACGTCAATCTGCTTTTCGGCAGCAGAAAGCATCTTTTCCCGCAATCCGACATTCTTCTCTCTCTCATCCAGTGCCGCGCGTCGTTCAACAAGCTTCTGCAGCACATCTGCTTCGCCCCTGGTGCTTGGCACCACCATTGCGGGTGCAGGCTGGGCTGGTGGAGGCGATGCAGCAACAGGCGGCTTGGCTCCATCCTCTGCAGCCGCCCCCACTTGTGGTGCAGTCGACTCTTTCGTTGCCGCATCGTTACCGGCCTCGGCATCAGCGGCAGGGTCGGCCGCCATCGCGCCAAGGCGCAGAAACAGCAGCACGCCGGCCGCACCGATAAGCGTGGGAAGAAGACGGACACGGCTGGACATGACGATGGCCTATCTTGACGCCGCAAGAGAACGTAGCGCATCCAGCGCGGAAGCCTGTCGCGGTTCAGTCTGCGGACGAGGAAGTGCAACAGCGCTGGGACGCAATTCCGCAATGGTCTCAACCCGCGGAGAAGGCCCGGCGCGTCCTGCGCGTTCAGCCGACTTGAGGAGGATCGCAAGTTCGTCGGCAGCAGCACGTGCCTGCTTGATCTGGACCTCAAGCTCCTGCCCGGACGACTGTGCTGCCAGCTTCAATCCCTGTATCCCCGCCTCCGCACGGGCAGCAGCCGTATTCAGCTCGCGGATCACGCTGGCCAATTCATGCTGAACACTGCGAACGGACTGAAGCCGTCGGTCCAGTCGAAAAGCGACAAAGATGGTGACACCCAACAAAAGGATGACGATCCCGTCAATCAGAATGGCCTCGATCACGGTCAGGCTCCCTTGGCAACCCTGCGGTCGCGAAACTGGTTCTCTACACGCACGGCCACCTGATGGCCCACGCGGCCCATGCGTCCGGCAAGAAGCCCGACACCACCACAGCGCAGATGAATACGGGCTTCGGGGCCAACATTCAGCAACAGGGTCTGGCCCACCTCGAGGCTCATGACCTGGTTCAGCGTCATTGGCAATTCGTCAAGCACAGCTTCCAGTTCCACATTCGTCCGCCAGAGCTCCGTGGCAAGGTGGCCCTCCCAGATCGTGTCGCGCCCAAACTTTTCACCCATGAACATCTGCAGCAGAAGTTCACGAATGGGCTCAAGCGTCGCATAGGGAAGAAGCAACTCCACGCGACCACCGCGATCTTCCATGTCCACGCGCAACTTCACGAGCACGGCTGCATTCGCAGGACGGGCAATCGCCGCAAAACGGGGGTTGATCTCCAGTCGGTCAAGGCCGAAGTTCACTTTTGCAACCGGATCGAACGCCACACCCAGATCCTGCAAGACAAGCTCGAGCAAACGCTTCACAAGCATGCGCTCGATCGTCGTGTAAGGACGTCCCTCGACACGCATCGCTGCTGTGCCTCGGCGGCCGCCGAGCAACACATCCACAATGGAATAGATCAGGCTGGAGTCCACCGTAAGCAGCCCGTAATTGTCGAGCTCCTCAGCACGAAATACGGCAAGAATGGCCGGCAGCGGAATTGAATTCAGATAGTCGCCAAACCGTACCGACGAAATATTGTCCAGGCTGACTTCCACGTTGTCGGACGTGAAGTTGCGCAAGCTTGTTGTCAGAACGCGGACAAGCCTGTCGAAGACAATCTCCAGCAACGGGAGCCGTTCATACGAAACCAGCGCGGAGTTGATGATGGCCTGAATACCTGATCTCTCGGCACCCTTCTCGTCATCAGCCTCGAAGCCAAGGAGGGAGTCGATCTCATCCTGGTTCAGGATCCTGTCTGATGGCCCAGCTTCACCATCGCCCGCCTGCAAAGCCTCAGCCCACTCACCAGCAGCAGCATCCTCTCCATCGGCCTGTGCAACAGCGTCATCTGGCTTCTTCTCGACGCCATCCCCCCCCTCGGGGCTCTTTCCCGGCAGGTCTTCCATCTCGACTTCGTTACCGTCACCGGCCATGAGGCATCACCCGCTACTGAACGATCATTTCCCTGAACAGAACACCCTTCACCTTGACGGGTTCTGCTGACACGTTGATACGCCGAAGCAACTCCTCCTTGAGGCGAAATAGCGCTGCCGAACCACTCAGATCCTCGATGCGCAGCTCCCGCAGATAAGTTTGCAGTTGGTCAATAATGCGCGGCATGATCGGTTCAAGCGTCTTGGCGACTTCGTCCTTGGACGCCCCCTCGACCTCCAAGGACACTGCAATCTTGAGAAACACCGGCTTGCCGCCCTGGGACGAGACATTCACAAGTATGTCGGGAACATCGAAGAAAACAGGATGGTGTGCATCAGCTGCCGCATCCTTCTTGCCGCCATCCCCGTGTTCGCCAGCATGCCCTTCACCATGAGCATCAGCGCCCTCGGCGACTTCGGCTCCATCTTTCGCAGGATCATCGCCCCCCGCAAACATTAGAAAGTAGACCGCTCCGCCAATGAGAAGCAGCAATACTGGCGCAGCAATCATCAGGATTTTACGGGAAAACAGAAATGCGAAGCGTGATTTTGGCTTCGCATCCTCTTCGCCTTCGGGCTTCGTGCCTTCGGCGTCTTCCTTGTCTTGTTTCTTTTCCTTGGCCATGGATGGCCCCAGCTCCGTATACCGACCGCTTACCTTTCGGGTCGCTTAACATGCATGCGGTCTGGTTAAATTTCGGTTCGCGCTCGGCAGCTTTTGCCCGGCAATTTGAACCTCACCCAGAGACCCTGACCATCAAGAGCCGCGGGATAGAGCCATTTTCTGTCTGGCACGGGTAATGCAATCAGCGTTTCAGGCGCTGGCGATCCTGCCAGCTCCAGCGGAGTGGTGGCCGCAATGCATAATTCTTTGCTCGTCGGATTGACGGCGCAGATGACCCTGCGCCGAAACATGGAAATCGTTTCGAACAACCTGGCGAACGTCTCGACGTCAGGCTTCAAGCGCGAGACTCCCGCTTTCGAGGAGCTGGTCGTTCCGGTAGATGCGGAAAGCAAGCAGCTTCGCAAGGTTTCCTTCGTTCGCGACTGGGGCGTGATCCGCGACATGACATCCGGCCCGCTGCAGCAGACCGGCGCACCTCTGGATGTATCGATTGAGGGAGACGGATTTCTCGTCGTGCGCACGCCCGATGGCGAACGCTTTACGCGTGACGGACATCTCAAGCTCGACGCCACCGGCAAGATCGTGAACAGCAACGGCTTTCCTGTCCTGTCGGACGGTGGCGAAATCACGATACCTCCCGGCGAGACATCCATACGGATCGGTCAGGATGGAAGCGTTTCCACGACACAGGGACAAGCAGGAAAATTCCGCGTCGTGTCCCTGCCTCATTCATCGCTGCGAAAGGAGGGCTTCAACCTCTACCGCTCGGATGAACAGCCAGCCCCGGCTACCGAGGCCCGTGTAATCCAGGGAGCAATCGAGCGCTCCAACGTGCAGCCCGTCGTGGAGATGACGCGCATGATCGAGATCTTGCGCGCCTATCAGCACTCGACGGAAACACTGAACGCAACCGATGACATCATTCGCCGCGCTGTCCAGCGCCTTGGCGACGTCAAAGCCTGAAGGAGAAGAGAGCCATGAGATCACTGGCCATTGCCTCGAGCGGCATGCTCGCGCAGCAACTGAACGTCGAGGTCATCTCGAACAACATCGCGAACATGAACACGACATCGTTCAAGCGCCAGAGAGCCGAATTCCAGGACATGCTCTACCAGACCCTCGAGCGTATGGGCGTCAGCTCATCGGACCAGAACACGCTGATCCCGACAGGCGTCCAGGTTGGCACCGGCGTGCGCACCGGATCGGTGTACCGGGTCATGGCCCAGGGCAATGTGCAGCCTACGGAAAATCCATTTGACCTCGCAATCGAGGGCCGGGGTTTCTTCCGCATCCGCTTGCCGTCAGGTGAAACCGGATATACGCGCGCAGGGTCCTTCAGCCTCAATGCTGCAAGGGAAATGGTGACCAGCGACGGCTACGCGGTTGAACCAGGCATTACCATTCCCGACGGCGCCACGCAGGTGACAATAAATGCCCAGGGACAGGTCTTCGCGCGCCTTGCTGGATCCACGACCGACACCAATGTTGGCCAGTTTGATCTTGCGACCTTCGCGAACGAAGCAGGCCTCGACGCGCAAGGTTCCAGCATCTTCCTTGAAACGGCTGCCTCGGGCGCAGCCCAGGTGGGAACACCCGGAACCGCTGGCATCGGAAATATGCGTCAGGGCTTCCTGGAGATGTCGAACGTAAACGCGGTGCAGGAGATCACGTCACTGATCACCGCCCAGCGCGCCTACGAAATGAACTCCAAGGTCATCACGGCATCCGACGAGATGCTGCAGATGACATCGCGCCTCTCGAACTGATCGCAGGGAGTGAACTGACGTGAGATACATCGCAGCCCTTCTTGTTAACCTTACCTTCGTCTCAACGGCGGCTTTCGCCGGAAGCGCCGGCCCGCTGCCGCTCAAGCAGGTCATTGCGGATACGATCGCAGCGAGGGTGCCCGCACCCGGTAGATACGAGGTGAGCTTCGCGATATCCGATGAAGCCCTCGAGCACAGCCTGCAGAATGGCAGGAACAGAAAACTTGAGCGTCTCACATACAACCCGGGAACGCAGTCCTTCAACGCAACCTTCATCTACCGGAATGACCTCGGAAACGATGAGCGCGTGACACTGTCCGGGTCGGCTTATGCAGTGATCGGCGTACCGACATTGACGCAGGACATCGTCGCCGGTGAACCGGTAGCAACGGCCAGCCTGTCCACCATCGACGTACCAGCGGCACGCGTTTCCAACGCAATGATCACAGCCCCGGAGGCGATCATTGGCCAGATCGCACGTCGGCCTATCAGAGCCAACACACCCCTTTTCGCATCGGACTTCACAAAGCCGGTTCTGATCCGCAAAGGCGACACCATCACCATCCTGGCCGAAATGCCGGGCATCCGGATCTCGGCGCAGGGCAAGGCCATGACTAACGGCGCCAAAGGTGACGTTATCAGCTTCATGAACACATCCTCGCGCCGCACGGTCGAGGCCCGGATCATCGACTCCGGCACCGCGATCATCACCTCATCGGCACGCACTGTTGCAGCGAACTGAAGAAAGGAAAAAAATGAACAGGACACGCGTCACAGCAACCCTGATCTTCTGTCTGGCAGTGACAGGATGCTCGACAGTCGACCGCCTGAACGCCATAGGGCAGGCACCCGCCATGACCCCGATCCTTGATCCACGCGACAGAACCGGGGACAAGACGATCACCATGCCAATGCCACGCCAGGAGACACAGATACGCCAGGCCAACTCTCTCTGGGCAGCGGGTGCCCGCTCCTTCTTCAAGGATCAGCGCGCCTCGAAGATCGGCGACATCGTCACGGTGATGATCGACATCTCTGACAAGGCCGAGCTCTCGAACCAGACCACACGCACCCGGACGTCAGAGGAGTCTGCAAGCATCAATAACCTTCTGGGCCTCGAGAACACGCTTGGCCAGAAGCTGCTACCCGATGGCTTCTCGCCGGAAGCTGCTCTTGACCTTGGAGCAGACTCGACCGCCTCGGGACAGGGCTCTGTAAACCGGAAGGAAAAGGTCGAACTGACCGTCGCTGCGGTCGTGACCCAAGTCCTGCCCAACGGCAACCTTGTCATCCAGGGTCACCAGGAAGTCAGGATCAATTTCGAACTGCGGGAACTCTCGGTATCCGGCATCGTCCGCCCAGAGGACATCAGCTTCATGAACGAGATCAAGCATTCTCAGATCGCCGAAGCACGCATCTCATACGGCGGACGCGGTCAGCTTACCGATGTTCAGCAGCCTCGCTATGGACAGCAAATTGTCGACATTCTGTTCCCGTTCTGATGCCGCCACCACCGGCAGGAGAACAGGCAAAGGCCGGGAGCACTCCCGGCCTTTTTCTATTCAATCGTCCCGGTAAACGCGCTCACGCCGCTCATGACGCTCCTGTGCTTCCAGGCTCAGGGTCGCTATCGGACGGGCCTCCAGTCGCCGGAGGCTGATGGGATCACCTGTCTCTTCGCAAAACCCGTATGTGCCCTCCTCAAGCCGACGCAGGGCAGCATCGATCTTGGATATGAGCTTGCGTTGACGATCCCGTGTCCGCAACTCATTCGCCCTCTCGGATTCCGTCGATGCGCGATCCGCAAGGTCGGCGTGCGATAGCGTCTCTTGCGCAAGGCTGTTCAGCGTCTCCTTGGACTCCCGCAGGATCTCGTCCTTCCAGTTCAGCAGTCGCTGACGAAAATATTCTCGCTGGCGCTCATTCATGAAGGGCTCGTCTTCAGACGGCCTGTAGTCAGGAGACAGAACCACACCCATGACGCCTTACCTCTCCGCAGTCAGGAAGTTCCAAAACGCGGCGGAATATATGGTTCCACCCCGTGGTCAGCAACAACCGATTTGCGGGTCAATTTGACGACAGAGTGACACGCGCCTGCCGCTACCGGGCGGCCGCAAATTCAAGCTTCGCAAGCTCCACGCGTGCCCGCAGATCAATGTCATCCAGAAGCTGCGACAGCCCGGGATCGATAAAATCCTCACGCTTGACGTTGACCAGGCCAGAAAGGCGCCGCAGCGTCCCCTCGCTAATGGCCCCCTCGAGCATTCCACGACGTATTTCATCGAGCATGTCCAGCATATCCCGCCCGCGTCGAACGGCCTTGGACCGTTCACCAGCCGGCGATGCCACGCCCTGAAGCGCCAGAAGTGCATCTACGCCAGACAAACCCGCCGCGCCCGCAACCTGTGCGAGAGGCTTCGTGTCCTGGGCGATAACCGGAGAAAAACCTGATACCGCGCCCGCCTTGCCGCGGCCCGCGACAGGCCTATTCACATCAATCGGCTTGTTTCCGTCGACCTTCATTGGCCCGTCAATGCCCTCTCTGGCTAAAAGAACTTCGACACAACAATGAAGCAGCGCGGTTAAGACCGGCTGAAAAAGCTGGGCAGATTATGCCCGACCAGCGGTTTTTGCCGCACACCATGCCACCCTCAGCCCCGGTAAACCGCCCAAAACCGCGCCTTTGCGAATGGCACGACCCTCGCTTTGCAAACAGCAAGGACACGTGCGCTCAGAAAGAGAACGGAAAGTTAAACCCATGCATCGCCTCTTCGGAGCCCTTCTGGGCCTTGCAATCCTGGCGGCCGCCGCGCCCGGCGTTTACGCGTACTCGCGCATCAAGGACATCACCGATATCGAGGGCGTCCGCGAGAACCAGCTCGTGGGCTATGGCCTCGTCGTTGGTCTGAATGGAACCGGTGACAGCTTGAGAAACGCACCCGGCACTCAGCAAAGCCTCCAGGCCATGCTGGAGCGCCTCGGCATCAACACACGCGGAACCAACATATCGAGCGGCAACGTGGCCGCAGTCCTCGTGACGGCCAATCTCCCACCGTTTGCGACGCAGGGAACACGGATCGACGTGACCGTCAGCGCGATCGGCGATGCCAAGAACCTCCAGGGCGGCACATTGCTGGCGACCCCGCTCCTCGGTGCAGACGGCAACGTCTACGCCGTATCCCAGGGCCAGATCGCCATCAACGGCTTCTCGGCGCAAGGACAGGCCGCATCAGTCACCAAGGGCGTACCAACAGCGGGCCGCATTGCCGCAGGCGCCATTGTCGAGCGGGAAGTTGCCTTTGATCTCGCCGCCATGCGCTCTCTGCGTCTTTCATTGCGCAACCCCGACTTCACCACCGCGCGACGCGTCACGGACGCAATCAACACGTTCATGGGCTCTCCGGTTGCCGTAGCAGCCGACCCGGCGACCGTGCGCCTGACCATTCCGTCGACCGCATCGGGAAACATCGTGGGTCTGCTCACCGACATCGAACAACTCAGGGTGCAACCTGATCAGCCTGCGAAAGTACTCATCGATGAGGCATCAGGGATCATCGTCATGGGCGCCGACGTCCGGATATCTGCCGTAGCTATCGCCCAGGGCAACCTCACCATCCGCGTCACGGAATTGCCCGAAGTGTCGCAACCAGACCCGTTCAGCGGCGGCGAAACAACGGTCGTGCCCACAACTGAAATCAATGTCGACGAGCAGTCCGACCGCAAGCTCGCCGTGTTGAAATCAGGTGTCAGCCTGCAGCAACTCGTCAATGGCTTGAATGCCCTCGGCGTAAGCCCACGCGACATGATCGCAATCCTGCAGGCCATCAAGGCGTCTGGCGCCCTGCAAGCCGAGATCGAGGTGATGTGACATGACGACCATTCCTTTTGACGCAGCAAGATTGCAGATGTCGCATGCACCAGCTTCCACCGTCATGGGTCGCAAGCTGGAAGAAGGCGCGCAGGAATTCGAAGGCATCTTCATCGCCCAAATGCTGGAAACCGCCTGGTCAACTGTTCCCACGGATGGCGTCACTGGTGGCGGCATGGGTGAAAGCATATTCCGATCACTGATGATCCAGGACATCGGCCAGCAGATGGCCCGCCAGGGCGGTATCGGGCTCGCACCACACATTCAGGCTGAACTCCTCAAGATGCAGGAAGGCAGAAATCCGTGAACACGCATGTCGAACGCGCCGAAGGCCTGCTGTCTCTGGCGATCCGCCTGACCAGCATGATCGAGGAGGATTCTGCAATCCTGCGCACACGTCGGCCAGCGCAACTGGCAGGCCGGCAATCCGAGCGCGAAGCCTTGATGCTGCACTATGCCAGGGCGGTCAGTGACTTCCGCAAGTCCCATGTAAAGGGAGCACTGCCAACGCCCCTCAAGCAGAAAATGGACAAGGCAACCGAAAAGTTGATGACGGCAATCCGCGAGCATAACCGCCTGCTGACCCGCTTCCGACATGTCACCGAGGGAATGCTGAAGGCCGTTGCAGACGTCGTGATCGCCCGGGAAACACCCTCTGTCTACGCAAAATCCGGCGCCTTCGCCAGCACGACAGGAAACCACCGTGCTTCGGCCCTGACCCTTAATCAGGCAGTCTGAAGAAAACCGCGTCAGCGGGAAAAAAGCGCGCTCTGATACGAGTTGAGCGCCCGCTGATCCAGCGATGACAATGTGCGCATATTCGTTCCCGTAATTGTCATGTACGCCGTCTTGACAGTTTCGATCGCAGATCCAAGCTGATAGGTCAGAGTTTTCGACTTCAGCTTGTCTTCGAGATTCATGGCCGATTCAAGCCCAAGCGAAAAGCGTCGCATCGATGCAGCCGTGGATGCGGTCTGCTTGTTGGCATCTAGCTTGAGCGGCTCAAGACCAAGCCCCGCCAGCGCATCGAGGCCTGCGCTGCCGGCTATCAACTCAATCGTGTTTCCTTCCTTGGCCGAGATCTTGATACCATCCCCAGCAGTGCGCGACACGACCGCTGTGCCCTTCAGCAAAAGCGCATTGTTCACTCGCAACGCCAGCGATCGCATCGTATCCCCAGCCTCCACCGTGATCTTGAGACGGTTGCCATCATTGACACGAATGAAGAAATGGTCACCTGCGCGAACACTGGACCCGGCAGTAATCAATCTGGACTCATCGAACGAGACCTGTCCACGCGGCAGTCCAAGCCGATCAAGCACCGAGGCACCCTGCGCATCCACTGAGACGGTGTTGGCTGCACTGAACGCGCCCACACTCTGGAACTGATGGGTCCACTGGACAACGCCCGCAGCGTCGATTTTTCGAACATAGGCATCGGGATCTGCAGGAGAACTGGAACCATCCAGACTTCCTGTCGTCGAGCCCGTCACATACACCGCTCCGTTCTTTGCCGCGAGGCCAATCGCGCTGTCTTGCCCACCCGTCCCGACATAGGTCGTATAGGCGACCGCAGCCATTCCGCCTGAATCATCGATCCGCGTAACAAACCCGTCTGATCCGCCAGCATGGGCTGTCACGATGGCAGCCGTGCCACCAGCATCAAGGTTCGCATTGGTGGTTGAACCGGCCACATAGACGTTTGCACCATCGACAGCGACCGCCCCGACACTTCCCTGCCCGACCTGCCCGAGGTTGATGCTCCATACTGGATCCGAAGTTCCATCTCCAAGAGCGATCTTTCGAACCATGGCATTGCCATCTTCGACCGAACTGACGACCGCATGCCCGTCCGCAGTAATGGCGACCCCCGTGGCTCGGTCGCTTGAAGCGCCACCAAACTGCCGGACCCATTCAAGACTGCCGGCAGCAGACAGCTTCATGACATAGGCATCCGTGCCACCCGCATGGGACACGGAGGACGACATGGCTGACGACGTCTGGCCAGCCACAAGAAGCGACCCGTCTGTTGCAAAAGCAATCGCATTGGCCGCATCATCCGTCACAGGAGCAACCTGGCGGGCGAACAACTCCTTGCCTGTCGTGTCGAATTTCGCAACGAAACTGTCCCCGGATCCACCAACAGAAGAGGCAACAAGACGGTCGGTGATGCGCCCCGCGATCGCGACATTCCCATCGCCATCCGTTGCCACGGCGAAGCCGGAGGCTTCCCTCGACGACCCTAGAAGCCGTGACCAGACCAACTGTCCGGCAGCATCGTATTTGCGAAGGTAAACATCCTGAGTGCCCTGAACGATCCCACTGCCGAGGTTCTCGGTAGTACTGCCAACAACGTAAACATTCCCGCGGGAATCCGTTGCGGTACCCCTGACATCGACCGCCCCGCCTGCCACCGAAATTTTCTTCGAGAACGCAGCCGTAGCAGAAACGGTATCATCTGTGAGCTTGGTCAGCACACCGGATCGGTCCCTGGTTCCCCCAACAACAGCGCCAACATAAACCGCAGGCTTCGTCTGCTCGGCCTCGAAGGCAAGCCGCTCTGTCGCAACGGTCTGGATCGACAGCGCGATCTTTTTCGGATCAGTGATGAGCCGCCCGTTCTCGACAGTACGTGTGAATCGCGACGCAGCACCAGCCTGCTCGAGTTTGCCATTCATGTAGGCAACGAGACTGTCGATCGAAATCGGCCCCGAGATCTCGGAAAGATCCATCGAAACGTTGAGATCACCTGAGGTCTTGGAAACCCTTACACTGAACCGCTCCGAACCGGTCAAGCCCGCAATCGGATCAGTGGTCTGGCCGGTAACAATAGTAGCTCCGGTATAGACCGATGGCGTTCGCGCCTTGCGAAAGCCTGTATCAACACTGGACACCTGCGAGCCGAAGCCCACCGTGAGATCTTCAAAGCCTCGCTCGGCCAGGAACGTCTTGATCTCCGCCAACCCGCTGACAAAACGCTTGTTCAGGCCATTCCGCTCAGTAGGCGGAACCGAGTCGATGGCAGAACGGTTTGCAAGGGCTTGCAGGCGGGAAAGCCCTGTATAAAGCGCAAAGAGCTTCTTGTGATCCGCATCTACACCTGGACGATTGATGGCATTATCCGACAGATCCATGAAGGATCGCGCAGCCATTGCATCGTTCAGTTTGGCAATGTCGGTAGTCAGGGGGTTCCGCTGCAGCCAGGGCGCAAACTGCACGGAAACGGGCGGAGCCTTGCGACCAACGGCTTGAACAGCAGGCGCGACCGGCAACTTAGCGCGATAGTAGTTCATCAGAACCGACATATCGAAGCCGGAGCTGCTACCGCCAAGAAGATTGAGACCGATGAAACCGCCCATGACACCGCATGATCCGGCACAAGACCTTAAGGGCGTGCTACCGCTGCTCGAGTCTCATGGCCGTGTCGACCGGCTGTTCAGAAAGTCTTAACGGTTTGAACAGAGTGACACCATCCCGGGACACGGTTAGAAGCGCAAATCGTTTTCCCGAGACCCGCTCACTTTTTAGTAGCTGGCGCAGGGTCTGCTTCCCGGAGACGCCACGTTGGCCAATTTCGACGAGAAGGTCCCCAGGCCGCACGTCGGCCTCGGCAGCAGGTGTAGCCGGCTCCACCTCGCGGACTAAGACCCCGTGGCTTGAGGATCCCAGTCCCAGGCGACTACGCAAGGCGGGCGTGAGGTCCTCAACACCCAGCCCCAGAAGCAGGCTCGGGCTCTCGCGCGAGGGAGAAGGTAAAGCGGCTGGAAGAGCCCTGCCACCTGGTCGCACGCCCACAGCCAATGTCGCGTGAAAAGACTTCCCTCGGCGCAATACAGATAACCTCAGCGCCACTCCAGCCTCTTGCTCTGCGATGCGCCTTTGAAACGCGCGGGCATCCGCTACCGCTTTGCCGCCGACTTCGACGATGATGTCACCAGGTGCGATGCCTGCTTTTGCTGACGGACCGCCTGCAACGACACTGCCAACCAAGGCCCCCGTCACGCGCTCGAGACCGAAGGCCTCAACAAGATCCGGTGTCAGATCAAGCACGCTGGCACCCACCCATCCACGTTCCACGACCCCACGCTTGGCGAGGCGCGAAATGACAAATTTCACAGCGCTGGACGGAACCGCCAGACTTATTCCTGCAGCCCCTCCGCTGGGCGACACCAGCGCGGAATTAACCCCAACAACCTCACCTTTCAGGTTGAGCAGCGGGCCACCCGACGAACCGCGATTGATGGCTGCATCCGTCTGTATGAAGTCCTCGACGGCTTCGGTCTCGATACGTCGGTGTCGGGCACTGACGACACCCGCCGAAACACTTCCACCGAGGCCGAAGGGGCTTCCGATCGCAATCACCCAGTCGCCGGGTTGCACGTCATCCGAGCTCCCCAACGTCAGCGGTATCAACACCTTTTCCGAATGCACCCGCAGCAGCGCCAGGTCACTCGCGCGGTCCTGACCAATCAGTCTGGCAAGCCGACGCGTTCCATCAGAGAAGGTCACATGAATTTCCCGAGCGCCCTCAATGACATGATGATTGGTAACCACAAGACCCGACGCGTCCACGATGAACCCCGATCCAAGGGATCGACCATCGCTTTCATCCGAACGCGCTTCACGCGTCGCCGAGACGCTTACGACAGAACTCGATGCACGGCTGACCATGGCCGACAGGTTATCGGGCAACCAGCGCGCCTGACCATCGGCCGGCGACAGAACAGCGCCAGCAAAGACGAGGAAGATCACCAGAGGCAGAGCAGGCAATCGCACGACAAACCCCAAAAAAGAAAAGCAGCGCCGACCACATGATCAGCGCTGCTCATGGTAAATATGAGGTTTAGACCGCGCTCAGCGTCCCGTCTGGCCCTTCTGGAAATACTTGAAGAAGGGGCTCTCGGGCGAGATGACCAGCGTCGTGTTGCTGGCACCCATCGACTGCTCATAAGCCGTCAGGGAGCGATAGAACTCGAAGAACTCCGGATCCCGCCCAAAGGCATCGCCAAGGATCCGGTTGCGCTCAGCATCACCTTCACCGCGCAGGATCTCGGACTGCTTTGTCGCGTCCGCCTTGATGATCGTGACTTCCTTGTCAGCTGCCGATTTGATGCGCTGCGCCTCTTCGTCACCGCTCGCGCGATAGCCTGCAGCCTCGCGCTGGCGTTCAGTCTGCATGCGGCCAAAGACGCTGTCGAGATTCTCCTTCGGCAGGTCTGCACGTCGGATCCGAACATCGACGATCTCAATTCCCAAAGCCCTGGCCTGACTTCTCATCTGGTCACGGATTGAGGTCATGAGGCTTTGTCGATCCGATGACAGCAACGCTGCAAAGGGGCGCTGACCAAGCTCGCCACGCAGACTTGAACTCAGCATCGACGACAGTCGCTGCTGAGCCAGAGCCGCAGTCCGCAAGGACTGGTAGTAGCGCAGCGGATCAGAGATGCGATAGCGCGCAAACGCGTCGACCACGATCCGCCTTCTGTCCGATGCGATGACCTCCTCGGGCATTGCGTCGAGCTCGAGGATCCGCTTGTCCATGAGGATCACGTTCTGGATAAAGGGCGCCTTCAGCGCAAGCCCGGGCTCCTTGATCACGCGAACGGGTTCACCGAACTGGGTGACCAGAGCTTGCTCCATCTGCTGAACTACGAAAACCGACTGAAAGAGCAGGAAGAAAACCGCACCAAGTCCGACCAGAATGAACGTCAGGAATCTGGGCATGTTAATTGGCTCCCTGCATTGCAGCATCAGGACTCTGAGAACGGCGCAGCTCAGGCATCGGCATCGGAAGATACTGGATAATGCCGCTCTTGTTCTCGATCACGATCTTGTTGGTGTTTCCAAGCACGCGCTGCATGGTCTCGATATACATGCGCTCGCGCGTGACCTGCTTGGCATTGCGATACTGGTCAAGAATTGAGTTGAAGCGCTGTGCTTCACCTTGAGCCTCCGTCACCACTTTCTGCTTGTAGGCCTCGGCATCCTGCACGATCTTGGCTGCCTCACCTCGCGCCTGGGGCACGATCGTGTTCTGGTACTTCTGCGCCTCATTGCGTCGTTTTTCCTGGTCAGCGCGCGCTGCCTGCACATCGCGGAAGGCGTCAATGACCTGCGCCGGCGGATCGACCTTGAGCAGGATCACGCGGGTAATTGTCACACCCGCATTGTAGGAATCCAGCGTCTTCTGCATCAACTTCTGAACATCTTGCTGGACGACAACACGACCTTCAGTCTGAACCGTTTCGATCTTGTTGTTTCCCACCACCTCGCGCATCGCACTCTCTGCAACAGCCTTGATCGTGTTCTGCACATCCTTCACTTCGAAGAGGTACTTTTCGGCGTCAGCAACTTTCCAGAACACATCGAAATCCAGATCGACGACATTCTCGTCTCCGGTCAGCATGATGCTCTCGGCCGAAATATCGATCGTTGGCGCGTCGGCAACACCATTCTCGCGGATGAACCCGACATTCAGCTGGTTCTCGGCTTCAACGTTCGGACGCAGCACAACTTCGATCGGATAGGGCAAGCGTACATGAAGCCCCGACCCAAGCTTGTCGACATATTGGCCAAAGCGCAGCACGACACCCTGCTCCGCCGGTTGGATCTGATATACGCCCGTAAGTATCCAGAGGAACAGCAGGCCACCGCCACCCAATCCCAGAAGCATCGTGTTCGGAGACTGGTTGGGGAACCAGCGCCGCATGTATTCACGAAGACGCTTGAAGATATCCTCAAGGTCAGGCGGCCTCACATTATTGGGCCCCCGCCCGCCCCCACTGTTCGAGGGACCCTGCCCCCAAGGACCACGACCACCGCCACCCGGAGGCCAGCCACCGCCTTTATTGTCATTCCAAGGCATGAATTCTCATCTCCCTCGCCGAGGCCGCAGGCACCAGATCCCTACCCGGAGGTCCGCACATCTTGCGGAGTGGGCAGCACATCGGGCACAAGCGAATCAATCGACACAAACCACAATGGATGTACCGCCCAAGGCGGTTTATAAGTTCCTAAAGCCGTCACCCGCAACAGCAGACGTGCCCCGACCGGGCATCCTCGTCATCCATGTTTAAATGGAACGATCAGGACAAGCTTCAAGGGCTCGAATCAATTGGCAGAGCAATGACTCAGGTCACCACGGACACCATACTGAAAACCCTTCTGGCGGTGCGGGACCCCCAGCACACAGACAGCGTGATCGCGGAACAAATGATCCAAGGCCTCGATTTGACAGATGGTCATGTTACATTTGCCATTGAGATCGATCCCAGCCAGGCAAGGCTGAAGGAATCCCTGCGTCAGGCTTGTGAGAAAGCCGTATTGACCCTACCTGGGGTAAGGTCTGTCTCGGCAGTGCTGACCGCGCATAACTCCAAACCAAGCGCCCCCGAGATCGCAACCAAGGAGGGTGCACGCAACCCAAAAGGGGTAGAGGCTATTGTGGCCGTGGCCAGTGGCAAGGGCGGTGTCGGAAAATCGACTGTCACGGTCAACCTGGCCATCGCCCTCAGCAGACTGGGCCTGAAAACCGGCATCCTCGACGCCGACATTTACGGACCGTCGATACCCAAAATGCTGGGGCTCAAGGGAAAACCGACGTCGAAAGACGGAAAGATCCTGGAACCCATGCAAGCCTGGGATCTCAAAACCATGTCCATCGGCTCTCTCGTTCGCGAAGACAACGCGATGATCTGGCGAGGACCGATGGTGATGAGCGCGATCACGCAACTCCTGTTCGAGGTGAACTGGGGACCCTTGGATATCCTGCTTGTCGACATGCCGCCCGGAACTGGTGATGCGCAACTCACGCTTACACAACGTGTCCCCATGCGCGGCGCCGTGATCGTATCGACACCACAGGACATCGCCCTGCTCGACGCGCGCCGTGGAATTGCAATGTTTCAGCAGACCCACGTCCCGGTGCTAGGCATCATCGAGAACATGAGCACATTCATCTGCCCGGAGTGTGGAAGTGAGACCCAGATATTCGGGCACGGCGGCGCCCGGGAAACAGCGGCAAGGCTGGGATGCGATTTTCTCGGTGAAGTACCCCTGCACATCGCGATCCGCCAGACCTCGGACGCGGGCACACCCATCATGGCTGCAGAGCCAGCATCGGCTCACGCACAAGCCTTCCTGGCTATCGCAGCGCGCGTCGCCGAAAAGCTGCAATCTGGCACCACACGGCCAGCACCGACCATCACGTTTGATGGATAAAAGAGGCCGGCGCACGAGTGGGCCGGCCTTCCATTCAGGTCAGAAAAAAACAATAGCTTATGGCCGCCCCTTCTGCAGCGTCGCCTTGAGCGTGCCCTGCGGCGTCACGACATCCCAGCTGTCTCCGACATTCTTCGCACCCGGAAAATCCGAGCACTGCTTCGCCTCTTCGGGCTTCGGCGCCGGTGCAGTTTGCGAGAAGCAGAGCTTGTTGCCCTCGAGCGCCCACGTTCCCTTCACCTCGGAGCCGTCGGCCATCTTGCGCGATGCCTTCTTGTCGGCATCATAGTAGATGCGACCGACTTCCTTCCCGTCCGGACCAGTGATGACGACAGTGTTGCCATAGCGGCTTGCCATCGGATCGTCAGCGGCAAGAGCCATCGAAACACTCATGGCAGCAACGGCCAGACCAGCAAAAATGCTCTTCATGTGGACCTTTCCTTCAATATGGAGCTTATGTCCCGATCAGGGACGTATGGCGCATGTAGGTCATCCCATCCCAACCAGCAAGTGAACAGTGTGTTGGAAACCGGGACGGCATTATCGACGGCACGCACATTCACCTGCAGGTTGATTTGCAGCTGCAGCAATTCAGCCGCCTTGGAAGTTGAGCTTCAAGCCAGGCCGCGGCCATTGCATCTCGACCAGCTTGCCCGTGCCGGAAAGGGTCACATAGGCCGTCCTCATATCCGAGCCACCAAAACAGATATTGGTCACCAGCGGATCGGGAAATGGACACTGCTCATAGGAACCATCCGGCGCGATCGAGGATATCCCACCGGTCGGAAACGCGATCGTCGCCACGCAAACACGACCATTGGCCTCCACAGCGAGGGAATCAAACAACTGCAGCCCGGGCAGACCGCAGACAAGATCGCCGTTGAGTGGCCCGGTGCGCGGCGCAACCACCCCAGGGGACACAATGTCGAACTTCATGAGCCGCCCTTCATGTGTCTGGGCGACATAGAGTGTCTTGCCGTCAGGCGACAGACCGCAACCATTGGGGTTCATGATTGGAAAGACGACTTCACGCACATGCTTGCCATCAGGCGTCGCGTAATAGACAGCCCCACGATCATGAAGGCGGCCATAGCTCTTTCCGAGGTCCGTGAAATAGAACCCGCCATGCGTGTCGAAAACCAGATCGTTCGGACCATTGAATTTCAGCCCATCGCACGCCTCATACAGGCGCTCGACCTTACCAGTCTTCAGGTCGACACGCTCGATGCGCCCTCCACTGTAGTCGTGCGGACGATCACCCGGCACCAGCAGGCCACCGTTCTCGTGCCACTGGAACCCGCCATTGTTGGTCACATAGACCGCACCGTCGGGCCCAAGCGCCGCACCATTCGGCCCGCCACCCAGCGTGGCGACAACTTCCACCTTCCCGTTCCATATGCGCGTCAGTGTCTGCCGGGCAATCTCGACAAGGATCACGCTACCATCAGGCATCGCAATCGGGCCTTCGGGAAACCTGAGGCCACTAGAGATCTCACGCATGCTCATGAAGGAAGTCCTTTCGCTCAAGAATGATGAAACTATAGCCGATTGGCTGGGTCGCGGAAGGTGGATGGACGGCCTCGTCGCGCACCTGCCACTGGCCGCGATCGAAAGAGGGAAAGAATGCGTCACCTTCGGTGCGAACGGCAACCTCTGTCAGGTAGATACGCTGCACCTGTGGCAACGCCAGTGCATAGAGTTCCGCGCCACCTATGACCATGATTTCATCTGTGGCCTCGGCCCGGGCAATCTCCAGCGCCTCGTCAAGCGATGTCGCCACCACACCGCCAGGGGCAGGATAGGCGGCATCACGCGTGACGATGATGTTGGTACGTCCAGGCAATGGGCGCTTCGGAAAACTCTCCCAGGTCTTGCGGCCCATGATGATGGGCTTGCCCATGGTTCGGGCCTTGAACCACTTGAGATCCTCCGGCAACCGCCAAGGCAACTCGCCATTGCGGCCGATGACGCCATTTTCAGCAACCGCAACGATTATCGAGACGATCACCCCGCTCATGAACGCCCAAGTCGCGCCAGCGCGTCCCCAGTAAGGCGGAACACTGTCCAGTCATGCATCGGAACCGCTGCCAGCGAGGAATAGAAATCGATCGCAGGCTGGTTCCAATCGAGCACGGACCACTCGACACGAGCGCAGCCTTCGCGCGAGGCACGCGCGGCGAGGTTCACAAGCAGAGCCTTCCCGATCCCCCGGCCGCGTAACTCTGGCAACACGAATAAATCCTCGAGATAGATCCCGTGTCGTCCCCGAAACGTCGAGAAGTTGTAAAACCAGATCGCAAAGCCTGCGGGCACACCATCCCATGAAGCGACATCGCAGAAGACACGTGGCTCCGGCGCAAATAGCGCCGCCGCAACATCGTCAGCACTTGCGTCAACCTCATTGGCGAGACGCTCATACGCCGCAAGGGCCTTGATGAATTCGATGATCAGGCTCGCATCTGCAGCCCGCGCAGGACGGATGGAAAGCCCGACGCTCACACGGCCACCGGCGCGGCGATATGTGGGTGTGCCTGGTAACGCTCCAGCGTGAAGTCCTCGTACCTGAAACCGAAAATGTCCTGCACATCAGGATTGAGCTTCATCCCGGGCAAGGGATAGCCGGCGCGCAACAACTGCAGTTCCGCCTGCTCGATATGGTTCAGATAGAGATGCGCATCACCAAAACTATGGATGAATTCACCGGGCTTGAGCCCCGTCACCTGTGCCACCATCATCAAAAGCAGCGCATAGGACGCGATGTTGAAGGGCACACCCAGGAAGATGTCGGCCGAACGCTGATAGAGCTGGCAGGAGATCCGGCCCTCCGCCACGTAAAACTGGAACAGGCAGTGGCACGGCGGCAGCGCCATCCGGTCGACATCAGAAGGGTTCCATGCGGTGACAATCAACCGTCGCGAGTCAGGATTTCTTTTGATCTGCGCGATCAGATTGGCAATCTGGTCGATGGTTGAGCCGTCACGGGCAGGCCAGGAACGCCACTGCGCCCCGTACACCGGCCCGAGATCACCCTTTTCATCTGCCCATTCATCCCAGATCCGAACGCCATGATCCTGCAGGTAACGGACATTCGTGTCGCCTTTCAGGAACCAGAGCAGCTCATGGATGATCGACTTCAGATGAAGCTTCTTGGTTGTCAGCAGCGGGAACCCCTCGTCGAGGTCAAACCGCATCTGGTGACCGAACACCGACAAAGTGCCCGTGCCGGTTCTGTCGTGCTTCTTCACGCCATGACGCAGGACACGTTCCATCAGCTCATGATACTGGCGCATTGGCTCACCATTTGTCTGCCAACCAGATTAGCCCGCGCCAGCCATTCCCCAAAAGCCCGGAAAACCGTCCAATCCCCAGCCTTCAATTTTTAACGCGGACACCCTATATAGGAGGAGCCGGGCAACCGGCTATGGCGATAAACGTGCGTGTAATAAACGGATCGGACCCGGGGGCGGTACCCGGCACCTCCACCATCCTGGCAGCGGCCCCAAAGCGTGGGGACTGCCCGGCTGATGGGGGTGAAACAGGATCGACGAACGCGTAAAGACGTTGCTTTCGCTCGGCATGGTTCCGCCGTTATCGGGCTAATCGTACATGTGCCAACGATAATGAAATGGTACTCGCTGCCTAACCAGGCAAGCGCGGTTCGGAGGGGCACCGGGCAACAGAAGCCCCTCCACTTGCTTTCCCCCCGAGGTCAAACCGAAAGAACGAGGCGCCCACCGACAGGCACCTGCGCCCAACGCGCCGCAAGGTCATCAATGGCCCCTCGGATCGCGACGATGTCGTCCGCTGCCACGGGGATCGGCGCATCGCCGCGCGCGGCACAGGTTGTCAGATAGAGATCGATGACCTCGGCTGGATCGGGTCGCCCGCTCCAGCTGTCAGCTTGCATCGCCTCGACCAGCCGCTCCAGCGACTCACTGACAGCCTCCGGCTGCATGCGGAAGCCCTCGCCCTCGCCGGCGGCATGGCGATGCAGGAAGCCTCGCCGGCCCAATGTAGTTTCGACCGCGTGATGGAACATGTCATGGAGAATCGGGGCTTGCTTCGGGCAAGGCGTCTCCGACCACGCACCATCGCGAAGCACCAGCATCGCATCGTACTTGCCCGCACGCTTTTCGAAAATCACATCGGCCATCGTCCCGCCCACCCTCAAGGCCCGTCCACACGCGAGCGCGCCTGCAGGACCCACATGCACGTCGCCGCAACCACGCACAGGATACCGCCTGCGGAAAGTGTCAGCGGCGCACCGACCTCATGGGAAATCCAACCGGCCAGAAGGGAACTGATAGGAACGATGCCGATGAAGGACATCACGTAATAGGCCATGACGCGCCCACGCATCGTGTCGGCCACGATGCCCTGGATCAGTGTGTTCGTCGCAACGCCCATGGACATCATGCCGAACCCGGCTGGTACCAGCAGCAACAGCGAGAGCCAGATCATCTCCGACAGCGCGAATGCCGCAAGCGCGCCGCCGAACAAGGCGGACGCCAGGCATGGCACAAGCCTCATGTGTGACGACGATATCCGCGATGTCACCACGGCTCCCGCAAGCGCGCCAGCTCCCACTGCAGACATCATGTACCCAAGCAGGTCCGAACTGCCATGAAGTACGTCACGTGCGAACACCGGCATCAGCGTCAGGTAGGAAGTGCCGAACAGGCTCGACAGCGCAAGCAGCAGCAACATCGAGCGTATGCCCGGATGGGTCGTGACATATTCGAAGCCGGCCTTGAGGTCGCTCAAGGGATGACTGGGTTCGCGAACGGGCTGCGGTTCGACGTCGACCATTGCAAGGCTGACAATGACGGCGACGTAGGACGCGGCATTGAGCGCAACGCACCACCCCTCGCCGATGACGGCCACCAGGACGCCCGCAATGGCTGGCCCCACGAGCCGTGCCGCGTTGAACATGATGGAATTGAGCGCAATGGCTCTGGGAAGGTCCGCCCGTCCGACCAGCTCAACCGTGAAGGACTGCCGCGTGGGCACATCGAAGGCATTGGCAATTCCGGACAGGAAGGCGATGAGAATGATGTGCCAGACCTCGATGGCACCGGAAATTGCAAGGCCTGCGAACACAAGGGCGCAGGCCATCATGGCCGCCTGCGTGAAAAAGAGGATCCGCCGCCGCGGGAGACGGTCAGCCAGCACACCTGCAAAGGGCGTGACAAGCAGCATGGGGATCTGCCCGGCAAAGCCTGCGAGGCCCAGCAGCAGGGGCGAATCCGTCAGCCGATAGACAAGCCAGGCTTGCGCAATCGACTGCATCCAGAAGCCGACAAGCGAGATCAGCTGCCCGACGAAATAGAGCCGGTAATTGCGATGCCGCAACGGCCCGCGCAAGCCGCTCGGGCGCGCTGCCTGTTCGTCAGGATCGGCAATGGGATGGGGTTCGCTCAAGACCGTCGCAGATTAAGGCCCCGAGATTGAATGAAAAGGGGCGCCGGCGTCGCACGCCAGGCGCCCACTCAGGAAGCGAAAAGCTAGCGCTTGGACAACAGGTCCCGGATCTCGCTCAGCAGCTTCACCTCTGCGGACGGCTCGGGCGGAACGGCCGGCGCTGGCACTGGTTGGCGCTTCAGCTTGTTCATGCCCTTGACCACCAGGAACAGGACAAACGCGATGATGAGGAAGTTGATCATGACGGTCACGAACTTGCCCCACGCAAGCACGGCACCCTGCTTGCGTGCCTCGTCCAGCACGGTCGCCGTCACACCCTCGTTCAGGCCGATGAAGTAGTTCGAAAAGTCGACACTGCCCAGCGCACCGATCATCGGCATGATCATGTCCCCAACCATGGAGTCTACGATCTTGCCGAACGCAGCACCGATGATGACACCGATAGCAAGGTCAACAACGTTGCCCTTGAGTGCAAATTCCCTGAATTCCTTGAGCATGACGGATCCCCGTTTTGGAATGTTCTGTCCGGCCAACGACGCGAAGCACCGGGTGGCAACACGTACCATGCAAGGCACAACTGGAGCAAAATGGAGCAACGCAGGCGCGGCATGACCACCCGTCTGCAGGAAACGCAGCGCCACCCTGCGACCGGATCTCCACCTGCGCCGCCTTGCGACCGCCCGCCGGTGGCTGCTAAACCTTAGTCATGAGCTCCAAGGATTGGATAGGCTATCCTCGCCTCGTGGACAGCGCGCAGCGCGAGATGGATCGCGCGCAGCGAGGCATCGTGCGCGAGGCGCTGAAGCACGTGGCCAAGGGCGGCGTGATGGGCAACCATCACTTCTACATCACCTTCGACACCCGCGACCCGGGCGTCGTGTTGTCGGATGCCATGAAGGACCGCTTCCCCGAACTGATAACGATTGTCCTCCAGAACCAGTTCTGGAACCTGAAAGTCGAAGACGACGCATTCGAGGTCGGGCTCAGTTTCAATAAGGTTCCGGAAATGCTGCGGGTGCCCTTCGGTGCGATCCGCCAGTTTGCCGACCCCTCCCAGCAGTTTGGCCTTCAGTTCTCGGCACCACCCGGCACCGAGGCAACGCCCCCGCTCCGGACACAGGAACCGTCACCGCAGCCCCAGGCGCCAGAGCCGCCACAGGCCGCACCAGCCGAACCCAAGGCTGCCGATGCGACCAACCAGGCCGCTGAGCAAGCGCCCGGCACCGACGAGCCGCCACCCGCGCCCTCATCCGGCCCCACCGTTGTCAGCCTCGACAAGTTCCGCAAGAAATAGTCTCTCAGTCGACAAGAAGCCCCATGACCAAGACACGCACCGAAACTGATACCTTTGGCCCCATCCAGGTCCCGGCAGATCGCTACTGGGGAGCCCAGACCCAGCGTTCGATCGAGAATTTCAGGATCAGCGGCGAGCGCATGCCCATCGCCCTCGTCCACGCCTTCGGCATCGTCAAGAAGGCCGCAGCACTGACCAACATGGGGCTCAAGGACCTCGACCCGAAGATCGGCGATGCCATCTGCAAGGCTGCCGACGAGGTGATCGACGGCAAGCTTGACGATCATTTTCCGCTCGTTGTCTGGCAGACCGGATCGGGCACGCAGACCAACATGAATGCGAACGAGGTCATCTCCAATCGCGCCATCGAGATGCTGGGCGGAGAGATGGGCTCGAAGAAGCCAGTCCACCCCAACGACCACGTCAATCGAGGACAGTCCTCGAATGACAGCTTCCCGACCGCCATGCACATCGCGGCCGTGCTCGAGATCCATCGCCGACTGATGCCGGGCTTGCGCCGTCTGCACGGCGCGCTGGCAAGCAAAGCACACGACTTCGCGTCAATTATCAAGATCGGTCGGACGCACCTTCAGGATGCAACCCCCATCACATTGGGCCAGGAGTTCTCTGGCTATGCCCGCCAGGTCGAGCTGGGCATCGAGCGCGTGGTGACCGCCCTTCCGCGTCTCTACCCGCTCGCCCAAGGCGGAACGGCAGTAGGCACGGGCTTGAACGCACCGGTGGGCTTTGCCGAGCGTTTCGCCGAGGAGACCTCTCGCATCACCGGCTATCCATTCATCACGGCGCCGAACAAGTTCGAGGCGCTCGCCGCCCATGACGCGCTGGTCGAGTTCTCCGGCGTCCTGAACACGCTGGCCGCCTCACTCTTCAAGATCGCGAACGATATCCGCCTGCTGGGTTCCGGCCCGCGCTCTGGCCTTGGCGAATTGCTGCTGCCGGAAAATGAACCCGGGTCATCGATCATGCCCGGCAAGGTAAACCCGACGCAGGCCGAGGCCCTGACCATGGCTTGCGCGCAGGTCATGGGCAACCACGTTGCCATCACTGTCGCAGGCAGCCAGGGCCACATGGAGCTCAACGTCTTCAAGCCTGTGATGATCTTCAACCTGTTGCAGTCAATACGCCTCGTCGGCGATGCCTCCGTCAGCTTCACCGATAACTGCGTCACGGGCATTGAGCCCAACACGCGGCATATCGACGAACTCATGCGCCGCTCGCTCATGCTGGTCACCGCTCTTGCCCCCAAGGTCGGCTATGACACGGCTGCGAAGATTGCAAAGACCGCGCATAAGAACGGCACCACGCTGCGGGAAGAAGCCCTCAAGATGGGCGTCATCACTGGCGACGAATTCGACCAGATCGTGCGGCCGGAAGACATGATAGGTCCGGGCTGACAGCGCCTTGGGGACCACGCTGAAGCGATCGCTGACGCTTTCTGGGCATCGCACCAGCGTGTCCCTCGAACAGGAATTTTGGGACGCGTTGACTGAAATTGCTGACACCTCAGGCAGGCCTCTGGCACGCCTGATCGACGAAATCGACAAGCGCCAGGGTCGCGGTAAGAACCTGTCAAGTGCACTCCGCCTATTCGTGCTGGCGCATTACAGGAAACAGATGGGATAGACATGGGCGAAGTCATCAACCTGAATCAGGTCCGTAAGGCCCGCGCCAAAGCTGAATCCGAGAAGGCGGCTGACAACAACCGCGTGGTCCACGGCACACCGAAGGCGCTCAAGAAGAAGACGCGCAGCGACAAAAAGAAATCTGACAAGACCCATGCTGGCAAGAAGCTGGAAGGGACGACAGCAGAAACCGGTGAGGATGAGTAACGGCCCCTATGCCGGCATAAAGGTCGTCGACCTGACGCGTGTTCTCGCCGGCCCCTACTGCACCATGATGCTGGCAGACCTTGGCGCGACGGTGATAAAGGTCGAAGTTCCCGGCACAGGCGACGACTCACGCCATATCGGCCCCTTCATCAACGGCAAATCGGCCTACTACACCTCCGTCAACCGCGGCAAGCACTCCATCGCTCTCGACCTGAAATCGGAGGAAGACCGAAAGGTCTTCGATCGCCTTCTTTCCGAAGCAGACATTCTCATCGAGAATTACCGCGGCGGGACGATGGCAAGGCTCGGCTATGCCTGGCCTCAAGTGCAGGCACGCTTCCCCCGGCTCATTTACTGCGCTGTTAGCGGCTTCGGCCAGACAGGACCCTACGCGGAAAAACCAGCCTATGACATCGTCGTACAGGGCATGGGCGGCATGATGAGCCTCACAGGTCACGAAGGCACGCCACCAACCCGCGTCGGAACCTCGATCGGCGACATCACTGCTGGATTGTTCTCGTTATCCGCACTCGGCGCGGCGCTCTTCCATCGGGAACGAACCGGCGAGGCCCAGTTCGTCGATATCGCCATGCTGGATTGCCAGGTGGCCCTGCTTGAGAATGCAATCGCCCGCACACAGGCAAATGGACACCCCCCCGGCCCGCTCGGATCCCGCCACCCATCGATCACGCCCTTCCAGGCCTATCGGACAGCCGAAGGGCACATCATCATCGCAGCAGGCAACGACCAGCTCTTCAACCGCCTCTGCGATGCGATCGATGCACCCACCCTCGCGCGCGACGAGCGCTTCTCAAGCAATGATCGTCGCAACACGCACCACCTTGAACTGGCCCGCGAACTCGAGGCCATCCTGTCGACGCGGCCTGCCAGCGATTGGATCAACCGCATCGAAGGCGCGGGCGTCCCGTGCGGCCCCATCAACAATGTCAGCCAGGTCATGGCCGACCCTCAGGTCCGTGCCCGCAACATGATCGTCACGACGCACGACCCGGACTTTGGCAAACTTGAACTCGCAGGCAACCCCATGAAGCTCTCTGCCTTCCCGGATCCCACCACGCGTCCGGCCGCACAAGCACTTGACGAGAAGGGCGCCGATATCCGGAGCCAGGGCTTCGCCGCCGTGATGACGGCTCCCCGCTAGCCCGCCGCTCGAAAATTGGCAGAAATCCAAGAGGAAGCGGGCCAGATCGCCCCATCAGCCTGCGGAAAAAGAACAGGCATGTTGCCGCCGCGGTCGCGCAAGCCGCTATAACGGCACCATGACCCAGTCGAACCTTGCACAGACGCCTGCTATGGCCGAACCACCCTATCTGCGTGGCCTCAACGAAGCCCAACGCGAAGCCGTGCTGACCACCGACGGCCCCGTGCTCGTGCTGGCGGGGGCTGGCACGGGAAAGACACGCGTGCTTACCACGCGCCTCGCCCATCTCATCGCATCGCGCAAGGCCTGGCCAAGTCAGATCCTTGCCGTCACCTTCACCAACAAGGCCGCACGCGAGATGATCGCCCGCACAGGGGCCGTGATCGGGGAAATGGTCGAAGGCATGCCGTGGCTGGGCACGTTCCACTCGATCTGCGCCAAGATGCTTCGTCGCCACGCCGAGCTCATCGGCCTCAAGCACAATTTCTCGATCCTCGACGATGACGACCAGCTGCGCCTGCTCAAGCAGGTGATCGAGGCCGCACGCATCGATGAGAAGCGCTGGCCCGCCCGACAGTTGTCATCGCTCATCGACAGCTGGAAGAACCGCGCCATGACGCCAAAGGATGTGCCCGCGGGCGAGGCTTTTGCCTATGGCAACGGCAAGGGCGCCGAACTCTATGAAGCCTACCAGCAGAGGCTCAAGGCCCTGAACGCGGTGGACTTCGGCGATCTCCTGCTCGATGTCATCACCATCCTGCGCACCCACCCGGAAGTCCTGCAGGACTACCAGCAGCGCTTTGCCTACATCCTCGTCGACGAATACCAGGACACCAACGTCGCCCAGTACCTCTGGCTCAGGCTCCTATCGGCCCAACGTCGAAACATTTGCTGCGTGGGCGATGACGACCAGTCGATCTATGGCTGGCGCGGCGCCGAGGTCGACAACATCCTGCGCTTCGAGAAGGACTTCCCCGGCGCGAAGCTCGTCCGCCTCGAGCGCAACTATCGGTCGAC
>CAZABH010000004.1:0-114258 GCA_964483585.1 uncultured Flavobacteriaceae bacterium
CCGCGGACGCCGCAAAGCCTTATCCCCGCGCAAGCGGGGCTCCAGCCAGGCGTAAATGCAAAGGGCTCCGGTACCCCCGGAGCCCTTCTTCATTCCCAAGGCCAGGCCAACCCTATCCAGCTACCTTCCGGTGCTTGCCGATAGCCTGCTGGTAGGCCGCAAACAGCCCGCCCAGCCGCTCGGCATCCTCGCGCGTAAGCGCCGCCGCGCCGCCGTCGAGCCGTTGCTCGAGCCGCTTCGAAGCCTCCGAGAGCGCCCGCGCCCCCGCCATCGCCGCCGCGCTCTTCAGCGAATGCGCGATGCGCACCGCATCCTTGCCCGAACATCCCTCGCGGGCCAGTTCACCGAGCGCCTTGAGTTTGTCTGCTGCATCGGCCAGGAACGTGTCGATCAGCAGCTGCAGCGTTTCTTCGCCCGCATCGTCGCGGAACCGTGCGATGGTCTCCTCGTCGAGCACGTCGGCAGCCGCATCAGCCACGACCTCAGGCACCGTCGACGGTTCAGAATTCGCCGCAAGCGCCTCGGCAATCGCGATGAGCAGTTCCTCCTTGCGGAAGGGCTTGCCCAGATGTCCGTTCATGCCGGCCGCACGGCAGCTCTCCACGTCATGCGCGAACGCATTGGCCGTCAGCGCCACAATGGGAATTTGGGCACGGTGGTCATTGAACGAGCGGATCGCCCGCGTCGCCTCAAGCCCGTCCATCTCCGGCATGTGCACGTCCATCAGGATCAGGTCATAGGGCCGCTGCCGCACAGCCTCGAGCGCCTCGATCCCGTTGCCGGCGAAATCCGCGTTCAGGCCAAAGCGCCCAAGCACCGAGCGCACAACAAGCTGGTTCGTCGCATTGTCTTCGGCAACAAGGATCCGCGGCTTGCGCTCCATTGCATTGATGGTCTGCTGCGCCTGTTCGAAGCGCGAGGCCTCGAGCGGTCGCCGGCCGCCGGAGCATTCCTCAGCCGAGGCGATCTCGACGGGAAGTTCGAGCCAGAACACCGACCCTTGGCCCTCCGTGCTCTCCGCGCCGACATCCCCGCCCATCCGCTCGGCAAGGCGCTTGCAGATCGCAAGCCCCAGTCCCGTGCCGCCATAGCGTCGCGAGATCGAGGCATCCGCCTGGCTGAAGCTCTTGAACAGGCGGTCAAGCCGGTCCGCCGGAATGCCGATACCTGTGTCCGCGACCTCGATGTGCAGCTTCTGCTGGGAACCGCTCATCACGGACGTCACCCGCAGCGTAACCTGGCCGCTTTCCGTAAACTTCACGGCATTGCCCAGATAGTTGATCAGGATCTGCCGGATCCGTGCAGGATCGCCCTTCACGAACTGCGGCACGTTCTCCTGGATTTCGATATTAAGCTCAAGCGACTTCGCCCGTGCCCGCGGCAGGATGATCTCGCGCGTATACTGGACCAGCGAATAAAGGTCGAAGCCTACCGTTTCCAGTTCCATCGCCTGCGCCTCGAGCTTCGAGAAGTCGAGCACGTCATTCAGCAGCGAAAGCAGGTTGTCCGCCGAGTCGCGGATCGTCAGCGCACTGCGGCGCTGCTCCGCCGTCAGTTCGGTATCGAGCAGGATGCTCGTCATGCCCATGACCCCGTTCATGGGCGTGCGGATCTCGTGGCTGATGGTCGCGAGGAACTCCGATTTCGTGCGGTTTGCTGCCTCCGCCGCATCGCGCGCCGCAGCAACCGCCTTTTCAGCCTCCTTGCGTAGCGTGATGTCTGCAATATAGCCGTGGGCGAGGGTGACGTCGGGTTCGCTCGACGGCGTGATCCGGCCACGCTCCAGCGCCCAGCGCACTGATCCGTCCGCATGCCTGATCCGGTACTCCATCTCATAGGGTTGACCTTCCGCCTCCGCGCGGACGATTGCTTGAAGCCGTGCATCGCGCTCATCGTCGAACTTCAGCATCTCCATCAGCGCGGGATTCTCGAAGAAGGCACTCGAGGGGTAGCCGGTGAGCTTCTCGATGCTTGGGCTCAGATAGAGCAAATCTGCATTGGGGCGCAGCCGTAGCGTGTAGAAGACCTCGTCGATGCATTCGACGATATTGCGCACGCGCGCATTCGTCTCGGCAAGCTGGGTCTCGATCGACTTGCGCTCGGTGACGTCGACGAGAAAGCCATCGATGAAGGCCGGAGCGCCGCGGTCATCCCGCTCGCTGACGCGCCCGCGCTCCAGGATGTTCTTGATCGACCCGTCCGGCATCTGGATGCGATACTCGATGTCATACGGCCGCCCGTCGAGGCGCGAGGTCAGCGTCTGCAGGTAGCGGTTGAGGTCATCCTTGATCATGATGTCGATCGTCGGGCATGGCCGTCCCGTCAGGTCATCCGCTGCAATACCCCAGAGTTCCTGCGCGCCTGGGCTGACATAGGTTAACGCTCGGGTATCATCGAGCCGTAAACGGAACATGACACCATCGAAGTTCTGCGCCATGGCGGTCAACCGGCGCTCGCGAACCTTCAGGTTGTCGAGCATCGCGCGCTGCGGCGTGATATCGACGAAGATCGCATCGATATAGGGGGCCTCTCCCGGCAATTTCGGATCGACGACACGCCCGCGTTCCATGATCCAGAGATACCCACCGCTGGGCGCACGGACCTGGTACTCCAGCACGTAAGGCGCCCGGGTCCTGATGGCTTCATTGAGTGTGTCGAGATGGCGCTGGCGGTCACGCTTGCGTACCATCCACCACAGGACAAGGTCGGCACGTTGGCCAACGACCTTCGCCGACGGAACCCCGAACAGTTGCTCACTGTTGGCGCTCATGTACTCGAGGATCCATTCTCGACCCAGACGAACCCGGTAGACAACGCCATTGAGCGACTGGGCAAGGTTCTCGTACTCCTCCTTGCTGCGCTCGAGCTCGTTGTCGAGATGGCTGTACCGCGTCCGCGCAAGCATGCCAAAACTGACGATCAGGAAGATGACGATGGCTGATCCCGCAGAGCCATACACCTGCATGCTGCGCCAACGGTTGATGTCATTGGTTTGCCGGTCCCGCCATGACTGTTCGGCGACCTCGACGATGTTCCAGAGTTTCACGACCCGCAGCGTGGCCAGCCGATAGGTCGCAGCAATCCGGCCCAACGAAGCGAGCATCGCGGCTTGGGGAACCTCGGTCCTGGCGTCGACCAGCGGCAGGGCTTGCGTGAACAGCATAGCCTCGGACCGCCCGACATCGTCAAGGGCCGCAAGCAGTTGCACGCGCGTGCGTGCGGGCAGGAGCGGGGATGTCTCGAACGTCCGCTTCAGCCGGCGCACATGCATGGTGAATTGCTGGTGCGAGTCGTGGAAACGGTGCGCTTCACGCTGCAAGAGCCGGCGCGAGGGGACGTTCGAGGCCAGTGCGTGCATGCGCATCAGCACCTCGATGGATGATGAAAGGTCTTCGTTGATCGCGCGCCAGTCGCTCGATTCCTCGACCGCGCGGGCATAGGTCTCGCTAAGCTGGTCGATATAATAGGTGCTGAACCCGATCGCCAGAAGGGTGATCCCTATCACGGCGGAATAGAAGATCATTGCCGTACGGCGTGGCTTGTTCCTGAGCGGCTTGCCAGTGACCGGGCACGTTCTTGTCATGGATTACACCGAGGCGGCGAGCGGCGCTTCAGGGCGGCGCGCGGCAATGGCCTCGTCCACCGCCTTCGCAAGGTCGGAGAGCTGGAAAGGCTTTGTAAGTGTCCTGTCAGCACCGAGCCGGGAGGCAATCTCGAGGACGTCGAGGCCCTTCCCGCCGAACTTGGTAAGGCCGCCCGAAATGGCGACGATCGCCACGTTCGGTCGCGCGCGGCGCATCGACGTGATGGTCTTGATGCCTTCCTGTTCAGGCATCACGATGTCGCAAACGACAGCGTCATATTGTGTTGCGTCGAATTTCTTGGAACCTTCAAACCCATCGAGTGCGAAGTCGACCTCGTGGCCGCGCTGCGTCAGCGCGTGCACCATGAGCTTGATGAAAAGTTCATCGTCATCGATGACAAGAATACGGGACATGATGGAAATAGCTCCTTGCCGAGTGCGACAGTTGTCCCATAATCGCCTTTATCCTTTGTGAAGCATGATCCGCAGTCGCAGGGGTACTGCGCAAAGTGCCTTCAGGAGTAAAGAATGCGTTTCCCAGACGAGGCGCCTTAACGCCGTGGCAAGATACCGGGGGTTCAAACCATGAATTATGCTGACTACCTGAAGCTCGGCACGCTGCTGTCGCTGCAGGAACCGGAGAGCAGCCGGAAGGGCAAGCCCGCCCATGACGAGATGCTCTTCATCGTCATCCACCAGACCTACGAGCTCTGGTTCCGCCAGATCCTCTACGAACTCGACCTGATCCAGGATATTTTCGGGGGCAGGGTGGTGGACGACGCCGAGCTGGGGCGGGCGGTCAACGCGGCCGAGCGGATCGTCCGCATCGAGCAGCTGCTCGTGGCGCAGGTCGATATCCTCGAGACAATGACGCCCATGGATTTCCTCGAGTTCCGTGACCTGCTGATGCCGGCATCCGGCTTCCAGAGCGAGCAGTTCCGCTTGCTCGAGATCCGCCTGGGCCTCAAGCGCGAGGAACGGCTGCCCTTCAATGACGCCAGCTATGACGCAAGCCTCGAAGAACCTGCGCGCGCCCGCGTGCGCGCGGCAGAAGCGAGGCCGTCACTGCGCGAGCAGGTGGATGCCTGGCTGTCACGCACGCCTTTCGTCGACCATGGCGGTTTCCACTTCCGCGACGCCTATGCCCGCGCGCTCGAGGAAATGCTGGCACACGACATGAAACAGATCACGGATCACCCGCATCTCTCGCAGGTCGAGAAGGACGTGCAGTTGGCCTCGCTGCAGAAGTCACGCGCCATGTTCGACGGCCTGCTCGATGACGCCCGCTACGAGGAGCTGCGTGCTCAGGGCGCCTGGACGTTTTCCCGCCGCGCCCTCCAGGCCGCCTTGTTCCTGTTCCTCTACCGCGACGAACCGGCGGCGAGTGCCGCCTTCAGGATGCTCAAGGCGCTCATGGACATGGACGAGACCATGGCGCTGTGGCGGATGCGACATGCCTTGATGGTCTCGCGCATGCTCGGGCGCAAGGTGGGAACAGGCGGATCATCCGGCTACGACTATTTGCGGGCCACCGCAGAAAGGCACCGCGCCTATAACGACCTCTTCGCCATCGCGACCTTCCTGATCCCGCGCTCGGCCCTGCCGCCGCTACCTGACGATGTACGCCGCTCGATGCGCTATCGTTATGAGGCCTGACATGCGCGACTTCAGAGGTCATTTCACGCACGCGCTTGGCAGGTCCGATGCGCCCCTGCATTTCGCCGCTCACAGCCATCACCCCTGGCCAGACGTCACGCGTGCGGCGCAACAGCAGTACTGGGACGATTCCGCTCGGTTACTCGACGCCAAATGGGGCAGGATTTTCGGTGAAGTCATACCGGAAGCCCAGCGTCATGTGGCAAGTCAACTGGGTCTGGCCGATCCTTCAACGATCTGTTTTTCTTCCAACACGCACGATTTCCTGTTGCGCATCTTCGCGTCCTGCAGCTTCGCGAGGCCGCTGCGCATCTTGACAACAGACAGCGAGTTCCACTCCTTTACGCGCCAGGCTGCCCGTCTCGAGGAAGAAGGCCTGGTCGAGGTCACCCGCATCCCTGTTGCGCCCTTCGACAGTTTTGCGACCCGCTTTGCTGAAGCGGCCGCAAGCCGGCCGGACGGGGATCTCGTCTGGCTGAGCCATGTCTTCTTCAACACGGGACAGGTGTTATCCGACGCGGCCCTTTCAGCCATCGTGGGCGCCGTACCCCGGCAAGAGACAGTCATCGTGCTCGATGGCTATCACAGCTTCATGGCGATGCCGGTCAATCTTGCACCGTTGGCCAGCCGCGTCTTCTACCTGAGCGGGGGCTACAAATACGCGATGGCGGGCGAGGGCGTCTGCTTCATGCATTGCCCGGATGGCTATATCCCGCGCCCACGCGCCACGGGTTGGTATGCAGAGTTTGGCGCCCTCGAAAAGCCACGCGATGGTGCGGTTGCCTATGGGCCCGGTGGCGCGCGATTCCTGGGTGCCACCTTCGATCCTTCAGGCCTCTATCGTCTGAACGCGGTCATGCGATGGCTGGATGAGATCCGTCAGGACTGCACCACCATCACGGCGCATTGCGCGGCCTTGCAGCAGCAATTCCTGGCCCGGCTTGCGACCTCACCACAACCCGCCTGGAAACTGATTGAACCCGACCCCGCAAGACGGGGCCGTTTCCTTGCGTTTCGCACGCCCAAGGCACCCGCAATCGACGAAGGGTTGAAGGCCAGGCGCGTAATCGTGGATCACCGCGGAGACATTCTGCGCATCGGCTTCGGCCTGTACCAGGTCGAGTCAGACCTTGACCGCTTGGTTGGGGCGTTGGCCAGTCTTGAAACGTAACCAGCTGGCCCCGTCATCGACATCCCAAAGCGTTTGTCCTAGCAACTCAGAGCCCGGCAGCCGCCCCCGCGTATCTGCCAGCGCATGGCGTGAGGACCAACGAACCCCCTCAAGAAGCTGTTGGTTGAGCTGCCAAGGCCGTCGCACCCCGATCAGCCAGAAGCCCCCATCCTCGGTCGGTCCCAGCACATAGGGGGCCTGCGCCAGCCGAACCAGAGCTTCGGCGACGTGCGCGCGCTGTGCCTCAGGGATGTCGCTGCCAATCAAGAGGGCAGGGCGATGGCCTGCATGCCGCAAGATGCGAAGCATGCGCTGGCCAAGATCGCCGTGCCCCTGGTCGACGCGCGGGATCCCCCGCGGCCACGCGGCAGCCTCGAGGCGGGCAAGCGGCGTGGTCGCAAGGGTGACCTCGACACGCGACCAGCATGCGAACCGGCGGACGACAGCCGCAAGCGCATTTCGATGAAACCTCAACGCCTCCATCGCACCGATGTCGCGCGCCAGCCGCGTCTTGACCGCCCCGTGCGCCGGCGCTCGTGCAAAGATGAAGAGCAATGGTTTGATCATGGCGCGTGGGCGAAGGGTTTGGGCTTCAAGTCACCGTTCATCATGCACGCTCAGTCGACACGGGAAATCATAAATGAGCCTGCCCGGGAGCAATGCTGGTCGCTTCATTGGTATGCCGCCGCGAATCGACAAGCTCCATAAACAGAAACAGTCTGAAGGGAATAGTAAAGTTATGAAAAAACAACCAACTGTGACGAGTGCACATTGCTGAAGAATTGGGGCTGGGCTAGGACTCGTCTCGCTCAAAAAGGAGGTCTTTGCATGTTGGCGCGGTTGGGATTGATGGCACTTGCAGTGATGGCAATGATTGGCGCGGCCCATGCAAAGTGGAACCCTGATGTCATCGCAAGGCTGCTCGCTGAGGCCGAAAAGGACGCGCCGATGTCCCAGGACCACCCCTTCACGGACAGATACGAAGGCTCATTCATCCTGGGTCAGACCGTCAAGGTGTTCGACGAGCGTGTTTTTCCAGCGGGTCCCACGCAGGAGAAGTTCTACGACAAGCAGAATCTGTTCACGAAGACCGTAACCGCGCAGGGCAAGGTCACCCGCACCGCGTATCTCGCGCCTGAAGGGCGCTCCTCGCTCGAAGTCTTCCGCAATTATCGCAATGCCGTCGCGGCCAAGGGTTTCGATCCTGTGTATGAATGTGCCGGCGCCACCTGCGGCAAGGAATTCTATCGCCGCATTCACCGAAAGGAGAACCCAGCTTCAAGCTTCATGGGGAAGTCGTACAGCCGAGACCGGGAACAATTGCTGAAGGCTTTCGTCGATAAGACTTCAGATGTCCGGTATGCACTTTTCCGCAAGGCTGGAGCAGGCGGAGACGACTGGGTCGCCATCTACGCAGGTCTGAACATGGACTGCTGCGAGGGCCCAAGCAGTTCGATCATGAAGGACCGCGTCGGCGTTCTTGTCCAGGTGGTTCAGGCTGGCGTTATGGAAGACAGAATGGTGACCCTCAAGGCCGAAGACATCACCAGCGACATTGCCAGGCAAGGTCGAGCAGTTCTCTATGGAATTCTGTTTGATTTCGACAAGGCTGACATAAAGGCCGAATCCGAGCCCCAGCTCGCAGAAATGGCAAAGGCGCTCAAGGCCGATCCCAGGCTCAGGGTCTTCATCGTGGGGCACACCGACAACCAGGGCAAGCTCGACTATAATACGGGCCTCTCGCAGCGACGTGCTGAAGCGGTGGTCAAGGCACTCAGCACGGTTCACGGCATCCCCGCCAACCGCATGACGGCAAGGGGGCTGGCGTCACTTGCGCCGGTTGCAACAAACCGTTCGGACGAGGGTCGCGCCAAGAACCGTCGGGTTGAATTGGTCGAGCAATAAGCTTCGCGTCCACAAGAACGAAATTGTCTTAAGCCCTCGTCCGGTCATAAAACCGGGCGAGGCGCCTCGGCGAGACGCCAAGGAAGTACAGGGCAAGCAGGGACAGGTTGCGCAGCGGCCGCAGCCAGTATCCGTCCCGCCGATAGCGTGCAGCCGATGTAGTGGCCGTCGCCGGAAGCTCGACGAGGTTGGTGCGTCCGATGCGGCGCACCATGTCGACGTCTTCCATCAACGGGATATCGAGAAAGCCGACAAGCGAGTCGTAAAGCTTGCGCGACATCAGCAGCCCCTGATCGCCATAGGGTAGCCCAAGGCGACGTGCCCGCCAGTTGGCCAGGACCTCGACCCGACGTGCCGCGCTCGAGGCGTCATCGAGTGCGAAGGTGAAGTGCGCGGCCTTCAGCACATTCGCCTTGTTGCGGATGAACGACGTGACAGTCGTCGACCAGAACGGCTCGAGCGTTGTGTCCGCATGCAGGAACAGCAGCCACGGCGCACGCGCCTCCCGGGCGCCGGCCGAAAGCTGGGTGCCGCGCCCGCGCGGAGCCTGGATCACCCTGAGGCCCAGTGCCCGCGCCCGCGCCACCGTGTCATCCTGCGATCCACCATCCACGACAATGATCTCGACCGTCATCACGTCGAGAATTTCGCCCAGCGCATGCAGGGTCTCGCCCAGGGATGATGCCGCATTCAGGGTCGGAATGATCACGCTGAGCGCAACCGGCCGGGGCACGGTCTGAGACACGGGGCCAGCCGCGCCCGCAACGCCCTCCAGAAAGCCTGATCCACCTTTTGCGCCTTGGCCATCGGCCACTGCGAACGCCTCACCCATGACGAATCACCAGGAATCCGAGGTAAAACTAATCGAAAACCAGCGCGGGTCCCGACGCAAACCTGTCCGCGTGTGACGAGTGCCGCTTGCCGTGCTTTCTGCACAACAATAGATCAAAGTCCATTCAGACCCGAGAGGATTTCATGAGCGCACGCTTGGCATTGATCATTGTTGCCGCCTTGGCCCTGGCAGGAAAAGCGTCATCTGCACCCGACCCGCGCTACCTCGCCGAGGCCGAGCAGGACGCTCCCAAGGCCGCTGATCACCCCGTCACGGGCCGATACGAGGGCTCGTTCATCCTGGGCCAGACGGTCAAGGCATTCGATGAACTCACGCTGCCCGCCGGTCCGGCGGAAGGCAAGTACTACGACAACAAGAAGAAGTTCACGACAACCGTAACCGCACAGGGCAAAGTCACCCGCACCGCTTACATTTCACCGGTCGGGCGCTCCTCGCTGGAGGTCTTCCGCAACTATCGCAATGCCGTTGCAGCCAAGGGGTTCGAGCCGGTGTTCGAGTGCGCGGGCGATGCCTGTGGGCCTTCATTTTTCTTCTTGATCTACCGCTGGGACAAGCCGGCCACCAAGCCTGTGGCCCAGACCTATAGCGGCATCCGCGGCCATCTGCTCAATGCCTTCGTCGACCAGGTTATTGATGTGCGCTATGCGCTGTTTCGCAAGCAGGGCGGGGGCGGCGACGACTGGGTTGCAATCTACGCTGGCCTGAACCGGGGCGGCGGTTTCGGATCCTTCAGCGAGATCATGAAGGATCGCGTCGGCGTTCTCGTTCAGGTCGTGGAGGCTGGCGGCATGGAAGAAAAGATGGTGACCCTCAAGGCCGAGGAGATCACCAGCGATATCGCCAAGGATGGACGGGCGGTCTTCTATGGCATCCAGTTCGACTTCGACAATGCGGACATCAAGCCCGAGTCCGAGCCCCAGCTCGTCGAGATGGCCAAAGCCCTCAAGGCAGAACCAAAGCTCAAGGTCTTCATCGTCGGCCACACCGACAACCTGGGCAAGCTCGACTACAACACAGGTCTGTCGCAGCGCCGCGCTGAAGCTGTCGTGAAGGCGTTGTCGACGAAGCACGCGATCCCGGCCGCACGCATGACGGCGAAGGGTCTGGCATCTCTCGCCCCCGTTGCCACGAACCGCACCGAAGATGGTCGCGCAAAGAACCGGCGCGTGGAAATGGTCGAGCAATAGCCGAGCAGGTTTGCGTGATAGGCAAGGGGTGTGCTGACGGGCGCGCCCCTTTTCTGCTTGAAACCCCAGGCGACAGGTACTATGTAGTTCACACTAGCTGCGATGTGCGGCAATTGGAGGCTGTCATGGGTGATCTGCTCGCTGCGTTGATTGCAATTCTGGTCTGGGTCCTCATCCTGCCGATCATCCTGCTCGCGGTACTCCTGGGGCTTGCGGCCGCAGGTGTTGGCCTTGCGATCGGACTTGTGGCCACTGTGCTCGGCCTCGTGATCCAGCTCGCCTTCGCGCTGGCCCCCTTCATTCTTGTCTTCGGCCTGATCTGGCTGGTGTTCCGCCCGACCCGTAGCAGGGAAGTTGCGACCTCGCGCTGATTGCATCGCTCCGCAATTTGTCGGAAAGAGGCTGCCTCGCGTGAAGGGGCAACCGCATGAATTTCCTGAGTGACAACACTGCCGGCGCGGCACCAGCCGTCATGGAAGCCGTCCTGCGCGCCAATGACGGCCGAGAGGCAAGCTACGGCGCCGACGAGATCAGCCGCCGCCTCACACGCCGTTTCTCGGACCTTTTCGAGAAGGACGTTGTCGTTCATCCCGTCCTGACCGGCACGGCCGCCAACGCCCTTTCGATTGCAACACTCTGCCCTCCATGGGGCGCCGTGTTGTGCCACGCGGGCGCGCACATCCATGTCGATGAGTGTGGCGCACCTGAATTCTTCTCGGGCGCCAAGCTGGTGCCCGTAGACGGCCCCGGCGGCAAGTTGACCCCCGCAGGCCTGAGCGCAGCTTTGGGCCACTTCCAGCCAGGCTTCGTCCATCATGTCCAGCCGCGAATGGTGTCCCTCACCCAGGCAACTGAACTTGGCACCGCCTACGCGCCCGACGAAATAGCGGCGATCAGTGCCGTCGCATCGGAACGCGAGATGGTCGTGCACATGGACGGCGCGCGCTTCGCAAACGCCGTGGCCGGTTTGGGGAGATCTCCCGCAGAGCTCACATGGAAGTCTGGCGTTGACGTCTTGTCGTTCGGTGCCACGAAGAACGGCGCCCTCGCGGCCGAGGCCGTGATCGTCTTCAATCCCCACCTCGTCGCCGACTTCGAGTACCGCCGCAAACGTTCAGGACACCTCGTCTCCAAGATGCGCTTTGTCTCCGCCCAGCTCGACGCCATGCTAGACGGCGGCTTGTGGCTCAGTCTCGCGGGGCAAGCCAACGCAATGGCACGCCGGCTCGAGGCAGGCCTGAAGTCGATTCAGGGCGTGGTTATCGCGCACCCGGTCGAGGCCAACGAGGTCTTCTTCACGCTCCCTGACCAGGGCGCCCGCGAGCGCCTCGAGAAGCAGGGCGCAAGATTCTATGTCTGGTCGCCAGCCCACGAGCCAGTGCCGTTGATCCGCCTGGTCTGCGCCTTCTCCACGACGCAGGCCGAGGTCGACGCATTTCTCGCCGCAACGCGCCGCACCCTTGGCGTGTAGCTGAAAGCCTATACGCTTGGCGATTGAGCTATGCTGTTCGAGGGACGCAACCTGTCCGGTCAGGCAGAAAAAGTCGTACCTGATGGATCATCCTGTCACCAATGGGCGCACCGAAAGCGCGCCGAACGGCGGCAAAGGGCGAGGCAGGTGACGGCAGTCACGCTCCGTGCGGATTGCGGGGACATGGCATGATTGACGGCGACCACATTCAGGTCTACGCTTCACGTCACCATGGCCAGATTAGCAAGAGCAGTGGTGCCAGGCGCACCGCATCACGTGCTGCAACGGGGCAATCCCGGTCAGCGCATATTCGTCACCGATCAGGACTACAAGGAATACCTTGAGCTCGTGACCGAAGGGTGCGCGAACGCCAAGGTCAGGATCCTTGCCTACTGTCTGCTGCCCAAGCAGGTCCAGTTGATCCTGGTTCCAAATTCCGCCGCCGCGCTCAGGCAGGCGCTGGGCGAGGCGCACCGTCGCTTCACCCGCTCGGTCAACCAGCGCCGCTCCCGCGAAGGCGGCCTGTTCCGGGGCCGCTTCGCGTCGTTCCCGATGGACGAAGCCTCGCTGCCGCTCTGCGCGCGCTATGTCGAGACCGCACCCGCGCGCACCAAGCCTGCTGCGAAGCCCAAGGAATGGCGCTGGTCCAGTGCCACCGCCCACCTCAAGGGCAAGGGCGACGGCGTGGTCGATGTGAAGCCGGTGCTCGACGCGGCAAAGAACTGGAAAGCGGCTCTCGAGACGGCATTCACGCCGGCTGAACTCAAGGCGATCGCGGCCAGCGAGCACACGGGCAGGCCCTTCGGTTCACCTGCGTTCGTCAAGTCGCTCGAGAAGAAGTTGGGTCGCACGCTGGCCCGCCAGCGCCCCGGCCCCAAGCCCGCGACGCAGAAAGTGGCTCAGAAGCCAAAGCCAAAGCGCAAATAGGGGCTGCAGTCGCCATACCCGAAATGCGAACGGCCCCGAAAGGGGCCGTTTTGATTCAGGTATCGCGCGATGCTGTTCTATTGCGCCGCGCGCCGCATCATGACCTCGGGCGTTCGCGCCTTGATGAATGCTGCCGCCCGCGTGATCGAAACCTTGGACTCCGACAGGTCTGGCATGCCCTGGAACAGATGTGGCATGTTTTCGTAGACTTCGACATTCACGTTCACGTTTGCGGCCGCGGCCCTTTCGCCAATACGGCTGGCATCGTCCTTCAGCACTTCAAGGCTGCCGGCATGAATCATCAATGGTGGCAGCCCCCGGAAATCGCCGTAGAGCGGTGAGGTGAACGCATCGGCCGGCGATGCGCCCTTCAGGTAGTGCCGCGCGCAGGTCGCCAGCAGCTCCCAGCTCATCGTGTCATCATTGCCCTTGTTCTTGAGCATCGACCAGCCCGACATCGTTAGGTCGGCCCAAGGTGAGAAGCACACGGCAGCGGCAGGCAGGGGAAGTCCGGCATTGCGCAACGCCAGCAACGTGGAAAGCGTCAACCCGCCTCCCGATCCGTCACCCGCGAAGATGATGTTGTTGGGTGTGACACCCTGGGTAAGCAACCACCGATAGGCATCCGCTGCGTCTCGCAAGGCGGCGGGGTACGGGAACTCGGGAGCCAGTCGATACTGCGGCACAAGGGCACGCGCGCTCGCCGCATGAGCGAGGCGTGCAACCAGTGGTCGGTGTGATTCGGGCGAGCCCGCGATGAACCCACCGCCATGGAAATAGAGGATGACGCGACGTCCGCCCGAAGCTGATTCCGGCACCACCCACTCACCGCGGATGGCGCTGATCAGCACAGGATGTGCTTCGACGTCCTTGATTGGCGGACCGAAGCCAACCCAGAATTGCCTTACATAATCCCGCAACTCTTCGATGGTTGCAGAAGGATCGAACGAAGCCTGCCTGCGAACCAAGGCAGGTCGACGATTATTGTTACGCGACCAATTCATCATACTGGAGCTGCCCCGAACAGCGTTTCGAAACTGCCCCCCCGGTATGCCCATCCGCCATCCCCAAACGACAAACGAGCATTGACTGAATCCTACATGAGGGTATCCGGTTTGAGAATCACTTTTTCCACTGGAAATAAAAAAATCCGAAAGGTCTCACCAATCGGAAGGTGCAAGGCATGGCGCAATGATCCTGAAGCCACGCATGCATTACACTGATGGTGTTTGGGGTTGTTGGCGTTTCGCAATGCACGCAAAAGTGTGCCTAGGTTAAGAGCCTGCGCGATGGATGCTTGACGCAAGCCCCGGGGTAGGGCGATTGGCCTTGGCAAGCGGGCTAGACCAGCAAAAGACGGGAGCCATGCAGTGACGGTCAGAAACCTCGGTGCTTTCTTCGCCCCCGCCTCGGTAGCTGTAATCGGCGCCAGTCGCCGGGAGCGCGCGGTGGGATCAGTCATCGCGCGCAACCTTCTCACGGATGGCTTCAGGGGACATGTTGAGCTTGTTAATCCCAATGGCGGCGACATGTTTGGCCGCTCTGTGGCAACCTCGGTTGCGACCCTCACCCGGCCCCCCGAGCTTGCAGTCATTGCGACCCCTGCCCAGAGCGTACCCGGCATAATCGATGAGCTCGGCGCGCGAGGCACCCGAGCTGCGGTCGTCATCACTGCGGGCTTCGCTGAGCTCGGCGAGGCAGGCGCAACCTTGCAGCAGCAGATGCTCGACGCTGCGCGCCCGCACACGCTGCGCATCATCGGCCCTAACTGCATTGGGGTTATCTCGCCCAGGGCAGGGCTCAACGCGAGCTTCGCCCACCGTATGGCAGGAAAGGGCGGCAGCGCGTTCCTCACGCAATCCGGCGCAATGCTGACCTCGGTGCTCGATTGGGCCAGTGCCCGCGACATCGGCTTCTCGATGATGGCCTCGCTCGGTGGCATGGCCGATGTTGATTTTGGCGACATGCTGGACTACCTCGCCACCGATCCCGCCACAACTTCGGTGCTTCTCTATGTTGAGAGCATCACAAACGCGCGCAAGTTCATGTCGGCCGCCCGCCGATGTGCGCGTCAGAAACCCGTCATCGTGGTGAAGTCCGGCCGCCACGGCGAAGGCGCGGCAGCCGCCCGCTCGCACACCGGGGCCCTGGCCGGGTCAGACGCCGTCGCCGACGCGGCCTTCCGGCGAGCAGGCATCTTGCGTGTGCGCACCATCGACGACTTGTTCGGTGCGCTGGAAGCCTTGTCTGTAGCCCAGGAGCCCTCAGGCAACCGCTTGGCAATTCTCACCAATGGCGGCGGTGCCGGCGTACTTGCAACCGATCACCTGATCGACGAGGGCGGTCAGCTTGCCCATCTGTCCGGTGAGACCCTGGCTCGCCTGGATCCGGTCCTGCCGAAAAACTGGAGCAGGGCCAACCCTGCCGACATCATCGGCGACGCCGACCAGGCCCGATACGCCGCAACAACGGCCGCTTTGCTGGACGACCCCGGGGTGGACGCGCTTCTGGTCATGAACTGCCCGGTAGCTGTCGCAAGCTCCACGGAGGCAGCTGAAGCCGTGGCCGATGTCGTCACCCGCGCGCGGGCCGAAGGCAACCGCAAGCCCGTCTACGCGGCCTGGCTTGGTGAGCAGTCAGTCAATGACGCGCGCAAATGCCTGGACGGCGCAGGCCTTCCCGTGTTTCAGACGCCAGAAGCAGCCGTGACAGCCTTCATGCACCAGGTGCGACGCCAGCAACTGCAGGAACTGCTCATGCAGGTGCCTGCCGCCCATGATATCGTGCAAGCCAACGATCCCGAGGCAGGGCGTGCGATCATTCGCGCAGCCCTCGCCGAGGGGCGGGATTGGCTTACGCCGCCCGAGACAACCGCGATCCTGCGCAATTATGGCGTGCCCGCCGTCGACATGCGCGTGGCTGCGACACCAGAAGAGGCCCAGAAGCTCGCGACACAGATGGGGTTTCCCGTCGCATTGAAGATCATGTCCCCGGATGTGATCCACAAGTCCGACGTTGGTGCTGTTGTTCTCAACCTGCGAGATGGCGGGGCTGTCGCGCGTGCTGCCGCCACCATGCTGCTCAGGCTGGCCGATGCTGTGCCCGGTGCAAGAGTAGATGGCTTCATCGTCCAGCCCATGGCCGCGCGCCCTGGCGCGCACGAGTTGATACTGGGCTTGTCGGAAGACCCGCTTTTCGGGCCAGTACTTATGTTTGGCCAGGGTGGGACGGCGGTTGAAGTCATCCGGGATCAGGCGCTCGCCCTCCCGCCGATCGATGCCGCGCTGGCACGCGACCTCGTCGCCCGAACCCGTGTTGCGCGTCTGCTGCGAGGCTACCGCGATCGACCGCCGGCGAACATGGAGGCCATCATTCGCACGATCCTTGCCGTTCAGGCCATGGCCGTGGACTTGCCCACGCTGAAGGAGCTGGACATCAATCCGCTCTGGGCCAACGAGCAAGGCGTGCTGGCGCTTGACGCGCGCATGCGCGTGGCCCCCGAAGCGCGTCCCGGCACGGGACGCTTCGCCGTGCGCCCGTATCCCGCCGAGCTGACGCGTGAAATTGCAGATCGCGAAGGCAAGCCTTACCTGATGCGACCCATCAGGCCACACGATGCTCCTGCGTTGCAGGCCGCCATTGCTGGCAGCAATCCCGATGATATCCGCATGCGCTTTTTCCAGGCGCTTAACCAGTTGCCCGACCACCTCGCACGTCGCCTGACGCAGATCGACTATGACCGCGAGATGGCCTTCGTGGTGATCGATCAGGCGACCGCTGAGGGTGTGGGTGTCGTACGACTTGCGCTTGATCCCGATCGCGTGCGTGGCGAGTACGCGATCATCGTGCGCAGCGACAGGCACGGAACCGGTTTGGGTTATCGGATGATGCAGGAAATCATTGCCTATGCCCGTTCCGTGGGCGCGCGCCAGGTCTACGGGGACGTGCTGTCAGAGAATCACGCGATGCTTGACATGGCCTCCGAGCTCGGCTTCCGGCAGTCGGCATCTCCCGAGCCAGGGATTGTCGAAGTGACACTCGATCTGAACGCATGAAAACGGCGCCGGAGGGGGATCCGGCGCCGTGGGCAACAGAGGGCTTTGCCTCAGGCCGCGCTGGCGACCTTGGCCTCGACGACTTTCGCCTGTGCAGGCGCTGTGGCAGAGATGGAGATCTTGCGGGCACGCTTCTCCTCTGGAATGACGCGCTGGATCTCGATGTGCAGCAGGCCATGCTCGAGTCGCGCGCCACGAACCTCCATGTGGTCCGCCAGCTGGAACCGTCGTTCGAACGAGCGACCTGCAATCCCCTGATAGAGGAATTGGCCCTTCTGCTCTTCAGCCACCCGACGGCCCGTGACCGTCAGCACGCCTTCCCTGACCTCGATCGAGAGGTCGCTTTCCCCGAAGCCTGCGACCGCCATCGTGATCTGATAGTCATTGTCGGCAAGCTGCTCGATGTTGTAGGGCGGGTAGCTATTGGTCGCAGTGTCGACCTGGGCGACGCTCTCGAGCAGATTGGCGAGGCGATCGAAGCCAACGGTCGAACGGTAGAGCGGCGAAAAATCAAATCCACGCATGGTGTGTCATCCTTTCAAGCGATGAGTGTGGAAACCCTCCGTGATGGCAGGATTTCCGGTCCATTTGCCCGTCGTGGGAAGCCCTTCGAGGCACCTCCCTCAGGCCATTCGGACATGGGGATCAGCTCCGCGTCCGTCAAGGCCCGGAGCGATGTGTTAACGTGATGCCCGTCTGATTCTCCCGGGTGGGCCTGGCACCCACGGCATTATAGCCGCGCCCACGCAGATCCTCGCGAGCAACCCGAATGGCACATGCCCCGAATGCACCGACCCCGAAACTCCCCGGACTGGGCACCCCCCTCCAGACGCGCGGAACGATCCCCTGGAACTACCCGGTCAATCCCTTTGAGCTGCAGCGCGAGCTTGAGCAGGGTATGGAGCACCATCGCGCCGGTCGCGCCGAGCAAGCCGAGAAAATCTATCGCGCAATCCTGGCCAAGGTTCCAAACCAGCCAGACGCCCTGAACCTGTTGGGCGTACTGGCGATGGATGCTGGCAATCACGACCTGGCCTTCGACCTGCTCGAGCGCGCCGTCGCCGCGCGACCGAAGGACCCCGTGATCCTGAACAATTATGGCAACGCCCTGTCCCTGGTTCGCCGCTTCGAGGACGCGATCGAGCATCTCGAGCGTGCCCTTGCGATCAATCCATCATCGCCTGACGCATGGCTGAACCTGGGCCGCACCTTGAACCTTGCAGGACAGGGCGACAGGGCGCTGCAGTGCTTCGAGCAGCTGTTGAAGATCAAGCCCGACGCACTCGCAGGCCGCGCCGGCCTGGCGCGCGCCTTGATGGGTCTTGGGCGCACAGCCGAAGCGGAAGCTGCCGCCCGCCAGTTGATCGCCGCAGCCCCTGACGCTGCCGGCGGATATGTCAGCCTGTCGAATGCACGCAAGTTCAAGGCGGATGACCCCGAGATCGCCGAAGTGGAACGGATGATTGAGAGCCGCGGTACGGCCTCGCGGGAATTGCGTGGATTGTATTTCGCAGCTGCCAAGATGTGCGACGACGTCGGGCGCTACGCAGACGCCTTTCGCTATTACGACAGCGCCAACCGGGCAGCCAGCGGCGTCTACGATGCAAAATTGCTCGAGCAGTCCTATGCCGACTTGAAACAGACCTATACCAAGTCTTTCTTTGAAGAACGCGCCGGGCAGGGCAGCGCAAGCGCAAGGCCGGTGTTCATAGTCGGCATGCCAAGGTCGGGCACCACGCTCACGGAAACGATCATTGGCGCCCACCCGGGCGCATTTCCCGCAGGCGAGCTGGAGACAGTGAAGCGATGCGAGCGCCAGATGGCCGACCTTGTGCCGAAGGATGAGGGGCCCCAGAGGAATGCGCGCCAGCTCTCATGGGTCGGTGTCGAGGTGCTGGCCCGACGTTATCTCGAAGTCATTGACCAGCGTGCCCGCAATATCAATGCGATACGCGTGATCGACAAGATGCCCCACAATTTCCAGGCCGTCGGGTTCATCGCACTACTTTTTCCCAGGGCACACATTGTTCACGTGCGTCGCAACCCGATGGATACATGCCTGTCCATCTGGCAGCAGAACTTCAATGATGCCCATGGCTACGGACGAAACCTTCAGGATCTCGGGCATCACTACGCCCACTACATGAAGCTGATGGAGCATTGGCGGGAGGTCCTGCCGGGTCGAATGCTCGAAATCGACTACGAGGACCTTGTGACGAACCAGGAAGAGGCGTCGCGTCGCCTGATTGACCATGTGGGTCTGCCCTGGGATGACGCTTGCCTGCGCCCACAGGATCTGGAGAGGACCGTCCTCACGGCCAGCGTCTGGCAGGTGCGCCAGCCCGTATACAAGAGGTCTGCAGGCCGCTGGAAGAATTACGGGGACCTCCTCAAGCCGTTGCGCGATACGCTCGCAAGCCTCGGATGTTTGTCTGGCTGAGCAAGCTGGCAGGCACGGTGGCCCCGCATGCGGGGTCACCAATCCCCGGATTCCCCGAAGGAAATCCGGTATTTTCCATTCCTCTTTGACGCGCGCCGCGACACACACTATGAGTCCGCGCGTTCCACACGCTCCAACGAAGGGATTGACCGATGAGCGACGAAATCAAGAACATTGCCGAGCAGATGGGCAAGGCAATCGGCGGCAACAGCGGCCTGAATTCGACCCTGAAGTTCGACTTCGAGGGACAGGGCAATATCTACATCGATGGCAAAGCCACGCCCAACACGGTCTCCACGGAAAACAAGCCGGCGGACTGCACGATCACCGTCTCCCTCGACAACTTCAAGAAGATGGTTGCCCGTGAACTCGACGGCACGACCGCTTTCATGCAGGGCAAGCTGAAGGTCGCCGGCGACATGAGCGTTGCAATGAAGCTGGGACCGATCCTGGCAAAGGCCGCAGGCTAAATTGCTGGTGGCCCAAGGCGGGCCAGATCTCCCGGACCTGGTCGAGCTACCGGGTTTCAGGGCTCCGGAAGGTGCCGTCGTCGAATGGTTGACACTCGACGGCGGCATTCGTTTGCGCACAGCGCGATGGATGCTTCCGGACGACCAGACACAAGGCACCGTCTTGCTTCTCAATGGCAGGACGGAATTCATCGAAAAATACTACGAGGTGATTGGCGAGCTGTTGCAGCGTGGACTGTCGGTGATCACGTTCGACTGGCGCGGGCAGGGCCTTTCAACGCGTCTCCTGGATGATCCCTTGAAGTCGCACATCGCCGACTTCTCGGAATTCGACGTCGACGTTGCAGCCGTGGTCTCTCGGGTCCTGAAGGAGCATGGGACCCGACCATATTTCGGCCTCGCCCACTCGATGGGGGGCAACGTGCTCCTGCGGTATCTTCGCGACTATCCTCACGAGTTCGACCGGGCTGTGCTCTGTGCACCGATGCTTGCGGTCAGGACCGAGCCCTTTCCACAATGGGCGGCCCGCGCCCTAGCAACGACCTGCCGCTTCGTTGGCGCACGCGAGACCTACGTTATTGGGGGCTCGCCTCAGGATCCCTTCGCCCAGCCCTTCGAAGGCAACCGCATTACAACGGACCGCGCGCGTTATGAACGCGGCAAGGCTCTGGTGTTGCACGACAGGCGTCTGGCTTCGGCGTCACCAACCTTCGGCTGGCTCGAGGCTGCGTTCCGCTCGATGGATCTTGTTGCGACCGAGGACTTCGCGGCCTCGATCGAGACGCCCCTGTTGCTGGTCGGCGCAGCCCAGGACCAGATCGTGCAGCCGGGCGCTGATTTCAAGCTGATCCAGCGCGTCAAGCGCGGCATGTATGTGCTGCTGAAGGCCGAGCACGAGATCCTGATGGAGCGAAACGAAATCAGGCGAGCATTCTGGGCCTGCTTCGACCCCTTCCTGGGCTTGCCTCAGCGCGCGTCTGCCAGCACCTGAAGCACCGGTCGAAGAAGTGCTGGGTCACCGCAGGCGACCACCTGTCCACCATCGGCGCAGGGGCGGCCCTCCCAGTCTGTCATGACGCCGCCGGCGCCTTCCACGATGGGGATCAAGGCCTGCACATCCCAGGCCTTCAAGCTGCTCTCCGCGATGATGTCGATAAGACCATGCGCCAGCAGGCCATAGGCATAGCAGTCGCCGCCAAACCGCGTCAGGCGTGTTTCGTTTGACAGGGCCCAGAACGCCCTTTGCTCTGCATCGTCGAAATAGCCGACGGGCGACGTTGTTGTCAGCGTTGCCTCGGCCAGTCGCAGCCCCCGCCGGCTCTGCATCGGCTTGGCTGGAAAGCCCTGATGCAGGAATTCACAGATGCCGCCGCCCCCAGTCCAACGCTCCTGTGTGTAGGGCTGGTCCAGAATGCCCAGGATGGGCCTCACACCGTCATTGAGCGCAATAAGCGTACCCCACTGCGCCATGCCGCACATGAACGCGCGGGTGCCATCGATGGGATCGATCACCCAGGTCAGGGGAGACCGCCCGCGTTCAAATCCATATTCCTCGCCCATCACGCCGTGATCCGGAAAATGCTGTCGTATCAGCGCGCGGATCACCTCTTCCGCACGGCGGTCAGCCTCGGTGACAGGATCGAAGCCACCGTCACCATGCTTGTTCTCGACGCTGAGCGATTGACGGAAATAGGGCAGGATCACCTTGCCTGCCGCGTCGGCAAGCTGGTGTGCGAAGGCTCTGAATTGCGAGAGGTCTGAAGCGGAAAGCGCTGCGGTCATGTGCGTTAATCGCGGACCGCAGCGCCAAATGTCAATTCCAAGTTTGGAGGCTCAGAGTTCTGCCCGGGTCTCCGCCTTCTGTTCGGCGACAGCACCGCTGAGTGCCTTTGCCAGTTCAAGCAAGCGCCTGCGCGGGCCTTCTTCAAGGCCATAGTAGGCGCGGATCAAGTCCATCGTTTCCTTGTTCTGCATGACGCCGTCACCCATCATGTCAGCGGCTTCACCGTCCTTGCTCGGGGCAAGCCCCTCGAAGAAAAAGGATACCGGCATCTCCAGCGCACGCGCCAGGTCCCAGAGCCTCGACGCCGAGATCCTGTTTGCCCCGCTTTCGTACTTCTGGATCTGCTGGAAGCGGATCCCTACGGCTTGCGCAAGCTGTTGCTGAGTCATTCCAAGAAGCCAGCGGCGATGACGCACCCGCTGGCCGATATGCAAATCGACCGGGTTCTTCACGAAGTCCCCCCATAAAAATAGTGCACTATGCGATCCCCAACTGTTCCGCAAGTCCTACCAGACCCTACGTCAAAATACGCAAACTTCAACTTCAGGTTGGCGCGTTAACAGTCGACCCACCCTGCCTTGAAAAACGAGGGTTTGCAACGCCTTATTGGTCACATCTCAGGCCGATATGAGGATAAGACGGGGGGGTACGAGACGGTTTTGATACTAGGCGTTGCAGAACTGTCTCTAATTATCCGCGGCAGTTGAGCGCGCATGTTTCTTTCGCTCATTTGGATCAAGCCAGCGTTTGCGTAAGCGGATCGACTTGGGGGTAACCTCTACCAGCTCGTCATCTCCGATATAGGCAATGGCCTGCTCGAGGGTCAGCAGCTTGGGCGGCGTTAACCGCACCGCCTCGTCCTTTCCGGAGGCGCGGAAATTGGTCAATTGCTTGGCCTTGAGGGCGTTGACATCCAGGTCGTTGTCCCGGCTGTGCTCTCCGATGATCATGCCCTGATAGACCTTGGTCCCCGCGTCTATGAACAGGAACCCACGCTCTTCCAGGTACCAGAGGGCATAGGCCGCAGCCTCGCCTTCGCGGTCGGCGATCAGCACGCCCTGACGTCGCCCTTCGATCGACCCGCGATGAGGACCGAAAGCGTTGAAGACGCGGTTCATGATGCCGGTTCCGCGCGTGTCGGTGAGGAACTGACCATGGTAACCAATCAGACCGCGAGACGGAGCCAGAAAGGTGAGGCGCGTCTTGCCCCCACCCGATGGTCGCATATCCGTCATCTCGGCCTTCCGAAGCGACATGGCCTCGATCACGACCCCGGAATAGGCCTCATCGACGTCGATGGTGACCTCCTCGATGGGTTCGAGCAGTTGCCCACCGTCATCCTCTCGGAAAAGAACACGCGGGCGCGAGATCGACATCTCGAACCCCTCGCGGCGCATCGTCTCGATGAGGACGCCCAACTGCAATTCGCCCCGTCCGGCAACCTCGTAAGCGTCCGCGTTGTCGGTCTCCTTGACCTTGATGGCCACATTCCCTTCAGCCTCGCGAAACAGGCGCTCGCGGATGACACGGCTCTGAACCTTCGAACCTTCCCGTCCGGCATAGGGCGAGTCGTTGATGCCGATGGTGATCGCGATGGTCGGCGGATCGATGGGATTGGCAGGGATGGGTTGCGCAACATCCGGGTCGCACAGCGTGTCCGCCACGCCAGCAATGGTCAGGCCAGCAATGGCAACAATGTCGCCAGCACCCGCCTCATCGACTGGAACGCGCGTGAGGCCGCGGAATGCAAGCACCTTGGTGATCCGCCCTCGCTCGATGATTTCACCTTCGCGCGAGAGAACCTTGATGGCCCGATTGGCATTCACGATGCCGGATTCGATGCGTCCCGTCAGGATCCGGCCCAGATAGGGATCCGACTGGATCACGCGTACCAGCATCGAGAAGGGATGCTCGCTCGTTGCCTTTGCGGCAATCGACGGTGGTTGCACATGCGATACGATCGTCTCGAACAGCGGCGTCAGGTCGCGACGTTCGTCTTTCTCGAGATCGCGCACCGCCCAGCCCGAGCGACCGCTGGCGTAAAGCGTCGGGAAATCCAGTTGCTCGTCATTGGCATCAAGTGCTGCAAACAGGTCGAAGACGTCGGTGTGGATTTCATCGGGCCGTGCATCGGACCGGTCGATCTTGTTGACGACGACGATCGGCTTCAGCCCAAGCTTGAGTGCCTTGGAGGTCACGAACTTGGTCTGCGGCATCGCGCCTTCAGCGGCGTCCACCAGCAGAACGACACCATCCACCATCGACAGGATGCGCTCGACCTCTCCGCCGAAATCAGCGTGGCCAGGAGTGTCGATGATGTTGATGCGTGTGCCGTTCCACTCCACGCTTGTGCACTTCGCAAGGATCGTGATCCCGCGCTCGCGCTCAAGTTCGTTGGAATCCATGGCGCGCTCCATGACCTGCTGGTTCTCGCGGAAAGTCCCGCTTTGCTTCAGCAATTGGTCGACGAGCGTCGTTTTCCCATGGTCGACATGGGCGATGATGGCGATGTTGCGCAGATTCATTGGGATGTCTTGGAGTTGTGAGGGGCGGGTATAGCCTCTCCGCTGCATTGCAGCAAGTAAGCCCCTCAGGCGCGCCTGCGGCCTATTCGACCTGCGCCCATTCTCCGCTTTCCGCATCATGCATGAGCAACACCCCGCTCTCGAAGTCGAAATGCCACCCATGGATCCGCAGCCGATCCTCCTCCATCCGCTCGCGCACCCAGGGAAAACCCGAGAGGTTAATCACGCTGTTCTGGATGACCGCCAGTTCCGCGGCCAAGCGCTGCTCGTCACGCGACAGATTGTCGAAATCCGGGGGGAAAAGCTTGCGCGCAGGGGCCGCCACCTCGACCCAGGGCTTCAGATAATCGGTTTCCGGCAAGCCGTGCCCATCATTCACCAGGGCTGCAACACCGCCGCAGCGGGCATGCCCCTTCACCACGATGTCGGTGACTTCCAGAACCTTGACTGCATACTCCACGACAGCGCCGATCGAGCGCGGACGGCCGTCTGGATCATGGGGTGGAACGATATTGGCGATGTTGCGTGCCACGAAAATGTCACCGGGCTGCGCACCGAACACGACGCTGGGCGACACGCGACTGTCCGAGCAGCCGATCACCAGAACCTTGGGCGCCTGCCCCTGCCGGGCAAGGCGCTTATACTTGCCCTGCTGGCGGCGAAACGTGGTGCGTCGGAATTTCCGATACCCATCGAGCAACCGCTCGGTTGCCATCTTCCTGCGCCAGAACAACATCTCACCCATCACGTAGCCATCATCTACAAGCGCACGATGGGGTATGGAAGGGCGAAGCCGCAATATTTTCCAGCGATACGCCGCTAAATTGTGTCCCGGCGGCAGCACGAATGCCACACCGCAGGGTTCACCTGTGGGGCGAGTGGTCCTCGGCACACCCTGGTCATTTTGCCATCAACGATAGCAACCAACTATGCCGGTGAAACCCTCAGCCTTCCGGCCGATGGCAGCTGCGGTCGGCGGACCCTCGGCGCTCGCATCCGAGGTGGTCTGTGCACGCGCGATGGCACTCATCCTTCCATCGCTTTTGGCGTAGGACACGTTGTTGGCCGCAAGGAAAGTGCGCAGCACCGAGGCCTTGAGCGCGAAATTCACGTTTTGCGCGATATCACCGGTGGACTTCAGTTCCTGCGCCGCGTTCAGTTTCGAAGTCACGACGCCGATGACCCGCCCCGAACTGTTCAGGACTGCCCCCCCCGAGTTCCCGAGTTGGATTGGCGCTGACATCTGGAAGAAGCGGGTATCATCCCTCAGCCCTGCAAGTGCGGTCACCGAGCCCCTGGTCAGGTTCCCGGCGCTCGACAACTGCCCGACCAGCGGAAAGCCGAAGACGATCACGTCATCTCCTGCTTCAAGCTGGTCGCCATCCTCGAACACGGCCGTCGTCTCGAATTCTCCGTCGATCCTCAGCAGCGCCAGGTCATTCATCGGATCGCTGCCGACAACACGGGCCGACAGGAGATCCGCACCAGGCTTCTGGAACGAGACAGCGCTGCATTGCTGCACCACATGGTGGTTCGTGACCGCCGTGCCATCAGCATCGATCAGGAAACCAGTACCCGTCCGCAGCAGCTTGATGCCGCCGGCATCTGCACGCACGGGGGAGGGTCCGGCGTCGGCATCAGGCTTCTGGGATGCCGCCTGCAACTGCGAGAGGCGCGCCATCGTTACATCCGGAAATTCGAACCCGTCGCAGAGGCTGATGACAGCGCCCTGGCAGCGATGGCTTGCCTTGGGCGAGCTCGAGCGTTCGAGGCTGCGCTGATAATACTGCCTGGCGAGCCCGGCCTCTCCAAGCCCTTCTGCCGCGCGCCCGAGATAGTACCAGTTGAGGTCGTTGTTGATCCCCTTGCGCTGAACAATATCCGCAAGTTCCCGCCATTGTCCGGCAGCCAGGTGCTCATAGGCCGCATCACGGTAGAGTGCCCATTCCGCTGCTTCCAGCGCACCCATGGGCAACGTGACATTGCCACCACGGAAGGCATCAAAGCGGGCCATGGCCGCCTCATCCGCCTTGTTGACCGTCGTGGTCGTAGCGCACCCGGCAGCCACAATGGCCACCGCCAAGATGGAAACAAGCCTCACGCTCTATCCCCCCAAGCCCCGATGGACGCCCCCCCAAGGGCACTTCCGCCAGAGGCCTCCCACAGCCCTGACGGGAATATTCATAGTCCGGATCACCTGCGAAGGCCAGAACCAAGCGCCCGAGCCGCCTGGTGCGCTTGAAGTTGTGGTTGACGGCAGAACTGCCGGTCAGGGGCTCGCGGCAGGATCCATCGGACCCAGCCTGCTGGAAAGCGCAACCGTCAGCCGCGTGTCCCGCCCGTAGACATCGGAACGAAAATGAATGGATCCGTCAGCCTCCGCGAAGGCCGTCTGGTAGCTCAGCACCACGGGCATCGGTTCGCCAAGCCGGATCCGTTGCGTTCGACCGCTGGCAATGGCCGCGTTGAGCGCCTGAAGGTCCCAGGTCGGATCTGACTTGAGCAGGGCCTCGGCCAAATCCACCGGGCGCTCAAGCCTCACACATCCATGGCTTTCTGCCCGCTCCGGGTCGGCGAACAGGGCGCGTGCCGGCGTATCGTGGAGGTAGACTGCATAGGGGTTGGGAAAATCGAACTTGATCCGCCCCAGCGCATTCCATGAGCCCGGTGCCTGCACCAGCAGACCGTTCTGCCAGCTCATCTTGTTCTTGACGAGGTACTTGGGATCACGCCTTAGGGCCGGCTTGATCTCGTTTTCGACAATCGATGTCGGGATCGTCCAGGGGGGATTGAGAACGATGGAGTCTATCACGCTCGAAAGTTCGGGCGTCTCGTGCTCGGGCTTGCCGATCACCGCATTCATGCGCAGCACCCGCCGTCCATCTCGATACAGGACGGCAGTGGCGGCCGGCAAGTTGACCTCGACACGCGTAACGGGCAGGTCTGGCAAGGTGCGCCGAAGGCGCTCGAGGTTCAGCGCAAGGCTGGCCACCCGCTCGCTGGCAGAAACATTGAGCCGCCTGATCGTCTCGGGCGATAATGCACCGTTGGCCGTCAAGCCATTGCGCCACTGGAAACGCGCCAGGCCAGCGCGCAACTCGGCATCGAAAGCCGGCGAGCCGTCATCTGCCGCAAGATCGCCTTCTGCATGAAGCCTGCGGCGCAACGCAGAAAAATCCTTTTGGCCCGGGCGCCAGAGCGACGCAGGCAACAGCTCCCAACCGCCGGTCGCAACAATCCCACGATAGCGAACAAGGCCCTGCTGCAGCAGAGCGTAGGCAGAATACCGGGGCGCAAGGCCCGCAAGCCATTGGCCCACGGCGCCATCCTTGAGCGATGCACCAAGCGCCCCAAGACGATCGGTCTGTGTCAGCCTGTCCGCGGGCGCATCGAGGCTGCCCTCCGCGACCGGCCCGATCCCCTCGCTCATGAACCTCGCATACCTGATGGCTGCATCGGTCAGAAGGACATCGCGGGTCATCACCGCCAGGCTCTCCGTACTTCCCTCAAGACCATTGATTTTGCGCGCGTGGAACAGGTCCGGGTCAAGGCCGTGGTCCCCGGCGCCCGCGATGACGCCCAGCATCTGGGCGGCATTGTTGGGCGACCAGACACAATCGACGCCATGGGCATCATAGAACCGCCGGACCGAGATCAGGTCGACCGATTGAAGCAGGCGGCTGCTGTTGAGCAATCGCGACAGTCCGGGGCACGAAGGGGCCGCATCCGGCCCCCCGGAAGCGGGCATCCAGGGCCATGGCTCTTGGATGTCAGACGGTTCCTGCGCAAGGGCGCCACCGGCCGTCGAGATGCCAGAAATGATAAGCAGGCAGACAACCCAGAGCCGTGCGGCTCGCATTACGCATCCCCTTTGAAAAGCAACACAACCTAAATGAAGGGATTTGGGTTCGACGGCAACCCTTCTGCGGTAGACACTGGCATGTGCGCACTCGTTCACAGATTGCCCTGCCTCAAAGATTGCGGCTTGGGGACACAAATCGGTCAAGTTCGGTGTGGACACTGGCATTCGTATCCATCCGGCAGTTTTATTGCGTCAAGGCGCTAACAAACGCCCCCGGGTCGCACTAGAATGAAGAATCTTTCGGTTTCAGGGGACGCCCATGTCACGCTCGATGATTGTGCTCGCAGTGGTCGCAGCACTCATTGCTTCCATTTTTGTCTCAAGCCGCTGGTTCTCGCAGACGGGCGGGGACCTTGCATTCGAGCCTGACGAATTCATGTTGGGCAGCAGCAGCCAGACGGCCGGGGCGCCGCCGACGGCGTCCGACCGAGTGGCTTCGAGCCTACCAGCCGGGCCTGAAGCGCCAGCGCCCTGGTTCGCCTTCCGCAGGCTTGAAGTCCAGACCTCGGGTGAAACGCCTGAGGCTTGCCTTGTGTTCACACGCAAACTCGATGACAGCGGTAATGTTCGCTACGAGGATTATCTGAGTTTTGATCCCGAAGTGACCTTTGCTGTGCGCGTGACACAGGACCGCCTCTGCATCCAGGGCCTCGCATTCGGCAAGGCCTACACGCTACAGCTCAAGGATGGTCTGCCTGCGCTCGGCGGCGAAAGGCTTGCAAAGGCCGAAACGTTCCCAGTCGAACTTCGCGACAAGCCATCGCTGGTGAGGTTCGGCAACGGGCTGGTTCTGCCAAGAGACAGCGCAGACGGGGTCCCCATCACCACGGTCAATGTGGCAAGGCTGGACGTGAAGGTCATCCGTGTCGGCGACCGCTTGCTGTCGCAGCTGCAGACTGGCGTCGTCGACCAGCGCGAGTTCTACGAATACGATCGCGACAATATCGAGAACTCTCAGGGCGAAGTCGTCTGGCAGGGACAGCTCTCCGTCCCGGGCAATCGTCGAAACGATGAGGCCGTCACCCTTTTCCCATTGCGCAAGGCGCTGCGGCAGATTCTGCCAGGGGCATATCTGGTGATCGCAACAGATGCGGCAGAAGCAAATTCGACCGACGAGAATGACTACTGGAAGCCAAGGGCTGCACAGTTCGTGGTGAACACGGATATTGCCCTCACGACATTCCGTGGTCGCGACGGCCTGACCGTGTTTGCCCGCTCGCTGCGAACGGCCGAGCCGCTCTCGGGCGTCGAGCTATCGCTCGTGGCGCGCAACAACGAGGACCTCAAGCGCGTTAAGACGGGGCCAGACGGGCGCGCCGTCTTCGATGCGCCGCTGATACGAGGCAAAGGCGGTGCCGAACCCGTCGTCGTGATGGCTTATGGAGCAGGGGCGGATTTCGCGTTCCTCGACCTGCGCCGGCCCGCTTTCGACCTGACCGACCGCGGCGTCGACGGCCGCTCCAATCCCGGCGAGATCGACGCCTACATGTACACCGACCGCGGTGTCTACCGCCCCGGCGAGACGGTGAACGTCACGACCCTGTTGCGCGACCAGCAAGCCAAGGCCATCGGCAATACCATGCTCACCTTCGTCCTGTCGCGGCCAGACGGCCTCGAGGCCCGGAAGTGGACGCAGAAGAACCTCCGCGGAGGTGGCACAACCGACCCTGTCACCCTTACCAACACCGCACCGCGTGGCCGATGGCAGGTCGCAGCCTATGTCGACCCCAAGGGTGAGCCGATCGGACGCATCGCCTTCGACGTTCAGGACTTTGTGCCCCAGAAGCTGAAGGTGGAACTGAAGCCCTCGCAGGATTTCCTGCGTCCCGGCGACACGGCCTCGGTGGATGTGACTGGGCGTTTCCTTTACGGGGCCCCTGCCGCGGGCCTGGGCGGCGAGGGAACGATGACGATCACCGCCGACCCGACCCCGTTCGACGGCATCCCGGAACTCAAGGGATTTGTCTTTGGTAAGGTCGACGAAAGCTTTCAGGGAACACAGGTGACCATGGCGGTCACCGATACCGATGCCGAAGGCCGGACAAAGGCGACCGCGGTTCTCGACGCGCTTCCCGAGACATCCCTCCCGCTGAAGGCCGACCTGACGATCTCCATCTACGAACCCGGTGGTCGCACCACAATGGACCGGGTCTCGCTGCCGGTGCGGACGCGGGACACGCTGATCGGCGTGCGGCCGGGATTCCAATGGAATTCGGTGCAGGAAAACACACCCGCCAATTTCGAGGTCATCGCCTTGGACGAGCGCGGCACCCGCAAGGCCCTTCGCAACGTGACGTGGGAACTTGTGTTGGAGGACGTCGATTATCGCTGGTACCAGGTCGACAACGATTGGCGCTATGAGCGGATCGTCAATGATCGCATCGTCGAGGGCGGCAGGACCGACCTCTCGGCAACAGACGCGTTTCGTATTTCGAAGCCGCTGCGCTGGGGCTCGTACCGGCTGACGGTCTCGGACCCGCAGGGTGGGGCCGTCACAGCCTATCGCTTCTGGTCTGGCTGGGGCAACGGTGCGGACAATGATCGTCCAGACCGCGTGGCAGTGCTGGCAGACAAGGAGATGTATGCCTCGGGCGACACCGCACGCATCAAGATTTCCCCGCCATCGGATGGCAAGGCCCTGGTGGTCATTGCTTCCAATCGCATTCACATGACCCGCATGGTGGACGTCGCGGCGTCGGGCACAACCGTTACGATTCCCGTGTCGGCAGATTGGGGTGCAGGGGCCTATGCCCTCGTGACCCACTACCGGCCGCTCGCATCCACCCAGTCGCGCGCGCCCGTGCGCTCGATCGGCGTTGCATGGCTGGCCGTCGACCCATCCCCGCGCAGCCTGTCGCTCGCGATCAAGGCGCCGCAGAAGATGCAGCCGAACCAGAAGGTGACGATCCCGATCGAGGTCAAAGGGCAAGCCTGGGGCGATGCTGCGTTCGTGACCCTTGCAGCCGTGGATGAGGGTATCCTGCAACTCACCGACTTCAAGTCGCCCGACCCGAACAAATTCTATTTCGGCAAGCGGCGTCTGGGGCTGGACATGCGCGATGATTACGGTCGCCTGATCCAGTTTGATCGAGCGGTCCTGGGCGAGCTCCGCTCTGGCGGCGACGCCATTGGCGGCCGCTCGCTATCGGTTGTCCCGCAGAAGTCGGTGTCCCTGTTCTCCGGCATCGTGTCGGTCGCGAATGGAACGGCGACGGTCACCATCGATGTGCCCGACTTCAACGGCGAGTTGCGGCTGATGGCCGTTGCATGGTCCGGGACCAAGGTTGGTCGTGCCGAGCAACCCATGACCGTGCGCGACCCTGTCGTAGCCGAAGTGGTACTGCCGCGCTTCCTTGCTCCCGGCGACAGGATCATGGCCGCACTCAACCTGCACAACGTCGAAGGCGCGCCGGGCCAGTACACGGCCACCGTCAAGGCGGATGGCGCAGCCGCCAGCCAGGGCGGGCAGACCCGGGTGACGACCGCACTTGCCAAGGACGAACGCAAGCTTCTCATGGTCCCGCTGGAGGCGGGCGAAGCCGGCATCGGCAAAGTCTCCCTCAATGTCACAGGACCTGGCGGTTTCAGCATCCGGCGCTCCTGGCCGATAGAGGTGCGCGAACCGCAATTGCCGGTATCGGCTGAAGACACGCTGGTGTTACAGCCCGGAAAGGAGAACAGGTTTGGCAAGGAGTTGCTTGCGCCCTTCAAGCCCGGCACGGCCAAGGTAGCTGTGACGGTGACAGGCGGCCGCGGCTTTGACGACGTGCCCGGTCTCCTGCGCTGGCTTGATCGTTATCCCTATGGCTGCCTTGAGCAGGTCACAAGTCGCGCCTTCCCACTGGTTTATTTCAACGACATGGCGTTGCTGGCCGACGTGAAGCAGGACCGCTCGATCAGGGATCGCGTGCAGGATGCAATCTGGCGCATCCTGGACATGCAGACCTATAACGGCAGCTTCGGCATGTGGAGCGCGGCCTCTGGCGAGGCCGACGCCTATATCGCCATGTTCGCGATCGACTTCCTGATGCAGGCGAAGGCACAGAACTACGTCGTGCCCGAAGAGGCCATCGAACGTGCGCTGGGGTGGGTCCGCAAGGCGGCTGGCGCCGACGGCAGCGGCGATCTCGCGCGGGCCTACGGGTTCTACCTGCTGGCGCGCTCGGGATCGCTGAACCCCGGCGAACTGCGTTACTTCGCCGACAACCGGGTCGAGGGGATGCGCAACGCCTTCGCCCTTGGGCTGCTGGGAACGGCATTGAGTGAAATCGGCGATCGGTCCCGTGCAGCCCCGGCCTTTGCCAAGGCGCGCGAGATCGCGCTCGAGGCCAAGTCCGAGACCTACACCGCGGACAGCTACTACGGTTCATTGCTGCGGGACATTTCTGGCCTGACAGCAGTCGCTGCGCGCGCCCAGCAGGCAAGTTTCGTTCCCAATCTTGTTGACCGTGTCCAGGGATTTGATCCACGCCTGAACTGGACCACGACCCAGGAGAAGGCCTGGATGCTGCTGGCCGCCCACGAGGTGGAAGCAGCAACGCCGCCTGTAAACGTGGCAGTGACAGGTGCAGAAGCCGTTCAGAAGGGAAAGGTGCTGCGCTTCAGCCCCAACCTTGAACAGGTGAATGCAGGCATCACGGTCAGGAACGAAGGCCAGCGTGATGCCTGGCGCATCGTGTCGGCCGAAGGCATCCCGGCAGCCCCCCTGCCGCCGGAAGCGAATGGCGTGACGCTGAACAAGGCGATCCTGACCATGTCAGGCCAGCTCGCTAACCTCGGCGCGGTCAGGCAAAATGATCGCTTCATCGTGCACGTCTATGGTCAGCTGGACAACAACCGGGCGCGCCTGATGGCGCTGCTTGATCTGCTGCCCGCGGGCTTCGAGATCGAAGGTGTGGTGCAGCGCAAGGAAGATGGCTCGACCATGTACCCCTTCCTGCCTGTGCTCGCGGTGTCCAATGTGGCGGAGGCGCGGGACGATCGCTTCGTCGCGACGTTCGACATAGGCTCAAATTACCAGCCGGCCGCAACATCGGGAAACAAGGCCCCGGTACGCCCCACGTTCAATTTCGCCTACATCGTACGTGCGACAGTGCCGGGAAATTATGCCGTACCCGCGGCGGTCGTCGAAGACATGTATGCGCCACGCGTGCACGCACGCACCGGCATGGGACAGATGACGATTGCTCCCTGATGCCAACATGCCCGCCCTGCGCCAGGGACTGGCGCAGGGTCGATGGCCGAGATGGGTCCGGCACCCTTCGGTCCTGATCTGCACCTTTGCCTTGATCGGATTTGCCTTTTCGCTTGCTGTCCTCGATCGCGTCTTCCCGCTCGAGAAATCCCGCATCGATGATCGCTCCGTGATCGTGACGTCGGCCAAGGGTACGCTGCTGCGTGCCTTCACGGCATCGGACGGACGTTGGCGCTTGCCGGTAAAGCCGGACGAAGTCGACCAGCGTTACGTCCAGATGCTTCTGGCTTGGGAAGACCAGCGTTTCCGCGACCATGCGGGCGTTGATCCGCTCGCCATGATGCGCTCGGTCTACCAGCTCGCGGCCAACGCGCGCATTGTCTCGGGCGCATCGACGATCACCATGCAGGTCGCCCGCCTGATGGAGCCACGTGAGCGAACTCTGTTCGCCAAGGCCATGCAGGTCGCCCGGGCAGTACAGCTCGATTGGCACTACACCAAGGACCAGATCCTCGAGCACTACCTGACGCTCGCACCATATGGCGGCAATCTGGAGGGCGTCCGCGCGGCAAGCCTGGCATGGTTTGGCAAGGAGCCCGTACGCTTGACCATCGGCGAGGCCGCCTTGCTTGTCTGTCTACCCCAATCACCTGAGCGCAGGCGTCCCGACCGCTTCCCCGAAAATGCCCGCAAGGCGCGCGATCGGGTGATCGACGTTCTTGCGACGCGCGGCTTGTTGACCCAGCGCGAGGCAAAGGAGGCACGAGAGGAGCCAGTGCCCCCGCGTCGCCTCCGCTTTCCCTTCCATGCACCCCATCTGGCGCAGGAGCTTTACCAGGGCAATGCAGGTAAGGATCCGGTGATCACGACCACCATCCGCGCCGACATCCAGATGATGCTCGAGGACCTCGCGCGGCGCGAGCGTGCCTATTTCGACGACGAAGCCAATGTCGCAGCCATCATCGTTGACACGGCATCGCGCGATGTCATGGCCTATCTGGGCGGTGCGAATTTCTGGGCAAACGCAGGTCAGGTTGACCTCGCGAGAGCGATCCGCTCGCCCGGTTCGACGTTGAAGCCATTCATCTACGGCATGGCCTTCAACGACCTGATCGTCCACCCCAAGACGCTGATCGATGACAAGCCGACGGCCTTCGGAGACTACGAGCCGCGCAATTTCGACCGTGGATTCCAAGGGACTGTCTCGATCGAGACGGCGCTGCAATTGTCTTTGAACGTGCCGGCCGTGTCCCTGCTCGAGCGTGTCGGCCCGCTTCGGTTTGCATCCACCTTGCGCCATGCAGGCGCCACGCTGCATTTCCCGCAGAAAGGCGCGCTGCCTTCTTTGCCGATGGCCCTGGGTGGTGTCGGCATGTCCCTGCGGGATCTGACCACGCTCTACACGGGGATCGGTAATGCAGGCGAGGTTGCGCCACTCAACGTGCTGCCGCAAAAGATGCCGGCAGCAACCTCTCGCCTCTTTGGGGCTGCCCCAGCCTGGTACCTGGGGGAAATCCTCAAGCAGGCGAACTTGCCCGATGGCTGGTCGATGGGGCAGGGCATCGAGCGCGCACGCGCGGTCGCATTCAAGACCGGAACCTCTTACGGCTACCGCGATGCCTGGTCGCTTGGATTTTCACGCCGCTACACGGTCGGGGTCTGGGTTGGAAGGGCCGATGGTTCGACCAGGCCCGGACATATCGGCCGCAACGAGGCAGCACCTCTTCTGCTCAAGATTTTCGACCTCCTGCCTCCCGAGCCGCAAGCCCCGTCGCCGCCGCCGCCGGATGCTTGGTGGGTTCAAAATGCCGAGCAGCTACCTGCTGGTTTGCAGCGTTTCAGGTCGAATGCCGGCATGGCCGCTGGCCTCAGGCGGGTCCAGCCACCCCGGATCTCCTTTCCGCCCAATGGAGCAACATTGTCCATACCCGATCGGCAACGCCCTGATCCAATGCCGCTCAAGGCCACGGGTGGCCGCGGTCCGCTGCAATGGGTGGTCAATGGAAAGCCGCTCGACGACAGCACGAAACCATGGTGGACACCCGACGCGGAGGGCTTCGCCCAGATTACGGTCGTTGATGCCGACGGTCGCAGCGACACCGCCCAGGTTCGCTTGAAGGCCGAGAACTGAAGCCTCCGGCGCAGCGCCGTTATGTCACGCTGTCCCCTATCGGACGAAGTGTCCATATCCCCGCACGCATTGCGAGCCCGGCCGATCAGCACAATGAACAAGCCCTCACCGCCGAAACAAGGTTGGATCGATCGCCTGCGAACGTCCTTCGCGCCCGAGGATGCAGAAACAGGCATAACGACAGAAACAGGACGCAAGCGCGCCATCGCGCTTCTGTTCGTCTGTCTGATCGGCAACGGTCTTGGCCAGACGCTGATGTTCGCGATCCTCCCTCCGCTCGCACGCGACCTGGGGCTGAGCGAGCTCCAGGTTGGATCGATTTTCGCCATCTCCGCGACGATCTGGGTTTTCTCGTCGGCCTACTGGGGAGCCCGAAGCGATATCTGGGGACGCAGACCCGTCATTCTGATTGGTCTGGCAGCCTTCGGGATCTCCACCATCAGCTTCGCGGGCGTGATGCTGTTCGGCCTGTGGGGCCTTCTGACACCAGCGGCCACCTACGCGCTGCTGATCGCCTCGCGTTGCATCTTCGGCATTTTTGGCTCGGGCGCATATCCTGCATCCCAGGCCTACATCGCCGACCGCACGACCCCGGAGAAACGCACCGAGGGCATGGCGACGTTGAACGCTGCCTTTGGCCTTGGGGCGGCTGTCGGGCCAGGCATTGGCGCCGCCCTGACCGTGTTTGGCGTGGTCGCACCCATCTTCTTCGTTGGTTTCATAGGTCTTCTTTCGGCCGTGGCCATCTGGCTTCTGTTGCCTGAACGCTCGGCTCCGCACCGTCGCGAAGAGCTGAAGCCCCTGTCCTGGCGCGACCCGCGGGTTCTTCCATTCGTGGTTTTTGCCGTCGTCCAGGGCACCGCTGGCGCCATACCGATCCAGACGATCGCCTTCATCATTCGCGACACCCTGAACCCCTCGACGTCCGATACCCAGCAACTCGCCGGAGTTGGCCTCATGTGCTCGGCGATCGCCTCGCTCTTCGCCCAGTTCGTGCTGGTGCAGCGGTTCCGATTGGGTACCAGGTTTCTCGTCCACGCAGGCATCTGGGTCGCACTGGTTTCGAACCTGCTGGTCATACTCGCTATCATGTCACCTAATTATGGCTTGATTGCCTTTGCCCTGGTTCTCTCTGGCCTTGGCTTCGGCATGTTGCGACCCGGATTTGCAGGCGCCTCGTCCCTTGCCGTCTCGCCGGACGAGCAGGGGGCCATGGCAGGACTGACGGGTGGTGCCGGTGCTGCAGGCTTCATCTTCGCCCCGCTGATCGGCAACGCGCTCTACGGTATCGACCCGACCCTGCCTTACATCCTGGCCACATTGCTGATGGGGGCCCTGGCGCTCTACCTGCTTCGCAACCGAACTCTGAGAGAGGCGATCACGCGTGACCGGCCAGACCACGTAGAGCCACCGCCACCGGCCTAGCTCGATTCACGCAAGCGAACCAGCAACGTCACAGTGGCAAAACCATCCGCCGGGACGCCGATTTTCTTCTGGAACGCCCTGATGGCCTCGCGAGACTTCTTGCCGATGACCCCGTCCGGTTCCCCCGCGTCAAATCCGCCACGGTTCAAGAGCATCTGCAGTTCAAGGCGATCAGTACGAGACAGGATGGGGGGCTCGCCGCGGGGCCAATCCGTCTGGAATGCAGCCCCCCCCTCGAAGCGCCGGGACAGTTGGCAGATCGCCAGCGCGTACGAGATGGCATTATTGTAGGCTAGCACGGCCTTGAAGTTCGGATAGGCAATGAATGCAGGGCCCTTGTAGCCGCCAGGAAGGATCACGGCCGCAGCAGCCTCGGCATTGAGCCCCGTGCGCCCCACCAGGCTGTGACCGTTCATGCGCGTGACGCCAAGATTGGCCCACTCCCTGACGCTTTTCTCGATGGAGATATCCGCCAGCGCATGATCGAACCCCGCGGGCAGCTGCACCTCATCAAAGCACGGGGCATCCTGCTGCCATCCTTTGCTCGACAGATAATTCGCGGTCGAGTTGAACACATCAGCCTTCGATTCCCAGAGGTCACGCCGTCCATCTCCGTTGCCGTCCTCTGCATATTGCAGGAATGCCGTCGGAATGAACTGGGTTTGGCCCATCGCACCAGCCCACGAGCCAACCATGCGACGTGGCTCGATGTCACCAGACTGGATGATGCGCAGCGCGGCAATGAGTTGCTCGCGACCAAAGGCGGACCGGCGCCCCTCGAAAGCAAGCGTGGCCAGCGCTTCAATGACATTGAAACCGCCCATGTTGCTTCCGAAATTGCTCTCAAGGCTCCAGATGGCCGTGATGATGCTCGGGGGCACACCATGCTTGTCTTCGGCCCTGCCAAGGGCTGTGCGGTGCTTGTGGAGATGCTCGCGCCCGCGCTCGATCCGCGAGGGCGAAACGGCGCTGTCCAGATAGTCCCATACGGCACGGCTGAACTCGGGCTGGTTCTCGTTCAGCTCGACGACGCGCGCATTCAATCGGATACCGGCGAGCGCGCGATCCAGCGTCTCGGCCGAAATTCCCGCTCCTTGGGCCTCACCCCGGAACTGGCCCAGCCACACCTGGAAGGCAGCCGATCGGTCGACCGGCTCGTCAGGGACAGGGGTCGACATGCGGACGACGGGGTTTGCACTTGCGGCATTTGACCCCAGGCAAACCGCCATCGAGGCGACCGCTGTAATCACCAGCCCAATACGAAGGAAATCCACCAAGGCAGCACCTCATTCACCACAAATCGATGCCACGAGCTCGCCGCTCAACGCAAGGGAAACAGCCATCGAATCCCCGCTTTGCGCGTTGACAATACGCGCCGGTCACACTAATTGTCCGCCCCTCGAATTTGGTCCTGCGGGGCCGCACGCCGTGGGTAACGCCAATGAAAATCCGGAATTCTCTGAAATCCCTGAAGGGTCGCGACAAGGACTGCCGCGTTATCCGCCGCAAGGGCCGAGTCTACGTGATTAACAAAAAGAACCCTCGTTTCAAGGCGCGTCAGGGCTGATTGGAACCCTCAATTTCCGTATTTTTTCAGGATATTGAGAACCCGCCGCGCAGCTCTCCGTCCGCTGTCATAGGCGCCATCGACCGTCTGAACAGCCTTCTCACCCAGAGCTTCCCCTGCAAGGAGAACGCCCTCGTGGATGGGCACGCGGAGGGCATCTCTCGCCCGCAGCTGGCCCGGCCTTGCACAAGCCGTCGAACCGAGAACCAACGGGTTGCGTCCCCAGCTGCTCGCAGCGCTCGACGCAATCCCATGGGCGGCAGAATTACCGAGCATCGAGCGCAACGCTTCGAGCGCGAACTCAGTTTGCGCCCGCAGGCCACGTGCCTCCAGGTCCAGCGCCAGCGAGCCCCCGACGCTGCAGACAAGCATCGGGGCCCCAAAAGGTCGAACCAGGAACTCCGCAGCGCGTTGGTCCTGCACGCGTTGCAACAAAATAGCGTTCTCGGAAAAACGCAGAGCCGGGCTTGAGGCCGCAAAGGACAGGGCGATCTTCAGCATCGAGCCCATTTGCAGCCCCCCGATCGCACTCTGATGCCCCCCCGGCATGCGCGGCAGGAATTCGATTGCGCCCGAGGCAAGTACACCGATCGACACTGTGACGATCACGGCTCGAGCTCGCAGGCCGCCGCGATTGGTCAGCACCTCGACCTGGCCTCCCCGCAACTGACTGATACGCGACACGTTGGTGCCCGTCGAGATCGAGAGCCCCGCGGCAAGGCGGCCTGCCAGCGTGCCAAGGCCCTCACGCACCAGGCGACTGGGTTCAGCCTCGTTGCGATTGAACCAGTCCTTGACCGAGATGTGGTCGAGATCGAGGCCCATGTCGAGCGGACCGATCTTTGCAGCCGCGGTCGCAAGCCAGGCGCGATCCCCGGGAGGAAGCAGGGCGAACGTGGACGGCCACACAGCACCCGCTGCCACGTCATCCTCGCCCTCGGCGGCCTCCGCCAGCGCTATGCTGTAGGCATCAATGGCCCGCTCGAAGGCGGCGTGCGCGCGGGCGGGCAGGCGCTGCCCACCTGCAAAGAGAACTTCCTGCGGCTGCGCCAGCGCCGTACCAAAGCGGAAGAGCTGGGCGAAACCATAGAGGGGGTTGGTGTCAGCGCGTCGTAACCACATCGCACCCTGGTCGAAGGGCAGGCCAAAGCTTGCAGTGTCCGTGTAGCATCGACCGCCGACCCTTGGTGCCGCCTCGAGGACCTGGACCCGACGTCCTGCATCGACCAGCACCCGCGCCGCAGCCATGCCCGAAACCCCGGCACCGACAACGATCACATCGGGATCGCCAACGCGAGCCGAAGCCACGCCCGCCAGCAGGGGCAGCCCCATGAAAACGCGGGCAAGGTCACGGCGGGTAAGCTTCATGGTGAAGTTCACTTGGAACAGCAGCTTTCATAGCCTAGCATGCGGCTCATGCGCCCTGGCATGTTTCTGATTGCATTCTTTCTGGTCTCCATCGGCAGCGCCGCCGCCGACCACCGGGACCCGAGATTGCCTACGCTCTTTAACCAACTGGCCAAGGCGCGCAGCAGCATCGAGGCTGGCGCACTCACGATGCAGATCGCAGAGCTCTGGCGGGCGTCGGGAAGCGACACGGCCGATCTGCTGATGGATCGGGCGTCGGCGTCCATCGAGCAGCAGGACTTCGATACCGGACTGAAACTGCTTAATGCGGTGGCTCAGCTTAAGCCGGGCTTCGCCGAAGTCTATTATCAGCGAGCCAATGTTCACCTGCGCCTGGACAGCATCGAGGAAGCAGCGGCCGACCTCGCCAAGGCTGTCGCCATCGAGCCGCGTGACTTCCGCGCCCATGCATTGATTGGAAGCATGGCCGACGATGCCGGCCAGCTTACCGTTGCGTTGTCAGCCTATCGCCGCGCGCTTGCCATCAATCCGGGCATGGACGGCATTTCCCGACGCGCCGAGGAACTCTCGGCCCTGGAGAAATCAAGGTCGACGCTCTAGCGGCACGGTTTTGGGTTCAGCTTGCGTAAGGCGGTGGCTTGCGTCCCACGAACGCCACGCGCAGCAGGTTGGTTGCGCCCGGCGTTCCCAGCGGCACGCCAGCCGTGACAACAATGCGTTGTCCCGATGCAGCGAAACCCTCGCGGAAAGCGATCTGGCAGGCACGCTCGCTCATGTCTTCGAAGTTTTGCGCGTCCTCGGTCACGACGCAGTGCAGTCCCCACGCAAGGGCCAGCCGGCGACCGGTCCTCACGACGGGCGTAAGCGCAATGATGGGGACGCAAGGGCGCTCGCGCGAGGCTCGGATCCCTGTCGATCCCGACCCCGTCCAGCAAACAATGGCAGCCGCGCGGATCGTCTGAGCCACCTGCCGCGACGCAGCGGTTATGGCGTCGGGCGTTGTTGCCTCGGGATGCGGACGCTGGGCGTCCATCATGGTGCGATAATGGCTGTCACCTTCGATCGAACACGCAATACGATCCATCATCGCGACGGCCTCGACCGGATATTTTCCAGACGCAGACTCCGCTGATAGCATCACTGCATCCGCCCCGTCGAACACCGCAGTGGCCACATCGGACACCTCAGCCCGCGTTGGCAGGGGGCTTGAGATCATCGATTCCAGCATCTGAGTGGCGACAACTACCGGCTTGCCGGCAGCTCGGCCAATGCGCGTAATGTGCTTCTGGCGGGCCGGAACCTGTTCGATGGGCAGTTCAACACCGAGGTCTCCACGCGCCACCATAAGCGCATCCGAGAGCTCTGCTATTTCCTCAAGACGATCGAGCGCTGCCGGCTTTTCGATCTTGGACAGGATGCCCGCGCGACCAGCAACGATTTTGCGTGCCTCGGCCACATCCTCCGGGCGCTGCACGAATGAAAGGGCAATCCAGTCCACGCCAAGCTCAAGCGCGCGATCCAGATCGGCGCGGTCCTTGGTCGAGAGCGCTGCAATGGGCAGCACGACATCCGGGACATTCACACCCTTGCGATCCGTAAGACGCCCACCGAACTCGACGCGCGCGGTGGCACTTTCGCCGTTCACGCTTTCCACGCGCAACCGGAGCCTTCCGTCGTCGATCAGTAACTGCCCACCGGGCTTGAGGACCGCGAAGATTTCCTTGTGGGGCAGGTAGAGATGCTGTGCATCGCCGGGCGCGGGGTCCAGATCGATCCGAACAGCAGAACCAGTGACAAGATCCACGCCACCACCGGCCATGGCACCGATCCGCAGCTTGGGTCCCTGCAGATCTGCAAGTATGCCGATGGGCCGCTCCAATTCGCTCTCGATCTCGCGGATTGTTGCAACATAGGCCGCGAGCGACGCGTGGTCAGTGTGGCTCATGTTGATGCGGAATACATCCGCACCAGCCTCGAACAGGCGTCGGATCGTTGCGGCATCGCGTGAAGCCGGCCCAAGCGTAGCCAAGATCTTGACGTTCCGACGCCGGCGCATGTGCTCACCGCTCTCCATTGAATGGGTAAAGGGGATACTAATCCGAAAGGTTCTGAACCCAGGTTAATTTCTTGCCGGTATCGATCTCGAAAAAGCCCGCGTGGCCAAGGCCACGCTGCCTGCAGTCCTGACGTCCCTTGAGCGAGAAATTCCTCGACTTGACGCAAAACCACTTGTTGCCATCCCAGTCACCGTCGACCCCCTCATGGGCCGCATGAAGATAGTAGATCTGTGATCTCAGGGGACCGCGGATGATCGTCCGGCATTGCTTGGGTCGAACGCGCCACCAACCCTCGCTCCGCCAATCTCCCTCTCGCTTGTAAGCAATTGCGACAACAGCACCATGAGCGGATTTGTTGCAGACCGCAAAATCCGCTTGCGCTGGGCGGACAGCCAGCATCAACGCGATGCAAAACATGGCGGTCAGGCAAACTGGGCGGAAGATTTGGAGCATTGCGGACAAGGCACCTGGTCGAGACTAGGATTGAGAAGGCATGACCAGGATCGCACGCAAATCGTTGACATTTGTTCTCGTGGGTCCGGTAATGAGTTCCTGACCCAGCATCCGGAAGACGAGGGCACTGTCGTTACGGTCTTCTGCGGACCGCAAATCAACCCGTGAAGAAGCGCTGCGCGCAAGCATATCCGGGCCTATCCAGCCGCCTGCGACGTGATCACTGCCATCAATGCCGTCACTATCGCCGGCAAGGGCCCAGACATGGGGTGCACCCTGAAGGGCGCGTGCGACACCTAGCAGATACTCCCGGTTCGGACCGCCCTGTCCGCTGCCTCTGACCGTGACTGTGAGTTCACCGCCAGACAGAAGCAGCAGCGGACGCTCACCCGGATCGATGTGCCGCGCAATCTCACCGTGCGCAAGTCCGACCTGCCGTGCATCGCCCTCGAGATTGACCCCCAGCACCTGCGTGTTGACCCCAAGGCGCTGTGCCGCATCGCAAGCAGCGGAGATAAGGTCTGCGCCACGCGCGCTGAGAAGGAAGTCGGCGCGGGCAAGGCGCGGGTCACCGGGCTTCAAGGTCTCGCTGCAGGCATCTGCCAGCAGAGCCTTCACGACATCGCTGGTCGCAATGCCTCGCCGCTGCAGGATGTCGAGGGCGTCCTGCCGGGTGGTCGGATCGGCGACCGTAGGTCCCGAAGCAATGACGGACGGCTGATCGCCCACCACATCCGAGATCGCCACTGTGATCACCCTGGCGGGGAAGGCGTGAGCCGCAAGCCTGCCGCCCTTGAGCGCGGAAAGATGCTTGCGAACGCAGTTGATTTCATCGATGGGGGCGCCGCTCAGAACAAGCGAACGCGTGATGGCCCTCTTCTCGTCAAGCGGCAAAGGCGCCAGCGGTGCTGCCATGAGCGCAGAGCCACCTCCCGACAGCAGCACGAGAACAGTATCGGAGGGGGCGAGGTCCCTGACGCATTCAATCGCCATGCGGCCAGCCTTTGCCCCGGCTTGGTCAGGAAAGGGGTGCTCCGCGCTGATGACGGGGATCGAACGAACTTGCACCTCGTGCCCCTGGCGTGTCACCGCAAAGCCACCGGTGAAGGGCCCCCACGTGTCTTCGGCAGCCGCAGCCATCGCGGCAGCGGCCTTCCCGGCCGCGATGGCCACGATGCGGCCCCGCGGGCGTGGCGGCAGCACAGGCGGCACCACGCGACGGGGGTGGCAGGCCTCGACGGCATCAAGGAAAACACGTCTCAGAAGGTCTGGTCCTGCCTGCATGGTCTCGTCCAGGGGGTTGCGACAATCAAGCCATCACATCGACGCGACTCCCTATCCTATTGTGCAGAGGCAGTCAGCGTCGGTTTGGCCAGCGTGTCCGTTCATCCAGCCTTTGAGGGCATCAATATCGATGGCGATCCCCGGATCGTCTTGGTGTGTGACCATGCCTCCAATTTCATCCCCGCCTCCTATGGAGACCTTGGTCTGCACCCCAAGCGCCTTGCAACGCACATTGCCTGGGACATTGGCGCGGCTGATGTGGCAAGAAGCCTTGCCCGATCACTGTCGGCGCCTGCGATATTGGCAACCCACTCGCGTCTTCTGATTGACTTGAACAGGGGGGAAGACGACCCCACCCTTGTGATGAAGCTGTCGGATGGCGCAATCATCCCGGGCAACGCGCGCGTCGACGGGACCGAAATCGAAACCCGCCTGCAGTCATTCTACAGGCCCTACCACGCTGCGATCAGCGCGCTTCTCGTCAAGGCCATGCGACATGGCACCAGGCCTGTCATCGTTTCAGTGCACTCGTTCACCCCTCAGTGGAAGGGCAGGCCCCGACCTTGGCACGTTGGCGTATTGTGGTCGCGCAGGGATCAGCGCCTGTCTCAGCCTCTTCTGAATGTGCTGAAAGCTGAGCAGGACCTATGCGTGGGCGACAACCAGCCTTATTCCGGCGAATTGGTCGGCGACTGCATGGACCAGCACGCGCTAGCGAATGGTTTGCCCCACGTGCTGCTGGAACTTCGACAGGATCTGGTGGCCACCCCAGAAGGGGCGCATGAATGGGCCCAGAGGCTGAAGCCATTGCTCCTGCGTGCGATCGCAGGCATGACTCCAGCCTGACCGCGGGAAGGGAATTCGCCATGGATGATGCGACACGAACCGAAATCGAGGCCGCTGTGTTCCGCCGCCTCGTGAGGCACCTGCAGGGTAGAACCGATACCCAGAACATCGATCTCATGAACCTGGCAGGGTTCTGCAGGAACTGCCTTGGCAACTGGTACGAGGAAGCTGCACGTGGGCTTGGAATGCAACTCTCGCGCGATGACGCCCGAGAGAAAATCTACGGAATGCCGTATGCAGACTGGAAATCCCGCTACCAGACCGAGGCCTCCGAGGCGCAGAAGGCCGCTTTCAATTTATCCCACAAGAATCATGGCTAGGTCCCGTTGATCGCGACCAGCCCGCTGTTTAGGGTCCGCCGCCTCAAAGCGCCGCGTTTCCAGAACGAGCAACGGGATCCCTGCCATGGCCAAGCCAAATTTCGCGAAAGACCAGCTGAAATCGCTCGTCGAGCGCGTCGAGCGTCTCGAGGAAGAAAAGTCTGCGCTCAGCAATGACCTGAAAGAGGTCTATGCCGAGGCCAAGGGACAGGGGTTCGACACCAAGATCATGCGCCAGGTCGTCAGGATCCGGAAGATGGAAGCCCACGAGCGCGAGGAGCGTGACGCGCTCCTCGACCTGTACCTGTCCGCCTTGGGCATGGCGCGCTAGGACGCGCCAACCGAAAGAGTGGCCTCAGGCGGCACCGGCCTGCTCGTTGTCGTCGATACCCATCTCTCGCAGCTTGCGATAGAGCGTTGATCGACCTATGCCCAGCCGGCGGGCAACTTCCGACATGTGCCCTTCGTACTTGTCGATGGCAAAGCGGATGAGCTCGTGCTCGATCTCCTCAAGCTTGCGAAGATGCCCGTCGATACCTGTCAGTTTCACGCCGGACGCCACCAGCTGATCCACCGTGGACGAAGGCACATCGGGCAGGATTCGGTGGACATCCCTCGCATCAGGTGCCGTCCCTGAGAGGCTGCCAGCGTGGTCGAGGGCTGGCGACTCGACCTGAACGCCCATCTGGCTGGCGATCTGGGGGAAGTCACCGGCGCGCAGGCATTCGCCGTCGCACAGCACTACGGCGCGAAACAGCGTGTTCTCGAGCTGGCGGATGTTGCCCGGCCATCCATAGCGCTTCAGCATGTCCATGGCAGCCCGGTCGACGCCAACGATCTTCTTGTTCTCCTCGACGGCGAACCGGCGGATGAAGAGCTCAACAAGCCCCTCGATATCCTCGCGCCGCTCGCGAAGCGGAGGCAGCAGCAGCGGGAATACGTTCAGGCGATAGAACAGGTCCTCGCGGAATTTCCCCTCCTCGACCTGCTGCTGCAGGTTGCGGTTTGTCGCCGAGATCAAGCGAATGTCGACCTTGACTGGGCGCTTGGCGCCAACGGGGTCGACCTCGCCTTCCTGGATCGCGCGCAGCAGCTTGACCTGCATGTCCAGCCGGAGTTCACCAATCTCATCAAGAAACAGCGTGCCGCCATTGGCCTCCTGGAACTTGCCGATATGCTTGTCGACGGCACCAGTGAACGCCCCCTTTTCGTGACCAAAGAGGATGCTTTCGATCAGCGTGTCGGGGATGGCGCCGCAATTGACGGCGACGAAGGGCTTGCCGGCGCGGTCGGATGCACCCTGGAGCGCACGCGCGAGAACTTCCTTGCCAACGCCGCTCTCACCTTCAATGAGGATGGGGATGTTGGACTGCGCGGCGCGGTCAGCCAGGCGCAGCACCTGGCGCATCGAGGGGCTTTCGGCAATCAGGTCGCCCAGCGACAGGCGGTTCTCGGTCACCTTCTTGAGCCTCTGGATTTCGCCATTCAGCGCCTTCACCTTGAGTGCGTTCTGGATCGATACTTGGATCCGCTCAGGGCTCGCCGGCTTCACGAGGAAGTCATCGGCCCCAGCACGCATGGCAGCCACGGCGGTATCAATTCCACCCTGTGCGGTCAGCACGATGACCGGAAGGGACGGATGGGTCGGACGCAGGCTGGCAAGCACAGCAAGTCCGTCCATGCCCGGCATCACGAGGTCCAGCAGAACGAGGCTGACACTTGCACCTTTGGGTCCGGTGAGAATGTCCAACGCCTCCTGACCCGAGCTGCCGGTAATAACGGGGATCCCGCATTTTTCGACCTGAGCCTGCAGCAACCGGCGTTGTGTAGGATCGTCATCAACGATGAGCGTCGTATGCGCCATGAAAGCCACCCCGTTTTGTTATGTTTGTCTTGCCCCAATCTGACCCAACCGAAGTAAAAGTCGCTTTAAGGCGTTCCACTTCGATCCAGGTTCATGATTTCTTAACCACTCTGCAAAATCCGTTGTGATCGGGACGCTACACTCGCCAGCCATTATGAGGCGCTACGGACACAAATGCTTGCACGCTGCGGGGGACGATGAGACCTTCAATTCGCTTTTCAGATGTCCGGCTCGCGGGGGAAGCTCTGCTCATGGAGCAAGCGAATGGGGGCAACGGAAAGCTCATCGTGGGGGTGAAGCGCGGCGCGCAAGGCTTGGGGGGCTTTGCGCGCCGCTGCTGTCTGAGCGCGATCCTTGCTTTGGTACCAGGCGCGTGTGCGACCTTCGACGTAACACCCTTCCTGCGTGAGCAGATCACCGGCGACACATGGCGCGCGTGCCTTGCGCGGGAATATCAAGCCCAAAGCCGCCTCCAGCTCAGAAATGGCCGAAATTGGACGCAGGCGACCCATCTGGCAGCAAAAGGCAGGCTATCTCTGGACGGCGGCGAACCGCGACCAGGCCCAGTGCCATCGGCACTGTCCATGCACGCACGAGCCCTCGACAAGGCGGTGTCGGGCAGGGGCCGCACCTGCGCCTGCGCGACTGCCGCCGCACGCCTGGATGCCTGGGCCGTAGCCCTGGATCAGGATCCCGACCGGGATGATGTTGTTTTCGCAACGGCATTCGACAGCGCACTGAGCACATGCAGCAATCCGGATTGACGCTCCCCGGCGCGTCTGTCATGCACGTTTGCAAGCACCATGTCTGACGAAGAAAACACCCTCGGCCGAAGGCTCAAGCGCTACGCCGACGTGACCACCACCATCGGCGGTACGGCGGCGCGCATGGCCGGGTCTCGCATGCTCGGCATGGGGCGGGACGAGAAGATCGAGGCCGCCGACCTCAAGGCAGCGCTGGGCAACCTCAAAGGCCCGTTGATGAAGGTGGCGCAGATGCTGTCCACCGTCCCGGATCTCGTGCCCGCGAATTTCGCCGCCGAGCTTGCGACCTTGCAAACCTCTGCGCCGCCCATGGGCTGGCCTTTTGTCCGCCGGCGCATGGCGGCCGAACTGGGTCCCGACTGGGAGAAAAGGTTCAAATCATTCGAGCGCGAGGCATCTGCGGCCGCTTCACTTGGCCAGGTGCACAAGGCGATCGACGAGCAAGGTCGTAACCTCGCCTGCAAGCTGCAGTATCCGGACATGGCATCGGCCGTCGAAGCGGACCTGGCGCAGTTGAGGATCCTGTTCTCGCTCTATCGCCGCATGGACCGCGCGATCGATCCCTCCGAAATCGCTGACGAAGTCGGTGAGCGCCTGCGCGAGGAACTCGATTACCGCCGCGAGGCATCTCATATTGCGCTCTACCGAATGATTTTCGAGGCCAGGGACGGCATCCATGTTCCCGAGGTTCTGCCCGAACTCTCGACCGGGCGCCTTCTGACCATGACCTGGATTTCGGGAAGGCCGATCCTTGAATTCAAGTCGCGGCCACAGATCGATCGCAACCGTATCGCCGAAACGATGTTCCGCGCGTGGTGGCATCCCTTCAGTCATTACGCGGCGATCCACGGTGACCCCCATCTGGGCAACTATACGATCCGAGATGACCTCGGGTTGAACCTGCTCGACTACGGATGCATCAGGACCTTCCGCCCTGAATTCGTGGGCGGTGTGATCTCGCTCTACACGGCTCTGCTCGGAAACGATCGTGACATGGCGGTGCATGCCTACGAGACCTGGGGCTTCCGTAATTTGAAGAACGAGCTGATCGATGCCCTCAACATTTGGGCGCGCTTTATCTACGCTCCCATGCTGGATGATCGCGTGCGCACTGTTGCCGATGGTATCGAACCCTCCGCCTACGGACGGAAGGAGGCCTTCCAGGTTCACCAACTGCTGAAAGAACTCGGGCCCGTCAAACCGCCACGAGAATTCGTCTTCATGGATCGGGCAGCCATTGGTCTGGGTTCTGTATTCCTGCATCTGCAGGCCGAGCTCAATTTCCACGACCTCTTCCACGCAGAGATCGCGTCGTTCTCGCTGTCCGAGGTCAAGGCGCGCCAGAAGCATGCCTTCGATGCTGCGGGCGTTCCCTTGCCCGCTTGAGGAGCCGCCCATGAGCGAGAGTGACTATTGGAGCCTCTTTGCCATCGAAGCCGATCGCATAGGCTCGCCCCTATACGCGAGCCTGGCCCGGCATATCCGAGACGACACACGAATCCGCGCGATCGCTCAGAAAGCAAAGCCTGGCCAACCGCAGGCCAATATCATTCTCGGTGCCGTACACTATCTGCTGTACGAAGGCCGCCCGCACGCACTGAAGAACCAGTATCCGAGCCTGTCACCGGGCGTCATGCCTGCAACCGATGTCTACGAGGCCTTCCGGGACTTCTGCCTTCAATACGAGCAGGACGTGACGCACCTCGTCACATCGCGCGTGACCAACACCAACGAGGTCGCGCGCTGCACGGCACTGCTTCCCGGTTTCCAGCACGTCGCACGCGAGGTTGTAACCGGCCTTCACATGGTCGAGATCGGGCCAAGCGCTGGCTTCAACCTCAACTGGGATCTCTACGCCTATTCCTACGTGAGCCAGGGCAGGGAAGTGGCTGCTTGTCCAACGCCGGATGCCAGTTTGAGCCTGACGGCAGAGGCGAGGGGTCCACTCGTTCCCCTCATCGATCCGAGCATGCCCACGGTGCTGAGCCGCGTCGGTCTTGAACTGAACCCTGTACGCCTGTCGGATCCCGCAGATCGCCTCTGGTTGAAGGCGCTGATCTTCCCCGAGTTGCAGCCGCGCGTCGCGCGCCTCGACGGCGCCATCGCAACGGCCCTGAAGCACCCTCCGCCGATCCGCTTCGGCGATGCGCTGACACTTATCACCCCGATTCTCGAGGCGCTCCCCGCAACGGGCACGCCCGTCGTTTATCACTCCTTTGTCACCTACCAGTTCTCGACCGACATGCAGCGCCGGTTCGAGGAGGCTCTGCTGCGGCATTCGATGCGACGCCCGCTCTTCAGGGTCAGCATCGAGTGGGAAGACGCCGAGCACCCAGTCCGCGTCACGCGTTACGAAAATGGCGCCACGAGAAGCCTTGTTCTGGCCGATTGCAATCCGCATGGCGCGTGGATTGAATGGCGACATAATCCCGGTGGTTGAACTGTCATGACGGATGATTTGCTCGAAGAGAATGTCCCCGAAATCCCGGAGGGCTACGTCCGAATGAACTGGTTCCAGGGGTTCGGCCGCCAGATCGGCCCCTTGTATGAGCGCGTGAACGCTGACCGCAGCTACACCCGTGCGTTCCTCGTGTCAGAGGCGCATACCAACGGCATGAGGAACTGTCACGGTGGCATGTTGATGGCGTTCGCCGACATGGCGCTGGGTCACGCGATCTCGTTACAGGAGAACCGCTACTGGGTGACGGTGCGCATGGTAACGGACTTCGTGGAAGCGGCCCATGTCGGCGACTGGGTCGAGGGTTCAGGCGCCATCACCGGCCGTGAGGATGATATCTTCACCGTCACCGGCCGCATCTGGTGCGCAGAACGCACGATCATGTCGGCAACGGGCATCTTCAAGGCTTTGGGCACGCGCCCGCCGCGGCGAAAGGCCTGACATGTCAGAAGGTTCTTCGAAGCTTGGGCCCTTGGCCCGCTACAATGGCGAACATGTTGCGGGGCCGGCGTGGTTCGAAGCGGCAATCGCGATGCCGTGCGAGAGCCACCAGATTAATGTCTCCGGTGCCCGCATCCACTATCTGCGATGGGGCGACCGGTCGAAACCGGGGCTGCTGCTCGTGCACGGCAACGGCGCGCATGCCTACTGGTGGAGCTTCATTGCCCCCTTCCTCGCGCGCGAATACAATGTCGCCGCGCTCGATCTCTCGGGAATGGGCGATTCCGCACATCGCTCTCGCTATGCGATGGACCTCTTCGTCGCCGAAGAGATGGCTGTGGCCACCCATGCAGGCATGTTCGAGAACGCCGAGCCACCCGTCTTCGTGGCCCATTCGTTCGGAGGCTTTGCAACGATCCTCGCCGGGGCACAGCACGGCGACCGGCTCGCCGGCACGGTCATCATCGACTCGCCCGTCAATCCACCTGACCGCCCCGGCGGTCCGCCACACCGCGACGCCCGCCCGCATCGGGTCTACCCGACCCTGGCCGAAGCGCTGGCGCGTTTCCGGCTGGCGCCGGAGCAACCTTGCGAGAACGACTTCATCGTCGACTTCATCGCCCGCAAGTCGCTGCGCAAGGTCGAGGGCGGCCTGACTTGGAAATTCGACCCTTCGCTGTGGTCGCAGCATTTTTCGATCGGTGACACGGCCGCGTGCCTGAAGGCGACCCGCTGCCGAATTGCAATCATGCGGGGCGAGAACTCGGTCCTTATGCCCCCCGAGGTCGGGGCCTACATGTACAGCCTCCTGGGTCACGCCGCCCCAGTCATCGAAATTCCCCAGGCGCAGCACCACGTGATGCTCGATCAGCCGTTAGCCTTCGTGGCGGCCTTGAGAGCGCTGCTGGCCGATTGGAACCACTCACTGCCGACCCGCCGCGTCTAGGATGCTCCAGCGGGCAAGGGGCGGACAAAAAGCCCATCAAACTGCGGTTGCCCCAGCGCCCTTGGCTGCTATATTCCGCGCCAAACAGCGATATGTCGCGACTCAAGCAAGGGCTCACCAATGGCTTCAGGACCGAATTCCGACTACAAGCGCGGCTCTATGGATATCAGGGAGCAGGAGGCAACGTTCTCGCTGTTCTGGAGCCTGACCAAGTGGGGCAGCATCCTCACGATCATCCTGCTCGTTTTCCTCGCCTACATGTTTACCTGATCGCGATTTGCCAAGCGCCCCAAAAGGGGCCGGACAGACCACGCCGAAACGCCCGTTACCCCCTCTAACGCCGGCAGGAAGCATGAAACTCGGTATACCGAAGGAAACGCGTCCCAACGAAACACGCGTCGCGGCCACGCCCGAGACTGTAAAGAAGTTCAAGGGTCTCGGCCTTGACGTGCTGGTCGAGGCTTCAGCCGGCGCTGCCGCCCACATGTCGGACGCCGACTACGCGTCCGCCGGCGCCTCGATTGTGTCGGCGCGCGATGCCCTCTCTGCGGATATTGTCCTGAAGGTGCAGCGACCGACCGAAGCAGAAGCAGGACAGCTTTCGAAGGGCGCGATGCTGGCAGCGATTCTGTCGCCCTATGCCGACCGCCCGATCGTAGCAACATGTGCGGCACAAGGCGTCAACGCCTTTGCGATGGAATTCATGCCGCGTATCACGCGCGCCCAATCGATGGACGTTCTGTCCTCGCAGTCCAACCTCGCAGGCTACAAGGCCGTCATTGATGCCGCCGCTCTCTTCGGGCGCGCGTTCCCGATGATGATGACGGCGGCCGGTACCATCGCCGCCGCGCGCGTGCTTGTCATGGGTGTCGGCGTCGCCGGCCTGCAGGCCATCGCCACAGCGCGGCGTCTGGGTGCCATTGTGTCGGCCACTGACGTACGCCTCGCCACCAAGGAGCAGGTGCAGTCTCTGGGCGCCACCTTCGTGGCTGTCGAGGACGAAGAGACCAAGCAGGCCGAGACCGCCGGCGGCTACGCCAAGGAAATGAGCGAAGGTTATCGCAAAAAGCAGGCGGCCCTCATTGCAGAAACGATCAGGAAGCAGGACATCGTCATCACCACTGCCCTGATCCCCGGCAGGCCGGCGCCGGTTCTCGTAACCGAGGAGATGCTGCGCTCAATGAAGCCCGGTTCGATCCTGATCGACCTCGCGGCAGAGCAGGGCGGCAACTGCCCGCTTACCAAGGCCGGCGAGACCGTTGATATCGGGGGCGTGAGGATTGTGGGCGCGCTCAACCTTGCAGGCCGCCTTGCTGCCGATGCCTCCGCGCTCTACGCGCGGAACCTGTTCAACTTCGTGTCGCCGCTCATCGACAAGACCACCAAGGGCCTGAAGATCGACTGGAACGACGACATCATAAAGGGAACCTGCCTGACGCGCGACGGAGAGGTCATTCACCCCGCACTGAAGGCCTGAGGAGCACTGCCATGGAAGTCATCGACCCCTTTATCTTCCGCCTCTCGATTTTCGTGCTCGCCATCTTCGTGGGCTACTATGTGGTCTGGAGCGTGACACCAGCCCTCCACACGCCGTTGATGTCGGTCACGAACGCGATTTCCTCTGTGATCATCGTTGGAGCCCTCCTTGCAGTAGGCGTAGACCTCATCGCCGCCGGCGACAGCGGCTGGATCGCAAAGCTCTTTGGCGTCATCGCCGTGATCCTCGCCAGCGTGAACATTTTTGGCGGGTTCCTTGTTACCCAGCGGATGCTCGCGATGTACCGCAAGAAAGAGAAGAAATAGGCGCGCGGCAGTGGACTCCCCGGTCTCCTTGGCAGACATGATAGCGGCAGGCCTTGTCATGGCCGGGATCGGTGAAATCGTGGCAGCCCGCTATTTCGAAGCACAGGAGTCCGCGCGATCCCGCCTTGTCGCAGCGCTCCTGTTCTGGGAAGGGCTCGCCATGTTCCTCTGTGCGACCATCCTCCATGTCCGTCAGGACTTCGACGTGTCAACAATCGTCGCTCTCATCGCCATCTGGATGGCCGGGGCAGGCATGGGCCTGCTGCGGGCCGGAATCTTCGATGCACCGCGCGAATAACCAGGATCGATCACACGCATGAACCCCAATCTTGCAGCTCTTTTGTATCTGGTGTCCGGCGTCCTGTTCATCCTGGCGCTACGCGGATTGTCGAGCCCCGAAACCTCCCGCGCGGGCAACCGCAACGGCATGCTGGGCATGGTCATCGCGGTGCTCACGACACTGGCCGTGGCCAGCCCTGCAGACGCCCTGACATGGGGCCTGATCCTGGGCGGCATCGCCATCGGTGGCGGCATCGGGGCCGTCATTGCCCGGCGCATAGCGATGACACAGATGCCACAGCTCGTGGCAGCCTTCCACAGCCTCGTCGGCCTGGCGGCCGTCTTCGTGGCGGCCGCGGCGCTCTACGCGCCGCAGGCCTTCAACATCGGAGAGCCAGGCAATGTACACATCCAGTCCTTGATCGAGATGTCCTTGGGCGTTGCGATTGGCGCCATCACATTCTCGGGTTCGGTGATCGCCTTCGCCAAACTGAACGGCAACATGTCGGGCGCGCCTATCATCTTGCCCGCACGCCACCTCGTGAACATCCTGATAGCAGCCGCCATCGTGGCGCTGATCGTGCTTCTGGTCACGAGCCACGGCGAGGCCACCTGGGCCTTCTGGGCAATCACGGTCCTCGCGATCATCCTTGGCGTGACACTGATCATTCCCATCGGCGGCGCCGACATGCCCGTGGTCGTGTCGATGCTCAATTCCTATTCGGGATGGGCAGCTGCAGGCATCGGCTTCACCCTCGAGAATTCCGCCCTCATCATCACGGGCGCCCTCGTGGGTTCCTCTGGGGCCATCCTCAGCTACATCATGTGCAAAGGCATGAACCGCAGCTTCTTCTCGGTCATACTGGGCGGCTTCGGTGGCGAGACGGCCGGCCCCGCGGGCAAGCAGGAAACCCGCCCCATCAAACAGGGTTCGGCCGAGGACGCCGCCTTCATCATGAAAAACGCCTCGTCAGTCATCGTTGTACCGGGGTATGGCATGGCTGTGGCCCAAGCCCAGCACGCGCTGCGCGAAATGGCCGACAAGCTAAAGAAGGAAGGCGTCAAGGTCTCTTACGCCATCCACCCCGTGGCCGGTCGCATGCCGGGCCACATGAACGTCCTGCTGGCCGAGGCCAACGTGCCCTATGACGAGGTCTTTGAACTCGAGGACATCAACAGCCAATTTGCCATGGCCGACGTCGCCTACGTGATCGGCGCCAACGACGTAACCAACCCGGTAGCCAAAACTGACCCACAATCCCCCATTTACGGCATGCCTATTCTGGACGTGGAGAAGGCCAAAACGGTCCTATTCATAAAGCGGGGGATGGGCTCGGGCTACGCGGGCGTAGAAAATGAACTTTTCTTCCGTGACAACACCATGATGCTATTTGGCGACGCGAAGAAGATGACCGAGGAAATTGTGAAGTCGCTGGGGTAGCACGGGACTGGAGGCACAGCGCCTTGCCGGCGTTAACTTTCGGGCGATTTAGTCGTTGCACCACGCTTGGGGCTGACACGATGCTGCGGGCACGCTAGACATACAGAGCATTTCCTCGGGGACATACAGGATGAAATTCCGCCACCTCATGCTCATACCGCTGATGGGCGGATCGCTGTTGCTGGCTGCGTGCGAGAACCCCTTTGCGCCGACGGGCAGCAGTTCGAAGGTCTTAGAGGTCGCCCCGGAAGCCAAGGCAGCCATCGAGCAGTATGTCGCCAAGATGAACGCCCATGATGCCACAGGTGCAGGCGAGCTTCTCGCCGACGGCCCCGGGTTCATCTGGATCGAGAACGGAGAGGTGGTTTACGAGACCAGAACCGCAGCAGTCGCCGCACTGACGAGCTATTTCTCGGGGTTCCCGGAGTCCCACTTTGAAGCTTATGATATGCGTATAACGATGCTCTCTGACGCATCGGCAACTGCGGTGTTCAAGTATACCCAGACGGTTGCTGCCAATCAGCAGGCGTCCATGAAGTTCGAGGGCACGATGAGCCTTACGCTGGCCGAGCGGGATGGGGACTGGAAAATCATCGTGGGACATCGAAGCGCGAGCAAGTTCCCTCACTGAGCATTGCAACGAAGCGCTCGCCGATAACCATTTGCGCAGTTGGTCGAAACTCTTGTTGCTCCGCGCATCCCGGGCGTGGTTCTCTCGCAACGGGGCGACTGACAATGGATGATCCAGTTCTCGAACTGACCAGGGTAACCAAACGCTACGGCGATTTCACCGCCGTGAATGGCGTCAGCTTCTCCGCGCCGGTTGGCAAGATTGTGGGATTGCTGGGACCGAACGGTGCCGGCAAGACATCAACCCTTCGAATGATACTTGGCATTTCAGCACCAACAGAGGGCACGATCACCCTCTTCGGTAAGCCGCCAGGTCGAGCCGTTCAGCACAGGATCGGGTATCTGCCTGAGGAACGGGGCCTCTACAAGCGGATGACCGCGCTGGAAACCATCATCTATTTTGCTCGGCTGAAGGGGCTTTGGGCAGCGAGTGCGCGCAAGCGCGCACACGAATTGCTCGAAGAGCTTGGCCTGTCCCACGTCAAGGACCGCAGGATCGAGGCCCTGTCCAAGGGCATGGCACAGAAGATCCAGCTTGCCACCGCGATTGCGCACGAACCGTCGCTGGTTATCCTCGATGAACCCTTTTCAGGGCTTGATCCGATCAACCAGAATGAACTCGAGGTCGCGATCCGCAATCTGGCAAAAAAGGGCGCGACCGTACTCTTTTCAACGCACACGATGAGCCACGCCGAGAGGCTTTGCGACCGCTTCGTCATTCTTGTGAAGGGCAACAAGGCCTTTGACGGCACGCTCTCAGAGGCGCGCGCGATTGTACCACGCAGCGTCAAGCTGGAATCACCGAACGACCTGTCGTTCCTTGCCGAACTCCAGGGTGTGGCCCGCTTGTTGCCACCCCACGATGGCGTGGCATGGTGGGAGATCGTCCTGACGGCAGGCACCGATCCCCAGCTCATACTCTCGGCATGTTTCGAGAAGGGCGTGAAATTGACCCGCTTCGACACTTCGGCGCCGCCCCTGCACGAGATCTTCGTCTACCTTGCCGGTGGTAGCGCACAGGGGCTTGCTCCATGAGAGAGACCTGGATCATTGCCTGGCACGGGTTCATGCAGCATGTGACATCGCGGCCGTTCCTGCTGGGCGTGATGCTGCCCCTGTTCTACTTGATGCTGGTAGGCTGGTTGCCCGGCGCATCTCAGAGCCAGCTGGCGCTTCTGGGCGCTCCGATCCGCCACTTTGCTGTGATCGATGAAACCGGGCAGATGGCCAAGGCGATCGATGCCGCCATCGAGCGCGAACGCCTCGAGCGTGGCATGCTGGCATTGAGCGATTACGCTTCCGAGCATGCGGACGCGCAGAGGTTGCGAGCCGCTGACCCGGAACTGGCGGCCCTGCTGCTCGACGCAGACCCTTTGAGCAAGGCCACATCGCGCCAGCTCGAGGAGCGGGGAGGCGCGATTGCTGCTTTCGTGTCATTGCGCCCCTTCCTCAAGCCCGGTGCCCCAAGGTTCAACGAGCCGACCAGTCAGTTCGTTCGCATCGAGCTGCCCGAGGAGTTGGTAAACGCCAAGGATCTCCCCGCAGCCGCGCAGCCCTTCCTGTCAGCAAAGCAATTGGCGCGTGGTCCCCTCGGGCCTGTTCCGCTCTGGGCGATTCTCGTGATCCCCAAGGGCATCCTCGATGGCTCGCAGGCTGCGCAGTACCTCGCTGACGACCTCAACCGACCGGGCCTGCGCGAATTCCTGCGCAACGCCATCGACATGCAGCTTCGGCGTCAGGCTGCTTCAGATGCCGCAGTGAACCCGCCTGCGATCGATAACATTCTGGGCGCAGCAAGCCAGATACAGTCGATCGACCCCGATCCCGAGCGCCTTGGAGCGGTGACCGGGGTCCGGCAGCTTCAGGTCCTTGCAGCCAACCTCGTGTATTTCATGTTGTTCTTTGCTCTGTTCATGACCGCAAACATGGTCGTGATGGCCCTGGTAGAGGAGAAGAGCAACCGTGTCGCCGAGCTTCTGCTGTCATGCGTGCGTGCGGAAACCCTTATGGCAGGCAAGCTGCTGACAGGGCTTCTGCTGGCTCTGTTTCTGGTCCTTGTCTGGGTCATCACCGTAACGGCAAGCATTGGTGTCTTCTTCCCCGCTGGCCAGCCGATGGTGGCCGAGTTGCTCGAAAATATCTCCAGCCCCGTCCGCATCTTCCAGCTGACCGTGTTTTTCGCAATGTCCTACCTGACAGTAGGGGCCTTCTTCCTTGCAGCCGGCAGCGCGGCAAATTCCATCTCTGATGCCCAGGCCGTAGTGGCTCCAGCGACATTGGTCACGATGCCAATCTGCATGCTGCCGCTTGCTGTGGCCTATGCGCCGGAGAGCGCCTTCGCCCGCGTTGCGTCTTATGTGCCCTTCTTCGCCCCCTTCACGATGATGGTGCGCTCACTGAGCGAACCGCAGGGCATCGACATACTTGGTGCGTTTCTCGTCAGCGCCATAACGCTCTGGTGGTTGATCAGGCTCGTGGCCCGGGTGTTCCGAGCAAACCTGTTGCGTCCCGATGCACCAGCCAGCTTCTCCGGCTTCATCCGCGACCTGTTCAATCCGCCGCGCAGGATCTGACAGTCATGAAAAAACCGCGGCACCCAAGCTGGATACCGCGGCTACGATCTCAGCACTGGATATCTTACGGACGAGCTGGGCGCGCCACGCGCGGCGTCTTGGGAAGAAGGCCTTCGCGCTGCAACTTCTTGCGATGCAGCTTGCGGGCACGGCGGACCGCCTCAGCTTTTTCACGGGCACGCTTTTCCGAGGGCTTCTCGAAGTGGTTACGCAGCTTCATCTCGCGGAACAGGCCCTCGCGCTGCATCTTCTTCTTGAGCGCCTTCAGGGCTTGGTCGACATTGTTGTCACGCACGACGATCTGCAAGGAATACCTCCGGAACGAACTCTAGAAAGATCAGAAAAGGGACGAGCTGAAACCAGCTTCCCCGAGAAGGCCGCGTCTTTACCAGAGTGCTGCCAGCCTGTCCACCCTTGCAGGGTGCGGCCGCGAGGCTCATATCTCGACCATGACAATTCGCAAAATCGCGAGAATGGGCCACCCCGTTCTGGGCCAAAAGGCCAAGCCTGTGACCGATCTCACCGACCCGGATCTTCGCCGCCTGGTCGAGGACATGGTGGAAACCATGATCGATGCCAACGGGGCAGGTCTGGCAGCCCCCCAAGTCCATGAACCGGTGCGTGTGGTCATCTTCCAGGCTCCAGCCAGCCGGTCTGACCCCGGCCTTTCGGAAGCCGAACGTTTCGATCACACGGCGCCCCTGACGGTTCTGGTTAACCCTGTCATCAAGGTTCTCTCCCCCGAACGGGAAGGGGGCTGGGAGGGCTGTCTCTCTGTCCCGGGGCTGCGCGGCTGGGTCGAAAGACCTGCCCACATCCAATACACTGGGTTGGGCCTCGATGGTACCCGGATCGACCGAATTGCCCGCGGGTTCCACGCGCGCGTAGTCCAGCACGAATGCGATCACTTGGATGGCATTCTGTATCCCCAGCGAATGACCGATCTGGGCAAGCTCATCTTTGAAAGCGAGACCAGACACTGGCGCGAGGCAACAACATGAACACGAGCACCCAGGACAACGGCGAAGATCTTCGCAACCAGCTTCTCGACGAACTCCTGCCTCACGTAGCCTTCGACGGCTGGACGGATCGCGCCTTTGCCGACGCCGCCGCCCGTCTGGGGGTTGAGGAGGCAGCAGCACGTCTGGCCTTCCCACGCGGTATCGCCGACGCGATCACCTACTTTTCGCACCGGGCCGATGATCAAGCCGAGGCACTGATCGCGCAGGCAGACCTCCAGTCCATGAGGATCCGCGAGCGCGTGGCCTTTGCCGTGCGCACGCGTATCGAGGTCATCGCAGCCCATCGAGAAGCAGCACGCCGCGGCGCGGCATTGTTCGCACTGCCACAGCATGCGCTGGACGGAGCATCCTGCGTGTACAGGACTTGCGACATGGTCTGGCGCACCATCGGGGATACATCCACTGATTTCAATTTCTACACCAAGCGAGGGCTTCTCTCGGGAGTCTTCACCTCGACGATGCTCTACTGGTTCAGTGACACCAGTGAAGGCAGTGCCGAGACCTGGAAGTTCCTCGACCGTCGCATTGCCGACGTCATGCAGATCGAGAAGGTGAAGTCTGCTGTAGTCAAGGCGGCCAGCGCACTACCGAGCCCGTTGACCATTCTCGCAGCGTTGCGATATCCGGGCCGCTAGTCGGCAGGCCTGAGACCCAAAGGGTATAACCGCGTCACATGGCCCATCTTTCGGCCGGCGCGGGGCTCGCCCTTGCCATAGTGGTGCAGTGCAGTTGCCGCCTGTCCTGCAACCTTCTGCCACTCGTCGATTTCGTGGCCGAGAAGGTTGGTCATTACCGCATCGCAATGGCGGGTCGTGTCCCCGAGTGGCCATCCACATACGGCGCGGATCTGCTGCTCGAACTGGCTCACGCTGCAGGCGTCGATCGTCCAGTGGCCGGAATTGTGTACACGGGGCGCGATCTCGTTCACAAGCAGCATGCCGTCATGCGTCTCGAACAGCTCAACCGCCATCACACCAACATAGTCGAAGGCCGACAAAAGCGTCTCGGCGATGCGGCGGGCATCAGCCCGCACGCGGCCGCTGGCACGCGCCGGCGCCAGCGTCGTTCGCAGGATATGGTTTTCATGCCTGTTTTCGACCAGGTCATAGCAGGCAATCTCACCTTGGACACCGCGTGCAGCAACAATCGAAAGCTCGCGCTTGAAGGGGATGAACCCCTCAAGAATGCATGGTGCGCGGCCAAGGGCCTCCCATGCGGTTTTGAGGTCGCAGGCCGCGCGGACCAGTCGTTGACCCTTTCCGTCATAGCCGAACCGGGATGTCTTGAGCACGCATGGAAGCCCTGTGACAGCGAGCGCTGGCGAAAGGCAGTCTTCGGTCTCGACTGCCGCAAAGGGGGCCGTGCCAATGCCAGCCTTCCTGACGAACCTTTTCTCGGCCAAGCGATCCTGAATGATGGTCAGCGCGGCAGGCGAGGGGCGCACGGCACAAAGACCAGCCAGCAAGGCGGCGGTCTCACCGGGCACGTTCTCGAATTCATAGGTGACGACCTCGACGCGATTCGCAAATGCGGCGAGGGCCTCACGATCTGCATAGTTGCCAACGACATGCCAGTCACTGACCTGAAAGGCTGGTGCATCGGTCTCTGGCGCATAGATCGCACAACGCAGGCCAAGCCGCGCGGCAGCCAGTGCCAGCATGCGGCCAAGCTGTCCTCCACCAAGGATGCCGACGGTTCCACCGGGAGGCACGATGTGCGCAGGGTCAGCTGCCATTGTCTTCATCAAAGGGGGCTTCCGGAACTTCCGCTGTCTGCCGCGCGCGAAAAGCGTCGAGGCGCTTGGCGAGATCCTTGTCGCTGAGGGCAAGGATCGCAGCCGCCAGCAGCGCGGCATTTCTGGCGCCGGGCTTTCCGATCGCCAGCGTACCCACCGGAACGCCACCCGGCATCTGTACGATCGAGAGCAGGCTGTCCACCCCGTTGAGCCCGGTCGCCGCGACCGGAACCCCCAGGACGGGAAGGGTCGTCATGGATGAGGCCATACCCGGGAGGTGCGCGGCTCCGCCGGCCCCAGCGATGATGACCTTCAGGCCACGACTTCGTGCGCCCTTGGCATAGGCGAACAGGCGATCCGGCGTGCGGTGGGCAGAGACCACGCGCACCTCGTGTCGCACGCCAAGTTTCTCGAGCACGTCTGCCGCCTCTGACATGACAGCCCAATCAGACCGGCTTCCCATGATGATGCCGACATCTGCCTGCGAACGTTCGCCTGAAGGGTTTGGTTTTGTGGCCATGCCGGCCTTGCGCTTCCTGGATCGTCTTGAGCCGGCGGACCGAAGCTTCCGGCTGATGGAAGCGCCGGATTATAGTGGTTTTGCTGCGCCAGTGAAATCCTGAACTCAGGAAGCCTTAAGCATTTGGTCGCAGCCTCAGTGTTAACGATTCGTGACGAAGACACCGCCCATCTTGCGCTATACTGGAGCCGCATGAAGATCTCAGGCACCCGCCCAGGTTCTGTAACCGGCGCAACAGGCGCCAGCGCCTATGCGTCCGTGCAGAAAGCCGCCGCGCCCATGACAGCTGCAGCCCCCCGGCCCCCGGGAGAGGTCGCGACTGTTCTGGGCATACCGGAAAGCGAGTTCACCCCCCGGGTACGAGACGCCATCATGACCCTCATGGGTGAAGTGGACCGCCTCAGGGGCGAGGTCGAGCAGATGCGCAACCAGATGGAGGCCGTGCAGGCGCTGGCAGATCAGGACAGTCTTGTTCCGCTTCTCAACCGCAGGGCATTCGTCCGCGAGATGTCCCGGATCCTCGACTTTGGCGAGCGCTATGACCTGACGGCGTCCTTGGTCTATTTCGACCTCGATGGCTTCAAGCAGGTCAACGACACGTTGGGGCACGCAGCAGGGGATGCCGTGTTACGCCATGTTGCAAGGATCCTGACCGATCATGTGCGAGAGTCAGACGTGATCGGTCGCCTGGGAGGAGACGAATTCGGGCTGATCATGGCCAAGGCGGACCGCGACGCAGCCGAGCGCAAGGCTATGTTTTTGGCGAAACAGCTCTCCGACACGAAGTTCGATTGGAACGGCCGCACCATACCATTGTCGATGACGCACGGGGTCCATGTTTTCCGAAAAGGCGAAGATCCTGACGGCGCCATGGAGAACGCCGACAAGGCGATGTACAGCGCAAAGAGCGCGCGAGCAAAGACAAGGCCGCCGGCTTGAATGCCGCGCTGAGTCTCAGGCGATGATATCTGGAAGCAGAGTGTCCTCGATCTTCGTGATCTGATCCTTCAGCATCAGTTTCCGTTTCTTCAGTCGCTGAAGCAGGAGTTGGTCGATCGCCGCGCTGGTAACCAGCGCTTGGATCTCATCATCGAGCGAACGATGCTGCTTTTTCAGGGCAGCTAGCTCTTGCAGCGTGGCGCGATCGACCGAACTGGGATCAACACCCTCGGGCAGGGCATCAAGCCCCTCGGCTTCCAACCCGCCGACAAGTGTCAGAGAGTGGTTTTCCTTGTTATCGGTGTCTTTTGTGGAATCCATAACCTTCGCACCGGCTCAAGCGGTATTCATCAAGAGAATAGTCTAGCACATTTGCCTCAGACCGCGTTTCGCAGGTGCACAACGTGCGGAACGCAAACCCAGCCGACATCTTGTATTGGGCAAAAGCCGCAGGCCCTTTGCTCAGGGCCCGGGTTAACACAAAATTTGCAACCGTCCCAACATCCGCGCTGACAACGCGAACCTTTTATGATCCACTTGGGTCCTCAAAGCACGGAGGCACGTCAATGGGCCTAGAGTCGCATATCCAGGAACTTACGGATAGGCATCACAAACTCGAAGAGAAAATCAGGGATGAACAGCATCGACCCCACCCTGACGACATAGTGCTGGCAGAGCTGAAAAAGAAGAAGCTGCGCCTCAAGGAAGAGATCGAGCGCTTGAGGCTCGAGATACACTAGATCAAAGAAACATCAGGCAGGATCAACCTTGACGGACAAGGAATTCTGCCCCTCCTGACGCCCCCGGCGCATAACGCGTTCGGGGGCGTTTCGATTCAGCGCTGCAATGCCTGCGGGCAGTACCCCAACCAGTACCGCTGCACTCAGGTCTTGAGCGCCATCTCGCGGAGCTTGAACTTCTGGATCTTGCCAGTGGACGTCTTTGGTAATTCGCAGAATACGACTGTTCGCGGTACCTTGTAGCCCGCGATATGGCCCCGGACAAAGGCGATGATCTCGTCTGCAGTGGCCGCTGCACCTTTTTTGAGCTCGATGAACGCAACTGGTGTCTCGCCCCACTTGGGATCTGGTTTCCCCGCGACGCCCGCCAGCCCGACCGCCGGGTGTTTCATTAGGACATCCTCGACTTCGATAGACGAGATATTCTCGCCACCGGAGATGATGATGTCTTTCGAACGGTCCTTGAGTTGGACATAGCCATCCGGATGCCACACGCCCAGGTCGCCGGAGTGAAACCACCCATCCTTGAAGGCGGCCGCCGAGGCGGCGGGATTCTTCAGGTAACCCTTCATCACGACATTGCCGCGGAAGAACACCTCGCCCATGGTCTGGCCGTCGCGCGGCACATCCTGCATGGTTTCGGGATCCTTCACGGCCAGCGACTCGAGAACGGTATAGCGCACGCCCTGCCGCGCCTTGATACGCGCCCTGTCCTCCAGGTCATGCCTGTCCCATTCGTCGTGCCAAGCATTGACAACGGCTGGTCCGTAGGTCTCGGTCAGACCGTACACATGGTGAACCTGAAAACCGGCAGCCTCCATTCGCGCAAGGGTGGCTGCCGGCGGAGGTGCGGCCGCCGTCATGAACTCGACCTTGTTGGGCAGGGTCCTGCGTTCCTCGTCCGTGGCATCTACAAGCATGCTCATGACGATAGGGGCACCACACATATGCGTGACACCGTATCGCTCGCAGGCTTCGTACATATTGGCGGCGCTGACCCGCCGCAGGCAGACATGCGTTCCTGCGACGACAGAAATTGTCCAGGTGAAGCACCAGCCGTTGCAGTGGAACATCGGCAGGGACCATAGATAGACGGGGTGCGCGCGGATCGACGCCGATATGACGTTCCCGAGGGCCAGCAGATACGCACCGCGCGAGTGAAACACCACGCCTTTCGGATTACCAGTTGTGCCGCTTGTATAATTCAGGGCGATCGCCTGCCATTCATCAGCGGGCAGTGACCAGGCAAACGACGGATCCCCCGTCATGAGAAAATCCTCGTACTCGATCTGGCCGAGAAGCTCCCCGCCCTTGAAGGCAGGGTCATCGATACCAACAAGATACGGCTTCGCCTTACAAAGCTTCAGCGCTTCACGGGCGAGGCTTCCGAACTCGCGGTCGACCATAAGGACCTTGGCCTCGCCGTGGTCGAGGATGAACGCGATCTCCTGCGCGCTGAGACGGTAATTGATGGCGTTGAGGACTGCACCGGTCATCATGACACCATAGTGGGCGTCCAGCATGGCAGGAATATTGGGTGCAAGAACCGAAACCGTGTCGCCCAGCCCGATTCCCCGCCTGGACAAGGCCGAAGCCAGGCGCCGGCATCGCTCATAGAACTGGGCGTAAGTGAAAGATATCTCGCCATGAAGAATGGCCGTTCGCTCGGGATAGACGAACGCTGCACGTTCGAGGAACGTCAGGGGCGACAGGGATTGATAATTGGCGGGATTCTTGTCGAGATCGGTCTCGTAAGGGTTGCGTGGGTGCCTCGCTTCACTCATTCCAGTTTCACTCCCGGTGCGAACATGCGGGCGAACCTAGCCAAGCCCGGAGATCGGGGCAACCAATGGGCCCCCGGAAAGCCACAGGCGCACAGGCGTGGCTTCAATACGCGGCGATGACCTGTGACAGGGCGTCCTTTGGCACGGATCCCACTGGCTCGATGGCTGGCCCAAGGCTAAACAGGAAGCACACCACACCGTTTGCTCATGACAACGCGCGTCACTTCCTCGGACATCGCCCGCATCGCCTCGCTGCTTGCAACCGCAGTCCTCATGCTGCTCGCAAACGGGCTGCAGGGAACCCTTGTCCCCGTGCGCGCCGACGCCGAAGCGTTCTCGAGCACCTCCATTGCCCTGATGGGGTCGGCTTACTTCATCGGCTTCATTGCAGGCTGTTGGCAGTCCCCGCGGCTGACAGCAAGGGTTGGTCAGATCCGTGCCTTCGCAGTCCTCGCCGCACTCACGGCGGCGTTGGTACTCGTTCATGCACTCTTGGTTTCGCCATGGGTCTGGGCTGCGCTAAGGGCTGGCATCGGCTTTTGTGCTGCTGGAATGTTTGCCGTCCTCGAGGCCTGGCTCAACCAGCAATCAGCAAACGAAATCCGTGGACGCATTTTCACCCTCTACGCGACCCTGAACAATCTCGCTCTGTTGGGTGGTCAGTACCTGTTCACGCTTGCAAGCCCCACGACGCACGAGCTCTTCTCGCTCTGTGCCATCCTCACGATGATGTGCCTGATCCCTGTCGGCCTCACCCGCCAGGAAGAACCCCCGCGTCCCCAAACGGTTTCGCTGCACCTCGGTAGGCTCTATCAGCTCTCGCCCGTGGGTATGGTTGGCGCAGTCGTGGTGGGACTGGTATCTGGCGCATTCTGGACCTTGGCGCCCGTCTACGCGGCATCACGAGGCATGAGCGTAGACGGCATCGCGCTGTTCATGTCTGCCGTCATCCTGGGCGGAGCCATCGCTCAATGGCCCGTCGGCCGGCTCTCCGACCGGATGGACAGGCGCTATGTCATCGGCTGTTGCGCCGCGCTTGCGGCTGTGGCGGGGCTGCTGCTGGCAACGCCAGCCCCTTCAGACAGCATGGCCGAAATCTGGCTTCTGGCTGCCGGTGTTCTTTACGGCGCAACTGCCTTCCCGATCGGGTCGCTGACGAATGCCCATCTCAACGACCACGCCAGGCGCGAGGAGATGACGCAAGTCGCCTCGAGCAACCTGTTTGTCTATGGGGCCGCGGCAGCCATCGGGCCCATCATCGCCGCCGGCGTTATCAGCGTCGCCGACATGGATGCCATCTTCCTCTACACCAGCCTGATGCACGCGCTATTTGTTGCCTTCGTGCTCTATCGGCTGCTCAGGCGCGGCCCGGTACCGACAAACCAGCGAGAGCCATTCGAAGCCGAGACAATTCAGCCGGCGCCCATGCACGTAAACCCTCAAACCCGCAGCGAATAGGCTTCCCGGAAGCATTGCCGCAGGTTCAAGGTCGATATGTCAGGACTGCTTGTCGCCACGCACGCGCTGGAACGAGGCAAAGACCGACGCAGGATCGTACTTCATCTGCTGCGCGTCGTCTTCGCTTTCGGGCCTCACGGCGTCACTGGCAGGTTTAAGCGTAGTACCTTTCGCGTCAGGCGTGGTCTTGGGTCTGCGCGAGGCCGCCTTCTCGACGGCAAGGTCAAGCTCAAGTTGCGAGCATAGGCTTAACGTGACGGGGTCAACAGGCTTGATATTGGCGATGTTCCAATGCGTCCGGTTCCGGATCGCCTGGATCGTTGTCTTGGTGGTCCCGACAAGCTTGCCGATTTCTGGGTCCGTCAGCTCCGGATGATTGCGCACCAGCCATGCGATGGCGTCTGGGCGATCCTGTCGGCGCGACACCGGTGTGTAACGTTGGCGTCCCTTGGGTGCCGCGGCGGGCATCTCGACAGCCGACTTGTTCATGACAAGACGCTTGCGGGGATCATTCTCAGCCGCAGCAATTTCCTCACGGGTAAGCTGGCCCATCATGACGGGATCAAGCGGCACGATCTTCTCGGGATGCATGTCATCGGCCATCGCCTTGATCTCGAGCACATGCAGGCCACAGAATTCGGCAATCTGGTCAAAGGTCAGTGTGGTCTGATTGATAAGCCACATGGCCGTCGCCTTGGGCATGAGGGGCTTCGTCATCTGTCAATACCTCTGGGTTCAGTGCCAGCGCATTTTCCAGCGCCAGACCAGGAAATCCACCTTGGGTTTAAGGGAGTTTCGATAACGCTCTTATAAAGTCTCGAGCCTTCCGAGGGAAGCGGAACCTGCCGCCAGCCTCAAGGCGTCAACAGGATCTTACCGATGTGGCTCGAACCCGCCATTTTGCGATGGGCCTCGGCCACGTTTTCCATGGCAAACACGCTGTCGACCACAGGCTTTACCTTGCCGGCTTCAATCAGCGGCCAGACATGCATACGCACAGACTTGGCGATCTCGGCCTTTTCCTCAAGGTGGCGTGCCCTGAGCGTCGACCCTGTGATCGTCAGGCGCTTCAGCATCAGTGGCAGCAGGTTCAGAGTGGCTTCGGCCCCGTTCTGGAAAGCGATATTGACCAGTCGCCCCTCGAGTTTCAGCAGGCCGATGTTCTTCTTGATGTAGTCCCCGCCAACCATGTCCAGGATCACGTCAACCCCGACACCGCCTGTTTCCGCTCGCACGACCTCTGCGAAGTCTGCTTGGCGGTAATTGATCGCCCGCGCTGCACCGAGCCGCTCGCAGGCCGCACATTTGTCGGCCGAGCCCGCCGTCGTGAACACCCGGTGGCCGAGTGCGGAAAACACCTGGATGGCCGCTGTCCCGATGCCACTGGATCCGCCATGCACCAGTAAAGTCTCTCCAGGTTTCAGGCGGGCCCGATCGACCACATTCGTCCAGACCGTGAAGTGTGCCTCGGGCAGGGCGGCCGCGTCGACAAGCGAAACCCCCTTGGGGATGGGCAATGCGCTACCTTCGTGGACAACGCAGTAATCCGCATAGCCGCCGCCGGCGACAAGTGCGCACACCGCGTCGCCGACCCTGAACCGCGTCACGGCGTTGCCTGTGGCCACAACCACACCGGAAGCCTCGAGGCCCAGCGTCTCGGGAGCTTCCGCAGGCGGCGGATAAAGCCCCGCGACTTGCATCAGGTCTCCGCGGTTCAAGCCGGTCGCTGCGACCTTGATGAGAATGTCATGCACCCCGGGCTGGGGTGTCTTGATCTCGCGGATGACGGGGCACGGCTTGCCCTCGCTTGTACCGGCGATGACGGCTTTCATGGTGGCGGGCAGGGTGGTCATGGCAGCTGGCCTCTTGAAGAAGGAAGGACGAAAGGCTTCAATTCCATTGCGCAAACAGAACGGGTGTTGGCAATGGCCTGGGATGACCTTGATCCAAAAACAAAGAAGCCGGCGCCTCTCGACCTTGGTCCCCTGTCCGTCGAAGAATTGCAGGCAAGGATACTGGATTTCCAGTCCGAAATCCGTCGCATGGAAGAGGCAATCAGGCTCAAGCAGGCCCAGAGATCGTCTGCCGATGCCCTCTTTCGCAAGACGTGACCCCCGCGACGGTCCCGCATGTCAGTACGAAATCGACATGCGCAACCCCCGCGCATCATGTTCGGGGTGGCGGGGCAGGTGCATCGCGCTTCCGCTGGCGATGTGGCGCGCCGTCAGCACCAAGGCGCAGGCATCCACCAGATCGTCGGGCTTGGCGCCCGTTCCCCGCAGATCCTTCAGCCAGGCATCGATGTCGTGAAACCCGGCATCGCGCAGCAGGTCCACCCGAAGGCGCAGCCCTGCGGGCGCATGCTTGCTCGCAAGGGGAGCCCCGTTATTCAGGCGTGCGAAGGCAAGCTCGGGGTGCGCTTCGAAAATACGGTCCTGTGCCGCGCGGGAAATGGTGGCCTCAATGTCCAGGATGCGTGGCCTGATATTCCAGGTCTGTCGCGATATGCCGCCAAGGCCCTGTTCTTTGCTCCACTGATTCGCGCCAGACCAGTCAGCCTGATCGAAACGGAGCGCTCCGCGCGGCAGCGTCTTGAACACCCGGCTCCCGCAGGGTGAGAGAAGTCGACGAGCTGCAATCTCGCATTGCCTGACGCCTGTGTCGGAAATGCCGATCGGCATGTCCACGGCAATCACATCAGCGTCGGCATCCATCGCGTTCCAGTTTGGAGCAATTCGCCAAGCGGTAGTCTTAAGGTTGAGCGTTGATTCAACCACGACCCACCCGCGTCGGCATCCATCCACACCTGCAATGCGTTGCGCGCGCGGAACCATCCTCGGGTTAACTCTCTTTAGGGTGACGAGTTGTGGTTTTCATGCCAAGCTTGGCGCAAAGAATGCAAGCAAGGCCATCTTAAGCTTGCAGTGTGCCGGTTTGAAGATTTCGATTCGCTTCGACTTCATGGCGGCCACATCTTTCGAAATCCGCATTGACCGGCGTCGGGAGAAAGCGATCGCATGAAGGGTTGGTTCAAAGGGGAATTCATGGCTTACAAGGCCGGCGGCATCGAGCCTCAGGCCGCAAACGCGACGACGTTTGCCGGCTCGGAACTGTTCAGGCGCACCTTCGAGGAAGGTATGGCGATGGTTGAAGAAACCGCCACCTATCTCGATGGCAAGGGGCGCGCGGAATCGAAACTGCTGCCGTCGAAGGCAGCGCTGACCTACGCGGGGGAAAGCATGCGACTGACCACCCGCTTGATGCAAGTGGCCTCATGGCTGCTGGTCCAGCGGGCTGTCTCAGAAGGCGAGATGACGCCGACAGAGGCCGAAAACGACAAGTATCGCCTGGGTGCGCGCGAAATCTGTCGCGGCTCCAGGGGCGAAAGCTTGGACATCCTGCCAGCCAAGCTGGTGGATTTGCTGACCCGAAGCATGAACCTCTACGAGCGGGTCGAGCGTCTTGACCAGATGCTGTATGGCCAGGATGAAGCCGCGCCATCGGGCGTCACAGCTCAGCTCGATCGTCTGCAGGCGGCCTTTGGCCGGGCTGCCGAATAGGGCAGCTGCCACCGAAATAATTGTCGAAGGCTGGGCTCGCGCCCGGCCTTCATTCATGTGGGGGCTGCGTTTCGGCGAGGCGCTCCGGTACCATCTCGGCTTCGATCTCGGCCTTGATGCGATGCCAGTGGCGGTCAATGTCCTCGAATGGTGTGACGCCATAATGCTCGCGCATCACTTTGCGGGTCACGGCAACAAGCACTTGCTTGTGGTGGGCGCGCCAATGCGAAAAGTCCCAGGCTTCGCCTGAAGAGGCCAGTGTCGCGTTGGCGACAAAGACCTGCGCCATGACATGCGCCTGCAACGTGGAAACGGTAAGGTTGACGATCTCATATTCCGTATCTTCGAAGTAGGAGATGCGTGCAACGTCCGCGTCGCTCAAGCCCTGCGCAAGGACGCCATCGACTTTCGCGCCGCGCCGCACCACAAGCGTTGGAAACGAATACCCCAGCGCTGTCTCCACCACGTGATCGCTCAGGCGCGCGCGTTGCAGGTCAAGGTGATCGCTCGAGCGGTCGATCACCGCCTCCAGCAACTCACGATCCATAAGAGAGCCGTAAAAGAAGAAAGTGTGGCCGCGCACAGACCGGACCTCCCGCATACCCCTCAGAAAATCATGCAGCAGTGAGCCCGTGACGGAAAGAAAAAAGAGGACGCACATAGTGCGTCCTCCGAAAGGTCAATGCGAGCTGATCGACGCAGCACTCTGGCCGTGCAAGCGCTACTTCTTGGTAGCGGCACCGATGCCTTCGAATTTCTTCGCAAACTTAGAGACGCGACCGGCGCGGTCGAGAATCTGCTGGTTGCCGCCCGTCCACGCCGGATGCGTAGTCGGGTCGATGTCCAGCGTCATGACATCGCCCTCGGCGCCCCAGGTCGACCGGGTCAGGTACTTCGATCCATCGTTCAGGACGACTGTGATGAAGTGATAGTCGGGATGGCCTTCTTTCTTCATGGCTTGCCTTGGGCTGTCTCGGCGACCCCGTCCGCAGGGAACCGGTCGCATCTTTCGGAGGGCGGGCATATAGCCAAATCCCAACTGCGGCGCAAGACCGCGGATTTCTGCGCCCACCTTTCGGCCCGGGTCAAGGGGTGTCATATAGGGCTCAGAAACAGCCGGGACCCCCCAAAATTGAGCGATAATCGAGGCGCAGAGTACGAGGCTAGCATTCAGCGCGAGGCGCAAGGTCGCAGCCGCAGCAGGAACCTTAAGGTCCTGCGCCGCCTGACACCCTTCATTGCGCCCTACAAGGGCATGGTGGCCTTGGCAACCATGTTTCTTCTTCTGGCAGCCACGGCGTCTCTTGCGATCCCGGCAGCGGTCCGCGAGATGATTGATCACGGGTTCAGCCAGGAGAACGCGGGGCTGATCGACCGCTACTTCCTTCTCGTTCTTGCCGTGGCCGTGGTGCTGGGTCTTGCGACGGCCGCCCGGTTCTATTGTGTAACCTGGTTGGGCGAGAGGATCGTCGCCGATCTTCGGAGGGCGATCTACAGCCACATCCTGTCGCAGAGCCCGGCCTTCTTCGAGGTAACACGCACAGGCGAGGTCCTGTCGCGCATAACCACCGACACGACCTTGATCCAGACCGCCGTCGGGTCAAGCGCATCCATCGCGCTGAGAAACCTGCTCATGATGGTCGGAGGCCTCGCCATGTTGCTGGTGACCAGCGCCACCCTGACAGGCCTGGTGCTGGGAACCGTCGTGTTTGTCGTGCTGCCGCTGATCGTCTTTGGTCGAACCGTCCGCAATTTGTCCCGACAGAGCCAGGATCGCGTTGCCGACACAAGCGCCTTTGCTTCCGAGTCGATCAATGCCATCCAGACGGTCCAGTCCTTCACCCATGAGGCTGTGGATCGTGCCCGCTTCGCCGACGCCGTCGAGGCAACCTTCCTGACCGCGCTCAGGCGTGTCCGCGCAAGGGCAACGATGACTGGCCTTGTGATCGTTCTGGTTTTCGCCAGCATCGTGGGCGTGCTGTGGGTCGGTGCCCAGGCCGTGATCGCGGGTGACATGACCGGCGGACAGCTCGGCGCCTTCATTCTCTATGCTGTTATCGTAGCCTCGGGCCTAGGCGCCCTGTCCGAAGTCTGGGGCGAGGTGCAGCAGGCTGCGGGTGCGCTCGAGCGCATCGTCGAGATTCTAGAGACGCAACCTGCGGTCAGTGCCCCGGCGAGCCCGCAGCCGATGCCGCCTGCCCGAGGCGAGGTGTCCTTCGAAAATGTCACCTTCGCTTATCCAATGCGGCCCGAGACACCAGCCCTGAAGGATTTCACCCTGCGCGTTCAGCCCGGCGAGACGGTTGCCCTCGTCGGACCTTCGGGAGCAGGAAAGACGACGGTGTTTCAGCTTCTGCAGCGCTTCTTCGATGTGCAGTCCGGACGTATTTTGGTTGACGGTGTCGACGTCAGGCAGGTGGACCCGCTGGATCTACGCACCCACCTCGCGCTGGTGCCTCAGGAAACTGTGATCTTCGGCGACACGGCACGAGAGAACATCCGCTACGGACGTCCCACGGCGACGGACGAGGAGATCCGCGCGGCAGCAAAAGCTGCGCAGGCCGATGAGTTCATATCGAAACTGCCACAGGGCTACGATACCCATCTCGGCGAACGCGGCATTACGCTGTCGGGTGGCCAACGCCAGCGCCTCGCGATTGCCCGCGCCATCCTGCGTGACGCACCCATCCTGTTGCTTGACGAGGCGACAAGTGCCCTCGATGCCGAGAGTGAGCGTCTCGTTCAGATGGCCCTCGAGAGCCTGATGGGTCAAAAGACGACAATCGTCATTGCGCATCGCCTGGCCACGGTAAAGCGGGCCGACCGGATCATCGTGATGGAGCATGGACGCATCGTCGCAGAAGGCACGCATGCTGAACTTGTGGAAGGAGGCGGCCTCTATGCGCGGCTGGCACGACTGCAATTCGCCGGGCTTGCCGCGGAGTAGCGATCAGCCGGGCGGCGCCAAAACATCAACCCGGTCGCTCACGCCGCTTGTCGCTCCGCCAAAAGGCATGACATCGATCCGTTCGAAGGCAATCCCTCGCGACACCAGATAGTCGCGCACGGCGCGCGCGCGATCCAGCGACAGCCGCCGGACGTTCGAAGACATGTCGCCCGCCCGCCCGCTATATGCCGCAAGCCGCACACGAGCCGTCGACAGCTGGAGGTTCTCGGCCAACAGATCAAGCGCCGACGGCCCATCAGGTGGCAATTGACTTGCATCCTTCGCAAACCGGATACGTCCCACAAGCTCGAACCCTGCCGTCGGATCGCGTGGCTTCGCGTTGGCGAAAGGATCGCTGGCCGTACCGCGCAATTCGACTGGAAAATTCTCGATCATGCTGGCGGGCAGGTCGGCTTTGGGCGGCTTCGGTACTGGCGGGGCAGGGACCATCTGGGGTGGCTGAACCTCGACTGCAGGAACCGTGGGGAGTTCGGCCGCAATCCCTTTCTGCTCAGGTTTGGGACGCGGCAATGGCACGATCCTGGCGGACCTCGCTTGAACGGTTACGGCGGGTGGCTCTGGGCTTGATGCTGGCTCGGGATACGTCAACGCATCCATGTTCACGGTCACGCCAGTATCGGCCCCATCGGACGTCGGCGCACGCTGTGCTTGGGCAAGGCCCGGAGCAACTCCAAAGACAACGGACAGAAATACGAAGCAGCGCATGACGGGTGTATAGCGCATCATGCAAGCGAGTTCACGCTGTCGCGGACTTCAGCGCTTTCAGCATGGGACCGTGGAGATTGCCATTGCTCGCAAGAATATTTCCGTTCGTTAGCATGTCCTGACCGCTGGACAGATCGCTGACGATACCACCCGCCTCACGCACAAGCACGATCCCCGCCGCAACATCCCACGACGACAGTGAGCGCTCCCAGAAAGCGTCATAGCGTCCGGCGGCAACCCATGCGAGATCGAGTGCCGCAGAGCCAAAGCGGCGAATACCGGACACCTGTCTCATCACCGAATTCACCTCGCCCATGAATATCTCGTGCCCGGGCCGCCCAAGGTGTGGAATGCCCGTGGCCACCAGCGCATCGGCAAGATCGCGGCGTCCGGACACGCGCAGGCGTCGCTCGTTGTGCCACGCACCCTGGCCCTTCTCGGCGGTGAACATGTCATCCGTGACGGGATTGTAGACCACGCCGGCAACCATGTGCCCTTCACGCTCGAGCCCGACCGAAATCGCGAAATGAGGCACGCCGTGCATGAAGTTCGTCGTGCCATCCAGTGGGTCGACGAACCAGCGATGGGACTTGTCAGGCCCCTCGATGACGCCGCCTTCCTCCTGCACGAAGCCATAGTGCGGTCGCGTGCGCGACAGCTCGTCCCGAAGGACCTTCTCCGCCTTCAGGTCAGCCTTGGTCGCGAAGTCCGCAAGCCCCTTGCGCATGACCTGCAGGTTCTCGAGTTCCCCGAAGTCGCGCAGGATGGCGCGCCCCGCCTTGCGGGCGGCACCGGTCATGATGTTCATCAGCGGCGTATTGATAGCCATGGTGGTCTGTCTACTCCGCGCGCTTGATGTATTCGACGTCGTCCGTCGACACGATGATCTTTGACCCATTCTCGATGAAGGGCGGAACCATGACCTTCAACCCGTTTTCCAGGATCGCCGGCTTGTAGGACGGAGCCGCCGTCTGCCCCTTGACTGCAGGATCAGTTTCGGCGACCGAAAGCGTGACCTGCAGCGGCAGTTTCACCGCAATGGGACGGCCCTCATAGCTCTCGACCTTCACCTCCATGCCCTCCGACAGGAAAGCGGCCCGCTCGCCCATGAAGTCCTTGGCGATCTCGATCTGGTCGAAGGTTTCCTTGTCCATGAAGGTCAGCACGTCGCCAGCTTCGAACAGGAATGTATAGGGCTTGAACTCGAGCTCGATCGCCTCGACGTTCTCGGCTGACCGAAAGCGCTCGTTCAGCTTGCGACCATCGAACAGGTTCTTCAGTTCGACCTGGTTGTAGGCGCCGCCCTTGCCAGGCTTGACCGCCTGCGTCTTGACCGCAACCCAGAGCGAGCCGTCGTGCTCGATCACCGCGCCGGGTTTGATTTCATTGCCTGCGATCTTCATGGGCGTTCAGCTCAAACAAAAAGGGGCGGTCGCCCGCCCGTTGAAAGTCGGCGCGGACCCTATCAGGGCCGCGTGGGCGGTTCAATTCGCCCCGCGAGAGGTGTGCACGAGGGAATCGAAGATATCGTTAAGGCGCCGCACGGCAGCCTCCGGCCCATCCGCGTGATCCCAGACGCCGCTGGAAACCGCAAGAAAATCAGCCCCCGCAGCGACAAGCCCGGCTGCATTGTCTGTTGTGATGCCTCCGATGGCCACGCAGGGCGCCGTCATCATTTCCTGCCACCATGTCAGCAGATCGGGCTCGGCGCGCGTCTTCGGCTCTTTGGTCGCGGTAGGAAAAAACGCCCCAAAGGCGACATAGTCGGCCCCGGCTTCCGCCGCCTCCATCGCCAGGTGGCGTGAGTTGTGGCAAGTCACGCCCACAATGGCCTTGGGCCCAAGAAGGGCGCGCGCATCCGCATAGGGCGCGTCCTCCTGCCCGACATGAACCCCGTCCGTCCCGAGTATGCGCGCAAGATCAGGCCGGTCATTCACGATGAAGGCTGCACCCGCCTGCTGCACGATCGGCATCAGCGTTTCGCCAGCCTTCAGGATCTCGCTGTCGGGAACGCCTTTCAACCGCAGCTGCACGCACGCGACATCACCCGCGCCGAGCGCCCGGCGAAGTGTCTCGCCGAAGCGCCCATCGATTCGTGGCGGTGTGATGAGATAGAGCCGACAGCGAATTAGGCAGCGTCCTTCTCGAGAGCGGCCGCCCACTTGCCAAGCGACGCAAGCCCATTCATGCGCGCGCGATGCGCGAACGCCTTCTGCGCCGCCGCAACATTCTCGCGCTTGCCCGACCACGCCTTCTGCGGCGCCGCCTGCAGCGCGCGCCCATACGAGAACGTGAGCTTCCAGGGCAGGGGCCCCAGCTTGTTCATCGCATCGAGATGGGCCGTTGCCTCCTCATCGGACTGGCCGCCCGAGAGGAACGCGATCCCCGGCACCGCTGGCGGCACGCAGTTCTTGAGCAGCTTCACGGTCTTCTCGGCAACCTCCTGCACGGAGGCCTTCTTCGCCGACTTCTTGCCCGCGATCGCCATGTTGGGCTTCAGCACCATGCCTTCAAGCGCGACCTCAGCCTTGTAGAGTTCGCTGAAGGTCTCCTTCAGCACCCACTCGGTGACGTCATAGCAGGTGTCGACGTCGTGATCGCCGTCCATCAGCACTTCCGGCTCGACGATCGGCACGATGTTGGCCTGCTGGCAGAGCGCCGCATAGCGGGCAAGCGCGTGCGCATTGGAATGGACGCAGTTATAGGTCGGGATACCGGCACCGATGTCGATCACCGCACGCCACTTCGCAAAGCGTGCGCCGCGCTCGAAATACTTTGGCAGGCGCTTCGATAGCCCATCGAGCCCCTTGGTGATCAGCTCCCTCGGCGATCCCGGCAGCGCCTCGGTGCCCTCATCGACCTTGATGCCCGGCACGGCGCCCGCATCGGCAATGATCTTGACCAGCGGCGTGCCGTCGGCAGCATCCTGCCAGATCGTCTCGTCATAGAGGATCACGCCTGAAACGAATTCCTTCATCGCTGGCGTACGGAACATCAGCTCGCGATAGTCGCGCCGGCTCGTCTCGGTCGATTCCACGCCGATGGCGTCGAAGCGCTTCTTGATCGTTCCCGAGCTCTCGTCCGCGGCAAGAATGCCCTTGCCCGGGGCCACCATCTTCTGCGCGATCTTTTCAAGGTCAGCGATAGACATGTCTCTCTCCCTCAAATCTCAGGCCGAAAGCGCTTTCACGCCCGGCAATTCCTTTCCCTCAAGCCACTCGAGGAAGGCGCCGCCCGCCGTCGAGCAATAGGTAAACCCGTCCTCGGCACCCGCCTGCGCCAGCGCGGCCAGCGTGTCCCCGCCGCCCGCCACGGAAACCATGGAACCGACGCGCGTCAGCATGGCCACATGCCGTGCAACCGAACTCGTTCCCATGTCGAAGGGCGGCGTCTCGAACGCACCCAAGGGGCCGTTCCATACCACGGTCTTTGCAGACTCGAGGCGCGCCGCGATATCAGCCAGAGAATCCGAGCCGATGTCCAGGATCATGCCATCGTCAGGCGTCAGGTTGACCGGCAGCGTCTTCGCTGCCGCCATCGCCTTGAACTCCTTCGCGACGACACCGTCGCTCGGCAGCACGATGGCGCAACCGCGCGTCTTGGCCTTCGCCATGATTTCGCGCGCCTTGTCCAGGAGCGCAGGCTCATGCAGCGACTTGCCGATCGGCAGACCCTGCGCCTTCAGGAAAGTGTTCGCCATGCCCCCGCCGATCACCAGCGCATCGACCTTGCCGACAAGGTTCTCGAGCACCGCCAGCTTCGACGACACCTTGGCCCCGCCCACGATCGCGACCACCGGATGCTGCGGCTTCTCGAGCACGCGTGCGAGCGCTTCAAGCTCGGCCTGCATGCCGCGACCCGCATAGGCCGGAAGCTTGTGCGCTAGCCCCTCTGTGGTGGCGTGCGCGCGATGCGCGGCCGAAAAGGCATCGTTGACGTAGGCATCGCCCAGCTCCGCCAGCGCGGCGACCAGCGCCGGGTCATTCTTTTCCTCGCCCGCATGGAAGCGCGTGTTCTCGAGGCAGAGCACATCGCCATCCTTCAGTCCCGCAACTGCGGCCTCGGCCACCGCGCCGATGCAGTCATTTGCAAACCCGACAGGCTTGCCAACGGCCTGCGACAGGGCAGGGACCACCTGGCTGAGCGACATGGCGTCCACGCGCTTGCCGTCGGGCCGCCCGAAGTGGGACAGCACCACCACGCGCGCCCCCTTCGCCGCCAGATCGCGGATCGTCTTCGCCGCCTGGTCGATGCGCGCGGTATCGCTCACGGCGCCATCCTTCATCGGCACGTTGAGGTCGGCGCGCACCAACACGCGCTTGCCCCGGGCATCCAGCTGGTCGATCGTGCGGAAACCAGCCATCAGATCAGCTTCCCCATCGCGACAGCCGTGTCGCTCATGCGGTTGGCAAAGCCCCACTCGTTGTCATACCAGCTCATGATGCGCACCAGCGTGCCATCCATGACCTTGGTCTGGTCCAGGGCGAAGGACGACGAGGCCGGGTGATGGTTGAAGTCCATCGATACCAGCGGCGCGTCCACGACAGCCAGCACGCCCTTCAGTTCGCCTTCTGCCGCGCGCTTCACCGCGCCGTTGACTTCCTCGACCGTTGTCGCACGCTTCGCGATGAACTTGAGGTCCACGACCGAGACATTGGGTGTCGGCACGCGGATGGCGACGCCATCAAGCTTGCCCTTCAGTTCCGGCAGCACCAGGCCCACGGCCTTCGCAGCACCCGTCGAGGTCGGGATCATCGACAGCGCCGCAGCGCGCGCGCGATAGAGATCCTTGTGCATCTGGTCGAGCGACGGCTGGTCGTTCGTATAGGCATGGACCGTCGTCATGAAGCCCTTCTCGATGCCGACCGTGTCATTTAGCACCTTGGCCACCGGCGCCAGGCAGTTCGTCGTGCACGAGGCATTCGACACCACCACATGGTCTTTGGTCAGCTTGGCGTGGTTGACGCCATAGACCACGGTGATGTCGGCGCCATCGGCCGGTGCCGACACCAACACGCGCTTCGCACCCGCCGTCAGGTGCGCCGCTGCCTTGTCCTTCGACGTGAAAATGCCCGTGCACTCCATCGCGATATCGACGCCGAGCGCCGCATGCGGCAGTTGCGCCGGGTCCTTGATCGCCGTGACCTTGATCTTGTGGCGACCGACGATCATGTGCTCGCCTTCGACCTTCACCTCGGCCGGGAAGCGGCCATGCACCGAGTCGAAGCGCAGCAGGTGCGCGTTGGTTTCCACCGGACCCAGGTCGTTGACGGCGACGACATCGACGTCATTGCGGCCCGACTCCACGATGGCCCGAAGCACAAGCCGGCCAATGCGGCCAAACCCGTTGATGGCAACTTTGATGGTCATGGTCTCTCTCCCGGAATGCAGGTTACAGCCGCTGCCGCGCGGCACGGACGATGTGGTCGACAGTGATATTGAAGTTCTTGTAGAGCGCCTCGTACGGGGCGCTGGCGCCAAAGCTGTTCATGCCGACAAAGGCGCCGTCACGTCCGATCCAGCGATCCCAGCTCAGCCGCGAGCCCGCCTCGACGGCGATCCGCACCGTCTTCGGGTCGATCGTGCGATCCTGGTAGGACGACGGCTCGGCCGCGAAGATGTCCATGCAGGGCATCGAGACGACGCTGGCGCCGATACCCTGCGCCTCGAGCTGTCGTTGTGCCTCGAGCGCCAGCATCACCTCCGAGCCCGTCGCGATGATCGTGACATGATGCTTCGCCGCCGCCGGCGACAGCACATAGGCCCCGCGCGCCGAACGGTTCTCGTCCGTATGCTTCAGGCGCACCTGCGGCAGGTTCTGGCGCGACAGCGCGATGACGCTGGGCGTCTTTTCCGTACGAAGCGCGATCTCCCAGCACTCCGCCGTCTCGACCGCGTCGGCCGGGCGAAACACGTTCAGGTTCGGGATCGCACGCAACGACGCCAGATGCTCGACCGGCTGATGCGTGGGACCGTCCTCGCCAAGGCCGATCGAGTCATGCGTCATCACATGGATGACGCGCTTCTCCATCAGCGCGGCAAGCCGGATCGATGGCCGGCAGTAGTCCGCGAAAACAAGGAACGTGCCGGAATAGGGGATGACACCGCCATGCAGCGCCATGCCGTTCATCGCCGCCGCCATGCCGTGCTCGCGCACGCCGTAATGGATGAAGCGCCCGCGGAAATCATCCGCCTCGACTGCCTCCATGCCCTTGGTGCGCGTGTTGTTGGAGCCCGTCAGGTCCGCACTTCCGCCGATGGCCTCGGGCAGCAGGGGATTGATCACCTCCAGCGCCATCTCGGACGCCTTGCGCGTTGCAACGGTGACCGGCTTCTCGGTCAGCGCCTTGCGGTACTGCGTCAGCGCCGTCCACACCGACGCATCGATCCCGCCTTCCATCGCGCGCTCGAAGTCTTCCTTCACGCTCTTGTCGGTAGCTGTAAAACGCGCAAGCCAGGCTTCGTATTCGCCGTGGCTGCGCGCGCCGGCAGAAGCCCACGCCGCGCGGATATCGTCGGGAATGACGAAGGGCGCATGCGTCCAGCCCAGGGCGGCCTTCGCACCGGCGGCTTCCTCGGCGCCCAGCGGCGAGCCATGCGAGCTTGCGGTCCCCTGCTTCTTGGGTGCGCCATAACCGATGATGGTGCGGCAAGCGATCAGCGACGGACGCTCGGAAGCCATGGCGGATTCAATGGCCGCGGCAATCGCCTCGGGATCATGTCCGTCGACGCGCGATGCCGACCAGCCGGCGGCCTCGAACCGCGCCACCTGATCGCCCGATTCCGCAAGCGACAGCGGACCGTCAATGGAGATGCCGTTGTCGTCGAATAGCACGATCAGGCGCGACAGCTTCAGGTGGCCGGCAAGGCTGATCGCCTCGTGGCTGATGCCCTCCATGAGATCGCCGTCCGAGGCGATCACGAAGGTGTAGTGGCTCGTCAGGTCATGTCCGAACCGCGCCGCGACAAGGCGTTCGGCCATGGCCATGCCGACGGCCGTGGCAATGCCCTGGCCGAGGGGGCCGGTCGTCGTCTCCACGCCCGCGCCGTGCCCGTACTCCGGATGTCCGGCGCAGGGGCTGCCCAACTGGCGGAAACGCTTGATGTCCTCGATCGTGATGTCCTTGTACCCCGTCAGGTGCAGGAGCGAGTAGAGCAGCATCGACCCATGTCCGGCCGACAGCACAAAACGGTCGCGGTCAGGCCACTTCGGATTGCGCGGATCGAACTTCAGGAAACGCGAGAACAGCACGGTCGCAACGTCAGCCATGCCCATCGGCATGCCGGGATGTCCCGACTTGGCGGCTTCGACGGCGTCGATGCTCAGCGCACGGATGGCATTCGCCATGTCCTTGTGGGAGACGTCGTATTTCGGGGAACTGGCCATGAGGGTCCGGAGATTGGGCCCGCACCGCGAGAAGATCGCCTCATCCGCACCGGGGACGAGGTCAGTGACCTAACAGGGCGTCGAGCCTAGGAAAAAGCGCGGGGCAACTCATGCCCGACCGGCAAAGCCCCCGTCAACCCCGTGAACCCGCGCAAATCTGCGGCATTTGGGGAGCGCGCGTGTTCTGCCACGATTCCAACCCTCGCGACTGCAGCGTCCGCCGGCCCACGCAGCCAGGCAATCTTTCATTGGTCCTCGGGCAAGGGTGCAAGTCTGCATTGCACCCGGGGTTGCAGGACGATCCGCAATTCCCGATTTAAGACATCGTGCTAAACATGAATTCGCGTATACAGAATCGCCATGAGCAAACTCGATTCGGCCATTCGCGCGTTCAACGATGCACTCGACCGTCTTGATGAGGCCGCGCGCACCAAGAGCGCCCGGACAGGCGCGGCGCCGTCGGCACTCCAGCAGGAAATCGCGGTTCAATTGCGCGCCCTGAAGGAAGATCGGGCCCGCCTGTCCGAGGAACTGACGCGCCTGAATGTAGAAAAGGTAGCGCTCGAAGGCTTCACCGACGAGGTTGCGGGCCGGCTCGAGGGCGCCATTCGCGAAATCCGCGCCGTACTCGCCCACTAGCAAAGAGGATCGCCATGGCACAGGTCTCCCTCACCATCAACGGGAATGACTACACGCTCGCCTGCGACGACGGCGAGGAACCCCATCTGGTCAATCTGGCACGCAAGGTCGAGGCACGCATTGACGACGTCCGGCGCGAGGTAAAGACGGCAGGTCAGGCTCAATATCTGCTCATGGCGGGCCTCATGCTCGCCGACGAGCTCGAGCTCGCCCGCGAGCGTATCCAGGAGCTCGAGGAAACCATTGCGGGCCTGAAAGGTGAATTTCTCGCACCCGAGCCCGCAACCACCACCGAAGATCGCCTCGCCGGCTTGCTCGAACAGGCCGCCCGCCGCATGGAAGACATTGCAGCGCGCCTTCGCTAGGACTACGCTGTTCCTTGGACGGGTACTGCCTCGCGCGTTAGAATCAAGAACCCAGGGGCCGTAATCAGACCTCATCGGGAGCTGTCCCTGACCGGAGCCGTGGTTCCGGACAAATGGCGCCCACCTGCTTAAGCAGGCCCGTGAGGATTCGAGCATTCGACGGCCATGGCGGTCCCGTCCACCTCATCTCCCGTCATGGTCCGCGAAGGCGGACCACCTCCCGGAGATGAGGCGCACCCCTCTGACTGCCGACCACCTCCCGAGGCATCACACGCGAAATGCCAGACCCCGCGACCTTGAAGAAATCCCTGCGCATCCAGGCCCTGGCCCAGCGCGACCGCGCAGCAGAGGCTGCAGGCCCGCGCGCGGCCCTCATGATCGCACGCCGATGCCTGGGTGATTTCGTTTTCATGAAGGGCGCGATCATTGCTGGCTACGCCGCCATTCGGGGCGAGGCCGATCCCTTTCCGCTCATGGCAGCTCTTGCCAATAACGGACATGCCCTGTGCCTGCCGCGCACGCACGGAACCAGCCTGTCGTTTCACGCCTGGAAGCCCGGCGATCCACTGGTCGTGGGGCGCATGAGCATCCCTGAGCCCGACTCGAAGGCGAGGGAGCGCCGGCCCGACCTTTTGCTGGTGCCTCTCCTGGCCTTCGACCCGCGTGGTTACCGCCTGGGTTACGGTGCAGGCTACTATGATCGCTATTTGCGGGAACATCGCGCGAAACGCAGCGTAAAGGCCGTCGGCATCGCGTACGCCGGACAGCAGATCGACGCTTTGCCGGTCGAGGCATTCGACGAACCGCTTGACGCCGTGGTCACCGAGACGCAGGTCATCCGCTTCCCGCACGAATGAAACCTGCTAAGCTTGCAGACCTTGCAAAGGCGCAGGAATGAGACTTCTTTTTCTCGGTGACATCGTGGGCAGGGCAGGGCGCATGGGCGTGGTTGAAGCCGTGCCCGCCCTGCGTCGCAGCCTTGCGCTGGATTTTGTCATCGTCAATGGCGAGAACGCGGCCGGTGGCTTTGGCATCAACGAGGAAATCTGCAGCGCACTGTTCCATGCCGGCGTCGATTGCATATCAACCGGCAACCACGCCTTCGACCAGCGTGACAAGGTCGATGTCTATGACAGCGAGGCACGCCTGCTGCGTCCGCTGAATTACCCGAAAGGGGCACCCGGCCGAGGCGTCGGCCTGTACGAGACGCAAACCGGCAAGCGGGTCATGGTCATCAACGCGATGGGACGCGTGTTCATGGATCCGCTCGATGATCCCTTCGCAGCCGTGGACCGCGAGCTCGAGGCCTGCCGCCTGGGCTGGGGCGCTGATGCCATCGTCGTCGACATTCACGCCGAGGCGACGTCCGAGAAGATGGCGATGGGTCATTATTGCGATGGCCGCGCCAGCCTCGTCGTGGGCACCCACAGCCATGTGCCCACCGCCGACGCCCAGGTCCTGCCCGGCGGCACCGCCTACCAGACGGATGCCGGCGCCTGTGCCGACTATGACAGCGTGATTGGCATGGAAAAGACCGAGCCGCTCCAGCGTTTCATTCGCAAGATGTCCTCCGGCCGCTACAACCCGGCGCAAGGCCCGGCCACCGTCTGCGGCGTCTTCGTCGAGACCGACGACAACACCGGACTGGCAATGCGTATCGACCCCGTTCGCCTCGGAGGCCGCCTGCGACAATCCCTCCCCGCCGAATTTCGGTGACAGTGCACTCAATTCCCCCCGCCTTGATCCCGATCAAAGCCTAGCCGCCGCGCCCGCTTTAGGAACACACCCTTCCAAGCGGGAGGCATGAACGCAGATGAATACGAAGTGGTTGGCCAGCACATCGCTGGTGTGCGCCGTTGCAGCAAGCCTGGCGGCATTCTCCGGCATTGCGGCCGCAGCACAGGACAAAAGTCCCTGGCTCGTCCGCGGGCGCGCCTTGGCCGTGATGCCGGATGAAAGCGCAACCGTCTCTATCCTCGGGGGCAGTCTCGATATCGACACGTCCTTCGTGCCAGAGCTCGACATCACCTATTTCTTTGACGAGCATTGGGCAGCAGAGCTGATCCTCGCCGTCACGCCCCACGACATCACGCACAAGCCGACAGGCATCGACATCGGCAATGTCTGGCTGCTGCCGCCGACCCTCACGCTGCAGTACCACTTTGCCCCCAATGATCCCGACTTCCGCCCCTATGTCGGAGCTGGCATCAACTACACGACCTTCTTCGGACATGACGACGCCAACCCGGCAATCGCCAAGGCCCATTTCGACGACAGCATAGGCTTTGCCCTGCAGGCAGGCTTCGATATCCCGATCGATGACAACTGGACCTTCAACGTCGATGTGAAGAAGGTCTGGATCAACACCGACGTGCGCCTCGACATGGCAGCAGGCCCCACGCCGATCTATGCCGACGTCGACATCAACCCGGTGATTGTGGGTATCGGCTTCGGCTATCGCTTCTAGCGACCGGCCCCCCGTCTGCACCGCCGCGACAGCGGCGGGTCAGATGGGGACCCGCCCACAGAAACCTGCCTGCGACAATTTGTTCTATTTTTGTTTTCGGCGATTTCGGCGATGTTCGGCGCTGTAACCACTCACCGTGGATACATCCGCTCGGCCCCCTCGCGGGTCCTCAACGCACCACATCTCAATCAACGAAATCCTGCAGCCGCGCCCGCACATCCTCCGGGATGCGCCGCGGCTTGCCCGTCATCGTGATGATGGCGGCCTCGACCTTGGCCGTGACCAGCTCGATCCCGTCGCGCTTGACCCATTGTTCACCCGTCAACCGTGCGCCTGACATGGTGCGATAGCGCGTATGGATCTCGAGATTGTCATCAAGCCGCGCGGGCTTCGCGTATTCGATTTCCAGTCGCCGGATCGTCCAGGCAATGGGCTCGGCATTCGCCAGCATCACCATGTGATGGATGCCGGCAAGGCGCAGGAACTCCGACCGCCCGCGCTCCATGTAGCGCAGGTAATTCGCATGATAGACGATGCCTGAGACGTCCGTGTCTTCATAATAGACGCGCACCGGCAGGATATGGAGTTTCCCGTCGAAGCGCCCCATCGAGGCAATGTCAGGTATCGCTGTCATGTGAATCCGGCGTATCGAAGAGCGTCTGTTGTGTCACCGATTTTGGCGCAACAAGGCCCAGATGTGAATAGGCAAGCCCGGCAGCCATGCGCCCGCGTGGTGTCCGCTGGACGAACCCTTCCTGCAGCAGATAAGGCTCGATGATCTCCTCGATGGCGTCCCGCGGCTCGCCCAGGGCCGCTGACAATGTCTCGACGCCAACCGGCCCGCCGCCATAGTTTTCGATGATGATCTTGAGATAACGCCGGTCAAAATTGTCGAGCCCGCGCGGGTCGACCTCAAGCCGGTTGAGCGCCGCGTCCGCATGGGCGGCCTCGACCCGCTCGAGCTTGGCCACCGCGGCAAAGTCGCGGATCCGGCGCAGCAGCCGCCCGGCGATGCGCGGCGTTCCGCGCGAGCGCGCGGCCACCTCGCGCGCCGCCTCGCTGCTCATGTTCAGAGCAAGGATGCGTGCCCCGCGGCTCACGATCTCCATGAGCTGCGCGACCTTGTAGAATTCAAGCCTGAGCGGAATGCCGAACCGGTCACGCAACGGCTTGGTGATCATGCCCGAGCGTGTCGTCGCGCCCACAAGCGTGAAAGGGGCCAGGTCGATCTTGACCGTGCGCGCCGCCGGCCCCTCGCCGATGATGAGGTCCAGCTGGAAATCCTCCATCGCTGGATAAAGGACTTCCTCAACCGCCGGGTTGAGCCGGTGAATCTCGTCGATGAACAACACGTCGCGCGGCTGCAGGTTTGTCAGGATGGCCGCGAGGTCACCTGCACGCGCGATCACGGGTCCCGACGTCGAGCGGAAATTGACGCCCAGTTCTCGCGCCACGATCTGCGCCATGGTTGTCTTGCCGAGGCCCGGCGGGCCCGCAAGCAGCACATGGTCGAGCGCCTCGTTGCGCCCGCGCGCCGCATCGATGAACACTTTCAGGTTCGAGCGCGCCTGGTCCTGCCCGATGAAATCGGCAAGGGTCAGCGGCCGCAGCGAATTCTCGCCGCCGTCATCCTCTCGCGTATCAGCGCTCACAAGGCGGTTCGGCTTGGTCGAGGGATCGCTCTTGGCTGCCATCACGCGGCACTCGACAGGGCGCGCAGGCTTTCACGGATCAGCTGGGGCAGGGGCAGGGCGTCGCCCTCGCGCGCCATCACGCTGGCCACGGCCTGCGTCGCCTGCGCGGACGAATAACCAAGATTGACCAGCGCCGAGATCGCCTCGCTCGAGGCACCCGCCGCAGGCACCACACCAAGCGGCACGCCAGCCGCCACGTCGCGCCCGCCGCTGACGGACAGCGTCACGGCCTTGTCCTTGAGTTCAGCGGCAATGCGCGCGGCAAGCTTGGGGCCAACCCCCTGGGCGCGTCCGATCTGTGCCTTGTCGCCGAAGGCGATCGCCTTGGAAAGCTCGTGCGTCGTCTGCGAGCCCAGCAGCGCTAGCGCCACCTTGGCGCCTACGCCCTGCACGGTCTGCAGCAGGCGGAACCATTCGCGTTCCTCCGATGTCGTGAAGCCGAACAGCTTGATCGCGTCCTCGCGCATCTGTGTTTCGACGAACAGCGTTGCCCGCTGTCCGGTCGCCGGCAGGTTCGACAGGACGCGCGCCGAGCAATGCACGACATAGCCCACGCCACCTACATCGATGACGGCTACGTCCTCGCCTGTTTCGTCAATGATACCCGTGAGTTTTCCGATCATCTCGACACCGCAAGTTTGGCTTCCATCAACCGGTTGGCGGCAGACCAGTGGGCGTGCGTGATGGCAACGGCAAGCGCATCTGCCGCATCTGCACCATCTGCGTCTGATTGCGGCAAGAGCATCTTGACCATCACATGGACCTGTTCCTTGTCGGCATGCCCCACGCCGACGACTGTTTTCTTGACCTGGTTGGGCGCGTATTCCGCGACGCTCAGTCCGGCGCGGGCCGGTACCAAAAGGGCAATGGCGCGCGCATGTCCAAGCTTCAGTGTCGCCACGGCGTCCTTGTTGACAAAGGTTTGCTCGACCGCAGCCTCATCGGGGCGCGCGGTACTAAGGACCTTTTCGATGCCGTCATGCAACTGTACCAGACGGTCGGCGAGCGACCCGTCAGCCGTCTTGACCGTGCCGCAAGCAACAAATGACAGGCGCGAGCCTGCAACATCGATCACACCCCAGCCCGTCCGGCGAAGGCCCGGATCGAAGCCGATGATGCGCCTTGATCCGGGGAGAATGGCCAAGAGACGTACCCTGTCTGTTCACGTCAGGCGACCATAGCGTGATTCGCGCCCGCCGGAATGCTACAATCCAACCGTTCCCCCGCTCGAAAGGGGTAGGCGTCCGGGAGACCAGACATGGGACGAAGCTTGCTTTATCTCGCGGTCGGGGTCGCAGCCGCTTCAGGCAATGCAACCCCGGCAAATGCCGTAACGGTCAGCGAATGCGACGATTTCCGCTCTGCTGTTCAGTCTTTGGCTGAACCGTGGGAGGCAAACAGCCGCACATTCCTGAATGGAGCGGTTCGCATTGCGGTGGTCGACACCGGTGGCGAGCCCGCCTGCTGCAGCGTTCACCTTCTTGTCCTGGCAGAAAAGCCGGAAGACACCTCTGGGCCTGCCGAACGCGTCTGCCGGGTCATCAGCCAAAGGGATCAGCTCGGTTTCATGGCGATCGATTTCGCAGCTATCCGGACCTCCTACACGCCCGTCCACGGCCTGAACATGCTTGTTCCCTATCGCCTCTACGTCGACGGGATCCGATCGAGGCCGGGGGCGGCCCGGATCAACGTGAACCCGCGGACCGGCGCCATCTCGGCGCGATAGACCTCCCATCTTGAAAAGACGGGGGCACATGGGGTTTATCTGCGGCCCCGACATTCATCCAAGACGAAAAGTGCAGACCCATGGCAGGTCATAGTCAATTCAAGAACATCATGCACCGCAAGGGTGCTCAGGATGCCAAGCGCTCGAAGCTGTTCTCCAAGCTCGCCCGCGAAATCACGGTCTCGGCCAAGCAAGGCCTTCCCGATCCCGAGAAGAACCCCAAGCTGCGTGCGGCCATCATCGCTGCCCGCAAGGAGAACATGCCCAAGGACAACATCGAGCGCGCCATCAAGAAGGCCCTCGGTGGCGACGCCGAAAACTACGAGGAAGCCCGCTACGAAGGCCGCGGCCCCGGCGGCATATCGGTGATCGTTGAAGCGCTGACCGACAATCGCAACCGCACCAGCGGCGACGTGCGCTCGTTGTTCTCGAAATATGGAGGCCAGATGGGCGAAACCGTCGCCTACCAGTTCGACCGGCTCGGCCAGGTCCAGTACCCCGTCGACAAGGCCACCGCCGACCAGATGCTCGAGGCTGCGATCGAGGCGGGCGCGGACGACTGCCAGTCGAACGACCAGGCGCACGATGTCTACTGCGCCGTTGACAGCCTGAACGAGGTCCGCGAGGCCCTCGAAAAGCGTTTCGGGGCGGCCTCGCTCGCAAAGCTTGTCTGGCGTCCGCAGAACACGGTCCCGGTCGAAGGGGACGCTGCCCAGAGCTTGGTCAAGCTGCTCGAGGCTCTCGACGACCACGACGATGTCCAGAACGTCTACGCCAATTTCGAGATGTCAGACGAAACACTGGCTAAGGTTGCGGGCTGATTTGCTCCGGGCAGGGCCCCCGGAATTCAGGGCCCATGGGCGGGCCCCCACCTGAAGCTTCTGTCATGCACGGCCCTTGAGGCTTGGCGGGACCCGGCCTTTCGGGGTAGGGAGAAGGCATCGCGGCGGGCGCCTGAGGCCCCGCAACAGCCCAATTTTGGACAACTTGCCCTGATCTGGTCTCGGTCCGTTTCCGTCATGCTTGGCGGAAGGCCCCTTGGACCCTCTGGGCAGGCAGAAAGGACGGACAATGGATCTCTTGGGGTTTGCGCCGGCGCACGACGCGGTCGCATGGCTTGGGGCATTGGCAGACACGCTGTCGGCCATCACCGACATGGCATCGTCCGTCCAGGCGCCTTCGGCAGCCCCTGTGGATCCGGCGTCTGCCGTACCACTGACGCCCATGGAAGGGACGGCACCCAACGGTTTGGGATCGGGCAAGGAAGAGATCGACCTCTCGCCAATGGCCCTGTTCATGAAAGCCGACATCGTCGTCAAGTCCGTCATGGGCGTCCTGCTGCTGGCGTCGGTCTGGTCGTGGGCCATCATTATCGGAAAATGGTCGCGGCTCTCTGCGGTCAGGAACCAGGCCGACCGCTTCGAACAATTGTTCTGGTCGGGCCGCTCGCTCGATGACGTCTACGCCTCGCTCCAGACACGCCAGGACCATCATCCGATGGCCCAGGTCTTCGTCGCCGCCATGCGCGAATGGAAGCGCTCCTTCGAGACCGGCCCCGTCAGCACGGGCCTGCTGCCAAGCGTGAAGGACCGGATCAACAAGGTCATGAACGTCACCATCGGCCGCGAGCTCACGCGCCTCGAATCCTCTCTCGGGTTCCTCGCGACTGTTGGCGTCAATGCGACCTTCATCGGCCTCTTTGGCACAGTCTGGGGCATCATGAACTCGTTTAGCCAAATTGCCGCCAGCAACGATACGTCGTTGGCCGTTGTGGCCCCGGGCATAGCCGAGGCCCTGTTTGCCACCGCGATGGGTCTTGCCGCCGCCATTCCGGCCTCGGTGGCCTACAACCATCTCTCGGCTTCAGTGAACCGCATCGCCGGCAGGCTGGATGGCTTCGCGGAGGAATTCTCCGCGATCCTCTCCCGGCAGCTTGACGAGAAGGCACGCTGATGGCTGGAACCGTTTCAGGTGGCAGCAGCACGAGGCGGCGTGGCCGCGCCGGAGGCCTTCGCCCGCAATCCGACATCAACATCACCCCGCTTGTCGACGTGATGCTTGTACTGCTGATCATCTTCATGGTGACGGCACCGCTTCTGACACCGGGTGTTCCGGTTGACCTCCCGCGCACCAAGGCGCGGCAGCTGAACGACGCCGACAAGGAGCCGTTGACGATCACCATCGACAAGCAGGGCAGGATCTTCCTGCAGGAAACCGAGATCGAGTTTGCCGAGCTTGTGCCGCGCCTGACCGCGATCGCCCGCAACGGCTATGATCAGCGGATACTCGTGCGTGGCGACACCGCGGTCGATTATGGATCCGTCATGCGCGTGATGGGAGAGCTGAATGTCGCCGGTTTCCGGCGCATCGGTCTCGTGACAGGCCAGCAAAGTGCCCCAGACAAGAAACAGCCATAGGGTCCGCGAGTCCGACCCGCTCTGGGGCGCGGCAGTCGTGTCGGCGGCATTGCACGTCGGCGCGATTGCAGCGGCCTACTTTGTCTGGCCAAGCCTTGCCCCGCCGGCGATCCAGACGGCGGAAGCCATTCCTGTCGATCTCGTGACGCTGGCCAATGAGACCAATGTCACGCCGCAGGAAGCCGCCCCCGAGCCCGTGCCCGAGCCTGCAGCCCAGCCCGAGATCGCAGCCGCGCAGGAATCGATGCCCGACGAGGCGCCACCCCCGCTGCCGCCCGAGCAGGAAGGCTTCGTCGAGGAGAAGAAGGAAGAGTCGCCCAAGCCCGAACCCAAGAAGCCTGAGCCCAAGCTGGTCATGGCCGAACCAAAGCCGGAAAAGCTGAAGGAAAAAAAGGAACCGAAGAAGGACGAATTCGACCTCGATCGGATCACCAGTCTGATCGACAAGATGGACAAGAACCCGCCTGCGGCTGAGACAAGGGAAGGGGCCAAGCCCACGGCGCAGAAATCCGTGCGCGGCGTCGGCGCCCAGAGCGCCATGACCGCAACCGAGATCGACGCGTTGCGCGCCCAGTTGCGCAAGTGCTGGAACGTCCCGGTCGGCGCGCCTGATCCCTCGGCCCTCGTCTTCAGAATGCGCATCTTCCTGAACCCGGACGGTTCGGTCGCAGCCCAGCCGGAACTCTTGGACAAGGGCGGCCTCGCCGATCCCTACTTCCGCGCCGCCACGGACTCTGCCAGGCGTGCAGTCCTGATGTGCAGCCCGTTCCAGTTGCCGCCCGAAAAATACGATGCATGGAACGACATCACGATTACTTTTGACCCCACCCGGATGGCAGGCTATTGAGCCGCCGCTGTTGATCCGGAACATGACGTTGAGGAGTGCAAGGATGAGCTACATATCGCGCGCGCTTTGCCTGTTGGCTTCGCTGATGGTGTCGGTCCTGTTCCTGTCATCAGCCGCGCAGGCATCCCTCCAGATCAAGCTTGACGAGGGCGTGGTCCAGCCCATCCCGATCGCGATAACCGACTTTTCCGGACCCACCCCGCGCGACCAGCAGACAGCCTCCGAGGTTGCCAGCGTCATTCGCAGCAATCTCGAGCGATCAGGTCTGTTCATGCCGCTCGATCGCGCATCGTTCATCGAGAAGATCCCGAACTTCAGCACCGTTCCCAATTTCAATTCATGGCGCGTCATCAAGGCCGAGGGTCTCGTGACCGGTCAGGCAATGATCGTCGCCGGCGGCCTGCTTCAGGTTGACTTCCGTCTATGGGACATCTTCGCCGAGAAGCAGATCGTCGGCATGAGCTTCAAGACAACGCCCGAGAATTGGCGTCGCCTTGGGCACCTTGTGTCGGATGCGATCTACGAGCGTCTCACGGGCGAGAAGGGCTACTTCGACAGCCGCATCGTGTTCATCTCCGAATCCGGCCCCAAGACAAAGCGCCGCTATCGTCTTTCGATCATGGACCAGGATGGCGCCAACCCGAGCTTCCTGACCAACGGCGAGCACATTGTTCTTTCGCCGCGCTTCTCGCCAGCGAACCAGGCGATCACCTACATGTCCTACGAGCGGACAGTTCCCTCGGTCTTCGTGTTCGATCTCCAGACCGGCCAGCGCGAGATCATCGGCCAGTACGCCGGCATGACCTTCGCGCCGCGTTTCGGTCCCGATGGAAACAGGGTGCTGTTCTCTTATTCACGAGACAACAATGTGGATGTTTACGCCGTCGACTTGCGTTCGCGCAGGCCCGTGCGGTTGACCAGTGATCCGGGGATCGATACCTCGCCGACCTATTCTCCGGATGGAACGCGTATTGTGTTCAACTCCGACCGAGGCGGCTCGCCACAGCTCTATGTGATGAATGCTGATGGCTCTGGGCAAAGCCGCATTTCCTTCGGGCAGGGGCGTTACACGACACCCGTCTGGAGTCCACGCGGCGACCTGATTGCCTTCACCCGCCAGAACGGACAGTCCTTTTCCATCGGCGTGATGCGCCCGGATGGGCAGGGCGAGCGCATCCTGACCACCAGCTTCTCGGATGAAGGTCCGACCTGGTCACCGAACGGTCGCGTAATCCTGTTCACGCGTACAACCCCTGGACGGGGTTCCGTTGGCGGAAGCTCTTCCATCTGGTCGGTCGATCTAACGGGACGAAACCTGAGGCGTGTCATCACGCCGGGCGACGCATCGGACCCCGCCTGGTCACCGCTGAACAAGTAAGGCCGGAACCGGCTACTCTTGCGACAGCCGTCACTGTCATTAACGCGTGTTTAGGAATAATTTTCCGGTCCAGTCCAATTGTCTTGCTCTTGCGTATCAATCTGTCATAAGGCCAAAGTATCTTTGCGTCACGCATGTTTGCGCTGCCGCATCAAGGGAGATCTCCGCATGGTTCGATCATCTGGTTTGTTGAAGCTTGTGCCCGCGCTTCTGGTTGCGGGAACCCTTGCCGCCTGCTCGACGACCGAGCCCCAGACCCCACCAACCACCCCCACCGGACCGACGACCGCAGCGATCGCGCCGGGCTCGTCCGAGGATTTTCGGGTTAATGTCGGTGACACCGTACTCTTTGACCTCGACCAGCATGCGATCAGGGGCGACGCCCAACCAGTTCTGCAAAAGCAGGCCGCTTGGCTTCAGAAATATCCCGCGGTCAAGCTCGTTATCGAAGGACACTGTGACGAGCGTGGCACGCGCGAGTACAATCTGGCACTCGGTGATCGTCGCGCCTATGCTGTAAAGGAATACTTGGTCAGCCTCGGGGTCGATGCAGCCCGGCTGCAGACCAAATCCTACGGCAAGGAGCGCCCAGTTTGCGCCGAATCCGAAGAGGGTTGCTGGCAACAGAACCGCCGCGGCTATTCGGTCATACTGACCGGAACCAGCTCCTGACGTCGCGCCCAAAACGCTGATTTCGCAAGGGGGGCGCAAAGCCCCCCTTTTATTTTTCTTCTGCTTGCCCCAATTTTGCCAACGACTTGCGGCCAATAGGGGCAGTCGGCGACCAGGTCGGCAAGGTCCCCGGGACGCCGGTCATTCCGCTGAACAGTCAGGTCCCAAGGGTTAGTTCCAAATGACGGAGCGTTTTGTCATGGTCCGCATTCTCCCCGTTCGCAATCTCGCCTTTGCACTCGTTGCCATTGCGGGGCTTGCGCTGTCGGCAGGTGTTGCGCCGGCGGAGGATCTCGACCGTGTTGTCGACAAGCTCGACCGCGTCGAGCGCGACCTGCGCGAGCTGCAATACGAGGTCTACAAGGGACACCCACCGGCGACCGCCGGCACGGGCGCCCCGATCACAGCAGGCAGTGCAACCCGGATCAACGACCTCGAGACCTCCCTCCGCGAGCTGCGTGGCCAGGTCGAGACAATGGCCTTCCAGATGCGCCAGTTGCAGGAGCAGCTGGAATTCGCGCGCAAGGAAACGAGTTTCCGCCTCGGCGCCCTCGAAGGTGGCGCGCCGGCAAGCACCCTGCCGCAACCAGCCATCGCAGCCCCCGCAAACGCGCCGTCTGCGCCGCGCGTCCTCAACGTGTCCCCGAATGAAGGCGGCTCTGGCAGCGCGGGGCGCTCGCCTGGCTCTCTGGGGACGCTCCCCGCCGATGACGTGCAGGATATCCAGCCCGTTCTCTCGCCGCGCCAACAATATGATGCGGCGATGGAATTGCTGAGCCGCGCGCAATATGTCGAGTCGCAATCCGCCTTCAGGACGTTCGTTGCTGCGAACCCGAAGGACGAACTGGCCGGAATGGCACAGTTCTGGGCCGGCGAGATTGCCTTCACACAAAAGGATTACAAGGGCGCCATCACCTCGTTTGCCGACGTCTTGAAGCGCTTCCCCAAGACGCCAAAAGCGCCGGACGCCATGCTGAAGCTTGGCCTGTCGCTTCTGGAACTCAACCAGAAGAAAGAGGCATGCACCACGCTGGGCGCCGTAAAGCAGAAATTCCCCAAGGCGTCCAAGCCGATCCTTGACCGGGCGGCCAAGCGTTATGCCGAAGCCAAATGCACCGCCGGCTAGTCCGGACCAACCCGTAAGCGCCAGCGAATTCGCGGCGAGCGCCGTTGCATGCTTAGGCAAGGCGCCGTTTGCCGTTGCCGTCTCTGGTGGTGCCGACTCCATGGCCCTGATGTGCCTCGCGGCTGACTGGTGTCGCGAGACGGGTCGCCCAGCCCCCCTCGCGCTCACCGTCGATCATGGCCTGCGCGAAGGCTCGCTGGCAGAGGCGACCAAGGTAAGCACCTGGGCCGCAGCACTGGGTCTGCAGCACCGGATCCTTGAATGGCAGGCTGCAGGGCCGGGGCAGTCCAATCTCCAGGCTGCGGCACGAAAGGCGCGATACACCCTCATGGCCGAGGCAATGCTCGGGCATGGCTGTACCCAGCTGGCAACCGGGCACACGGCCGATGACCAGGCCGAAACGTTCTTGATCCGCCTGTCACGCGGCAGCGGCCTCGAGGGCCTGTCTGGCATGAAGCCCAATAGCCCGTTCCCCCTTCGCGCAGCACGAGCCCTTTCGCTTTCAAGGCCCTTGCTGGCCTTCCCACACCGGCGCCTTGTCGCAACGCTGTGCGCCAGGCGGCAGGAATGGATCGAGGATCCAAGCAACGCCAACCCGCGCTTTCTGAGGTCTCAAATCAGGGCCTCAGCCCCGTTGCTCGCAGACTTGGGGCTGACCCCCGACCGTTTGGCGCAGACCGCCGCGCATCTGGCGCGCGCCAATGCGGTCATCGAAGGCCTTGTTGACCAACTGGCAGAAAGTGCGGTCAACCTCTTTCCGGCCGGATACGCCTCTCTGGATCCCGCACCCCTGCGACAGGCACCGGATGAAATCCTGTTGCGCCTGCTGGCAAAAGTGCTGAGGGGAATTTCCGGTGCGGACTATCCCCCGCGGTTCGAGGACTTGCTGCACATCCTTGTCTGGCTGCGCAACCCCTCGACCTTGGCTGGCCGAACCTTGGGCGGCTGCCGGCTGCAGATCCGCACTGACGGGCTGCTGGTCGTCCGCGAAGGCGCGGCCCTGGATCGGGAAAACCCTGTGCTGAGGCTTACCAGCGGGCAGTCCGGCGTTTGGGACGGCCGCTTCCGTGTTTCGATCCCCGGCAGCGCCCCTGCGGGTGAATACGAAGTAAAAGCCCTGGATGCCTCAGGCGTGACTACCCTGCAGGAAAAGGCAGTATTTCCGGTTCACCAGCCCAGACGGATCGCCGCGACTTGCCCGGCCATCTGGCACAATGGCCGACTGGCAAGCGCTCCAAGCCTCGGCTTTGACGACGGCATTCGGGCGACAGCAGATTTCCTGGGTTTTTGAATGGCGCTACGGCAACAGGGATTTGCCCCCGATCCACCGACCGACACGGCTTTCGAAATGTCCTGTGAACCAGCAAGATGTTAAGGTGGACTGGCATTGTGTGCTACGGGCACCTATGTGTTGCATGAGGCGAGGCCTGAAAACCCGTCCACTCGGAACGTCTGGTAATGGATCCCAATGATCGGAAATCAGAACAATAATCTCAGGAATATCGTTGTCTGGCTCATCATCGGCCTGGTTGTGCTGGCGCTGGTGAACCTGATGTCGGACCGCGCGCCGCAGGTTGCGGCAGCTGATATCCCGATCTCGCAGGTGATCGAGGACGCCAAGAACGGTCGCATCGAGTCCGTGACCTTCCAGGGCAACCGCGTCTCCGGCAAGTACCGTGACAGCGGCAAACCGTTCACATCGGTTGCCCCCAAGGACATTGCGCCGATAACGGGCGAACTGCTGAACACCAAGCAGGTGACGGTCAAGATCGACCCAAGCGAGGGCGAAGGGTCATCGCTGTTGTCGGTTCTCGTGAACTGGCTGCCGATGCTGCTGCTGATCGCGGTCTGGATCTTCTTCATGCGCCAGATGCAGGCTGGCAGTGGTCGCGCCATGGGCTTTGGCAAAAGCAGGGCCAAGCTCCTGACCGAACGTCATGGCCGTGTGACGTTCGAAGACGTCGCTGGCATCGACGAAGCCAAGGAAGACCTTCAGGAGATTGTCGAGTTCCTGAAAGACCCGCAGAAATTCCAGCGCCTCGGCGGCAAGATCCCGCGCGGTGCGCTCCTGGTGGGCCCGCCGGGCACCGGCAAGACGCTGCTTGCGCGTGCCATCGCGGGCGAAGCCAACGTTCCGTTCTTCACGATCTCGGGCTCGGACTTCGTCGAGATGTTCGTTGGCGTCGGTGCAAGCCGCGTCCGCGACATGTTCGAGCAGGCCAAGAAGAACGCGCCCTGCATCATCTTCATCGACGAAATCGACGCCGTCGGTCGTCACCGTGGCGCAGGCCTTGGTGGTGGCAATGACGAGCGCGAGCAGACGTTGAACCAGTTGCTGGTCGAGATGGATGGGTTCGAGACCAACGAGGGCATCATCCTGATCGCGGCAACCAACCGTCCTGACGTGCTGGACCCAGCGCTCCTGCGCCCCGGCCGCTTCGACCGCCAGGTCGTGGTGCCCAACCCCGACATCGTTGGCCGTGAAAAGATCCTCCGCGTCCACATGAAGAAGGTGCCCCTGGCGCCAGACGTGAATGCGAACACGATTGCCCGCGGAACGCCCGGCTTCTCGGGAGCCGATCTTGCCAACCTCGTGAACGAGGCGGCCCTCCTGGCCGCCCGTCGCAACAAGCGCATGGTCACTCAGCGCGAGTTCGAGGAAGCCAAGGACAAGGTCATGATGGGCGCCGAACGTCGCTCGATGGTCATCGACGAGGAAGAAAAGCGCAAGACCGCCTATCACGAGGCTGGTCACGCGCTGGTCGCCATTCATTGCCCGGCATCCGACCCGATCCACAAGGCGACGATCATCCCGCGTGGCCGCGCCCTGGGTATGGTCATGCGCCTGCCGGAACGCGATAGCTACTCCTATGCGCGCGACAAGATGTACGCCAACCTCGCAGTCGCCATGGGTGGCCGCGTCGCCGAGGAAATCATCCTGGGCTACGACAAGGTGACGTCCGGCGCCTCCGGCGACATCCAGATGGCAACGGGTCTGGCACGCTCCATGGTGACGAAGTGGGGCATGAGCGACCGCCTCGGTCCGCTGCTCTATGCGCAGAACGAGGAAGAGGTCTTCCTTGGTCACTCAGTGGCCCGAACGCAGAACGTCTCTGAAGCAACCGCCCAGCTGATCGACGAGGAGATCCGTCGCATAGTTGAGGAAGCGCACGAGAAGGCGCGACAGATCCTGACCGATCGTCTCGGCGACCTGCACACCATCGCCAAGGCGCTGCTGGAGTACGAGACATTGTCTGGTGATGAAATCCTGGCTCTGCTGCGGGGCGAGCCGATTGTGCGCGAGATGACACCCGAGGAGCCCCAGGCTCCGACACCACCACCCTCGTCTGTCCCTGTTACAGGTCGTCCGCGCGGTCCTGAAGGGGCGGGCCCCCAGCCTGAACCGCAGCCCAGCGCCTGACGCGTTGGGCTTCAGGCGGTGGACACCACAGATCGTCCGACGATCTTCGGGATCGTCAACATCACGAGGGACTCCTTTTCTGACGGCGGCCGCTTCCTCGCAGCCGCCGACGCCGCGCGGCACGCGAAGGCCCAGATCGACGCCGGAGCAGACGTCCTCGATCTCGGTGCCGCGGCGTCCAACCCATCGGCCGAGCCTGTTTCACCGGACGAGGAGATTGCCCGTCTGAAGACCGTGATGGACTGCGGCATCGACCGCGCGCGCCTCTCGATCGACAGCTTCGCACCCCAGACCCAGGCCTGGGCGCTCGATCAGGGCGCGGGCTGGCTGAATGACATTCAGGGGTTCCCCGATCCCGGCCTCTATCCCCGCCTCGCACGATCGCAGGCGCGTCTCGTCGTGATGCACAATATCGTCCGCCGCGGCATCGCCCGGGTCACCGAAACCGATCCGGCGACCATCATGCAGACGCTCTTCGCCTTCTTCGACGAACGCCTCGAGGCATTGATGGGGGCAGGCGTTGCGCGCGAGCGGTTGGTGGTCGATCCGGGCATGGGCCACTTTCTTGGTCGCGATCCGGAAGTATCCCTGACCGTGTTGCGGTGTCTGCCCGAGCTGAAAACACGCTATCACATGCCCTTGCTCGTGTCGGTGAGCCGAAAGTCCTTCATACGCAGCCTCGCGGCGGTCGACATTGCAGCTTCGGGTCCGGCAACCCTCTCGGCAGAACTCTTTGCAGCCAGCCGTGGCGCAGACCTGATCCGGACCCATGACGTGGCAGCCTTGCGTCAGGCCCTAGCCGTCTGGAAGCCCCTCGCGTCCGCCGGACCCGATATAACAAGGGTAAACAGCCCTTAATTCGCGCCCGACTGGCTTTCGCCATTCTTCAGGAAAATGTGGTAGAAGTGTCTCATCAGACGACCCTCACCCGGAGCACCGGATGACCCGCAAATATTTTGGAACCGATGGCATTCGCGGCAAGGCCAACGCCACGATGACGGCCGAGACAGCGTTGCGGGTCGGCATGGCGGCCGGTCGCTATTTCACCCGCGGCGACCACAGGCATCGCGTCGTGATCGGCAAGGATACGCGCCTGTCGGGCTACATGATTGAAACCGCCCTCGTCGCCGGTTTCACCTCGGTTGGCATGGACGTCTTCCAGTTTGGTCCGCTGCCGACGCCGGCCGTGGCTATGCTGACCCGCTCGCTGCGTGCCGATCTCGGTGTGATGATCTCGGCCTCGCACAACCTCTACGAGGATAACGGGATCAAGCTGTTCGGGCCCGACGGCTACAAGCTGTCCGACCAGGTCGAGACCGAGATCGAAAACCTGATGGACGGCAGCCTGCGCGAGGGCCTTGCCGAACCGGGCCGCCTCGGGCGCGCCAAGCGCATCGACGATGCCCAGGCCCGCTACATTGAATTCGCCAAGCGCACCTTCCCCAAGAGCCTGCGCCTCGACGGCTTGCGCATCGTCGTCGACTGCGCGAATGGCGCCGCCTATCGCGTCGCACCCGAAGTGCTTTGGGAACTTGGCGCCGAGGTCATCAAGATCGGCGTCGATCCCAACGGCTTCAACATCAACAGCGAGTGCGGCTCGACCGCGCCTGCGCTCATGTGCAACCGCGTGAAAGAAACGCGCGCCGATCTCGGCATCTCGCTCGATGGCGACGCCGACCGCGTGGTGATCTGCGACGAGAAAGGGCAGATCATCGATGGCGACCAGATCCTCGCCCTGATCGCTGGCTCCTGGTCGCGCTCCGGACTGCTCAAGAGCAACGGCATCGTCGCGACCGTGATGTCGAACCTCGGCCTCGAGCGTTACCTTGACGGGATGAGCCTGCAACTGGTCCGCACCGCTGTCGGCGATCGCTACGTGGTCGAACACATGCGCGAGCACGGATACAACGTCGGCGGCGAACAGTCGGGCCACGTCGTGCTCAGCGATTTCTCGACCACTGGCGACGGATTGATCGCAGCCCTTCAGGTCCTGGCCGTGCTGGCCGAGACCGGCAAGCGGGCAAGCGAGGCCGCCCATCTGTTCGAGCCACTGCCGCAGATCCTGCAGAATGTTCGCTTCCGACCAGGCGCCAAGCCGCTCGAGAACAAGGAAGTAGTTGCAGCTATTCAGGACGGTGAGGCGCGGCTGGCAAGGTCCGGCCGCCTTCTGATCCGCAAGTCCGGCACCGAGCCGTTGATACGGGTCATGGGCGAGTGTGAAGATGAAAAACTCGTTCGCACGGTTGTAGGCGACATCGTGCGCGTGATCGAGAAGGCTTGCGCCGCCTGATCGCGTACCAGCCCGTCTTCTAACCCGGGCGTCGCTGCTCTAGTCTCGGATCCATGAAACCGAATCTCTTGCGCGGCCGCGTTCTCAGCATAGCAGGCTCAGACTCTGGCGGCGGTGCTGGCATCCAGGCCGACATCAAAGCAGTCACCGCACTCGGTGGCTACGCAATGACGGCCGTTACCGCCATCACGGTGCAGGACACGAACGGCGTATCGGGCATTCATGCGGTCCCCGACGATATCGTCGCCGCGCAAGCACGCGCCGTGCTTGCCGATCTGGGCGCCGACTGCATCAAGACCGGCATGCTCGGCACCCCATCGTTGATCGCAGCCGTCGCCGACGTGCTCGATCGCGAGGCCAGCACGACCCCGCTGGTCGTCGATCCGGTCATGGTTGCCAAGGGTGGAGCGCGCCTTCTGGTCGACAACGCCATCGGTGCCATGAAGACACGCCTGCTGCCGCTTGCGGCTTTGATCACCCCGAACCTGCCGGAGGCTGGCGTCCTGATCGGGCGGCCCGTGGTATCTCTGTCCGACATGCTGCATGCAATCGGAGACTTGCGGGCGCTCGGCGCAAAGGCGGTGCTGTTGAAGGGTGGCCATCTTGATGCAGGCGAGATTGTGGATGTCTACGAAGGCCCCGAAGGGCGCCACGAGTGGCGCTCCCCGCGCATCACAACCCGCCACACACACGGCACGGGCTGCACGCTGGCATCGGCCATCGCAACAGGTCTCGCACAAGGTATGACCATGATCGAGGCCATCGCGCGCGCCCGCGACTATGTCCGGATCGCCATCCAGACAGCGCCTGGCTTTGGCAAGGGCCACGGCCCGCTCAATCACGCCCACACCGTTGAACCCTTCAAGGGAGGTTAGTGCCATGGAACTCAGGATCTGGCAGGTCGATGCCTTCGCCGAGAAGCTATTCGAGGGCAATCCCGCCGCGGTGATCCCGCTCGGCTCCTGGCTCCCGGACCAGCAGATGCAGGCCATCGCTGCCGAGAACAACCTCTCCGAGACGGCGTTCTTCGTGCCCGCCGTTCAAGGAGACTATGCGCGCTGCCAATTGCGCTGGTTCACGCCGCAAGTCGAGGTTCCCCTCTGCGGGCACGCAACGCTGGCCAGTGGCCACGTCATCCTGGAATACCTCGCCCAATCGCTTGCATCAGTGACGTTCTCGACCCAGAGCGGCGATCTGATCGTCACCCGCGGATCAGCCGGCATGCTCGAGATGGCGCTGCCCGCCTATCAGGCGCTGCCGCACCCCGAAGCCGAGGACTTCGCCGAAGCCATAGAAGAAGCACTCGACATCGCCCCTCGAGAAGTCCTGAAAGCCAACTACGCCATCGCGCTCTTCGATACGGTGGACCAGATCCTCGAGGCGGAATCCGACAGCACGCTGGCCGAAGCCCTTGAGGAGTTCGGCGAGGATGGCCTCATCATCACGGCCGCTGGCGGTGACGCAGGCTTCGATTTCGTCTCGCGCTTCTTTGTGCCGGGCAAGGGCGTGCCGGAAGACCCAGTGACCGGTTCAGCCCATGCAGCACTCGCCCCGTTATGGGCCAAGCGCCTGGGCAAGCCGCGCCTCAAGGCCCGCCAGCTCAGCAGCCGTGGCGGCACGCTGGACTGCGAGGAGCAAGGCGAGCGCGTGCTCATCCGGGGCCGGGTGACGCCTTATCTTGAAGGGATCATCCGCATCTGACCGGGTTCAGATATAGGCAAAGGCAACGAACCCGGCCAGCAGGATCGCCACAAAGGCCGTCGTTACCAGCGTCAGATGCTTCTCGACGAAAAGACGGATCGGATCGCCGATGAAGTAGAGAAGGGCGGCCACGACGAAGAAGCGCCCGCCACGCGTCGCCAGCGAGGCCAGGCCAAACGTCAGCAGATCGAAATGTGCGGCGCCGCTGGCGATGGTCACCAGCTTGTAGGGCACGGGCGTCAGGCCTCCGATGACAGTGGCCCAAAGCCCCCACTCGTTGAACAATTGCTGGAAGTTCTCGAACGCTGCCTGCAGGCCATAGGCCTCGATCACCCATTTACCCGCGGTCTCGAAGAAGAAGTAGCCGATCGCATAACCGAAGAATCCTCCGGCAACCGAGGCAGCCGTGCAGACCCCGGCGAACAGCCAAGCCTTGCGTGGATTGGCCAGCACCATCGGGATCAGCATCACATCCGGCGGGATGGGAAAGAACGAGCTCTCCGTGAAGGCAACAACAGCGAGCACCCATAACGCGCTAGGGTGATTGGCAAGCTGAACGGTTCGGTCGTAGAGGCTGCGAAGCATGGGATGGACCTGTGAACAAGCGCGCCATCGTTAGCCCATGCATCGGCCCGCCGCAATCTCACGGGGCAATCAGCCGCCCCTGTATCAGGCCCCTGAGCGAGTTCCCGAACCAAACCGTTCCAATACCAAGATCGCTTGGGTAAAGCACGGTCTCGACCGTGCGCTGCGGCCCCTCGTCCAGCATCGCCTGTCTCAGACAGCCATCAAGCAGTCCGGAGGATAGCGGCGGCGTCAGCCAAACCCCGTCGCGCTCGATGAACAGGGTCGAGCGGCAGCCCTCGGTCAGCTCGCCCCGCTCGTTGACAAGCACGACCTCTTCCAGGGTAGGGTTTGCAGCTCGCAAGCGCTCAAGCACCTCATAGGGTTCCCGCCGTGTCGTCTTGTGGTAGAGCCTCCAGTCGGTCGACAGCACCCGATCAGGAGAAAGCGCAAACGGCCATTCTCCAGCCGCAGGCTCAAGAGCAAAGGTCTCGACCTGCGTGTCGCCACGCACACCCAGCGTCACGCGCAGGCGCCACGCGCCCTCAAAGGTCTTTGTTACCGCAGCAACTTGCACCAGAAGGGCGTCTGCATTGAACCGGAAGCCGAAATGCCGGGCCGACGCCGCAAGCCGCGCCAAGTGACGGGCCTGCAGGTGGATACCACCGTCCTTCGTCCAGCGCATCGTCTCGATCAGACGGAACGGGACGGGCGCTTCAGTAAAGAAGCGCGCTTTCAGTCGGGCCTCTGCCAGTTCTCCGTCCGGCTCGCTGTCCCACACGATGCCCCCGCCAATACCAAGCGTCCCACCCTTGGGTGTCAGGGACAATGTTCGGATCGCAACATTGAAGGACATGCGCCCCGGGGCAGCAAACCCGACGGCACCGCAATAAACGCCGCGCGCCTCGCCTTCGGTCTCACGGATGATCTCCATCGCACGAATCTTCGGCGCGCCCGTCACCGATCCGCAGGGAAACAGCGCGGGCACAATCCGTGAGAACGAGGCATCCTCAGCCAGTGTCCCCGTAATGCTTGAGGTCAGGGTGTGATAGGTCGGATAGGTCTCGACCGTGCACAGGTCGTCGACGCGCACGCTTCCTGCTTCACAGATGCGCGACAAATCATTGCGCATCAGGTCCACGATCATCAGGTTCTCGGCCCGTTGCTTGGGGTCGGACTGCAAATCCAGCGCCCGGCGACGATCAACGGAAGGCACCGGATGCCGTCCTGTCGTTCCCTTCATGGGGCGCACGCGGATCTGGCGGCCAACAACACTGAAGAATGTCTCGGGCGAGAACGAAAGCACGTCCTCATCGGGAAAATGCAGCAGGGCGCAACCGCTGGCCCGCGCCCGCTCCCTGAGGTTGAGGTATAGAGCGGACACCTGCGCGAATGGGTCCGTGCGGATCTTGAAGGTCAGATTCACCTGGTAGACATCACCGGCCCCGATCAGCCCGTGCACGGCCTCGAACCGTCGGCGGTACTCAGCGTCGGTGATCGCCTCTGCTGTACCGATATGCGCTGTCGAGAAATCTCCGACGCTTGCAAGAAACCTGTCCCGCTCGCGCGCTGAAAGAACCTCGAGGCGCGAATAGGCAACAAACCGAAGCAACGGCTGGTCTGTCGGCGGAAGCCTGTCTCGAAGCCTTGGCTCGAGGCAGTAACCAAGCTCGTAGGCCATGTACCCTGCGACAGGTGTCCCTGAGGCGACCAGCGCATCGAGGCGCGACAGGGCGGGATCTGTCTCGTCCGGGCTGCGGACCAGGATCTCCTCGACAGGTTTCTCAAGCAGGACCGCGCCACGCTCCGGCCAAGTCGCGTCATCAAGCAACGCGAAACAGGGTCTTTCCGTCCAGGACAGCTGCGTATCTTGGCTTGACATGGGAAGGGACCGAAACAAACTCTTGCTGTCCATGGAAGGGGGGCAGGGGGCGGGGCTGCCGCCTCGTGACAGGCCCCTTTTGGAAAAGGGTGACCGAAAATGCAATGCGGCCGGAGCGCATAAATGTCGAGGCCATTCACGCCCGGAAGTCCATTTTTCCTCGGTTTTGACGAGGTCCAGCGCCTCGTGGAGTTCGCGAGCCGCAGTTCCGCCGACGCCTTTCCGCCATTGAACATAGAGCAGTTCGAAAACGGCGCCATGCGCATCACGATTGCGGTGGCGGGCTTTGCGCCGGAGAATCTGGCGGTGACCGTCTGTGATCGGGAACTGAGCGTTCGTGGAGAACGCAACCCCCCTGGCGATGGAAGGGCCTACCTTCATAAGGGGATTGCGGCCCGCTCCTTCACGCGCAGCTTTGCCCTCGCCTCGAACCTCGAGGTTGTCTCTGCCACGCTTGGAAACGGCCTGTTGAGGATAAACCTTCGACAGATCCCCCAAAACCCGCAGATCGTTCAGATTCCGATCACGGTAGATTGCCCCTGAGGTCAAGGGCGATTGACCGCACCCTGCCATTCAATTTCCACAAATGCCTCCCCATATAGGATGCGTAAGGAAAGGCTGAGGGAAGTGTTCTCGCCGGCCAGCACGCGTGGAGCAAGTCACATGCAGAACAAGCAAATGACGGAAGCAAACGGCTCGGGACCAGAAGGCCCCTACGCTCACCTCCTCGCAGACAATCTCGTATATGTCCGCGAGACGCCGGCAGCGGAATTGCTGTCAAAGGGCCTCGTGTCTCCCAAGGTTCACCTTGACCCGGTACAGACCTACTTCGTGGTTTGCGCAGCAGACGGTCGTCCCTTGGCTGTGCTCGACAACCGCGAGTTGGCCTTTGCCGCTGCGCGAGAGCACGACATGTTGCCCGTCAGCGTCCACTGACCTCAGGCGGCCCTGGATCCAGCAGGTGGCTCGGTGAGAAGCGCATAAAGCGTATCGGCCGAAGTAGCTGCTCGCAACTGCTCGCACATGCCGGCATGGCGCATGAGACGTGAGATGCGGGCCAGTGCCTGCAGATGGTCAGCGCCGGCTTCCGCCGGCGTCAGCAGCAGGAACACGAGATCCACGGGCACGTCATCGGGCGCATCGAAGCCGATCGGTGTCTGCAGTTTCACGAAGACGCCTGCAATCCGGGCAAGACCGGCGATCCTCCCATGGGGCAGGGCAACGCCGCGGCCGACAGCTGTGCTTGCAAGCATCTCGCGCGCCCAGAGGGACTCGAACACGACCCCAGCATCCAGCCCGACCCGTGAAGCCATGATCGTGGCCAAATCGGACAAGAGCCTGCGCTTGTTGGCCGCCCTCAGGTCACAGAACACATCTGTCGGGCTGAGTATGTCTGCGATACTCATGGCGCACGACGCCGGAACTTGGGTCGCGGGGAAACGTTCACCGCTTTGTCAGGTCCATGTTCGGATCAATCCACCCGATATTTCCATCGGTGCGCCGGTAAACTACGTTCAACCCGCCATGCGCAGCGTTGTGAAACACAAGGGCAGGCGCTTCCATGAGATCAAGCTGCATGACGGCTTCGCCAACCGACATTTTCCGCAATTGCGTCGTTCCCTCCGACACCACGATTGGATTCAGCGGACCGGGCTGCTCATGATCCTCGCCATGATCCGCAGCGATGATCTGTTCGCGTGCCGGGCTGGCGTCGTAGGCCGAGCGCGACGGGCTATGGTGATCGCGCAGGCGCCCCTTATGACGCTGCGCGCGCTTGTCCATGCGCTCGATGGCCCCGTCGAAACTGGCATAGATGTCGGAAGACCGGCTCTGCGAATGCAGGTAGAGCCCGGAAGCCAGATGCACCGAACAATCCGTCCGGTAGACGTTTCCGTCCCGCGAGAATGTCACGGACCCGTCGACCGGACGGTCGAAGAATCGTCCCACGGATTGTGTCATCCGGGTCTGCACATAGCTGCGAAGGGCGTTTCCGATATCGATCTGCTTGCCGGTGATGCTGAGTTCCATGGCGCGTCGGGTCCCTGGTTGTTTATAGTGTCACCAAAAATGGACGTCGTCGATGAGCTTGCCGTCCGAAACTAGTGGGGCAGTCGAAACGCTGACCCGACCATTGTGCAATCCAGTGTAAGGGGCAAGCCCGAAATCAGATTTGGCCATGCGCAGTGACCTCTTCAAGGGGTCGGCCCGCTGGCCGAAATGGCAGAAGACATCTTCAATTTCTTGCGATCCACCGAGGAGGGGATCCGCAGCGCCTCTCTGTACTTTGCAACCGTGCGACGTGCGATGTCGATTCCCGACCCTCGCAGCACTTCAACGATCCGGTCGTCGGACAGGATAGCGGTCGGACTTTCTCCATCGATGAGTTCGCGGATGCGGTGGCGCACGGACTCTGCTGAATGCGCCTCTCCACCCTCTGCTGACTGGATCGCAGACGAGAAGAAATACTTCAGTTCGAAAGTACCACGGGGCGTAGCCATGTACTTGTTCGCTGTAACGCGGCTGATCGTCGACTCGTGCATGCTCGTCGCCTCAGCAATGGTCTTGAGGTTCAACGGCCGCAGATGCGAAATGCCATGCGCTAGGAACCCGTCCTGTTGCCGGACGATTTCAGCCGACACCTTCAGGATGGTGCGCGCACGCTGCTCGAGACTTCGAACAAGCCAGTTGGCGTTGTTCAGTTGCTCGGTCACATAGGCCTTGGCGTCCTTGTCCTTGCCACCCACGGTGGCCGCATAGCGCGAGTTCACGAGGACGCGAGGCAAGGTCTCCGTATTGAGCTCGACCTGAAAGCCGCCATTGGCCAAAGCACGGACATGGATGTCGGGCACCACCGGCTGCACGGGCTCACTGCCGAATTTGAGACCCGGTTTGGGGTTGAGTTGTCGGATCTCGGCCACCATGTCGGCGACATCCTCCGCCGACACACCTGTGACCCGCAGAATGCCTTGCATGTCCCTCTTTGCGAGCAGAGGCAGATTGTCCAGCAAGGCCTGCATCGCAGGATCAAGCCGGTTCCGTTCCCTGAGCTGCAGGGCCAGGCACTCACTGAGCGAGCGCGCCCCTACGCCTGTCGGATCGAAGGATTGTATGGACTTCAGCACCGTCTCGATGTCGGTGACGGGCACAACCAGCGTCTGCGAAATCACTCCGAGGTCTGCCATCAGGTAACCACACTCATCGATCATGTCGATGAGGTAGGCCCCGATCAGTCGATCGCGGGGGTCCGTGCAGGCAAGCTGCAGCTGCGCTTCCAGATGCTCGTGCAGGTTGGGCGGGCGTGTCAGTGTGGCCTCAAGCGAAAGGGCATCCTCGCTGTCCTGCCGACCACTGCGTCCGTCCAGTTGCGCCGAAGGGGCCGCCTCGCGCGGCGCTTCATCAGCGCGATCGCTGGCGGCGTCCTCGCCATAGACATTGTCATAGTCGGTATCGACCGCCTCGGCCGCATTCGATGGGGGCGCGTCTTCAGACAGCGTCAGCGTGGACGCCTCGGCAGCGACCGGCTCCGCATCGCGCTCGGCCGGGCCGTCACCTTCCTCGCGCTCAAGCAGGGGGTTGCGCTCGATTTCCTGTTCAACAAAGACCTGAAGCTCGAGATTCGACATCTGCAGCAGCTTGATGGCCTGCTGCAATTGGGGCGTCATCACGAGGCCCTGTCCCTGCCGGATCTCCAGTCTCTGGTTCAGTGCCATCGAGCGGGTATCCTACAGGGAGAATTTCTCGCCGAGATAGACCCGGCGGACATCGATATTCGAGACGATTTCATGCGGCGTGCCTTCTGTCATGACCTCTCCGTCATGAATGATGTAGGCACGATCTATGATGTCGAGGGTTTCGCGCACATTGTGATCGGTTATCAGGACGCCGATCCCGCGCTCCTTGAGATGGTGAACAAGCTTGCGGATATCGCCGATGGCAATCGGATCAATTCCGGCGAAGGGCTCGTCCAGAAGCATGAACGATGGCTGTGTCGCCAGCGCACGCGCAATTTCCACGCGCCTCCGCTCGCCTCCGGACAGGGCAAGCGCGGGCGCGCGGCGCAGGTGTTCTATCGAGAATTCAGCCAGCAGATCATCCACCAGTTGCTGGCGCTTGTCCCGGTCACGCGCGACAAGCTCGGCAACTGCCATCAGGTTCTGCTCAACCGTCAGTCCACGGAAGATCGAGGCCTCCTGAGGCAGATAGCCGATCCCCAGTCGCGCGCGGCGGTACATCGGCAGGACCGTGATGTCATGGCCATCCAGCAGGATTTGCCCGCTGTCGGCAGGGATCAGGCCCGTGATCATGTAGAAGCATGTGGTCTTGCCGGCGCCATTGGGCCCCAGCAGACCAACGGCTTCACCGCGGCGCACTTGCAGCGATACACCGCGCACAACAGGACGGCGGCGAAAACTCTTCCCGATCTGGTTCACGACCAGGCCAGATTGTTCGGCCACAAGATGTGGTCGTCCATACTCAAGGCCTTCTGCGCCAGCGTGGTTCATATCTGTCTTGCTCAAGAGCGCTTTACGAATTCAACCCATCGATAAGATGACGGTTGGCCTTAAAGTTGCGTTGAAATTCAGGGATTTGATCCGCTTTCTTTCTTCTCACCACCGGATTTTGGCAGAGATCCGGGGGTTGGAAGCTTCAAAGGTTTTGTTGGAACGAATATTCCGGTGACACGACCATCCGGGCCACCACCCAGCAGGTCCGCTTTTCCTGTTGCAAGGTTAACCACGAGTGAAGACCCCTGCATCGCATTAGGACCTTTGACCAGCGTGACCTTGCCCGACAGCTTCACCACGCGTTCCGAGATGGAATACACAGCCGTGCTGCCAGTCGCCTGTCCCTGAGGGGACGTGAGAATGACGCCACCCTTGGCTTCGATGTGTTCTATCGTCCCTCGCGACACCTTGATGGCCAGTGTGTCCGATCGCAGGATCAGATTGCCCTGCATGACGCGAACATTGCCGGCGTAGGTTGCCGTCTCGGCTCGCATGTCGGCCGTGGTCGAGTCGGCCGTGATTGATATCGGTTGGTCGCTATCGCGCCCCATGCCGGAGAAGGGGTTGGGAACGCCTTGGGCCAGCGCAGCAGGAGCGGCGGCAATTGCCGTCAGGGCGGCCAGAACCAGGCATGTAGTGGGTCTCACGTCAGTTTACCTCTTGTTCGGCGCCACGGACTGTCGTCCGTTGACGCTCGCATCCTCATCATCGCCAACAGCTTCGGCAATGCCCTCGGGGTTCGTGCTGGCAGCATCAGCCGCCTCGCCCTGGCGCGCTGCCGGAAAATAGTTCGTGGACACGCCACCCGAAAACTTCAGGATGCCGGGGTCCTTCATGCCCTCAAAGCGCTGGGCCGCAATCACGCCAAGTGGGCCTTGGCACTTGATGGGTTTTTCACCCTTCAGGACCCCCGATCCGAAATCATAACGCGCCTGCTCAGTATGGCATTCATAGCCACGGTCAGAATAGATGTTGATCGTGCGCTTGAGGTCCAGTGTCTTGCCCTCGACATCCAGGACCCCCTCCGTCGCACCGACCTGCAGCCAACTCTTGTCCTGCATGGTGATGTCGGCCTTCACGTCGTCGATCGTCATGAGGCGCGCCTTCCCGGGTTCGACCGAGGCTCCCTTTGCAGTCACGGTAAAAGGCTGCCCGCGACCATCCGTACCGACAAGCTTCGGGGCAAGCAGCGCACGGTCCGCCGTAATGTCCTTCAACTGCGTCGTCGTGATCCGGATTGTTTCACCATCGCGCCCATTGGCAGAGTAGAGGATCACCATCGCAACCAGACTGAGGGCGACCACAGGGAGCATCACCTTCATGATGCGCACGAAACGTGAATAGCCCGCAGTCGCATCGGCTCGCTGTCGGGCACGGGTCTCCCAGCGGTCAAGGCGAGAGCGGGGCGCTGGTTCCGGTGCAGGAACGAGGCGTCCGGTCGCGGGGTCCTGGATGTAGCGGGCCATGGCGTACGAGCGCCTACGCAACGCCCGCACGCAGGCAGTCATGCACGTGCACGATGCCCACGGGGCGTGGATTGGGGGCTGCAGCATCCTCGTCCCGCACGACAAAGAGGCATGTGACCGGGACATTGTGCTGGTTCATGAGGCGCAGGGCTTCCGCCCCCAGTGCGCCTTCGCGGATCAGGCGCGGGTGCGACGTCATTACCTGGAATGCCGTAGACGTGAGCAGATCTCCCTGCATGTGCCGCCTGAGGTCACCATCAGTGATAACGCCCAGCAGGCAGCCGTCCGGGTCAACAACGCCGGCACAACCGAAGCGCTTGGAAGTCATTTCCAGCAGCACCTCGCTCATCGGCGCGCTCGCAGCAACCAGGGGCAGCTCGCTGCCAGAATGCATGATGTCCGCGACACGCACGAGCTTGCGACCCAGCGATCCGCCTGGATGCAGCGCCCGATAGTCGTCGGGCGTGAAACCGCGCCGCTTCATCAGCGCGACCGCCAGCGCATCCCCGAGCGCCAGTGTCATCGTAGTCGATGTGGTCGGCGCCAAGCCCATGGGACAGGCCTCTGCGGCTTGCGGAAGAATCAGTGGTACGTCCGCATGTTGTGCCAAGGGGGATTGAGCGCCGCTGGTGATCGCGATCACGGGAATGCCCGCACGACGCGTATATTCGATAATGTCAGTCAATTCCTGGGTCTTGCCCGAGTTCGAAAGCAGAAGCGCCGCATCCTTCCGCGTGACGAAGCCGAGGTCGCCGTGGCTGGCCTCGCCAGGATGCACGAACTGCGAGGGCGTGCCGGTGGATGCGAAGGTAGCCGCGATCTTTGTGCCAACCAGCCCGCTCTTGCCCATGCCCGAGACGATCAGGCGACCCTCGATGCCCATGATCAGATCCACGGCCTTCGAGAACCCGATGTCGAGCGATCGCGCCAGCTCGCTGAGCGCGCCGGCTTCCGTCTCAAGGACGCGTCGTGCCGCTTCGAGATCGTTTGCCGTCTGGTGCTTACCGGGAACTTCGTTGTGCGCGACTGTCATTGGACCTGCTCGTCGTACGGGGCCTCGCCCAAGGCCGAACGTTCCAGAGAAAACGATTGGCTCCGCAGCAAAAAAGGCGCACGCAGAGTATGGTCCCTCCCTCGAGGGGAATCAAGCAATTGCCGACCCTGTCGGCAGGCTCGGCCGGGTTCAAAGAGGCTGAAAAAGCAGTAAGGTGACCGCTCTCGGGTCAATGCGCGAAGATGTCTGCCTCGGACCAGCCCGCCAGGTCCAACGCCGCCCGCGTGCCCACGAAGCCAAAGCTTGCCTGCGCCAGCTCCATCCGCCCCTCACGAACCAGCATGCCCTCGAGGGCAGCCTTGAGCTTATGAAGGTGCAAAACGTCCGATGCAGCATAGGCGAGTTGGGCATCGCTCAGTCTTGCTGCGCCCCAGTCCGAGCTTTGCTGTTGCTTTGACAGGTCGACATCAAGCAGTTCCTTGACCAAGTCTTTCAGGCCATGCTTGTCCGTGTAGGTGCGCACAAGTTTGGAAGCGATCTTGGTGCACCACAGGGGGTTCACCGCTACATTCAGGTACTGCCTGAACACGGCGACATCAAACCGCGCGTAGTGAAAGATCTTCACCACCTCCGTGTCTTCCAGCAAACGCACGAGGTTGGGCGCGCGATACGACTTCCTGTCAAAGCGTACGATGTGGCAATGACCATCGCCACCAGACAGTTGCGCTAGGCATAGCGCATCACGTAACGGGTTCAGTCCCAGCGTTTCGGTATCAATTGCGACACTCTTGCCGAAGTCGACACCGCCGGGCAGGTCGCCCTCGTGAAAGTGGATTTTCATGTAGGGAGTTCCCCGGAACGTCTGCTCGCTTTTCGGGAATGGTGCCCAGAAGACGACCTGGGGTCTAAGCTAACTACCCAGAACACATAGCATTTTTCTTGCAGCATTCAACCCCTTCGTATCAGCTGTCGTACCACTAGCTCTTCCATACCTTCGAATGGAAAACTCAAAATGTTCTTCAATGGCGTCGAAGTAGACACCTGCCCACTCCATATCTTGACAGACAATGATCTCACTTTGCGCTTCACCTAGTGACACAGTGGGAGGTCGGTTGACTTCCCAAGCTTGGCAACGGTGGGTCTGAGGACCTCCTTGCAGCTCGCCGGTGAGACACTTGGGTCGAAGAGGGCGCGCGCAATAATGTGTGGCACAGCTCGCTGAGAGGCGACGCATAAATCTTCCATGCCAAGAAGCCACGCTACGCAACGGAATACCGAGATGGCTCAAAAAACAAAAAAACATGTGAATAGCCATTGACCTGCCCAGATTCTTCGGACCAGCCTTAACTTGAGAAGCCAGCCCTCCTGATCCGAGGCCCGAAAAGCCGGGGGCAGGTCACCTCGGTCAAGCCGCATTGATCGGTCAACCGTGGCGCTCAGTGTGGCTTATAAGGATGGTGCAGGATGTAATCGCACGCCTCCTTTAGGAGAGCTCGGGAATATTGGCTTGCACATTTGTGGATGTGCCATTTCTTACAATGGCCCACATGTCTGCTCTCTTGGCCTGCTCGGTCAATTGGCGGCCTCCTGAGTTGTTGGCGAAGAGGGTGTCAATTTCATCTCCCCACTTTGTCAGCTGCTGTTGCAATTGCTCAGACAGGGCCTGGCGTTGCCAAATCCGATCTAAGTTTATTCGGGAACCAACCTGATGGGACAGCACTGAAACCAGATATGCGGCAATGTTTGCTTGGGCCTGTCTGTATCGCGTCTTGGCCATCTTCGATGCAAATTTGAAAATTATCGCTTTGGCGATCGCGTGCTTGTACCAGGTTACATCGATCGCTTGAGGTTGAAACTGGGGTTCCTCTTCCAGCCGATCCTGAAACTTGTCGAAGTTTTTCTGAGCGCCGAGGCTGACGAGGTCCGGCCGCTCGTCCCATGCATTGATGTATTTGGCCAAGTCTGTCTTGGATATCTTTCTTGATGCCGGAACGTTGGCCTTCAGGTTGCGCAGTCTCGCAGGGGTGGTCCCCTCGCGTGCAAGCAGAACCTTGTAGCTGCCGGCCGCGCGTTCATAGAACCAGCGGCTTGTTCCATCTGAGCAAATTGTAGTCGCCGCTAGCTTTTCGAACTCCACATGAAATTGCTTGTTGGCTGATAGGTCTGAGAGTTTTACCGCCGTCTGGCTGTTGGAGTATTTTGAAATGTTGGCGACAAACTCCTCTTCGGCTTCCACCTGACCGCTATTTGTCCGTCTAAGGACAATGATTTTCGCAGGAACCCGAACCTGATCCAGATTGATTTCGGGATTTTTCCGTTTCGCAAAGTAGATGGACGCAGTGGTTTGCCCCCCGTTGACAATCTGAAGGCCCTTCAATGAAGCAAGACCCGTATACCCTTGCGCGCCACCCTCCACATGTGCAGCGTCCGCGACAATGACAATGCCATTGTTGAACGCCAGAAAGTGCTCCGGCTGATTGCGAAGTGTGTCTCTGATGCCCCTGTTCACCTTGACCTGGTCGCTCAGGAAGGATCGGACGTTCGCCTCGATAAGGCGGGATCCATACATTTCGTAGAGAGAGCGAAGAGTCTCGCCAGGAAACGCGGTGAGGATATAGTCGTAGTCAACTCGGGTACCGGGAACATAGACGCAGGGCAGGGGTTTGCCTCCGGACGCCGTGAAATCCGCAACCAGTTCATCCCGGGGTTTGCCAGCCGATTGCTGGTTGAAGAGGCGCTCGATGTCCATGACCTCGAGATGTACGGCCTTTCCTTCAACCTCGCGTGGTTTGAATTGTTTGGATTTTGCTATGCCGTCAGTGAGAACAAAGATCCGTATCTGGTCCAGCTGTGAGTATGAATCCTGGATAACCAATGCGAGAGGGTATACGTCACTTGCTGGATCAAGCGTCGGAACCAGTTTTCGTTCGGCACACTTTGACAGGAATTGCACGCATTTCTGCGCCGCGTCCTTGGTTTCGCTGTCCGGGATCGCCGCCGGCTGGTCGTGGCCTTGATAGAGGCTTACAAAAAGATCGAGTTCGGTTGTGTCGCTCGAGATGGAGTATCCGGTGAGCTTGAGCCTGGCTCGGCCAAGCACGGCTGCATAGAAGCAGGAGGTGGGATCCTCGGTCATGCCGGATTCCGCCATCTGATCCATGACCAGTTGACTGAATATCTTCTCCTCCTGCGGATAGGGTTGGTCCGGATCCGAGAGCTGAGTGGCAGCTTCCGACCGGATGTTCTCCCGGAGTTCTGCATAAAATTCCTGAAGCTGCATGGAGCTTAAATTCCCAATCGTTGCTTGACGGTGTGAATGTGGTCCGGAGTGGATCCGGCAAGTTCGACGTCAAATTCGTAGGTCAGCCTTCGGATGGCCGGGTGAACGTTTCGGGCGACAAGCCTTGGAAAGTTGCCGGTAACTTCGTGGAATCCCACGGGGTCAGGCCTGTACCGGCTTGTGTAGTGTTCGGCGTGTTCGTCGACATAACCAACGACGCGTAATCGCCCTTCGAACAGAGTTCGAGCGGTGCCTTCGCCAAGTGCTGCGCGAA